>JBBINR010000118.1:245-2913 GCA_037443785.1 Ignavibacteriales bacterium | reverse complement strand
AGGACCGCCACCGGCTTGCCGAAGAAGTTGAGGGTCTCCAGGTGCAGCGACGCCGGGCGCCGCACGGCCACGAACTCCCCGGCGCTCCCCGACTGCCGCGGCGTCTTCACCGACACCTTGGCCTCGGCCTTGAGCGAGCTCACCCGCGCCGCGCGCCCGGCGAGCATGCGCAGCAGCAGCTGCGGGTCGGCGATCTCGCCCTCGGGACAGAAGCGCAGCGGCGGCCGCGGACAGCCGGCCAGCGCCAGCAGCGCCGCCAGGGCAAGAGTTCGAGGTGTCGCCCGCTTGATCATGAGACGCACCATAGCCCGAACTGCGGCCGGCCAAATCGACTTTCCTCTGCACTGGCAGGCGGTTACAGCTCTGGCAGGGGCGCGCTGCTCCCCCGGCTGGCCGGCCCTGTTGGAGGCGCCAAGCCCCTTGATCTCGAAGGGAATAAGGCCCACCCTTCGCCGGTATCGGAGCAATCGACCGCCCGGGTGCCCTGAGCGGTGGAGGTCGCGGTCAGAACCCATGTCCGGTCACGAACTGGCTCAGGAAGTCGTCAACAGCGGCTACACGCTGGCGGTCATCGCCCTCAGCTCGCTGGTGGCGGTGGCGGTGGCGGTCGAGCGGCTCATCGCCATGTGGTCCTTCTCCTCCGATGCCCGCGTGCTCCATGAGCAGGTGGCCAAGGGGCTGTTGCGCGGGGACCACGCCCAGGCGCGCGCCGCCTGCGAGCGCAGCCGCGCGATGGCCGCCGACATCTACCTGACCGGCTTCGCCCGCTACGCCCAGGGGGCCCGCGATCGCTTCGAAGGCGCCGTCGACCGCGAGCGGGCCAACGTGCTGCTCAAGCTCAAGAATCACCTGTGGATGCTGGGGACGGTGGGGACGATCAGCCCCTTCGTCGGGCTCTTCGGCACGGTGATCGGAATCAAGAACGCCTTCTCGGCGATGGCCGCGGCCGGCACCGGCGGCTTCACGGTGGTGGCCGACGGCATCAGCGGGGCGCTGGTCAGCACCGCCGCCGGGATCATGGTCGCGGTGCTGGCGGTGGTGCTCTACAACTACTTCCAGGCGCGCATCGGGCGGATGAGCGCCGAGCTCAAGCTGCTGGCCGACGAGTTCATCGAGCTCCTGCGCGAGCAGCCGGCCACCGTCCAGGCGGTTCCGCCCCCCGAAGCCAGCCCGGCCCCGGTCGGCCCGGCGGCCACCGCCTAGGAGCGCACCATGGCCATGGGAAGGCTGCCCGAGAGCGGCAACGACGACCTGAGCGACGGGGTGGTGGCCGAGATCAACATCACCCCGCTCACCGACATCTTCCTGGTCTTGCTGATCATCTTCATGGTCACCAGCTCGGCGCTGGTCGACGCCGGCGGCCAGGCCGGGGTGCGGGTCAACCTGCCCAAGGGCGGAGCCAAGGAGATCAGCGCCACCCAGAGCGACCTGGTGGTGGCCATCCTCCAGGACGGCCGGACGCTGGTCGGCGGCGAGGTCAAGAGCGAGGACGAGCTCAAGGCCACCTTCGAGCAGGCCCACGCCCGCGCCCCCGACACCACGGTCATCATCCAGGCCGACGAAGGCGTTCCGCACGGCAGGGTGGTGTCGGTGATGGAGCAGGCCAAGACCGTGGGGCTGGCCCGGCTGGCCATCGCCACCCGCGCCGAGTAGGCACTTTCCTCGGCCTCCCGCGCCCGCCCGGAGATAATGGGCGCATGTCGCGGCGCTCGTTCATCGCCCTGCTGGCCGTCGCCGCGGTGGCGGGATTGGCCCTGGTCTACTGGCCGGCCTTCGAGGGCCGGGTGCTGGCCGGGCGCGACCTGTTCCGGATCTTCATCCCCGACGGCGCCTTCATCCGCGACTCGCTGCTGGGCGGCGAGCTGCCGCTGTGGCAGCCGCAGGTGCGCCTGGGCCAGCCGTTCGCGGCCGGGCTCAGCTACCAGGTCTTCTATCCGCCGCGGCTGCTGGCGCTGCTGCTGGGCGGGCCGACCTGGGCGATGACCGTCGAGCAGTGGCTGCACGTGGCGCTGGCGCTGGTGGGGACGGCGCTGGCGGCGCGGACGCTGGGGGCCTCGCGGCTGTCGTCGGCGACCGCCGGGGCGCTGTTCGCCTTCGGCGCCCTATTCACCGAGCTGAACACCGAGGCCCACGTCTCGGGGGCGCTGGCCTTCAGCGGTTTCCTCTTCGCCGCCTCCCGCCAGCTGCGGCGCCGCCCGGGACCGGCCAGTGCCGCGCTGCTGGCGCTGGCCGGGGCGCTGTCCTTCCTGGCCGGGGCGCCGGAGATGCTGATCTGGCAGCTGCCGCTCTGCGCGGCAGTCGCATTGGCGCCTGGCGGAGGTCCCTCGCCGCGCGTGTGGCTTGCTCTGGCGCTGGCGGGGCTGCTGGCGGTGGCGCTGGCCGCGGTGACGCTGCTGCCCGGCGCCGAGCTCGCCCGGCACAGCGCAGGGCTGACGCACGAGGAGACGCTCGTCTGGTCGGCCTCATGGCGGGACCTCGCCTCGCTGTTCGCCGCGGGTGCCAACTGGCCGCTCGAGCCTTCGTCTCACGGACAGGGCTTCTTGCTGACGCTCCACGTCGGGGCGATCGCCTGCGCCCTCGCGCTGGTATCGCTCTCCACGCGCGGAGGGCGCCGCCAGCTGCTTGGGCCGGCGCTGGTGGCGGCGGCGGCCGCTGTCCTATCCCTTGG
>JBBINR010000118.1:0-223 GCA_037443785.1 Ignavibacteriales bacterium | reverse complement strand
GCGGCCGAGGTGCTGGCGCACTTCCCGTTCACCCTGTTTCGCTATCCGGTGAAGTACCTCGTGGTCGTCGGCTTCCTGGCCTGCCTGTTCGCGGCCCGCGGGCTGGATCGCCTCGCGGCCGGAGCCGGTCGGACTCCGCCGAGCCCCAGGCGCGCAGCGCTCGTCGGGACGCTGGGGCTGGTGGGGTCGGCGCTGGCTCTGGTCGGGCTGGGGAAGCTGGGCG
>JBBINR010000117.1:0-1840 GCA_037443785.1 Ignavibacteriales bacterium | reverse complement strand
GAGTATTACAGCAAGTCGCAAGGTGGTTCGGGGCGACCCGTACACTGAAGTAAGCGAGACTGCAAGATTCTGTACCGACGAACAGAAACCGCATAGGAGGCACGCGAGAAAGGATGAGTACGCACACTTCGACAGGCTCAGTGCATCGCATCTGTACGAAGTCCGCAAGTTGTCAATTTCTCGTGTGTAGATGCGGCGGGCATAGAATCAACGGATAAACGTCTTACCGAGGGAGGTCTTGGAATAGATTCGGTTTCTATAAGCCAAGAAGTCAGCAGAGGTCATAGTAGTTGCGGAAACAAGCCAAACGAACGAGAAACGATAAGTTTGGAAGCCTTACAAAACAATGAAGGACTGAACGCAAAACGCTCAATGCCCCGAGATGCAGCCGCAGGGCCACGGTCGCGGGGAGTAATGTTTGAGCAGTGAATAGTTGAATAAGTAAACATCGGTTATGAAATTGTTGAAACACATCCTGCACAAAAGCACGATTAACCGTGCCGTACGAGCCGTAAAACGTAATGGCGGTGCGGCGGGAATCGACGGTATGACCACGGGCGAAGTTCCCGAATTTTTCGAGAGAAACTACGCACGTATCAAACGTGCCGCGGAAGACGGAAGTTATTGTCCGCAACAAGTTCGGGGCATCGAAATCCCGAAAGCTTCGGGCGGAACGCGCTTGTTGGGCATACCGAGTGTTATCGATCGCACGCTTCAGCAAGCCGTACAAATGGTTCTGAGTGCGATTTACGAACCGGATTTTTCGCCGTGCAGTTACGGTTTCAGACCGGGGAAAAGCGCACGGCAAGCCGTTCACCGAGCATTGGATTACATCAACGAAGGATTTTGCGACATCATCGAACTCGATTTAAAGAATTTCTTCGATGTTGTGAATCACGACTGTTTGATGAGCCTTCTTTATGCCAAGATTAAAGACGAGCAGTTGTTACGGCTGATACGCAAGTATCTTCAATCGGGAATCTTGCTTCACGGCGTGCAAAGTCCTCGCACGGAGGGCACTCCGCAAGGCAGTCCGCTGAGTCCGCTTCTGTCGAACATTCTTTTGAATGAATTGGACAAAGAATTGGAACGAGACGGAATACGCTTTGTTCGGTATGCCGACGATGTAAGCATTTTCCTGAAAACCAAGCGGGAGGCAGTACGTGTATTGCGCCGCATCACCCGATTTATCGAGGAGCAATTGCACCTGAAAGTGAATCGGGAGAAAACGCGCATCGTTCGTCCCGTAAACAGTTGCATCTTAGGCTTTAATTTTGTAAGCACTTACCAAAGCGGCACAAAGGGACGTTACCGACTGCGCGTGTGTCCGAAAAACATTGAGCGATTGAAGCTCAAAATTAAAGACATCACGCGTAAAACCGACCCTGCGCCCATGCGCGAGAAAATCGCACGACTCAACGAGTTGATGCGCGGCTGGGTGAATTACTTCAAAGATGCCGCCATGCACGAGAAGTTGGTGGCTTTGGACACATGGATTCGAAGCCGACTTCGTTATTGTATTTGGAAGCATTGGAAGAAACCTAATCGGAGAATGCGGGCGTACATTCAATTGGGTGTTGCGCCGCGCATGGCTTACTCGTGGTCGCGTTCGCGTATGGGCGGATGGGCTGTGGCATTGAGTCCGATGATGAAAACGACCGTTACCGAAGAACGTTTGCGAAAAGCGGGCTACCGCCGATTTGCAGACTACTATCACCAAATTTCACCGTTGTTTTGCGAACCGCTGTATACGTGACCCGTACGTACAGTGGTGTGAGAGGCGCACTCCGTCTGAAAACTCAGACGGAGCCGTCTACTCGATTATACTTATTCCCTTTTT
>JBBINR010000116.1:0-2594 GCA_037443785.1 Ignavibacteriales bacterium | reverse complement strand
AGCGCCAAGCAAACGAAATTAGTGATCTAACGGTCGAGGCTGCTTTCCACAAAGAAGAAGCGGCGAAACTGGCAGGGCAGATTCAACAGCTTTCCGCTGATTTGGCGCGAGCTGTGGCCGAGTTGGAAAATGAACGTCAAGCTGCTGAACAGGCCAGAATCCAGCAGGCAAAGGCCGAACTCCGTCTTGAGGCGATACCACGCATTGAAGCTGAGATCGAGAATCTAAGGAACGAGCTTGCCATTGAGCGTAAGGTGGCGTCTACCGCACGGGAAGAGGCGGCAGAGTTGCGCGGTCGAGATACCGCCTTGCGCGAGAAAAAATAAATGAGCGTGTTCGATACCTTCGTGGCCAAGCGCCAGACGCTGACAGATTTCTGCGATCACCGGGCTAACATCGTCAGGCTACTCATTGAGCACGATGCCCACTTTCAGTTGATACAAGCTGAAATGAAAAAGTTCTACCAGTACGGGATGCCTAGAAGCTCTGAGCCTCTTGGCCGACTTGAGGACTCGATCAAGGAACTGGACCGCATGTACTGGCGCCAGTCGTTTGATCACACCGGCTTGATGCAACTACTGGATGCTCAGTCGAAAAAGAAGTTCGACCAGGATCTTCAGGAGAATCCACCTGCATTCACCATCGAGAACGTGCAGTCGAGCTTCATCGACCTATCCCAGAACGCCGAAAAGATGTTTGAGGATGGTGTGGTCAATGTATTTCGGCGGCTATCCAGCAGATACATGACCAACGATGAGTTTCGTATCGGCGATAAGGTGGTGATGACTTGGATGGTGGAGCCGAGTTTTCGACGCGGTTTGCAGCTGCGCCACGGGCAGGGCGAGGATGAAATCAACGATATCGACCGAGTGTTCAAGACATTCGACGGAAAGCGCCATGAAGAGCGGGCGCTGTCTTGTGCCATGAATAACAGCATCAAGGACGGCGGATTCTATGAGGACGAATACTTTGCGGCCAAGGCGTACAAAAACGGCAACCTGCACCTGAGATTCAAGCGTGCCGACTTGGTGGAGAAGGTTAATTTGATCATTGCCAAGCGCTACGGTGCCACAATTGGGGATAGGAGCTGAAAATGATTGAAATTGCAAAACCAAAAGGCGCAAACATTCTGGTCTACGAATACGGTCTCAGGATGGACAGCGAAAGTATCGGGCCTGTTTTTGAGCAGATCAGAAAAGCGCGTGGATTGTACAACAACATCATTGCCCAGATCCGCTCAGTCATGGAGCAGCAACAAGCATACATCCTCAATGCGGCCGGGGAGGAGGCGCAGACGCTGGACGCTGAAATCAACAGCCTCACCGAACAGTTCCTTGCCGCACGCGCCAACAACAATGAGATCGAGATGAAGCGTGCCGCACTAGTGCGCCAACAAAAGCGCACGCTCTTGTGGAAGATGCTGGCCGTGACCCGTAAAGAACGCAAGCGCGAGTTGCAGGAATTGTTCCTGTCCAAGATCGGCAAGAATTCCGCCTGCCTCACCTATCAGGAAAGAAGCAAGGCGGTCGCGGACGGCCTTGGTTGGGGAACGGCCGGCGAGATTCTGGACAACGCGCTCGATGCCTTTAAAAAGACGATGACCCAAGGCCAGGCGCCTCGCTTTGCCTTGGGTAGTGAGATCATGCAAGACACGCTGACGCTCCAATTCACCGAGGCGGGCGGTGTCCCCAGCGAAACTTTGCTGGCAAAAGAGGGGGGAGACCTGTTCTTCAAGCTGGCCGGACATGAGACTTTTTGTGGATTCGGTTTCAGACTCGGGGCTGCAAAGAACAAAAGCTATGCGACCGGGACCCTGAATTACAACCGGCCAATCCCACCGGGCACACACATCGGCCTCGCCAGATTGGTGCGCCGTAAGATTGGCAAAGATTTCAAGTATTGGCTTCAGCTCCAAGTCAAATTCCCAGAGGATGCCGAGAAGCCGTCAACCGAAAACAAGAAACCACTCGTTGCAATCCATTTCGGCTGGTCAAAGAACGATGATGACACACGCAACATCGCGGGTATCGCGGAGTGCGCAGAACCATCAATGGTCGAGGTCATCACCTTGCCCAAAGAGATCGAAGCGATGCTTGAGCAGTCCAGCCAAGCTCAATCGCGTCGAGATATGGAACTGGATGCGGTGGTGCCTTTGCTCAAGGGCTGGACTCCATCATCCTATCCAGAAGAGATCGAAGCGGAGTTGAACGCCATCAAGAAGCTTCCAGTGCGCTATTTGGCCCAGTCGCGCTTGCATCGATTCGTCTGGATGATCAAACACGCAGATATCGCACCACCAGAATGGTTAGAGAAGTGGCGCAAGCTGGACAAGATGAACTGGCAGGAAACGGCGCATGTCGCGCGCCGTGCCCGCAATAAGCGTAAGAACTTCTACCGCGAATTGGCCAAACGGTTGGCATCACAATACTCAACCATCTTGGTAGAAAAGTTGGATCTAAAAGATGCGGCCACAATCATTGATGACAAGACAGGTGAGCGCACTGACATGAAAAAGAAAGCGCGCAGCGGTCGGGTTGTTGCAGCTCTTTACGAACTGGATACCGCCATCAAGCAAGCATTCGAAAAGGCGGGTG
>JBBINR010000115.1:0-1516 GCA_037443785.1 Ignavibacteriales bacterium | reverse complement strand
TGCTCTTCCGATCATTATGAATTCGTGTTGTTTTTAGAATTGCAAAAAGAATCTTTGAAAGCTCATCACAATCGTTATAAAGACTTTTATACAGTGTTGTTTCGATGAAATCCGTTTCATGCAACAATGAGAGCCAATATTTTGTTTCGAGTGATTCTTTGTAGGCGATGGAAATTTTTGCGGAGAAGTCGTGGTTAGAAATTGCGCCGTTAGCCTCTGCAACATTTGCACCATATAGATGTCCCGCTTTTCAATATCTGTTTTGATAGAATGAAATCTTTTTTCTCTTGATGAAGGAACTGATATAGCTTCACAATCTTTTTGGAAAATGTAAATGATTTTTTTGCTAAAACATTTTCTTTTCTTGCCATTGGTAACTGTTCAATGGTAATTGTCGATGGGAGGACTAATCTATAAATCGTTTGGTGATATCAGAATAGGAGTCAATGCGTCTGTCGCGCAGAAACGGCCAGTGCATTCGCGTTGCATTGGATTTGGCAAGGTCAACGTCAACAACTGCAATTTCTTCTTTGTCGTGCGATGCTTTGAACAATATCTCCCCTTGATTTCCCACAACGAACGAACCGCCCCAGAATGTTTGGTTGCCTTCATGGCCAACACGATTCACGGCGACGACCGGGATTCCATTTGCAACAGCATGAGCGCGCTGGATTGTCTCCCACGCATCATGTTGAATCTTATTCACGCGTGAGTCCTCCCCGTCTGCCCATCCAATTGCTGTGGGATAAAATAAAATTTCTGCACCAGTCAACGTGGTCAAGCGTGCTGCTTCAGGGAACCACTGATCCCAGCAGACAAGAATGCCCAGCATTCCATATTTTGTTTTGAAGGATTTAAATCCAAGGTCGCCAGGAGTGAAATAAAATTTTTCGTAGTACGCTGGATCATCGGGAATGTGCATCTTGCGGTACTTGCCGAGGTAAGTTCCATCGGCATCAATCACCGCAGCGGTGTTGTGGTAAAGTCCTTCGGTGCGTTTTTCAAACAACGATGCAATGATGACCACACCCAGTTCTTTCGCAACGGCGGATAATTCATTTGTTGACGGACCTGGTATTGCTTCTGCGAGCGTGAAAGGTTCGTACGTTTCTTTATCACAAAAGTACTGTGAACGAAATAATTCCTGCAGACATACAACATTAGCACCTTTCTTTGCTGCTTCGCGAATTCCTTTCACTGCACGAGCCATGTTCTCTGATGGAATTGAAGAACAGGAATTTTGTATAAGGCCGATCTTTATTTTTCGAGATGCTGACATAGATAAAAATTATACTTTCCCAAAACAGATTGTGGCATTCGTTCCGCCGAAACCGAATCCGTTGGAAAGGGCGTACTGAATTTCTTTTTTCCGTGCGGTATTCGGCACATAATCCAGATCGCATTCAGGATCGGGATTCGTGAGATTGATCGTCGGTGGAATGGTTCCTTCTTTCAACGCAAGAATTGTCAGCACCGCTTCAATTGCTCCGGCCGCACCGAGCAGATGCCCATGCAT
>JBBINR010000114.1:0-1529 GCA_037443785.1 Ignavibacteriales bacterium | reverse complement strand
TTCGCCTTTACCCGGTGCAGAGATGAGCACTTTTTTTGCACCGCCAGCCAAGTGTCCTTTTGCTTTTTCGGAATCAGTGAACAATCCCGTTGACTCAATAACAATTTCAACACCGAGTGCTTTCCACGGGAGCTGTGAAGGATCTTTTTGTGCAAGCACGCATTTAATCTTGTGTCCGTTCACTACTAACACATCATCTGCTTCAACGGATGGTGCGCTTTTTTCGCTGCTTAATGTTCCATTAAAATGACCGTGAATAGAATCGTAT
Source organism: Ignavibacteriales bacterium (assembly GCA_037443785.1). Classification (GTDB taxonomy): domain Bacteria; phylum Bacteroidota; class Ignavibacteria; order UBA10030; family UBA8401; genus JAQUOA01. The sequence continues at coordinate 1,261 of JBBINR010000114.1, read as the reverse complement.
TTCAATTGATAAGCAAAGTATTCTGCATCCGTGCTGACATCAACAACGGCAACAACATCGATCTCTTTTCCCAAAATTCCTTTGTCCGCGATGGCATTCAATACTTGCCGACCAATTCGTCCAAAACCGTTAATACCTACTTTAATTGCCATTATCTTATAACCTCCAGTAAAAAAAAATTCAAAAAATGGTGAGAGAACAGCACAAAAGTACCAAGAAATAGCCTGAGAAGCAAACCTTCCTGCTGTTCAAATTACCTGTTGCTTCTCGTTGATAAAAACAATAGTTTCGGTCATTCAATTCCCTCATCGCATGAAAATTTTCTTTTCCCGGAACCTTGAATTATTGATCTGGTTATCTGCACTTTGTTTCTTAACAGTCGCAGATGTCTCAACGCTCTCGTCATTTTCATTGTGCCCACTTCATCACTTAGGATTACATTTTTGCCCGGGGTGTGGATTGGGGCGATCGATTTCACTCTTACTGCATGGCAAAATTCTGGAATCATTTCACCAGCACTATTTTGGAATTCCTGCAACCATCATTCTCTTTCACCGTACAGCCGTACTTTCAACGACATCTTTTTTGAACATTAAACGATATTCAAACTCGTAGGAGGTTGTTATGCCAAACGTAATGCAGCTGCTCCCAATGCTTGAACCTGATGAAATGACGTACGTGCAAGGGATCATCAAAGATTTATCCGATAGTCAAGCACAACAATTTGCCAGCATGTATGCCAGCCGAAGGAAAGATACGCAGACAATTCTCATTGCAACCGTGATCGGTTTCTTTGGCGTTGGCGGCATTCAGCGTTTCCTCGTCGGTGAAACCGGAATGGGAATCTTGTATTTGTTCACTGCCGGCTTATGCTTCATCGGTACACTGATCGATTTGATCAATCACAAAAAAATTGCATTCGAATACAACATCGGTGTTGCACACCAAGTCGTACGAATGATAAAATCAATCTCGTAGGTGCAATTCACAGTCCATCTTCCATCATACAGGAGGCACTATGGAACTACCTTCGCAACAACAATCACCCATCATGTCCATCGGCGAATGGATGCTGACGCTGTTGATCACAGCCATTCCCATTGTTGGTATCGCCATGCTCTTTGTGTGGGGATTTGGAAGCCAAACAAATCCCACCAAAGCTAATTTTGCAAAAGCTTCCTTGATCTTTGCGGCGTAATCAATCAGTTCGAGACACAGGTTGATGAGCGAAGTCCTGCCCACTCCGATCAGAGCGATCTTC
>JBBINR010000113.1:0-1543 GCA_037443785.1 Ignavibacteriales bacterium | reverse complement strand
TGCTTCCTTCCGGACCTGGCAGGGTTGTCCAACGTAAAGTTGCACAGGGCTTGGCATTTTTGTGGAGCTGAGCGGGATCGAACCGCCGACCTATTCGTTGCGAACGAATCGCTCTCCCAACTGAGCTACAGCCCCATCTGTTTTTGAAAGATACGAAAAAATGGATGCTGATTCAATTTATGGATTCAAAATACAGAGAAAAACTTTTTATCGTTTTGAAATTGCAACAACAGAAACGGTAATGGCTGCCATGCTTGCTAAAATTGTTACAATGTCACGGATGAGAGGTAGGGTTGTATCTTGTCTCTCAACTTTTTTCGGTACATAAACAACGCTTCCTGGTAATATATCTGGATTAGGAAAGAAGAACCATCCAGGCTGCCATTTTTTACCCGTCGGTAAAAATGCAGTTGTTCCCGCTTCGTTTGCTTCTTCGGTTTATCCTCCCGCCTGTCCAATATAATAATCTATTGATGCACCGGGTTTGTACACGACAGGATTTGGAACGTAGACTTCTCCTTTCACATACACGATGTCGTCTTTTACTGCCACAGTAATTGAGTCTCCGTTGTCAACCAATAAATTATCAGGAGACGATGGTTTTTCATATGCCCGTTTCATGTCTATCGGAACTCTCCCCGCTCCTTTACCGGCACGGAAATACGTTGACGCTTCTAAATAGGCTCCTTCGCGCAATCCGCCGGCATGTTCAATCATATTGGAAATTCTATCTTGATTACTTTCTAATGCGTAGTATCCGGGATATTTTACCATTCCCCACACACCGACAATCTTCACTTCACCAATTTTGGGATCGCGAGGAATGAATACAAAATCTAAATCTTCTAATTTATACATTTGTCCATCAATATCATTCCAATAATCTTTGGTAATATTCAACGATTTTGATTTTGTATAGCCATTGATTGTTGTGGTATCAACTCTTGAAATTTCGATACTGTCGTATGATGCTTGTTCAGTCATTCCTCCTGCGAGCACTATAAGGTCAGAAAGCGTTAAATTTTCTGTACGCGGGTACCGTCCGGGCCGTCGCACTTGTCCTGCAACATCAACATATTGCGTTGGTCTAAATTCACCTGACGTATAAACCAAGAGCGAATCTTCATCTTCCAACAACAAGTTATGTTCAGGATCATCCATCAATGCTTTGCTCGGATTAAAGGCTATGATTTCTTTGCGTTTGTTTAACAACGTCCGGTAAATAAAACCTTTTGAAAACGTTTGTTCATTCAAACTATCAGCCAACAAAATGAGGTCTTTCACTTTCATGCCGTGTCTTAGTTCAAACACACCTGGTTTTTTTACGTTGCCATAAATCTCAACGCGATTTTCAAAAAAGTTATTGATCTTCGAGATCGATACGATATCGCCGTCTTGGATTTCGAAATCGCTTTTCATCAAATCATTAATTGATTGAAAATGTAAATCGATATCCAATACATTTTTTTGGAATTCAACCCGTTTTTCGAATGGGATGATACGTTCAACATGCAGTCGGTTGAAATACGTATCAAACAATAAC
>JBBINR010000112.1:0-1617 GCA_037443785.1 Ignavibacteriales bacterium | reverse complement strand
GTGTTTCATCGGAATATTGGTACCTCGGTGCGGCAGCTATGGTTGGAATGATGCTTGTTATGTGGACAGTACGAGGAGGTATATTTTAATGTCAAAAAAAGCAAACATTATTTACACACGGTCGGTCATCACTTGTCCGCATTGCGGCTTTCAAAAAGAAGAAACGATGCCGGTAGATGCATGCGTTCATTTCTATGAATGCGAGTCCTGTAAAAAAATACTGAAACCGAAAGCGGGTGATTGTTGCGTCTTTTGTTCGTACGGAACCGTAAAGTGTCCGTCAAAACAAGAAGCATAAAATTTCGACACGAGCTTTTTCATTATTCATTCGAGGCTTCATCACTAATTTTCTCTTAAGCAAAATTAAGTTGAGTATGGTGCGAAAACATTCTTACATTTCGTCAATGAAAGATACTATAAACATTCTCGTTATCGAAGACGAAAAAAAAGTTGCTAAAGCCCTTAAAGATGGACTAGAGAAGGAAAATTTTGAAACGAAAACAGCTTTCAATGGCGAAGAAGGATTTTTTCTCATCAGCTCAGAAATTTTCGATCTCATTCTGTTAGATTTGAATTTACCCGGAAGGGATGGAATAGAAATCCTTCAGGCAATAAGGCAAAAAGGAATCAAAACACCAGTGCTTATTTTGACGGCGCGTGATTCGTTAGATAGTAAAGTTATCGGTTTTGAAACCGGCGCTGACGATTATCTCGTAAAGCCATTTGCATTTCCAGAATTAATTGCACGTATTCGAGCGTTAGTGAGGAGGGGAAAAAACGAGCAAGAATTGACGTTATCAATGGCCGATCTTACACTCGATTTGGTGGCACGAAAAGTAACGCGCAGTATGCGTCCTATCCAGTTAACCGTAAAAGAATTTGAATTGCTTGAATATTTTCTTCGTAATAAAACTAAAATTGTATCACGGGAAATGCTGGGAAAGGAAGTATGGAACGATATTGGACGCGCAACGCCGCTGGATAATATTATTGATGTTCACATAGCACACCTGCGGAAAAAAATTGATGATCCATTTCCCAAAAAACTCATTCATACACTACGCGGGATCGGATTCGTGTTGAGTGAGGAACAGCCGTAATGTCTTTTCTTTCCAAAAATATCCGCACGCTTCTCACTGTTAGATATACGTTTGTTGTCGCCTTCTTGATGTTTATCTATACTGCAATCAATCTTGGCTATCAGTATTTCTATTTACGCACACAGTTAGATCTCAATCTCAAAGAAGATCTGGAAATAATTCAAGAGATATTGATAACGAATGACGTGATCATTAATCCGTTAGAGATAATTTCAGATCATCGCCCCAAACCGTATGAACGATTTGTAGAAATATGGTCGGATAGCGGAAAAATATTGTATCACAGCAGTTCTTTTGAGTTTGAGGTCCAACCTCCACCGCCAGCATTCGAACACTATTCAGTAGAACCACAATATTTTTCATTTAAATTGTCGACTGGTTCAACATGGAGAACAATCGGTGTAAAAGTAATAACTCCAAAAAATCACCGCATTGTACGCATATCGATGAGTGAAGAACATCTGTATAATCAATTGTTTGAGATTTTCCGGTTCATGAGTTATTTAACGCCCTTCTT
>JBBINR010000111.1:0-1745 GCA_037443785.1 Ignavibacteriales bacterium | reverse complement strand
TGCATCGGTAATCGCATCGAAGCATTTCCAGTTTCGTGCAGCCTTGCCGGTGCCGCCGTACACAATAAGCTCTTGTGGTTTCTCGGCAACGTCTGGATCAAGATTGTTCATCAACATTCTCAATGCAGCTTCTTGAATCCACCCTTTGCAGGAAATGTTCGCACCGCGCGGTGCGCGGATTGATGAAAAAGTTTTCATAGGTAGTGCAAATGATGAAACGTGGTTAGTGGTAAGCTCTTTTTCGCAAAGTACGGAGATATGCTTCGAGCGGCAAATAAAAAGAAAAGGCAAGATGAGATTGCTCTCTCTTGCCTTTTTCTCCCCTGAAATAACAACCACCCAATGCTCACATTGTTGATTGTTTTTCTGCATCAAGAAACTAAAGAAGAGGCGCAATGTCAACAATTAATTATTTAAGAGTGAAGGACTTGGGTGACAAGTTGAGATTTTACATCATCACCGAGCGAGCAAGGAAGAATGCCAATATATTGACAACATTTTTTTCCTAAAATGAGAATGACGGCATTTCAAATGGTTCGAATAGTTCGCACATAAAAAATTTTTTTGTATTTCAGAATTTTTTGAATGAGCAAAACGTCTGCGCGTCTGACGATCGCTTTTGTTTTGCCATGTCACTATATTCAATCCACATTGTGGAGAAACCTATGATCCGGACATTTCTTTCTTTTCTGCTGATGCTTCCTTTCGTACTGGTAGCTCAATCCTTTGACCAGTACTTTTTCAATAAAACACTTCGCGTCGATTACTACCACACCGGCACCAAAGGAATGGAAGTGATTGCGCTCGATAAAATGTATGAAGAAAAAATCTGGTCGGGCAGCGCGACACAGCTTCTCGATCAACTTAACTTCGGCGAGTACATGCTGCGCGTGTATGATGTTGCTACTTCGGCGCTGATCTACTCGCACGGATACTCAACCATGTTCAACGAATGGCATTCAACGGATGAAGCGCTGGCCGGAATTGTGAAAACGTTTCATGAAACGGTGCGGATACCGTTTCCAAAAAATAAAATTCAACTGACGATTTCCCGGCGTGACAAGCAGATGATCTTCCATGAATTATTTTCAACTGTCATTGACCCGAATAATCCGGCAACGGTAAATACACAACCTCGCACACCGCAGTTTAAATTTTCAAAATTGATTGACAATGGTGCGCCGGAAAAGAAAGCCGACCTGCTGATTCTTGGCGACGGTTATACGAAAACAGAGATGCAAAAATTCCGAGATGATGCAAAGCATTATTCTGATGTGCTGTTTGGGACATCGCCGTTCAAGGAACGGAAGAAAGATTTCAATGTGTGGATCATCGAAGTAGAATCCAAGCAGAGCGGCATTGACAAACCAAATGCCAACGTGTGGAAAGAAAATGCGCTTGGATCAATGTATGATACATTCGGTTCTGCACGCTACATTCTCACCGAAGAAAATAGAACGCTGCGCGATATTGCAGGTCAGGTACCGTACGACGCCATTGCAATTTTGGTGAATGACAATCGCTATGGCGGAGGTGGAATCTATAATCTCTATTCAACCTGTTATACGCAAACAGACATAAAGGGAATGGAATGGCAGACGGATTATGTCTTCGTGCACGAGCTCGGGCATTCGTTCGCAGGATTGGGAGATGAGTACTACACATCCTCCGTTGCGTACACAGATTTCTATCAAGCAGGCGTAGAGCCGTGGGAACCAAATCTTACGACCCAAACCGATCGAACA
>JBBINR010000110.1:0-1747 GCA_037443785.1 Ignavibacteriales bacterium | reverse complement strand
GCCGCAATGCCTCCCGTGCAAGCATTTCATTCTGTATGACGGTTTTGATGTTGTTGTTCAGAACGTAGCGAATATACTCCGGCACCACATGCGGGAATGTGATATTGAGATTGCTTAATCCCAGAAGCATCTGATGCAGAGTCATTGGTTCCTCACCGTCGATGACAGCAAAAGGCTGTGCAAGGTACGATGAAAAACTTTCACGCAACCGTTCCTGAAGAGCGGCAGAGAGAAAAAAAACACCCTTCATCATGTACTGATCTGAATCTGACCTCAATATCTTGTAGATAGAATCTGTCAGCATGAAGAACAGGTTCTTGTCCGACTCGGCGCGACGATTGGCAAGAAGTGATTCAAAGACTTTAACGCTGATGGAATCCTGTTTCCTGCTGCGAATTACTTTATCAACTTTGTGAAGCTGGTCTGTTCGTGAAAATTTCAGATTTTGAAAATTCGGTTGCCGTGCAATCAAATGAAGGATCGTCCATCCATAGCCATTCAACTCAAGAGGCTTTGATACGCTATCCTTGCCGATGGCAAAGACTGCATTTTCCAGCGGCAGGTCATTGGTTTCCAGTGAAACGTGCAGCGTATCAAGAGAAATAAAGAGTGAATCTTTCACTGATTTGATGAATGCATTTTTATTTTTGCTCTTGACGATCTTTTGATACAGCTTGTCGCCTTGTGATTTGGTAAGGATACCCATCACTTCCACATGCAACTGCATCTGGTAGCGCATCATCCCTTCGCGCATTTCTTCGGATGATACTGTAATTTTGGGAAGGACCTCCCGTTTGTACAATTCATCACGTGTGAACATCCGTTCAAGATTATACTGCAATGTTTGCGACACAGAGTCGTAGCCGATATTTTGCGCCGTCGCTTCCATGGCAAGTAATTTTTCTGCAACCATGGACTGCAAAAATTCTAGCTTCGTGTCTTCTATGCGTGATGCTTTGTCTTTGTTGGGAAACGGCATCAACTCAAACCGTTCCAGAAAATCTTTAGCGGAGATGACCTGTGTTCCGATTGTTGCCAGAGTATCCGTCGGCAGGTCTTTCACTTGAAAATCGTATTGAGCAACGCTCAGCTGGCAGCACATCAACACTAACACAGCGCACACAAAATTTTTCATTCGACACGTTTCCCCGTAAGTTGAAAGAGTGCCTGCTTATACAAATCGGCTGTTTTTTCTATGATAATATCCGGCATCACCGGACCGGGCGGTTTTTTATTGAAGTTGATGGAGAGAAGATAATCGCGGACGAATTGCTTGTCGTAACTGTTCTGCGCTTTGCCTGGCTGGTAGGTTGCTTTCGGCCAGAACCTGGAGGAATCAGGTGTAAGCAATTCATCGATCAAAATAAGTTCGCCGTTCAACAGGCCGAATTCCATCTTTGTGTCAGCGATGATGATTCCTTTTGCTTCGGCAATTTCTGATGCCCGTTTGAAGATTGCAATAGCCGACGAACGGACTTTTTCGCTCATCTCTTTTCCTTCCCGCTGAATCATCACATCGAACGAAATATTTTCATCATGCACGCCAATCTCTGCTTTTGTAGAAGGAGTGAATATCGGTTCCGGAAGTTTTTGGCTCTCCACCAATCCGGCAGGCAAAGGAATACTGCAAATCTTTCCATTCGTTTTGTAATCAACCCATCCCGATCCTGAGATGTATCCACGCACAATGCATTCAACAGAAAGCGGCTTCGTTTTTTTTACCAGCATGCTTCGTCCGCGAAGCTGC
>JBBINR010000109.1:0-1783 GCA_037443785.1 Ignavibacteriales bacterium | reverse complement strand
CTCGTCAAGCGTTTCTCCTTTCACGCGGATGCCGAGCGAGTAGTCTGGGAAAATCCACAATTGCTTTTGCACCGAGGGAGATAATGCCGGTGATGATGTAGAAAAAACAACTCCGGCGTTTTTTGTCCGGGTGACAGTTAACTCAAATTCATTCTGCGCCAGCTCGTTCAATTTTTTTCTGATGACATCGTATACAAACCGGCCGTTGTTGATGTGCATGATGTACACACGAGACGGAGAAGCTATGCCGATGAAAATAATTTCCATTGTCGAATCGGTGATCATCACCGGTTCAAGTTTTCTGTATCCCACCGTCTTGTACCGCATCAATTTCTGAATGGTTTCTTGATTGGAAAGGAAATTATTCTTTGAAAAAAATCTTTGTGAAGGAAACGTGCGTACGGTACGGAAGGCACTGTCTGTTTCTGCAATGAATATTAGTGAACTGTTTGAGCGAAGAAATTGTGCTACTCCTTCCGGAGTTTGTTCTGTCTCAATTCGATTTGCCCACGACGAAGCAACATCCAGTACATACTGGTTGACTGAAAATAAAATTGCATCCAGCTGCCTGTTGTAGACCTGCTGGATCATTTCTTCCGTTTCGTTGAGCGTCGAAATCTGGTAGCTGGAATAGAAAAGAACCGGCAGCAGAACAATGATGCTGAGCAGCAGTATGATTTTCTTTTCAGTGTTCATGGTGAATGGCTAAAGATACGAATGTCGGAGCACAGTTGTTAGGGCATCTCACTGCTGCGGAAGCGGACGTGCATCAGTGGCAAAACATCACGTTGTGATTTAATGACTTTTACGGTTTCAGTAAAATTTTTCGAACCATGCGCAAAACGGATTCCTCTTTCGTGTATTCTTCTATTCTTTCCAGAGGAATCCAGCCGAGGTCTTTTGATTCAGATGATATAATCAAAGGCTCGGTGTCGTCTGCTTCAAAGAGGAAACGAATGTCATAATGAAAATGTTGCGGCTCATGTTTTCTTTCTGGAATCGGATGCACATCAACATCAAAAATATTTTCTGAGACCGGCGTTACACTCGTCAATCCCGATTCTTCTTTCGCTTCTCGAAGTGCCACCTTCAGTGTATCCGTATCGCCGTCGGAATGTCCCCCGAGCTGCAGCCATTTATCCAGCGTGTGGTGATGTGTCATTAGTATATGTGCGCACCGGCGGTTGACGATAAACGCAGAGCCGGTAATATGCCCGATAGTTAACGACCGTTCGAAGCACTGAGGATTGGCCTTTACGAAATCAATAATGCGCTGGCGCATTGCCAGTTCGTGAGCATCAACGGGATGGTACTGAGCAAGTTTATTCAACAAGGATTGTCTATGCATTTGCTTTGCTGTAAATTACGGACAGTATAAGAAAAAGTTTTTGCATTTCAACTTTCAGTAAAATATTTTGAACACAGAAAGTTCCACGCACAAACATGTCAAAAAATAATTATCCTATCACCACTGCTGTTCGCCTATTGCGGGAGAAGAATATTTCCTTCCTGCCGCATCTCTATGATTTTGAATTGCACGGCGGCACTACCCGCGCGGCGAAAGAATTGAACGTTGCGGAACATGCCATAATCAAAACGCTTGTCATGGAAACAGATCCACGAAATCAATTGCTCGTATTGATGCATGGCAATTGTGAAGTTTCCACAAAACAGCTTGCCCGCATCTTGAACGTGAAACAGGTGCAGCCTTCATCTGAAGCGACCGCACAGCGCGTGACCGGTTTTCAGGTCGGCGGCATCAGTCCGTTTGGCACAAGGACAG
>JBBINR010000108.1:0-1902 GCA_037443785.1 Ignavibacteriales bacterium | reverse complement strand
TTCCGGTCAATTGCGTGTAGCGATCGATGATTGATGGGAAATCTGGACCTGCAATGAAAAAGAAATCCAACTGCCCGCCGCCCGTTAGCGAAATTTCGTACCTCCCATCTTTGCCAAAATTGAATTCATTCGGGAAAGTGCTGTTGAGAAAAATTCCGTATCCTTTGCTTGAAAGATAAAAAGGAACGATCAACGGCGACTGCTGCCCGTGCATCGTTCCATAGCTTCTCGAAATTCTTTCTCCGCGCAAGTCAATGCTTTGTGCGCGGCCAAAAAATCCATGCCCCAAGCCGGTGAAATGTTCAGCCGGATCATACTGGAACGAAGCTCTGACCGTGTCTTTATTCCATTCGACTTTGGTAAGTTCAGTCAATAACGCTTGTTTCGATGAGTGAAGAACGAACGATAAGTCCATCGATTGTTTATCGATCTGAAGTGAAACGATGCCGCTATCTTTTGGACTGAGAAGAAATGCCTTAGATTCTTCTTTGACAATCAATGCACCGGGCCATTGATATGTTTCAACCATTTCATACCTGTCATCGGGAAAAAAATGTTCTCCTGAACGAACTGTCTGAATGCGCACAATATTATTTCCGTACGGAGTCATCCGAAGACGCTGCCCCGATGTAGTTGTGAAGATTACACTTCGATTCTCGACTACGTGGCTGGCATACGATGTTAATGTTTCATTGGCGTGCGCAAAGCACGTCAACAGAAGGAACGCAGCACAGGTTTGGAGTAAGGTTTTCATAAAGATTCAAGATTGTATTGGGATTGAAACAGCTTTGCCTTCAGCGAAGTTCCGAGAATCTGTATCATTAAACAATAAAGGCGCTTCACAACACAAGCGCCTTTGCAGGAATCAATTTATTGCATACATGAATTATTTCTCTTTCTTCACCATGCCGTCAAAATATTTGTTGATCTCCCTGCCAAAGTTCGTTTTGATTTTTTGCTTCATGGTTCGCATTGCCCGTGCAACTACCTCACTGTAGGTCACGTGGCCTTCCCTTCCGTTTTCGGTGAGCGATATGATCGTCGATTTCGCAGCATCAACCACTGACAGCACGTAACTCCATCTTACAAATTGTTCCGGCCGCTTCATGTCAATCTTTTCAAAAGAAATCTCTCCGGAAATCGTTAATTCACCTTTGTCGGCTGAAACAAATCCAATTTCAGAAAGCATTTCTTTCACAATGGCAGTTGCTTTTCCGCCATCATCATTTTTAATTTGGATGGCGAACGGAATCTTCTTCCGTGCATCGGCAAGCATCTGTTGAATTTTTACATCGTCATACTCTGTTGACGACTTGTACGTTTGGCCAGGAACGATGATCAGCAACTGTTGTTTCAATCCTTCGTTCATTGTGCTAAAGACCGCCGCCGCGTTGATGTTTGCATATCGCGTCACAGGATCGACCGCCTTATTGTGCTGCTCAATGTACCTGAGCATGATCTTTTCATTTTCCTCCAGCTTCTTCAGATAAATTTCAGCCGTTAGTGCACGTTCAAGAAGAGCGAGCGCATAATTCTTGCCGAGGTTGTCGGTAAAATTTTCAGCGATCTGAAAGTTGTAGAACGTTTGGTTTGATGAAATGGAAGTGTTTTTTGTTACGTCGGTACTCTGTTCATACGTCGAAGCACTTGGAGAAGTGAATAATTCTTTATACCGGTCAGTAATCGTCTGTTCCGCTTTGATGCTGGATTGAAAGATCATTGCCAGCTTTGCAGCAGCGTCACTCTCGGCAGATTTTCGTGTGTCGCCCGCCCCTACAGCGGAAAGATATTTGGAATTTGCGTACTGACTTTGCGGATTGTCAATCCACGACGGTTTATCCTGTGCGATACCAACCGATAAAAATCCGAGCAGAAGCATCGAAATTATTTTCATAATGAATT
>JBBINR010000107.1:0-1944 GCA_037443785.1 Ignavibacteriales bacterium | reverse complement strand
GATGCCGTCAAAAAATTTTACAGATCAAATCAGCACGATGATCAACAGCGATCGAAGCCGGTTCGGCAACAACATTCAACCTTTAGCAGAATCGAGCTTTGATGCCTGGGTAAAATTTTGGAGAGGAAAACAGAATGCGTTCAATGCCCAAAGCGATTACTACAGCAAAGGCGCGGCAGTCAGTCTGCTGTTGGATTTGGAAATCCGTCAGCGATCGGGAAACAAGAACTCACTGCACACTGTTCTAAAAACAATGTTCAAACGGTATCCGATGACAAAAGGATTTACGAATGCTGACTTCCAAAAAGTATGCGAAGAATTTGCGGGAACAAACCTTAAAGACTTTTTCAAAAATTATCTTTACGGCACTGCACCTCTCCCATGGGAAGAATCGCTGCGCTACGCAGGTTTTGAAGTTGCAGTTAGGGATTCCATTAGAAAAATTGGGACGGGAATTTCCATGCAGGATGCTGGCGATAAGATTCGAATCACGAATGTCATTCCTCAATCCCCTGGAGAAAAATTTGGTTTAGATGTGAATGATGAGATTGTTGCAATGAACGGTTACCGCGTTCGATCTGCTGAAGTCACTGAACGGATTTCAGAAATGAAAGAAGGAGACACGGTGACCTTTACACTCTTCCGGAATGATAAATTGCTTGAAAAAAGAGTCAAACTAGAATATTTCGGACAGCCAACGTATTTCATTCAAAAAGTACAGCACTCCAATGAAATGCAACAGTCAATTTATGAAGCATGGCTGAGAGAAAAATTCTAAGGACGACGTCTACCATTACTATGGCGCAATTATTGTAAATCCCGCAAAATTTTCGTACCTTTGTGTACGGCAGTTTATTTTTACATAACACAAAGGTAGTATGTCGAAACCGCTTAATATCCTCTTTGTAACAAGTGAAGCAGAACCTTTTGCAAAAACCGGCGGATTAGCAGATGTCTCCGGGGCACTTCCCCAAATCATAAAAGAATTAGGACACGAAATACGTATCATGATGCCGCGGTACGGCACCATCAGCGAGCGGAAATTTAAACTGCATGACGTGATCCGCCTACGGGAAATTTCAATTCCGCTTGGCCACGACTCCAAGACAGGCCATGTCAATTCCTCTTTCATCTCGAACTTAAAAGCAAAAGTTCAGGTGTACTTCCTCGCCAACAACGATTTCTATAACAGAGCCGGACTTTATACAAATCCCGATACGAAAAAAGATTACCACGATAACGATGCGCGGTTCATTTTTTTCTGCCGCGGCGTTTTGGAAACATTGAAGAAACTTGGCTGGCAGCCAGATATCATCCATTGCAACGATTGGCAGACCGGATTGATTCCAGCATACATCAAAACGATTTACAAAGATGATCCCTTCTTCAAAAATGTGAAGACCGTTTTCACAGTTCACAATTTGGGATATCAGGGATCATTCCCAGCTAATTCGTTTGACAAAACAGGCCTCCCTGGTTCCATGTTTACAATGGAGGGGATTGAATTCTACGGCAACTTAAATTTCATGAAAGCGGGATTAGTGTACTCAGATGTCATTACCACTGTGAGCGAAAAATATGCCGAAGAAATTATGTCCACTGCCGAATATGGCGCAGGCATGGAAGGCATCTTAAAAAAACGTAAGCGCGATCTGCACGGCATCATCAATGGAATAGATTACAACGTATGGAATCCTGAGACCGACCCGCACATCGATCAGCGGTACGACATTAAATCTCTTGAAGGCAAAGAACAGAACAAGATTGCCCTCTGCAAAAAATTCGGGCTGGAATATCAAGCCGGCGTACCCGTGATCGGCTGCATTACGCGTCTCGTCGATCAAAAAGGATTTGATATTCTTGTGGAAGCGCTTGATGAAATTTTATCATTGAATTTACAACTGGTCGTATTAGGTACCGGCGATCAAAAATATCATGATATGT
>JBBINR010000106.1:0-2014 GCA_037443785.1 Ignavibacteriales bacterium | reverse complement strand
ATCAGTCAATTCGCGAAGAACTGCTCTTCAGCATTAGGTTCAAGGGCTCCATCCGGTATGTAGGCATCTAACATTGGCATAGAATATTTCTTTCTTGAGATAAAGAAGATAAATAACCGCTGATTACTTAAACATCACAATGAAAAACAGCCAAGGTGCAATTCAAGTTCCCTTATGATGCTCGCGGCAATAAAACATGTTCCATCTCTGTTTTTGTTTCATGAATTAAAATTGTCCGGCTTCTTGTCATGTGGATGACGTATCATATCATTGGAACCGCATTTCAATGCACACCGCCAGCTGTTATGAATGTTGTAATCTTTTTCGTTGCTTAAATTTTCGTCGTCCGGATTTCTGGGAAACACACCGACACAAAAATATTTCATTCTGCGTGTCCTATTTTTCCGATCTCAAGCATTGTTAGAGTGTAATGAATACATTCACTAACAATTCGGAGAAAAACACAATGGAACAAAGAATGAACTTTTATGAAAAAGGATACAAAGCTATGAAGCCGCTGTTCAGCTTAGGTGCTTACCTGGCGAAATCACCGGTTGAAGAGTCGCTGCGGGAGTTGATATCGTTCAGAATATCGCAAATTAATGGATGTGCATATTGCCTCGATATGCACTCAAAAGATCTGCGTGCTGCGGGTGAAACAGAACAGCGTTTGTATATGCTGGATGCGTGGAGAGAATCTCCATGTTACACGGAACGTGAACGAGCCGGACTCGCCTGGGCGGAGGCTGTTACGGAATGCCACGTGAGCGATACTATTTTTGAGGAAGCGCGAAAATATTTTTCTGAAGAAGAATTGATTGATCTAACCATGTCGGTGATAGCCATTAACAGTTACAATCGTATCAACATTGCATTTCGTACCACCGCCGGAACGTACCAGGTGGGCCAGCATGCAGCACTGCAGCAATAACCGTGGACGGACACTCTTGCAAAGACGCCAAGGTGTTAAAGTTTTTGTGCTTTATATTTTGAGTGGTTGATTAATTTAACTAATAACGTCATGCCGAACTTGTTTCGGCATCCTAAAAATAGGAAAGATGCTGACATTCGGCAGCATGACGATATTGTAAAGTTTCAAATTAAGACGCCCCAACACAGTGTGCGGCTTTGCAGAAGGTTAAATTTTTTTTTAGAATACACTGCCATGCATCAATTGCATACCACCGAAAGGAAAAACAAAATGAAAGAGTTTGTGTTATTATTTCGCCAGCCGAATTTCCCCAACAACAGCACATCACCGAAAGAGATGCAGGCGATGGCAAAAAAATGGAAAGATTGGGTTGAAGGGATAGCGTCACACGGAAAACTAGCAAGCACCGGTCCGCGTCTTGCGCTCGAAGGAAAAGTATTGAAAACCGGCGGAGTAATAACCGATGGGCCTTTTGTCGAAATTAGAGAACGACTCGGAGGTTTCATCATCGTAAACGCGGAAAGCTTGGAAGAAGCGACAACGCTGGCGCACGGGTGTCCTACACTTGACGCAGATGGGAGTGTGGAGATTCGGCCTGTGTACGGATCATAAGTGCGATACTCTGTCAGCAGAAGTCGGCACACCTTTTAAACAAATTAAAATACTACATCACTACATGGAGAGACATCGTGACGAAAAGAAATAAAATTATCTATTGGATTTCTACACTTTGGCTTGCTTTAGGAATGGTTTCAACGGGATTAGGGCAGATACTCAAATTCAAAGGACAAGGAAGTGTAGAGATGATTGCGCATTTGGGTTATCCTGTTTATCTCGTAACATTGCTTGGCGTTTGGAAAATATTGGGAACGGCGGCGGTGCTTGTACCTAAATTTCCTTTACTAAAGGAATGGGCGTATGCAGGATTTTTCTTTGCCATGACGGGAGCAATGTATTCGCATATTTCGGCTGGTGATCCACTAGTTGAATTGTTTCCTTCATTGCTGCTTCTCGTGCTGACGATTTTGTCGTGGTACTTCAGGCCTGCGGAAAGAAAAATCATTTTAGCTCATCAATAAATAT
>JBBINR010000105.1:0-2026 GCA_037443785.1 Ignavibacteriales bacterium | reverse complement strand
AAAAATCTGATGGTAAACCTTCATACGTCACAAACATGCTTGCGCCGACCGGTGGATCGTTCGTCACTTTGAAAATTGCCGTTCCTTCATCAATCTCATCAAACATTGCTTGATAGATCATCGTCGACCCGTAGCGCATAAATTCATAGTACTGCCGCCACAAAAATTTTCCACCGTCACGAGGAATTTGATTAAGCGGATACGATGAAAACATATTGTGCCAACTGAATCCAGGAAATATGACCGGCAGATATTCTTTCCCCCATGTTGCACATAACTCAACATCTCCCTGAACGATTTCCTGGGCATGGGCTGGAACATCCGAGGTCAGACTGTAGCGTCCGACAAACCAAGGGTTGACAATATCAGCTTTCTTAATGACTGTGTGAAGCATCGAATCGGGAAGTGCGTCCATTGTTAGCGTGCGCCATCGGGTTGGAACACCGACCATCACTGTGTTACCTCCATACGCAGGATGGTTTTTCAGTGAATCAATAAGCTGTCCGCATTCAGCAAGAGTGTATTGGCGGCCATCGCTGAAACCAATTCCCCACACTGCTACAACGGGCTTTCCGTTATGAAAGAGATAGCAACTGTCTTTCAAAATATTTTTTGCAACAATTTGAGTGCGGAAATCGACCAGCACTTTTTTCCAATCGCCCGCTTTCATTCCGGAAAGATCATACATTACAGCAAAGACTCTTCCGTACTTATGTGCACCATCCTGGCAGGCAGTGAGAACATTCGTGAATTGAGTTAGTCCAGCACCCCCATTAAATACTTCGGTTGCAAACCGCTGAATGAACACGCCATCAATACCGTAATCACTCATCCATTTAAAATGACGCATAATTGTTTTTTTATTTTGAGAACTGAACACATACGCTTGTGCTCCGCTAGCAGTGGCAAACCCAGGTGCAGCATATTTTTCATCCGCATCAAATTCAGAGACATCAGGCCATAGATCGAATTTGCATGAACCGGGGGCAAAGGTATTGCCGAGCTTGTAATGGTACCAACCACGATTAATTGGATCCGACGGAACAACAAACCAGCCTTGATACCCACACATTACTTTTTTGTTCAAAGTTGTGCGATCAATTTTCACAACGGTGGGTTTTTCTGTGCGAGCATGTTGAAATGGTTCATTCGCAAAAAGGCCGGTAGTCATTCCGCAAACAAATGCAATCAATAATGTTAGTTTCAGTATCATGTCATTATCTCACGAGAATCATTCTTTTTGTGAATTGTCTATTTGCGGTTTGCAGGCGATAGAAGTATACACCGCCTGATATATTTTTTGCGTCCCAGTGCACCGTATAGACACCGGCAGTTCGTATGCCATCAGCCAGCGTGGCAACTTCTCTTCCAAGTACATTGTACACCCTCAGCGCTACATGGCTGGTCATTGGTAATTGATAACTGATCAGTGTGGTCGGATTGAACGGATTGGGATAATTTTGGTCAAGTGAAAATTCTTTTGGAGAGTTAGTAAATGCTACTTCCAGAACATTGCCATAGACAAATTTTCCATCGCGATCAATTTGCTTCAAGCGATATAAGACTTTTCCCGAAGGGTTGGATAACCCAGCTGCATCGGTCAGGTGAGCATCAACAAATGAATATGACTTTGGGGAGTTACTGTTACCTGTGCCTTCAATAAAGCCAATCTTTGCCCAGCTGTTGTTTGTTGATTGTTCATTGTTCTTTGTTCTGCGTTCAACTTCAAAACCATAATTATTCACTTCTGTCGCCGTTGACCAGCGAAGTTTAATTCCTTCGGCAGTTGCTTGCGCGGAAAAGAAATTCAATTCCACCGGAAGGCCATCTTTTGATGTATCCGGTAGATTAGAAGAAAGAGAAATCTCCCCTCGAAGCATTTGCGTTCCTCTTCCTACTAACCGCAGATAAAAATCCGAAGGCAAATCGCCATAGGTTACAAATGAACTTGCGCCGACCGGAGGATCATTTGTTACTTTGAAAATTGCCGTTCCTTCATCAATCTCATCGAACATCGCTTGGTACA
>JBBINR010000104.1:0-2081 GCA_037443785.1 Ignavibacteriales bacterium | reverse complement strand
CATCCTGCAGAGCGCGTAACAATGTGAATTCTTCGTATGAAATATTTTTGTGACGTGTTGAATATTCGCTTCTGTACACCAAAATCCAATTTTTTTGAGGCCGGATATCTGTGATCGTCGGTTTTTTCTCCAACACTGCTTCCAGATATTCACCAACGGGGTACGAGCATTCAAGCAATGTCATTGCTTGAATTGGTTTTAAGCGAACCGTATCCCATTTGTCAGCGGGTACGGTAGTAATATCTTCCTGATTTAAAACGATAGTTTCTTCAGCATCCATCACATTGGTCAGCGTCAGTTCCAGATCAGCCAGTTCAGCAAGAAATTGTTTTTTCGGTAATTGAGATTCTCGAAGAAACTGCGGAAAGTTCCTCCCTAAATTGTTCAACGTATAGCTGCTTGACGGATATTTTTGAACATACTCTTCGGCAATCATCTTGTCAAACTTTTCCTCGCCAAGAAAATGTAGCACGCCGGGAAAATCGATCTCCATCGCATCAACCATGCGCAGATAAAACATGTTGCGATAGATTGCAATCCGTTCCATAGGTTGCAGCGATTTGGATGGAAGCACATTGTTGAGTGCTGTTTGAAATGGCAATGCATCTTCTGCACTTTTTGAATGCCATGCCTCTTGGTCATTTCCTGGATGCTCAATCACACTTTGCATCCATTGTTGAAATTTATCTAACGGGATGGTATTCATTGTTCCTCCGGCATTTCAACTTTTGTCAGGTGATGAACCGGCGCATTCTTCGGTTTCGTTAAAAGATTTGTAAAATCATTCGGTGTTGTTCGATAGTTCTTTGCCTTCAACGCTTCCTGATGCACAACATCGAATTCAGGAATATCTTCATCCCATTCCAACAACGTCGCTCGTCCGCCAGTTCGTTGATACGCATATCGATAGAGCTCCCATACTGCATCAATCACGTGATCGTTGTGAGTGTCCAGTATGTGTGTTCCCTTGTTCGTATGTCCTGCAAGATGATATTGGCAAATTTGCTCCGGCGGGATCGCATCAATGAATGTTATGGGATCGAATCCGTGGTTGTAAGAGCTCACATAAATGTTGTTGACATCCATGAGCATCCCGCAGCCTGAATCCTGCATCAGCCGTGCGTGAAACTCCCACTCCGTCATTGTAGAACTTTGAAACGCAACGTACGTTGAGGCATTTTCAAGAGCGAACGGCCGTTCAAGAAAGTCCATCACTTGCTTCACTTTTTTTGTGATGTGTTTCAATGTTTCTTCGGTGAACATGATCGGAAGAAGGTCATGGACATTGTGCGCATTCACTCCCGTCCAGCACAGATGATCAGTGATGTAGGGAGCATTAACTCGATCTGCTAATTTTTTTAATAACTTTAAGTACTCCCAATTCACAGGATCGTTGCTGCCGATAGAGAGTGATACGCCATGCAGCACAACCGGATATCTCTCGGCAACTTTATCCAGAACATATTTTACTCTGCCGCCGGACTCTAAATACGTTTCGGAAATAATCTCGAACCAATCGACTTTGGGATGATGCTCAAGAATGTAGTCGTAGTGCACGCTGCGTAAGCCTACACCAAATCCGAGATCAGGAATATTCCATTTATTGGGAGTCATTATTGCTCCATCACATAATTGACATTGAATAGTACTGTGCGGACAATCGAAAGACGCCGCACAGCAGGTGCCGCAAAATTACATCGGATGTTATTCCGACTTTGATTCTTTTTTATCTTTACCCTTGCAGCCGTCTTTTCCTTTGCAGCTGTCCTTCTGTGATTTTGCATCCTTTCCCTTGCAACCATCTTTGCCTTTGCAACCGTCTTTGCCTTTGCAGCTATCTTTTGTTTTGGTTGAATCTTTTCCCTTACAGCCATCTTTGCCTTTACACCCGTCTTTGCCTTTGCAGCTGTTTTTTTCGCCCTTCATTTCCGTCTTCGCACCCTCTTTCTTGTCGGTCGCGGGTTTATCCTGGGCTTTAGCAACTGAACCGGCAAGAAGGCCTGCAACTGCAGCAGACATTAACAGGTTGGTGAACTTTGTAGCTTTCATACATCTCTCCTAAAAAAATGATTAATGGTGAA
>JBBINR010000103.1:0-2085 GCA_037443785.1 Ignavibacteriales bacterium | reverse complement strand
GCCGGAACAGATTCAAATCTGGATGAAGCAGACAATGGATTGGATCGGTGGCATTGCCGCACAAAATAAATTCGTGAGCGGAACGGGCCTGCCGTTTGACGATGCCAGAGTTGTGAAGAAAAAAGGGGGTAAAAATGTTGTTACTAACGGCCCCTTCGGCGAGATTAAAGAAACAATCGGCGGATTTATCATTGTGAAAGCACATTCTGTTGAAGAAGCTGTTGAGTTTGCAAAAGGATGTCCTGTGCTGGGTGGAGAAGGAAACAGCATGGAGGTGAGAAAGATCGCTAAAAATGATGGTGTTCATTAACAACCATTTGTGATTCTACTAAATCAAGTATGTTTCATTAAGACAAAGGTTGGTCATTCCGGCGAAAGCCGGAATCTATTTTTAAATTCTGCAAAGCATACTTATGGCAGATGAAGAGCTCATACCTCACCTCTTCAGAACTGAGTACAGAAAAATTGTTTCTGTTCTTGTGCGGCGATTTGGTTTTGACAGGATAGAAATTGCAGAAGACATTACGAGTGAAACATTTCTCACTGCCGCACAGACGTGGGGATACGAAGGCGCGCCGCCGAATCCAACGGCGTGGCTGTACACGGTAGCGAAAAACAAAGCAAAAAATTATTTGGAGCGAGATAGTTTTTTTCGAACCACAATCACATCTGAGTTACAAAACACATCTCCGGTCACACAGGAACCCGAATTAGATTTATCGCCCCATAACATCAACGACAGCCAGCTGCAGATGATGTTCGCCATTTGTCATCCGTCCATTCCTCCTGAAGCACAGATCGGATTATCTCTTCGCATCCTGTGTGGATTTGGTATTGAAGAAATTGCTGATGCCTTTCTGACAAACAAAGAAACGATCAACAAACGTCTGTTCCGCGCAAAAGAGAAACTGAGGGAAGAAAAAATTAGGATTGAATTTCCGGATCCTAAAGAAATGAACGAACGGCTGGAAACTGTTATGAAAACGATTTATCTGCTGTTCAATGAAGGATATTATTCGACCAGCAGCAATACGACCCTGCGCAAAGATTTCTGTTTTGAAGCGATGCGTCTTTGCAGCATGCTTGTGGAAAACGAAACCACCAATAAACCTCAGGTGAATGCACTTCTAGCGTTGATGTGTTTTCATGCTTCACGGTTTGATGCACGCATTGATAAGCAGGGTGAATTAATTTTATACGATGATCAGGATACGAATCTTTGGAGTGCAGAATTGATCAGCCGCGGGGGATATTTTTTGAATCGTGCCGCGAGCGGGAATCATCTGTCAAAATATCATCTTGAGGCGGCAATTGCTTATTGGCATACCCGTAAAGAGAACACAAAAGAAAAATGGGAAAACATTCTTCAACTCTACAATCAATTGTTGCAGATAGAATATTCTCCCATTGCTGCACTGAACAGGACATTCGCTCTTTCGAAGGCCAACGGAAAGCGGGAAGCCATCATTGAAGCGGAGAAGCTGAAACTGACCGGAGATCAATTCTATTTTGCTTTGCTCGGTGAGCTGTATTCAGGTTTAGATCAGAAGAAAGCAAAAGAGCAATTCACCAGGGCATTGTCTTTGGCGAAAACAGAGATTGATAAAAAGGCGATTCAAAAAAAGATCGATGCATTAGCATAGCATAATTTTGCGACTCCTCTTCACCCAGAATCACAACATAGGAGCGGAACGCGACATCGTTTTGCTGTATTATTTTTTTCCCACGTATTCCTTTAGCGATCTGCCAATAAGATCTGTCCAGCCTTCTGCAAAATTCTTTACCGCGAAAGCCGGTTCGTCTTTTGGGAATGTCTCGAGCCCCGCGTGGGTGAGCTTTACCCTAGTTGTATTTCCTTCTTCAAACAATTCAAACGTGACGAAAGAATTTCCTGCATAACCATCGTACCGCCAGCTATACGTCAGTTTCTTTTGCGGAATTACCTCAGTAATCTTACAAAGATGGAGATACTTTTTTTCGGGGGGACCTCCGTAGAATTGAAATTCAAATCCTACCACCGGCTTGAATTCTGCAAGATCAAAATACCACTGCTTCATTTCATTTTTGTTGCTGATTGCTTTCCAT
>JBBINR010000102.1:0-2109 GCA_037443785.1 Ignavibacteriales bacterium | reverse complement strand
TACGGCGAGGTCGTGCAATCATTTCGAATAATATTTTAACCGAAAATAAAGCTTTTGAGCTTGGAGGTGCTGTGAACGTTGTTGAACAGTCGTATGCAATTTTTATCAACAATACAATCGTTCATAACACTGCACTTTCACATGCTGGCGGAATTAATATTGCTTCCGGTGCCCATGCGACATTGGTCAATAATATTTTGTGGAATAATTCACTTGATCAGGTTTCAATTTGGGGATATGTACAGGCGTATCACAATACGGTAGAGGGAGGGTTACCCGGGAAAAATAACCTCGATATGGATCCGCTCTTTCTCCCGGCCGATTCGCTTTTTCGGCTTTCACAACATAGTCCGTGCATCGGTACCGGATTGACCTCGATGCGTCTGCTTGACAGAGTCTTCCCCATGCCAAAGCAAGATTATTTTGGCACAACAAGATACACGCAATCGGAACATCAAACAGATATTGGCGCCATAGAACACAAATGGGCTTTGAGTACAGCGTCAAAAAAAATTCTTAGTGAGAGAGCCAATCGATCAGATGCGAATGTAAAACTCACCATCATTTTTCGCCAAATCACAGGTGTAGAACGAAAACCGGGAACGGAGGAAATTATTCGTGCTGGTCAGATGAACACAACACTTATTGTGAATGATTCATTCCGATACAATTTTTATCAAGTCGAACCACATCTTTCATTTACTCTTCCCCCCGGCGAAAATCTTCTGGAACTTGAGATGGTAGGAATTGCGCGAGACACAACAAAACGGCTCAATGTATCGTATCGTCTTGAAGGATTTGAGTCAAATGGCGCAATTCTTTCCCGCCGGATTCGTTTTCGGTATCATATTTATTCCAATCTAAAACCCGGCACGTATCGGCTCATCCTTCAGCCGCAAGACGACGAAGATATTATTGGCCATACAAATCGGATTTCTTTTACTGTCGTGGTTCCACCATACTGGTATCAACGGTGGTGGGCATATGGTTTGTACACTATTGCTTGTGTGACAGCAGGGATGAGCCTCTATCGAGTGCGGGTGAATCGTTTTAGATTGGAACAAAAAGTTCTCGTCGAACATTTACAGGCAGAGAAGCTGACTGAACTCAATGCACTTAAGTCTCGTTTTCTTGCCAATGTCACGCATGAACTTCGAACACCGCTGGCACTCATTATGGGACCTGTTGAGTTTTTAATCTCAAAGAAAAATGATCAGGAATGTGTTGACCAGCTCGGCATAGTGCAGCGAAACGCATTGCGATTAGTCCGACTTATCGAATTACTTTTGCAATTTTCTCGTCTAGAATCCGGGACGATCAAACTTCAGGTAACGTTCGACGATGTTGTTCCCATTCTTCGTCGTATAACAGGATACTTTTCTAGTCCGGCGGCAAAGAAACAAATAGAATTAAAATTCAATGCACAGCACGAAAAAATTATAGGCTTGATCGATGCAGAAAAAATCGAACACATTTTACAAAATTGCATTTCCAATGCCATTAAATTTACACCGCCAGGCGGAAAAGTTGAAGTGAAGGTTTGTGAAGAAAATCAAAATCTTATTTTTTCTGTGAAAGATAACGGAGAAGGAATTGCGCCGGAACATTTACAGCATGTGTTTGAGAGATTTTATCGGATTGATTCAACGCATAAAACGGAAGGAACCGGAATAGGTCTTTCACTTTCAAAAGAACTTGCCGAGATGCATCACGGCTCAATGCAACTTGAAAGTGACAAAGGAAAAGGAACGGTGGTGACGGTGCACATTCCATTGTCGGGGTACAGCGCTGCAGAAATTGTGACTCCTCCTGCAGAAGAGGCATCAACGGGCAAGCCAATTTCTGTTTCTCCGTCTCTTGAAGCTATCGAATCACTTGTTGATGCAGATGAACAACCTATCATTTTAATTGCAGAAGATAATGAAGATGCGAGGACTTTCATCCGAATACAGCTGATGAAACATTACGCGGTCGTCGAAGCAGAAGATGGTGTGGATGCCCTGAATAAAACAAAATTCCAGATTCCGGATCTCGTCATTAGCGATGTGATGATGCCTAAAAAAGATGGACGTGAGCTTTGCAAAGAATTGAAACAGGATGAGCGGACAT
>JBBINR010000101.1:0-2257 GCA_037443785.1 Ignavibacteriales bacterium | reverse complement strand
TGTAATTCTTCATCGGTCATCTCAAAAAATTGTTGGAATTCCGATTCATGCAATGCTGTGATTTGAAAATTATGTCCCATGAATACTTTTACTCCAGTTATTTTTTCCCTTGTTCCAATGCTAACAAAGTTTTTTTCCTCCCCACTCCGCCGCCATACCCGCCAAGCTCTCCATTTTTGTTTATCACACGGTGACAAGGAATGACGATCGCAATGCGATTCATGCCATTTGCTCGTCCGACAGCCCTCGATGATTTCGGTGAACCGATCATCTTTGCAATTTCCTCGTAGGAAGCGGTTGCTCCGCATGGAATTTTCAACAAGGCATTCCATACGTTCTGTTCAAACGGACTTCCGTTGACAACAAGGCTCACAGAAAACGTTGTTCGTTGTCCGTCAAAATATTCCTTCAACTCTTTTTTTAATTGAACGATGTGTTTGTTCTCGCCGGGAATAATGACACAGTGAAAATATTTTCTTAACCGCTTGAATTGATTGTCGAGCATGCGTCTGTCTGTAAATTCAAGCAGGCAAATACCTGTCGATGTGGCAGCGACAACCATCGGACCAAACGGACTTTCGATCCATGAAGTGACAACCGATTCACCATTTCTGCTTTGTCCCGGTGCTTTGCCAAATGTCTTCTTGAATGCATCGCGAAATCCGCTATGCGAATTGTAGCCGTAGCCGAGCGCAACATCATCCAGGTCCACACCGTTGCGAATTTGTTCAAATGATTTTCCAAGCCTGCGTCCTCGGCAGTATGCCTGAAAAGTCATGCCGTAGTTCTTCAGAAAAAAACGCCGTGCTCGCGACGGCTCGATGTGCATTGATCTCAAATAGGAATCAGAATATCTTGCCGAAGGATTTTTTTCGATGAGCGAAAGCAGATTGCCAATCCATTCCGGCGCAGTTCCAACAGCTTCCATCGGCCGGCACACTTTACAAGGCCTGTATCCAGCAAAGACAGCCTCTTTTGTTGAAGGAAAGAATTCTACATTCTGAGGGAGTGGTTTCCGTGCGGGACACGACGGCCTGCAAAAAATTCCCGTTGTTCGAACAGCTGTAAAGAAAACTCCATCGTACGAAGAGTCATTCTTCTTGTAGGCTTGCCACATTTCGTTGGTTGAAGGTAACGACATACTCACTCTCCTGTGCTAGTTCGCAGTTACTATGTGATGCATAATAGCACGAGCGCAAAGATATTTCCACCGAAAAATGAACAATGAATTTTTTCTCTGTCAATAGGTGGTGTTTACAAATTATTTTTGACCGGCAAGTGGATGTCGAAAAAGAAGAAGGCCAAAAACGATTGCGAAGATTGTATAAATCACCGCGACAATCCATACCCCTGCAGAATGATCGCGGTGTGCCATCAATTCTTTTAGCAAAGACATACTGCCGATAACAAAATGGGTAAGATTTGCCACAACAATTGGACGATGGTAAATGCCTCCGATTGAACTTTCCCGCATCATCCAATTCATAACTCCGAATGCAAAGAACATGGCGCCAAGAATTTGGCCGAATAGGATCAACGTTGGAGATACGAGCACGGCGACGGTATTCAAAATTTCTTCGGGCATAAATGTAAACAGCACTCCACAGATGCCAAGGAAGAAGGCACTGGCGGTCATAACAATTTTAGTATTCATCATGTCTGGAAAAATATTTTTATAATATTGTTAGCGTGCGACAGTAATTGACGTCCTATTCTTTTCCACCCACCACGGAATCAGTGCGAAGAGCCATCCTATATTGCCTGCCCAGGCGACCATTTCCATATTTGGCGGTGGCGGCCCGTAAAGATTTGCAATGTGAAGTACGAAAAGGAAAACAAGAAGGAATGCCAGCGAGTATGTTCCTACTTTATTTTTTGGTTTCGTTGCTGAGATGTAAAGGTAAGCGCCGGCAAAAAACATCGCTGACTCTACAATAAGCGTTGCTGTAAAATTGTTCCACAATCCCAGCCCAAATTTCATTGAGCTGTTTCCCAGCAACGGAAGGTCCGGACGGTGTGAAATGAAATCGAGTATCCAGTGGCTGAAGACCACCAGTGCAACAATCACCGCTTCGCGCGGCAGCCTTCTTCTGAAATAATACACAGCGCCGAATAACGCAGACCAGCAGACCGCTCCCACAAGTCCGTGCGAGATGGGGTAATCGTAAAAATTCATCGGTGTAACGACAGTGTCTCCCGGCGCAATGCTGGCATGTTCAATGCCGAGCAGCAGAAAGATCGGCCAAAGCATATCTAC
>JBBINR010000100.1:0-2403 GCA_037443785.1 Ignavibacteriales bacterium | reverse complement strand
GCCGGCCAATTGATGTACCTGTCCCGAAAGATGCCGGCGGCTACACGCACGAACGACATAAACAAAATTATACCGAGATGTACCTTGCAGGTATTTTATTCCAGGTGTCTAAAGATGAAAAATATGTACGCTTCATCCACGACATGTTGATGAAGTACGCTGATTTATATCCAACATTGAAAGATCACCCGGCTGGCATTAATGAAAGCGCCGGCAGGTTATTCTGGCAGACGTTGAATGAAACAGTGTGGCTTGTCCACACCAGTGTGGCATACGACTGCGTGTACGATTGGTTAAAACCGGAAGAGCGAGCAAAATTCGAAAAAAATATTTTTTACCCGATGGCAAAGTTTCTCATCGAAGATCATGTGAAAGAGTTTGACCGGATCCACAATCATGGAACATGGGCAGCCACAGCTGTGGGAATGATTGGCTACGCGATGGGAGATAAGGACCTCGTGGAAAAGGCATTGTACGGTTCAAAGAAAGATAAGCAGTACGGCTACATCCGTCAGCTTGATTTACTCTTTTCGCCGGACGGATATTATTTGGAAGGCGCATATTATGTCCGCTATGCCATGATGCCGTTCTTCTTGTTTGCACAGGCAATCGAAAATAATCAACCGGAGTTGAAAATTTTTGAGTACCGAAATCAGATTCTCAAAAAGGCATTATACTCCGCGCTGCAATTGACCTACACCAACGGCGCTTTCCTACCATTCAATGATGCATTGAAGGAAAAAACTTTTCTCTCACCGGAAGTAGTACTCGGCCTTGATATCACCTATGGACGCTATGGCAACGATGCAAACTTGTTAGGAGTTGCGAAAAGACAAAACTCTGTGATACTGAATGGTGCCGGAATTTCAGTTGCCAAGGCGCTGCAAGAAAATCCGCAACCGAAAGAATTTCCTTACGCCAGTGTTGAATATCGGGATGGACCGAACGGAGAAAAAGGTGGTATCGCTCTTTTGCGGTCCGGTTCTTTTGATGACCAGTCATTGCTCTTGATGAAGTATACAGCACACGGAATGGAGCATGGACACTACGACCGGCTATCATTCATGTATTACGATCAGGGAAGAGAAATTATTCAGGATTACGGTGCGGCAAGATTCATCAACGTTGAACCGAAATTCGGCGGTCGGTATTTGGCCGAAAATAAATCATGGGCACGACAGACTATTGCGCACAACACGGTGATCGTGGATGAGCAAAGCAATTTCAAAGGCAAGTATGCTGCAGCGGAAGAGCATTCTGGCGAAAGACATTTCTACTCTTCATCAGATTCAATGTTTCAGATCGTCAGTGCAAAAGAAAATAATGCATACGATGGAGTGCAGATGCAGCGGACAATGGCTCTGGTGCGGGATGCTCAATTCTCCAAACCGCTTGTGATTGACGTGGTCAGAATTGTTTCTCAACAGCAGCATCAATATGATCTGCCATTCTATTATCTGGGACAATTCCTCTACACCAATGTGCCATATATTGCTCATCAAACTGAGCTAACACTGCTTGGCAAGAAGAACGGCTATCAATTTCTGTGGAATGAAGCAGACGGCAAAGCAACAGGACCGGTGACATTCACTTGGATGAATGGAGAGCGGTACTATTCGATCATCACTGCGGCAGATTCATCCACGAAAGTTTTCTTTACACGCATCGGCGGCTCGGATCCAAATTTCGATTTGAGGAACGAACCTGCCTTCATGCTACGTCAGCAAGCAGCATCGCATGTGTTCGCATCAGTTCTTGAACCGCATGGCATGTGGGATGGAACAAAAGAATCTTCCGTCGGTGCCGCACCGACAATCGAATCGGTAAAAGTAATTGCCTCAACGGATGAAGGGACAATCGTTTCGATTGAAGGAAAGAATAATCTCTCCTGGACGTTGATGATCGCCAACGGCACAGCATCAGATTCTGCAGTTCACACGCTAAAGTACGGCGGCAGTATATATTCATGGAAAGGTAACGCATTGTTACAAAAACACTAAGACACAGGATTCCTATGATCGCACAAAAAGAACAACTGTTCATACAGAACGCAAATATCGCTTGGGAAAAAGCTGGCGAAGGTGTGCGCAGAAAAATTATGGCGTATGAGGATAAGATGATGGCAGTGTATGTTGAATTTAAAAAAGGTTCCATAGGATATTTACATAAACATCCTCACTTGCAGATCACGTACATACAGGAAGGATCGTTCGAAGTTCAGATTGACGGCAAGAAACAAATATTAAAAGGGGGAGATTTTTATTACATCCCTGCAAATCTAGAGCACGGCGTGGTAGCACTGGAAGACAGCATTCTTGTTGACTTCTTTCATCCGATGAGAGAAGATTTTGTCAGCAAACCCGAACGGAATAAATGATATGAAGAAAGTACATGGATTGCGTT
>JBBINR010000099.1:0-2489 GCA_037443785.1 Ignavibacteriales bacterium | reverse complement strand
GGAAATTATATCAGCCGGTTAATCAACGATTATGCAAACAATATCAGACACGTTGACGCAACTTTTCAAAAACTTATCAACCGTCAAGATATAGATCCCAACGGATGCTGCGTTGAATGGTACGTAAATGAAAAAGATGTTCAGTGCATGGTCAGGTTAAATCAAATAGCAGTGAAATAATATCCGAATAACAACTCATGAGAAAATTAATACTCCTTATACAAACATCCATTGATGGATATATTGCCGACACCAGTGGGAGAACGGACTGGATGATTTGGAATTGGGGTAACAATTGGGCTTGGGATAAGAAATTACAAAAAAATTTTACCGATTTGACAAACTCAATCGATTGCATTTTACTCAGCAGGCAAATGGCAGAAGAGGGATTTGTTGCTCATTGGGAAAAAGTGGCAGAGAACCATAAGGGACCTCAGTTCATATTCGCAAAGAAAATTTGCGATACAAGGAAGATTGTTTTTACCAAAACGATCCACCAATCCAGATGGAATAATACTTACATCGCTAAAGGGAATTTTATCGATGAAATTACAGCTTTGAAAAAAGAAAAAGGCAAGGATATCATCGTGTATGGCGGTGCAACTTTTGTATCCTCCTTAATTCAAGAAAATCTTATCAATGAATATTATTTGTTTGTTAATCCAACGGCATTAGGTAATGGAATGTCAATCTTCAAACAAAAAACAAATCTTGCTCTTGTCAATGCAACTTCTTATGATTGCGGAATCACTGTCTTGAAATATAAATCGGGTATTCAATAGGCGGTCATAGATGATCTCCATCGAAAGATGAGTATATTGTACTCTTCCCAAAAAACAGTACGGCCGTTTTAGAAACACTTCGTCAAGCGATTCATAAAGCCGCACCAGAGGCGGAAGAAATCATTAGGTATCAAATCCGGCGTTGCTGTGTTCAAGAAAGAGTTATCGACCTATAAAACATCGAAAGGAACTATTCAATTTCCCTTAAACAAACCGCTTCCATTACCGTTGAATCGTAAGTTAGAACGTGCAAGAGTAAAGACACAAAAGAAAAAATAATTTGAGCACCACTTGATTTTTAATTGTATAGTCACTAATATGTAACCGATCGGTTACATATAGAAAATACGATTATGAGACGAGACGTTTTCCAGGCAATCGCAGATCCAAACAGAAGAGCTATTATTAGCTTGCTGGCGGAACAGCAAAAAATGAATGTGAATGGACTGGCGGAAAAATTTAAAATCAGCCGCCCGGCTATTTCAAAGCATATTAAAATCCTTTCCGAATGCGGCCTGGTGGTGACCAGTCGGCAAGGGCGTGATAAATATTGCGAGATGAAATTTGAGAAACTCAATGAAGTTTCAACCTGGGTTGAACAGTACAGAAAATTCTGGGAAGAAAAATTGGATGCACTGGGCGCTTATTTAAGTGAAGTGCAGTCAAAAAAGAAATAAATTTTTTTGTACAAGAAAAGACACTTTCATCCCAAAAACTATTGACGGAGGGTTTTGAAATGGTAGCTAATCCATCGCAGCAAAACGCGGCAAAAGAAGATCTCATCGTGAAGCGCATCATTGATGCACCGGTTGAACTTGTTTGGAAGGCATGGACTGATCCCAACCATGTTATGAAATGGTGGGGACCAAAATATTATACCTCTCCTTCTTGCATCATTGATCTTCGCGAAGGCGGACAATATATTTTTTGTATGCGCGCGCCGAAAAATCAGGGAGGACAAGATTCCTACGTTTCGGGCATCTACAAAAAAATTGTACCGATGGAACGATTGGAATTTACACAAGGATTGTCGGATAAAGATGGGAACAGAATTGATCCTGCATCAATAGGTATGCCGCCGGATTTTCCCAAAGAGTTCCTTACGTCAATCACTTTCAAAAGAATAAGACATGATATGACCGAGTTAATCATCACCGAGTATGGCTGGACGCCCGGTCACATGTATGTGTATTCGCTTGCAGGAATGCAGCAGTGCATCGATAAGCTTTCAGAAAGTTTGAGTTGACAACCATGAAAACAACTTCACCGGAACCTTCTGAAAAAGAACAAGTAACCGCACACATTAAGGAACTTGATCCAGTAGTCGCAAAAATAGTTGAATCGCTGCGGAAAATTATTTTGAGCACGGATAAAGAAATCGGTGAGCACATCAAATGGAACAATCCTGCTTTTTATTACACTGGAAAAATGAAACCCTTCAATCCAAAAGAACACAAGCGGGAAATTATTGTGTTCAACCTCTTCAAAGGAAGAATTATGCTGGTCTTTCCGAGCGGTGCAAAGGTGAATGACACCACGGGATTTTTGGAAGGAGAGTATAAAGATGGAAGACGAATTGTGATCTTTAAAGATTTAAAAGATGTTTCGTCCAAAAAGAAAATACTCCAAAGCATCGTCAAAAAATGGCTCTCGTTGGTCGACAAATAAAATAATTAATCACGAAGGGAACAAAATGATGAAACGATT
>JBBINR010000098.1:0-2543 GCA_037443785.1 Ignavibacteriales bacterium | reverse complement strand
AGGGGGTACTTCACGGAAATCATCCTGCTCAATGTATATTTCCCTGCCGAATGGAATCGTGCGTGTTCCTGCGGCTTCATCTTCGGGATTGTTCACCGCCTCAAGTACTTCATTCTTCCCTTCAGGATAATTGGTGATAACAACTTTGATAGGATGAAGGACCGCCATTGCACGGTTCGCGTGTTTATTCAAATCTTCACGAATGCTATACTCCAGCAGCGCCATATCAATGGTGCTGTCCCGTTTTACAACCCCGATGATATCGCAAAAATTGACGATTGATTCTGCCGTGTATCCGCGCCGGCGAAAGCCTGCTATGGTGGGCATACGGGGGTCATCCCATCCCGTCACGTGATTTTCAGAAACGAGCTTCAGAAGCTTCCGCTTGCTCAGCACCGTGTAGCTTAAATTCAACCGCGCAAATTCTATTTGCTGCGGATGAAAAATTTCGAGCTCGTTTAAAAACCAATCGTACAGCGGGCGGTGATTTTCAAATTCCAATGTGCAGATGGAATGAGTGATTCCTTCAATCGAATCTTCCAGCCCATGCGCCCAATCATACGTTGGGTAGATGGGCCACTTGCTTCCCTGACGGTGATGCTCTTCATGCACAATTCTGTACATGATCGGATCACGGAGATTAATGTTCGGCGATGCCATATCAATTTTAGCACGAAGCGTTTTTGCACCGTTAGCAAACTCTCCATTTCTCATCCTGGCGAAGAGGTCAAGATTTTCTTCAGCTGAGCGTGTGCGGTACGGGCTGTCTTTGCCAGGTTCGGTCAACGTGCCGCGCATGTTTCGAATTTCAATCGGGTTGAGATCGCAAACATATGCTTTCCCTTTCTGAATCAGCGCTACTGCCCATTGGTACATCTGTTCAAAATAATCTGAGGCATAGAGGATACGGCCTTCAAAATCTGCACCGAGCCACTTCACGTCGTCTATTATAGAGTCAACGTACTCCTGCTCTTCCTTCTCAGGGTTGGTGTCATCGAACCGCAGATTGAATTTTCCGTTGTAATCGTGTGCAATGCCGGAGTTCAAGCAAATGGATTTTGCATGACCAATGTGAAGGTACCCGTTTGGTTCAGGAGGAAACCTTGTATGCACTCGTCCATTGTACTTCTTTGCTTCGAGATCTTTTGTAACGATCTCACGGATGAAATCATTTTTCTCAGGTGTTGCCATAGCACAATTTTTGGTTCGTGATAAAAACACAGATGGAGTCCATGTCCAACACAGGCTCCATCGTGCACGTTCTGCGGTATGGTTTAGTATACAAAAAAGAGAAACTATTATCAAAAGAAGGTGGAGTAAAAAAGCCAGTGCACCTTATTTGATGGCAAAGAGCTGCAGGACAGCTATTACTTCATTAGCATCATTTTCTTCAACTGGATTTGGTCGCCACTCTGTAAACGTACAATATAGATTCCCGATGCTAACTTTGGAACATTGAAGGGGACAGAATACTTCCCTGCTTCTTTCACACCATTCACCAGCGTAGCAACTTCCCTTCCAATCGCATCATACACTTTCAAAGAAACATGACCGGTTACCGGTAATTGATAACTGATTGTCGTTGTTGGGTTGAAAGGATTTGGAAAATTCTGAAAGAGCGTAAAGTCTTTCGGAAATTCCTGATGTGGCGAAACAACGTTGGGACCATTCAATGGAACTTGAGATCCAAGGAATCCGGCATAGATTTGACTTGCACCGGCACGCAACGGGCCGCCGCAGGATTGACCGATGTTAAGTGTTACTGCAGAATTTCCTGCTGTGGAACGGCCAAATCCGGAACTGAATGCTAACCACGTGATGCGAGCGTTTTGTGCGTGTGAAATGGAAACGATACTTAAAAAACTCCAGAGTATCGCAACACACTTGAGTATGTGAGGTTTCGTTTGTGTCATAGTAACCTCCTAATGATTCCCGATGACCTGGTGATTGTTTGGATTTTTTTCAAAACCGATGGCTTGGTTCCTGGATTGTCCGTACCCTTCAGGAAATAAATATTTGCCCCGTTCTGCAGCCGGTTTTTCTTCTTCAACGACAATGCGATGAGCTTGTGCATACGGATCGTTACGAACACCGGTTACCTGCCACGATACTTTTTGTCCCGGAGATCCGCCGGCGATTAAAAATTTGTTCTGCTTAACTTCACGCGCAATGTAAAGACCGGGGGCGGCAGTTCCAATGGCTGTCAGTTGATAACGAAAATCTTTATTGAGAACTCCAAACCATTCCGGTAGTTCAATCCAAGCCTCTCCATCCTTATTTAGTGTAGCATTGCCATTGTAGATATTCATCATGTCAGGCGATTCCACAAAGGAATGGGAAAGAAATTTGTTAGCAGGGTCGAGCGGATGATCAATTAAAAACGATCCACTCCCTTTGCTTAGATTTCCTGTGATGTGGACATTTCCGGAAAAATAACCGGCATAACCAGAGGGGTCATCGCTCTGCCCATAGATTGCCTTGGCGCCTGCAGAATAAACGCGCCCGAAAACGCCAATTTGACTTCCGCTGTTCCCCGTTGCATC
>JBBINR010000097.1:0-2625 GCA_037443785.1 Ignavibacteriales bacterium | reverse complement strand
CGCTTCGTTGAAAGAAAATTTATGCTGCTGTGCACTGGCATCCGTTGCCGCAAACCATTGGTTGTTGATCATGAAATCTGTGAACATAATGGCTCCTTCTATATTTGGCTCCATTCCTGCAGGATAGCGAAAAATTTGTCCTCGTTGTGTGTGTTCAAAAACCGAAAGATAAAAGTTCGTGGCTTCTTCTGCTTTGGCACCATTGCTCACAAACATCAACGATGGAACAATGAATGGCCGCGGATCGCCGCTAGGGTTTGACAGAATCAGCTGCCATGAGAGTCCATATTTATCTTGTATCCAGCCAAAACGTTCGCTGAACGAATACTTATCAAGAGGCATTAGCACTGTTCCTCCCTTCGATAATTTTTCCCAGGCTGCATCAAGATTCTTGCGTGCATTTTTGTCTCGCGACGGATCGTAATTAAGTATGAACGACGTCGAAGGATTAAATTTAAACAACGGCCCCGCGCTGATTGCCATGAATGGCTGGCCTGCAAGTTCGAATGATACAACATCACAATCCCCCGAAGGTGTATCACGAAGCATGGTGACGTTTGTGATTTTTGAATCCGGGAAAATGGAGCAATAAAATTCCGCTGCATCTTTTGCTTCTTTATCAAACCACAAGTGCGGCATAATTTTGTGTTTCAACGTTGCCATTGTTGGTCTCCTTTTTATTTATGCGGGACGATACACATGCGCAGCGGCGCCTGATGTAAATGTGACGATGTCAACCAGGGTCAAGTGCATCGGCGCGCGCATTTCGGAAAACAAGGGAATTCCTTTTCCCAGCGCAACCGGGTGAACCAGAAGCCGGTATTCGTCAACCAGATTCAATTGTGCCAAACTTTGCGCGAAACCCGCACCACCATGGGCCAAGATATCTTTGCCGGATTCTTGTTTCATGCGGATGATTTCTTCTTCAAGATTCCCTGTCACAATTTTAGAATCCGCCCAGTTTGTTTTGTCATTTGATAGTTTTGTCGAACCAATTCCATTTTCGGCATTCTTGCGGGTTGCATCGTTGAATGCCCTTGTCGTCAATTCAACACTCGGCGGATGGACGAAACCTTTTTTTGTGAAAACAGCTTTTGGAATTTCATTCATCGGCGGAGCGAATGGTTCAGCCGATGTCGGCCAGTACGCTGCCATATCCTGAAACGTCCGGCTTCCCATAATATGGACACCGGCCTGCCATAATGTATTAACGGTCCATTTCGTTGCTTCATCGTCATAGCTTTTAAATATCCAGTCAAGCTCATTATGAGGCCCGCAGACAAATCCGTCAACGGAAATAGACATCTTCAAAATCAATTTTCTCATTTGCGTTTTCAATTAGAAATTATTTTTTTGGGCAACATTGTTGTATCGTCCGACTAGTCAAGAAATTCTTCGATCTGCGCAACGGTCCATTCAATTTTTTTCTTTCCGGGATTTGGACTTTCGGCAACGCCGATGTACGAACCATGCTCTCCGGGAAGAATCATCAAGTGTGAATTCGAGATCACTTTTGACATTGCTACCGCGTGTTCAGCCACGATAACATCCCGGTCACCATTGATAATTAATGTCGGCGATTTTATAGAACGCATAGCGTCGTCTGTCCAATCTTTGAAGTGCAACATTCGTTCCTTGTCTTTAGTAAACATCGTCTGCAGTTTGCTCGTATCAGGATTTATATGCAGGAATGCATCCTTCAACACCTGCGGCATAACATCGAGCGTCGCTTGTTTCATTCCATCGAAGAATCCGGGAATCAATCCATCTCGTTTATAAAATGTTGAAGCAAGAACAAGTTTGTTTACAACATGCGGATGTCGGAGTGCAATTTGAATTGCACTATTCCCGCCGTTGCTGAATCCAAGAATATCAGCATGCGCAATGTTCAGGGTTTGAAGCAACGCCGCAACATCATCGGCATCTTGCTCAAAACTTTCAGGCGCGTTTCTGTCGCCGGTGTGTCCGTGTGCTTGCAATTCAACAGTGATGACTGTTCGATTTTTTGAAAGCAACGGAAGAACATTACCAAATGATGTGGTGATTGTTGAACCGCCGCCATGAATCAAAACCAAAGCAGTTTTGTCGGAATTGCCGCCGTGAATTTCATAATACATTTTCAATCCATTGACCGAAGCATAATTTCCTTTTGGAGATGAAATTTGAGCAAGCATTGTCGAAAAAGCGAAAAGTGTAAAACTGCCAGCCAGAAAAATATCTTTTTTGAGCATATAAGTTTTCTTTCAGAAGTAAATTAAAATTCAACAATCGTTTTGAATCCGCCGAATGCCATTCGCTTCATGTCAAACGGCATTGGAAAATTCTGAGGTTCGTTCATAATTGGATCTTTCATCACTTTTGCGTTCACGCTGTCACGATGCTTGCGCGATTTATACACGATGAACGAAAAGATTACTGTTTCACCTTTTTTTACTTTTGCCATTTGTGGAAATTTAATTCCAGCTAATGCCGGATTGAGATCATCGCCGACACATTCGAAATATTCTAGCGCGCCGTGTTTCTTCCAAACCTTCGCGCCCATCTGCGCCATTTTTCGGTATGCCGGAAGTTTCTTTTTCGAAATCGGAATGACAAAACCATCAACATATTTTCCCATAGATACCC
>JBBINR010000096.1:0-2693 GCA_037443785.1 Ignavibacteriales bacterium | reverse complement strand
GTATATCTATAACGGTTCAGGATCGAATAATTATTCTGCGCCGTTTAGAGCGGGACTAGGACTCGGCGGAGAATTTCTTGTGCAAGACGCGCTTCATTTAACATTTGAAGGTTTAGTGACTTACTTTTCTGACGGAACAATTTTACCTCTGCCTCAATTGGCATTTCATTATTATTTCTATTAGCCTCTCAAAACGCAAAGTGAGTTCGTATGAAATCACTTTTTGAATTATTTCAAAAACACGCGATTGAGTTTATCTTTGCAATTATCGTGGTGTTCCTTCATTTTTATAATAATGCTTTCACCACGTACGGAATATTTAGAGATGAATTATATTACATTGCCTGCAGCAATCATCTTTCTTGGGGATATGTCGATCAGCCGCCTTTCTGCGCATTTATTCTTTTCCTGAGCCGAAATATTTTTGGCGAATCAATTTTTTCCATTCGATTGTTGCCGGCACTATCAAATGGAGGGGCAATCTTTCTTGCCGGAGTGATGACATACAAACTGGGCGGCAAAACATTCGCTCGCATTCTTGCTTGTACTGCCTGTGCCTTTGCACCGGGGATCATCGGGATATCCGGAATTTATTCCATGAACTCGTTCGATATTCTTCTTTGGCAAATTGTTCTATCCTTGTTTATTCAACTGTTCACAACGCAACAATCTAAATATTGGTATTGGATAGGATTCTTAATTGGTGTTGGACTCTTAAACAAAACAAGTATGGCGTGGCTCGCGATAGGAATTGGAGTTGCAATTTTACTCACCGATCAACGTCGATGGCTAAAGATGAAATATCCTTGGATTGCCGCAGCAATCAGTTTTGTTGTCTTCTTTCCGTATATCATCTGGAATGTCCAAAATAATTTTGCCCATCTTGAATTTATGAGAAATGCCTCTGGGATTAAATATGCGTCTCAAAATCAAATGACGTTTTTATTGGATTTATTGAGGAATAATAATCCTATTGCCTTTCCAGTATGGCTTGCAGGGTTTTGGTTATTGTTCAGACAAGAACCAAAAGAATTTCGTGCAGTCGGTATTGCCATTGTAACAGTGTTGCTTATTTTATTGGTGAATGGACACTCCAAGGGAGAATATTTTAATCCAGCTATGCTGATACTATTTGCAGCTGGAGCAATTCAATGGGAACGATGGATACAACTCTATAATCCGGTTGGATATGCTTATGCGTTTATTGTTTTAGCCACCGGTATTATGCTTCTTCCATTTGCGATTGATGTTTTACCAGTGAATAACTTTATATCATATTCACAAACCGTCGGCATCGGACCAAAATCGAACGAAGGACATGAGCTGCACAGTTTGCCGCAGCATTACGCCGATAGATTTGGATGGAAAGAGTTTGCATTCGATGTCGCAAATGTATTTAAAACTCTTACACCCGAAGAACAAAAATATACAGCCATTTACGTTCATAACTATGGAGAAGCTGGAGCAATTGATTTTTTCGGCAGTCAATATGGTTTACTGAAAGCGCTTTCCGGACATAACAGTTATTGGATCTGGGGAAAAGAGAAGATTGAAGATTCTGTTACGGTGTTAATTGCTGTAGGCGGGGAAGCACAAGATTATGCTGATACTTTTGAAATCATTGAACATGCGGCGATACATTCGCATCCGCTTGCAATGCCGTACGAAACAGATTTACCGATATTTGTATGCAAAAAACCGAAGTTAAAATTAAAAGAAGTCTGGCAGACGACGAGATTTTATATTTGATTTGAAAATTTATTCTTTTCCAAAATAAAAAACCCGAGACTACAACTCTCGGGTTTTTTAGTATCATTGAAGTTTTCAATTCTATTTGACAAGGAGCATTTTTTTTGTCAATTGATTTCCGCCAACCGACAGCACATACATGTAAGTTCCGGAAGCTAATTGTGAAGCAGTAAATTGCGCTACATGTTCTCCTGCTGCGAGTGTTTCGTTTACAAGCGTTGCAACTTTTCGTCCTGTAATATCAAAGACAGCCAAATTGACAAACCCTTGATGAGACATCGCAAATTTTATTGATGTGCTTGGGTTAAATGGATTCGGGTAATTTTGTTCAAGTCTGTAGGTGCTCAGTACTTGTCCGTCGTTACCAATTTCAACGCTGTTCACTATTGTGGTAGATTCAAGGATAACAATTTTGCTGACACCTGTTTGCGGATCTCCTCCACGTTGATTAGCAAGCAATACTTCACGCTTATTATCGCCATCCATATCTGTTGCGGTAATTCCCATCGACTTTGACCAATTATCACCTGTGAATGTTACCCATCGGAAACGAGTACCGCTTGTAGTATCCTGATACACGATACTTGTGTTGTAACTGCTCGAATCAGTTATGAGACCTGTTCCTTTATATTCAAATCTCCATATGCGTCCGCCATTGCACATAAGAATGTCAGTTTTCCCGTTGCCGTCCAAATCTCCAGCCGTTAATCCGCGGAACTCATTTATCGTGGATGGGGCTGCATTATTGGTTTTTGCAATGCGAAAAACATGTTGAGAAGAATCAGCTGATTGCAAGGTTGTGATATTGTCGACGCCGTATAGTTCGACAGGTCCTTGTGCACCAAATAAAAGTTCATTTTTTCCATCACCATTTACATCTGCCTGTTCCATGGAAAGAGTGTTGCCGGCCGTGAGTGTTGTTCCCTTTTTGAGGTTGATAACTG
>JBBINR010000095.1:0-2748 GCA_037443785.1 Ignavibacteriales bacterium | reverse complement strand
GGCGGTGGCGGATGGTCGGCGGGCGGTGGTTCGTTTGGCGGCGGGGGGGCGAGTGGAAGCTGGTAATTTTTTGTGGGGGAAAATAAATTCATATCAATTCGATCACAATGTTAGGAATGAGCCATGAGTTTCTTTTCTAAAAATTTCCTCACAACAGAAGAAATGGAAAGAATTTCTTCTATGATTGCAGAAGTTGAACGGCATACGATCGGGGAAGTGAGAGTCAGCATCCAAAAAGACAAACCGTTCAAAGACAGAAAACTGAACGTCTATGAATTGGCGGTCAAAAATTTTTATGAACTCGGAATGAATAAGACGAAAGACAAAACCGGTGTTCTTATTTATTTGCTGTTGAGCGATAAAAAATTTCAAATCATTGGCGATGAAGGTATCAATAAAAAGGTATCGAAAGAATTTTGGGATGTGCTTGCTCTGAAAACTGCCGAGCATTTCAAAAACAATAAGTTTGAAGATGGAATAAAATTTGCGGTCAACGAGGTGGGGACCGTGTTGAAAAGAGAATTCCCAATGAAAAAAGGGGATACCAATGAACTTTCAAATGACGTGGTGATGATGTAAGTATGAATGCGAAAATTGCAGTTGCGCAAATAGATTCTATTGTCGGCGATCTTCAAAAGAACGTTGATCATCACATTGATTTCATTAAGCATGCTATTAGTGAAAAGGCAGATATTATTGTATTTCCGGAGTTAAGTCTTACGGGATATTCGGTAAAGGATCTTAATTGGGATATTGCATTGCGGGCCGAACCCCAGCCGCTGTTTTCAAAACTTCTTACACTGTCTAAAAAGATAACCATTATCCTCGGTGCTGTGGAGGAAGATACTACTTACGGAATCTACAATTCCGTTTTTTTATTTGAAGACGAAAAGATTCACTCGGCTCATAAAAAAATTTACCCCCCTACGTACGGTATGTTCGAAGAGATGAGGTATTTCAGTTCGGGGAAAGATGTTCGATGTTTCAACTCAAAACACGGAAAACTTGGAATTATCGTCTGCGAAGATTTATGGCATTTATCCCTTCCGTATATTTTGGCGCACGATGGTGCTGAAGTCATTATTGGAATTGCGGCAAGTCCGACGCGCATTAATGGCTCTCAAGGTGAGTTGACAACGGCAACGGTTAATCATGAGCAACATAGAGTGTATGCACGGTTGCTCAGCACATACGTTGTATGGAGCAACAGAGTCGGAATTGAAGACGGAGTAAATTTTTGGGGTGGTTCACACATCGTTGACCCATCCGGAGCCACGGTAGGAAAGGCAAAAAATTTTGAAGAAGATCTGATCTTCACTGAGATTAAAGAACAAGAAATTCGCAGAGCAAGAAGATTCTCCCGTCATTTTATCGATGACTCTGCTGAATTCACAATTACACAGCTTCAATCTTCTTTACAGAGAAGAAAAAAGGGAAACTAACCAACTAAAACATACGAGGTTATTTATGGATCAGGATTCATCAACATACAAATACAAAGAACCGGCACCGATTAAAGATAAAGAAAATCCATTTGAATCAATGATGGAACGGTTTGACGTTGCGGCAGAATTATTAGGGCTTGAACCGGGAGTCTACAATTATTTAAAAACTCCGGTGAAACAAGTTACCGTTTCTATCCCAATTCAAATGGACAGCGGTCAAGTTGAAATTTTTGAAGGCCATCGAGTTATTCACAATGATATTCTTGGACCGTCAAAAGGTGGTGTTCGTTACGCACCCGATGTAGATATAGATGAGGTGAAAGCATTGGCAGCATGGATGACATGGAAGTGTGCGCTGCTCAGTGTCCCATTTGGCGGCGCAAAAGGTGGAATAAAATGTGATCCAACAAAACTTACGCCGGTTGAACTCGAAAAGATTACGCGCCGCTATACGGCAAACATGATGGATGTCTTCGGCGATGATAAAGATATTCCCGCCCCTGATATGAATACGAATGAACAAACAATGGCGTGGATCATGGATACATACAGCATGCACATGCGTAAAACGGTCAGCGGTGTTGTTACCGGAAAGCCATTGCTCCTTGGAGGTTCCCTTGGGCGACGTGAAGCAACGGGGCGCGGTGTTATGATTGTAACGCTTGGCGCGATGGAAAAAATTGGATTAAAACCAAAGGAAACATCCGTTGTGGTTCAAGGTTTTGGAAATGTCGGTTCTGTATCCGCACAATTAATCCGTGAACAAGGATGCAAGATTGTCGGTATCAGTGATGTTACCGGAGGCTATTACAACAAGCGCGGTATTGATGTGGACAAAGCGATTGAATTTGTGAAACAAAATAAGACATTGAATGGATTTACCGGCGGAGATAAAGTTACGCAATCTGAATTTTTAGAGGTTGAGTGCGATGTGCTTGTGCCGGCTGCAAAAGAAGATCAAATCACCGCAAAAAATGCAGGAAAGATCAAGGCTAAAATTATTGTCGAAGGTGCAAACGGACCAACCATGGCAAATGCAGACCCTATCCTAAATGAAAAAGGAATCATTGTTGTTCCGGATATTCTTGCCAATGCCGGCGGCGTTACCGTTTCGTATTTTGAATGGGTGCAAAACAGAGTAGGCTATTACTGGTCATTGGATCGAGTCAATCGTCGATTGGAACGAATGATGAAGTCAGCGTTTGACGGTGTGTATTCAACATCACAAAAATACAATGTGACGCTCAGAATAGCCGCGTACATTAATGCAATCGATAGAGTTGCAAAAACATTGTTTTTGCAA
>JBBINR010000094.1:0-2780 GCA_037443785.1 Ignavibacteriales bacterium | reverse complement strand
AAGATGTGCTAACGCTTGCAACTCAGAAGGAGTACCTTGTGTTGTAAATTCATCTTCTAATCCGTGAGTTTTAATTTGAAGATGTGTCATTCCCATTTCGTTGCATGCTTCAATCACTGCAGAACCGAAACCTCCTACAATACTGTTTTCTT
The DNA here is from genome assembly GCA_037443785.1 of Ignavibacteriales bacterium. GTDB lineage: Bacteria > Bacteroidota > Ignavibacteria > UBA10030 > UBA8401 > JAQUOA01. The sequence continues at coordinate 2,628 of JBBINR010000094.1, read as the reverse complement.
CAACTGTTACAATTCGTGAAAACCGATTCGATATTTCTTCTAAAACTGTTTTATCAATCGGCTTTATGAATCGCATGTTGACCACTTCTGCCAAGATTCCTTCTTTTTCTAAAAGTTCTGCTGCCTTTAACGCATTCCCTACCATAGTTCCAACCGCAAGAATTGCAACATCGTTTCCTTTTCTAAGTGTTTCAGATTCACCAATAGGAATCTTTTCCATGGAAGGTTTATGTGGCAATCCCAAAGAATTTCCTCGCGGGTATCGAATTGCGATCGGTCCTTTTTTGTACTCTACTGCTGTGAACACCATATCGCGCAATTCATTTTCATCTTTCGGTGCCATAATTACCATATGCGGAATGCATCGCAAAAATGAAAGGTCAAGCACACCGTGGTGCGTCGGTCCATCGGCGCCAACTAAACCGGCACGGTCGAGGACAAAAACTACATGCAAATCCTGCAATGCCACATCATGAACAATTTGATCAAATGCTCGCTGCAAAAACGTTGAGTACACCGCAACCACCGGAACGTATCCTTCGGTTGCCATACCTGCAGCAAATGTTACTGCATGCTGTTCTGCGATTCCAACATCAAAGAATCGTTCCGGCATCGCCTGCTGTAGAATATCCAACCCTGTTCCATCCGGCATTGCTGCGGTGATGCCGACAACTTTTGGATTTTGTTGACAGACCTCTACCATCGCGTTACCAAATATTTTTGTGTATGCGGGAGGTGCGGTTGATTTTGGCGACAATCCCGTTACTTTATCAAACGGTGTAACGCCGTGCAATTTTGATGAATCTTTTTCAGCAGGCGCGTATCCTTTTCCTTTTTCCGTGATGACATGAATCAGGACCGGCCCATTTAAACCTTTTACATGATTGAAAATTTCTACCAGCTTTATAACGTTGTGCCCATTGAACGGTCCGAAATATCTAAAGCCGAGCGCTTCAAACATCATTCCCGGGGTAACGACTGCCTTCACACCCCGTTCTAATTTTCCAGCCACAGTGCGAAGTCTGTCGCCAAACGTATCTAATTTTCCGGTGAGGTCCCAAACATTAGCTTTAAATTTATTGTACGTCGGATGGGTCAGTACTTCTGAGAAGTAATCATGCAGTGACCACAAGTTGGGATTGATTGAAGAGAGGGAGACCATTTTGTTGTCGTTCAACACTACAATCATATTCTTCTTCAACAAGCCGGCATTGTTTAATCCTTCGTACGCCATTCCGCCGGTCAATGATCCGTCTCCTACAATAGCCACAACTTTGAAATCTTTTTTTGCAAAATCCCGTGCAGTCGCAATGCCAAGCGCCGCAGATATTGCAGTATTCGCATGGCCTGCACCAAAGGTATCGTATTCGCTTTCATCACGTCTTAAAAATCCACTGATGCCGCCGAGCTGTCTGATTGATGACAGCCGTTCTTTCCTTCCAGTTAAAATTTTGTGAGGATATGCTTGATGTCCCGTATCCCACACTAATTTATCTTCCGGTGTATTAAAAGCGTAGTGAAGCGCCACGGTCAACTCAACCGCGCCTAATCCTGCTCCAAGATGTCCGCCAGTTTTTGAAACGGAGTCAACGAGATATTCCCGGACTTCGTTGCACACTGTTCGAAGATTCTTCAATTCAACTTTGCGTAAATCTTCCGGAATGTTTATGGCGTTTAAGTATGTGTGATGTAACTCGCTCATTTCTCGTCAAAATCTGTCAGATGAAATTTACCGTTAAGGTCTTTTGTCAATTGTTTGATGCGTAGATCAGCTTTCGATAACGTCTCCAGGCATTCCTTGGAGAGTTGAATTCCCTCTTCATACATCTTCAATGAATCTTCCAAGGGAACATCGCCTTGTTCCAGAGTGGAAACAATATTCTCCAGCCGATGAAGTGCCTGCTCAAACGGATGTTTACTTTCTTTCTTCGCCATTTTTATTTTTTCTTGGCCGTTATGGTTGCGTGAACCATTCCGTCGTGAAATTCAATTGTTGCCTTCTGTTGAAGAATCGTTTTCGTGGCAGATGAAACGATGTGATCTTTTTGCCGCACAATAGAGTACCCGCGTTTCAACACCAATTTCGGATTTAATGCATTCATCCTGCTGGCGTATGAAGCAACGCGAACAGTAATATGTTCCAATGAATGATGCACCATTTGATCCAGTCGCCTGCTCAGTTCATCCACTTGTTGACTTCGTTGTCGCAGCAAATCTTGGGGTCTATTAAATGAATAGCTGGAAGTGAGATGGTTGATGGTTTGTGTATGTGATTCGATCAAAGTCGTCATTGCACTATTCATAGTATAGCAAAAATTGCGAATAAGTTCAACGAGTTCGGCTTTGTCCTTTACTACCAATTCGGCTGCAGCGGATGGCGTTGGCGCGCGCAAATCTGCAACAAAATCGCAAATGCTGAAATCAATTTCATGCCCGACCGCGCTGATAATTGGAATGCGCGAACGATACACGGCCCGCGCAACAATTTCTTCATTGAACGCCCACAAATCTTCAAGCGATCCGCCTCCCCTGCCCACGATGAGCACATCCACATCACCATACTTATTAATATTATCTATTGCCTGAGTAATCTCCTCTACAGCTCCCATTCCCTGAACCTTTACGGGA
>JBBINR010000093.1:0-2801 GCA_037443785.1 Ignavibacteriales bacterium | reverse complement strand
CCGAAAATCAGCCGCCTGATCATACATTGCTGCGTGTGTAGAGGCTTGAATTGATTTTTTCACATCACGAAGTTGAAAGTAAAGCAACGGCACACCGACCGCGGCAATGATCAGCCCGCATATTGAGAGTATTATTTGTAGAAGCTCCGTTGACATAACTTTCTCCTGTAGTCCTTGTATAGTATGCTTTATGCTGACAATTCAACATTGAACAATAAAATGAATAGTACTAGCTGGTTCGACCACAGACCACCTCTGCGATGGCAGTGTCGTCATTCTTCCTTTTCAATAAATTCGTAACCGGCTCTTTGCACTGCGCGACGGGTCGCATCAATAACTCGGTGAAGAGGCCTCATTGGATGAACCGGCACTTCCGGCGCACGCTGAACTTGAGCGAGAATGGATTCATATTTCGTTGCGGCAGCTTGATCGAATATTTCGTAAACGCCGTTCGTCTGTTCTTCTCGTGCATTGTGCACGTTGAGAATCGATAAAAGCGTTGCTATGATGGAAGGTGACGGTAATGGAACAAGCAGTGCTACAATTGCACTATGGTCAAGCCGCAAACGGGCAATTTCAGCATCAGCTATGGCATGCTGAAGTTGTTTCACACTCGGGAAAACAATCTTTTCCTCTATGGATATGTGTCGGAGCAATCCTTTGCGGAATTCGTTGTATGCACTTGAGTCTTTCAACCGACCATGTTCAACCGCCAGTTTTAACAATCCATCAAGACGATCATGGTCGTTAGCCAGATACTGTGCAAGATGGTTTGTCGTTTTGTCTCTACTATCTAATCGATTTGTTTCCATATACGACATGAAATTTTGAAATTGACTGTCATGCGGGATTCATTTTACGTTATGTCGCTATCTCTTTTAGCATCATGCCCGTTTTGTATTTTCCGTTCACACATCGCCGCAATGGTGGCAACAGAGGCTGAACACAAAGCGAGAAGAATCCCCATGAAAACTCCTCCTGCACGATCATCTGACTCGCTAAGAAGAATAATGATTTCGCCTATCGCAATAAAACCGATAAGAATTATCGCACAATATTTTATCGTTTGCAAAGCTTTTACAACCGGTTGCGAGAAAATCTTATCTTGTCCTGCATATCCCAATATTTTGAATGATTGATAGAGCGCCGCAAAAAACGGAAGAGATCCTATGTACACGTACGCTAAAAAAGGATCTTTGAAATAAATATCAAAGACCGTGGCATGTGCATTCCTCCCTTCGATATGCGGTTCCCACAGCATAAAGGCAAGAGCTCCAATGCCAATGAGCACTATGATCACTTGGAAGAAAATTGTCAAACTTCTTTTCATGGTGGTTCTAGTAACGCCTTTCACAAAAAGTTCAAACAAATTACTCACAACTGCCAAACGGACTGGAACTAAATTGCGTGTTCAATTTGTGTGACCTGTTACGGCACATAAGTGCAACACTAAAAATAAATTGTAGCAAATAATGATGTCCCGGTTGATAGCGCCCTACCGCCTGGGTTCCCATAGCGCACTGAATTCTTATCAGCGATACCCAAATTTAGTTGTCCTTCTATTCCAAAACTAAAATTTCTGCTAATATAATATTCACCACCACCCGATATACCCACTACAAAATCTTGAAGTGCATCACCACTACTCGGAGAATAAATAATCGTGCCTAATCTTCCGCCAATAAACGGCGCCACAGTGTTTTTATTAAAATAGGACCTTCCAATTAATGCAAATTGTATCTCCGTCCCAGCATCTTTAATACTAGTTATGCTAAAACCGGGTGCAAGCATTTCAAATTTACTTATCCAAAGTGGAATTACTATATCGGAATGCAATCCTTGGAATGATGCTGAAATGCCAACCTTTGGATTATCTTCTTGAGATTGGCCAAATAAAGGCAGGGAAAATACGGTGCATAGGATTGAAATAGAAACTAAGTTAAAAGAAAGAGAATGTTTCACTGTTTAACCTCTTGTTAGAATTAAAAAAATAATGGAAAATTATTTGGCAACATTTGCATAAGATCTGGTGGAATATCTTGGCGTTTTTTATAGAGCAGTATATCTCTCCAATAAAGATTTGCATCAACCTGAAGGTATATTCTATAAAATCCAGCCGGAAGAGATTTACTGGCGTGGAAAACTAATAAGTAATATCCGGGTTGTTTAATTTCATTATTTAGGAGTATTGCAACAGCTTTACCAGTAGGAGAAGGTAGATAACCTCCAAAATATTGCACACCTTCTGATTGTTTGGTTTCCGGAAGAGAAGCTACAACAATCCAAGAACCCACCGTGCTTGTTTTAGCTATTCTAAACCTAATGTCATAATATCCATCCGATGGATTTGGATATGGACAATCTAAATATGCTTCAGAAATAGGAAATCCATTTTTAATATTCGAATTTTCAGAATCATACGGCTTTCTCCATATTGCAATTACATCAGGACCTTTATCTGATGTAATTCTTAAACCTGGCACTATGGGGATTTGAAAATCTGGTGAGTGAAACAAATTACCTCGTAATGGATTTTCATTACAGGATAACAGAAGAACGATACAAAAAACAATATTAAGTTTTAACAATTTCATTTTATTCATTTGTGTGTTTGCGTCTTAGCGGACTGGAACTAAATTGCCACGCAACGCTTTAGTGCGTGGGCAAAGGTCTATTGAATTAATTTTCAGCTTTCGTGTCATAAGTTGTAACTTGACCACACAACACTTGAAAACTCGGAGCGATGGCGGTTGCGTGGTCAATTTTGAGTGACTGGTTAGGTGTGCTAGAATAATTTTGTA
>JBBINR010000092.1:0-2819 GCA_037443785.1 Ignavibacteriales bacterium | reverse complement strand
ATGATATTGAATATTACGTGTGTGATTATAATTGCCGTAAAAAGGTTTGCCGCGACACCCATCATCAACGTCAGTGCAAAACCCTGCACAGGCCCTGTTCCAAATTGATATAACACAACACCCGAAAAGAACGTGGTAATATTTGAATCGAAAATAGCGCTGAATGCTTTGCTATATCCTGCATCGATAGCACTACGAAGTGCTTTCAGCGTAAGCAGTTCTTCTCGAATGCGCTCGTAAATAAGCACGTTGGCATCGACTGCCATACCGATTGTTAAGACGATACCGGCAATACCCGGAAGAGTCAGTGTTCCACCAAATGCAGCAAGAATTGCAAAGATGAAGAGCACGTTAAAGAACAGCGCGACATTAGCAATTGCACCACCTGTTCGATAATAAACTATCATGAATACGATGGTAATGATAAGGGCATAGATAAATGAATTTGTTCCTGCCTGAATAGAATCAGATCCAAGTGATGGTCCGATGCTTCGTTGTTCCATAATTTCAACCGGAGCGGGAAGAGCACCTGCCTTAAGAATAATTTCTAAAAGACGAGCCTCATCAATATTGGCCATTCCTTCAATTTGTGAACGTCCGCCGGTAATTTTCCCTTTAATGTTCGGAGCAGAAAATACCGCGTCATCCAAAACAATTGCCATCCGTTTATTGACATTCGCGCCTGTAATTCTTGCCCACTCAGAAGATCCTGGACCGTCCATTTCCATTGTTACAACTGGCTGGTTGAAATTTGGATCAATCGTTGCTTTTGCGTTTACAATAACTGAACCAGTTAGTTCAGGATTTTTCTTCAAACCGTACAGCATAAAGAATTGTTTTCCTTGAGAGAAAAACGATTTTGAGGACCAATAAAACCCCATATCCGCCGGGATCAATCGTTGAACATCGGGTCGAGCCAATAAACGATTCACTCGATCCTTATTTGCAATTTCAACAAATGCTTCGCCGTTTCCTGATTGATTTGGTTGAGCAAGAATCAAGAACGGATGTTCCTTTGCGATTTGTTCCGGAGATTTTTCTCCGCCCGGTAAAATATTCGAACTTGAATCCGTCTGAGATCCGGTGAGCGCCGCGAGTCCGGTATCATTATACTTTTTGGATGAATCCTTCGCTGCAAATATCGTATCGACAATTCCTTTGCCGGCAAGATATTTATCGATAGCATCCATTGTTTTATAGATGATATCGGGATCTTTCATCAATTTAAATTCGAGAAGTGCAGTTCCTTGCAGAAGTTGACGAACTTCTTCTTCTTTTGTGACGCCGGGAAGTTCAACGATGATTCTTCTTCCGCCTTGTTTCTGGATTGCCGGTTCTGAAACACCGTATTGGTCTACACGATTACGAACAATTTCCATTCCGCGGTCAACCGCCTTGTCGGTTTCATCCTGCAGGTGTTTCAAGATTTGGGCGTTATCTTCGCGTAAACTTCCGTAATAACGGCTTAAACGAATACCGCGTGCGTCAAAAGCTTTCTGGAACAGTCCAACAATATTTTCATCGCTTGTTTGTGCTTCGTGAGAGATGCTCTCAAGAATTTCTTTGAATTGATCATCTTTATTCTTGGCAAGCTGCTCAAGCATTTTAATGACATCAACTTCCAATACAACGCGCATGCCGCCCTGAAGATCCAAACCTAACTTAATTCGTTTTGCGCGGGCGTCACGAATAGAATTTTCATTCTCTTGAAAATATTTAACACTGTCTTCGCCATGCAATTGCGCGATTTGAGAGTCAAAGGTGTATGATTTATATGTAGGATAGAGGAAGTAAAGGGCTAAGGCAAATGTTGCCGCTATCAAAACAATCTTACCACGATTTTTTTTCACAAAAAGAACCTCCGATAAATCGATGTTTTTAGCTCGTTTATTTAAATTTAGGATAAAAATATAACTCAAACCGTCTCTAAAATCAATGAAAATTTGATATTCCGACAGAATACAATTATGGAAGGGACAATGAGGGACTCATTCTTTGCGGGATTGTAATTCATTCACGATTTCTCTATTTTGGTTCGTAAATTTTGTAACAAAAAAGTCATTTTTTCGAAGAACATTCCATTGTGAATTGCGTAACGCGGCCTGATGAAATTTAAGAAGATCATATTGCTCTTAGGGGCCATTTTTTTCTCGCTCATCGTCTTTATTATTAATGCGATTACGAGAAACGTGGATCTTGAAGAATCAAACCTTCTGCATATTCGTTCCATATGTGTTGTGGGATCCTTTTTATTGATTTACGTTTATATCCAATTTAAAAAAAAGGAGAACCCGTTATCGATCGTTCGTCACATCCGTGGTGTGGCAATGGTTACGGGCATTTTTTTACTTGCGTATCTAATCACAAGTTTTCTTCCTATTAAAGGATTTGAAACCAAAGATTACAAACTTTTTCCTTCCGACTATCTGACGATATTTTTTTCTTCCATCTTAAGTATTATCGCAGGAATTTTTTCCATCGCCACTCTTGTGTTGATCAAGGATCTCATTTTCCACAAGAGGAAGAAAAACACAACAAGAAATTTTTGGATATTGTTCGGATTGATCCTGGCGACGTCATTATCGTCGTTGATGCAAAAGCCGCTCGAACCCTCGACAGTTACTGGCATTTTAACCGGACTTTCGATTACGTTGATTATTTTCAATTCATTCCGTCTTGCATGGATCGCTTATCTTCCACGGAAAGAAAAAATCCATGTACTCTTTTATTCATTGCTTGCCTTTTTTGGATTCCTGGTTATTTCGATCATCATTTCAATTCAGGACGACTGGACACAAAAAGGAATTCATTATTACAGT
>JBBINR010000091.1:0-3030 GCA_037443785.1 Ignavibacteriales bacterium | reverse complement strand
ACAACAAGTTGAGCTTTTACCAATTCTCGGAGCGAATCTTCGTCTTCAATCAACAAAATAGTCTCTGTGCCGCCTGCTACTTCTTTGTGGCCGCTCACCGGATAGACTTCTTTCGGTTTTTGATCAGTCACAGGAATGTACACATGAAATGTGGTTCCTTTGTCAACAGCGCTTTCCACGGTGACAAAACCGTTATGACTTTCTACAATGGCGAATACCAGCGAGAGGCCAAGCCCCATACCTTTGCCGACTTCCTTTGTGGTGAAGAAGGGATCCAAAATGCGTTGAAGCGTTTCTTCTCGTTTGTGCTTCGTGGAGCCGGCGTTCACTTTCACTAAGTTCTTCTTTAGTCTTTGCTTGAGCTCTCCGATTCTCCATTTCAGTTATCACACGACGAACTGCAGGAACAAGTCTCGACAGTTTGTTCTTCAACACGTAATCGGTTGCGCCAAGTAAAAGTGATTGAATAGCAGGTTCTTCACCAATGGTGCCGGAGATGAGGATGAACGGAATGGTGTTATAGTGGTCAATAACGTACTTCAACGCTGAATCACCATCGTACTGCGGCAGAGCATAATCAGAAAGGATGAGATCGAATTTTCCACTTTCCAGTGCGTCGATAAAATCTGTTTCTGTTTCAACTCTGAAGATACTCGTCGGAATTCCGTCGTTGTTAAGATTTGATTCAACAAGACGTCATCTTTTTCGCTATCCTTCCCAAAACAGAATACGGAATGGTTGTTTCATAATGTATCCGTGCATTCAGAGCTAATTTTTCTCGTGCAAAAATTTTTATTTCTTTTTCAGTGTGCTGGAAGGCGGTTCATTGATAATTGCCCAAAATACTGCCAACCCTTTTACGGCTTCGATGAAGTCCAGAAATTTTACGGGCTTCACAACGTAAGCATTTACTCCCAGCTTGTAGCATTCATCAAGGTCGCGAGATTCGCGTGAGGAAGTAAGAATGACTATAGGGATGGTTTTCAATTTTGCTTCAGCTTTCATCTCTCGCAGTACTTCAATCCCATCCACTTTTGGCATTTTCAAATCGAGCAGCACAACGGCAGGATCGCCATTTGTTCTGCCGGAAAATTTTCCACGTCGAAATAAATAATCGAGTCCCTCTTCACCGTCCCGTGTCACCATCACATCATTCGCTAACTGATACTGTTTCATTGCATCGAGGGTGAGTGTCACATCTTTAGCGTCGTCTTCAATAAGTAAAATGCGTTTTAAATCATTGCTGTTCATCGTTCAATCCTTTCTGTCTGTAACTTGTCTTGTTTTTTTGTTTGAGATAGGAAGGGAAAAATAAAATGTTGCGCCTTCATCAACTGTTCCCTCTGCCCAAGTTCTTCCGCCATGGCGGCTGATAATCCTTCGAACATTGGCAAGACCAATGCCGGTACCTTCAAATTCATCAGAGTTATGCAATCGCTGAAACACGCCAAATAATTTGTGAGCATATTTCATATTGAAGCCAACACCATTATCGCGGATGGAAATAATATGCTCTCCGTCGCTGTCCGCGATGGTGCCAATTTCAATAACCGCTTCATCCCGATTTCTCGAAAATTTTTGCGCATTGCCAAGTAAATTTGTCAGCGCAAGTCGAAGCATGGTAGGATCTGCAGTGATCCTTGGAAGCGGATTAACGATCCATCGAACATTTCTACCTTTTCTGTCAGGTTCTATGTCGCGAATAACCTCACGGACAAGAGTAGTTAAATCGAAAAGCGACATGAACATTTCAGTGCGTCCCATGCGTGAAAACGACAGAAGGTCATCTATTAAACTTGCCATCTGTTTTGCCGAATCGCCGATGGTTCGCACATATTTGGCTGATGTTTCATCGATCGATTGGCCGAGTTTATTTTGGAGTAATTCAATAAATCCGTCAATATGCCGGAGCGGTGCTCGGAGATCGTGCGAAACTGAGTACGCAAACGCTTCAAGCTCTTTGTTGGAATTTTCAAGCTGTGCGGTCCGCTGTTGAACACGCTCTTCAAGTTCGGTGTTCATGATTTTTATTTTTTCTTCCACCTTTTTTTGTTCTGAAATATCAAGCACAAAGGCGATGCCGTTAAATCGTTCTTCATCAAGCATTGCACCTGCAATAACAATCGGAACTTGACGTCCGTCTTTGTGAAAATACGCCTTTTCAAACGGTTGCTTATTTACGCCGGCTTCCTTCAATTCTTTCAAAGAACGTACATCACATTCGTGAAATTCGGGCGGGGTCATATTTATCCAATCAATTTTTCCTGAAACCAATTCTTCACGTGTATAGCCGAACATGTCAAGAAATTTATCGTTGGCATCAAGAATCTTTCCATTCATATTCCAATAGAATGCACCGATAAGCCCCGAATCGTAAAATCGGCGCAGTTTTCGGTTGCTTTCCTGAAGATCTTTCTGCACTCTTCGTTCTTCAGTCTGATCACGAAAGACAAGCACAACGCCGGTAATGCTTCCTCCAGCATTTCGAATTGGCGAACCGCTGTCTGCAATTGGAATTTCTTTTCCATTTTTTGAAAGGAGCACGGTGTGGTTTGCCAAGCCAACCACATTGCCGTCGCGCATAACTCTTCGAGCCGGATTTTCCACAACTTGCCGCGTTTCTTCGTTTACAATCTGAAAAATTTCTTCAAGCAATTTCCCTTGTGCTTCCAATTGTTTCCATCCGGTCAAAGTTTCTGCAACGGGATTCATCATTTCAAGACGTCCTTGCGTATCAGTGGTCATCACACCATCGCCAATGCTCATCATTGTTGTTCGGAAACGTTCTTCACTTGCTTCTAATTTTTTTCGATCAAGTTTTTGTTTTGAAATATCTTGCAATACCACAAGAATGTGCGGTTCAGTTCCTATGGTTATGAGCTCAGCAGAAAAAAGAGCCGTCCATTGTTCTCCATTGGTTCGGGAGAATAAAATTTCTGAATTTTCCATACTATTCATCCAAATTTCAACAATATTCTAAAACTTGCCTTTTCTGTTGAGAACGACTCCAATGACATTAGGTGGGAAGAC
>JBBINR010000090.1:0-3159 GCA_037443785.1 Ignavibacteriales bacterium | reverse complement strand
TGAAGTGTGAGCGTTCGTTATTCCGACCGCACTCTAACTGTGATGTTGAACGACAGCTTAGAGTGCTACATCAATTTCAGTTTTTCGATCTTCCGGAAGTTCGACGCGACTTTCACACACAAGCAAGAACTCTTGCATTTTTTCGAGCTGGGCAGTTAACTGGCCAACTTGCTCTTTCATCTCGGCAAGAGTTTTTTCATGTTCTTTGGCAACATGCAGGCCGTAGATTTCTCTGGAGAGTTTGATGATGACATCTTGAAGATTGACAATCTCTTTAATCACATATTCAATAGAATGATTCATTCGTTCTTTTGCAGTATTCATCTTTGGTCTCTCCGTCATACAGGCATGTTTCGCACGACAAGCAGAATCTTTTTTCGTCACGTCAATATACAGCTTCTGGAAGTATGTTTCACAGTAGAACCGGACAAACTATGTACCAATTTTGAACAACGAAATTTCTTTGAATTGATGAAGTAATGAACAAAATCTTTGCATGGTTAGGAAAACTCAACTTGCACATTCCCATATCTGAATTCCGGTTGCCGTGTTTATTTTTTCTGCAAAAAAATTGATGAAATATTAAGCGGGAAAAATTGTAGTGGAGATGTTTTCAAGATGTCCGGTGATGAGGGATTTCATATCTTAATTTGTTAGCTCCGAAACATTGGAAACCTGTTTATAAACAACATCTTCAAATTCTCCGAAGTGTTCTTTACCGCATTTTATTTTTAGTTTTTCACTTCCTTTAAGCTCTTGATCTTTGCTTTTTGTCTCAGCCACAAAATAAATCTTCTTTTCGCCTTTGAAGACCACTGCCCAATCGGGATTATATGTTCCAATTGGAGTATTGATTTTAAACCAGAAAGGAAGCTTGAAAAAGAATTCTACATTCTCACTAGTCTCACAGTCCTTCGCAAATTGGCTTTCAACTGACGAATCTAGCGGAATATAATTTTCGTAAATCGTTTTGTTGGGTACATTCACAGTATGAGTAAATTCATCCAGATAAATTTCTAATTCATTATCCTCAAACAATTTCATTTCATAAAATTTGCCGCCAATTTTTTCGTATTTAATCCCATCAATCATTAATCCGTAAAGAACAGATTTTAATGCAATAACTAAATTATCCAGAAACATTTGAGGGTTGATGAGCAGCTCTCGAATCCTTCCTGATTTTTTCAATATATCCAGAATAGTGCTGCGAGTTAACTCTGTTTTCGATTGAATATAAGCGAGCATATCGGGTATATCAAATGACGCATCATAGCTTTCATCGGCACTGTCGCTGATTAATTCTCCTTCTACGCCTTTATCAGTCATCAACACTTTTTTCTTTGTGGAAATAACTGTTGGTTTCTTTGTTTCAGCCATATCCTTTACAGCTTTTGCCGCCAACGTAATTAATTCATCGGTAGAATATGACACACTGTATTTAGTCCGATACTTTATTTTTTCCCAAATCTGTAAGAACTTAGGATCAGCTTCAAAACCCTTGCGCAAACGGACCGGCTGCCGATCTCCTTTATTTTTTATTCTGCCCGTAAATTCAACCCCGCAATCTTCTTCAATTTCTTGCTGCAGTGCTTTTGCAAAATTTTCGTATGATTCATTTGCAATTACAGTCAAGCGATTGATATTTCGATCAAAAGAACGCTGACCTTCCTGATTCACTGACAAGCGCAATCCTCGCCCGATTTCTTGGCGCTTTTTTATTTCTGATTGCGTTTCGTTGAGCGTGCAAATTTGGAATACATTAGGATTATCCCATCCTTCTCGCAAAGCGGAATGACTAAAGATAAAACGAAGCGGCACATTGACATCAAGCAGTTTCTCTTTTTCCTGCATAATCAATTTGTACGTATCGTCATCTGCCTGTGTTTCTCCACCGGTATCCTTTACTCTTCCTTTATTGTCCTGCGAAAAATATCCATTGTGAATATCATCGACGGCGTAAGGAATTAATCCTTGAAATGCCGGTTTTGAGGTTTCGTTTTTATAAATCTCTTCAAACCATTGTGCAAATTTCCCTTTCATCGGGTTTCCATTTGCGTCATATTCTCGATAGTTCTTTACTTTATCAATAAAGAAAAGTGTTAAAACCTTTATCCCTTTGTTTGAATATGCTCTTTCTTTCTTCAGGTGTTCTTCAACGGTTTTTTGAATCATATATTTCATAACATCGTCGTTTAAACCACCTTGCGTTTCACCGACCTTGAGTATAACGCCATTGGTAAGTTCTATTTGCTCATTACCGAAATCAATTTCATAAATTTTCAAACCATCGTATTTTGAATTGCCTTCAGAAAGTTCAAACAAATCCAATTTGTTCTTATCGGCGGTGACAGATTTTCGTTTTATTCCTTTCGATGTATTGACATCAATCTTTAATTTTGCTTTAATGGTATTTTCGGTTCTACTAATCTTTTCTAATTGCAAAAAGACATTATTGAAATCATTCTTCTTCACAACCGAATCTACTTCGATTTGCTTTACCAAACCAAGATCGTATGCTTTAACGGGATTAAGCGAATAAACTAAGTTGTATACGTTGGTATGTGTAGCAGAATACCGAAGTGTACACAGAGGATTAAGATTCTCAATTGCCTTTTTGCGAATATCTGTTTCCATATTCTGCGGTTCATCAACGATAACAATGGGATGAGTGCTTTGGATAAATTCTATCGGTTTCTTTCCCGTCAGTTTATCGTTTGGTTTGTTGATGATATTTTCATCTTTTGCAAATGAATCGATATTGATAACAAGAATCTGAATCGCATTGTTTGATGCGAATCCTCGAAGGTTTGATACTTTTTTGCTGTCGTACACATCGTAATTGATTTGTACGTTGTTGTAAAGAGTTTGGAAATGCTCATGGGTAATTTGCAGATTTTTTAAAACTCCCTCACGTATTGCAACCGAAGGAACAACGATGACAAACTTTTTAAAACCGTAGAGCTTATGCAATTCATAAACAGTTCGCAGATAGACGTACGTTTTGCCTGTTCCGGTTTCCATCTCCACAGAAAAATTCATTCCATTTGCATCATAAAAAACATTGTCCTTGCGGAAAGCTTTCTTAAGATCGAAATGAGGTTGTTCCTTTACAATAAGATCATTCCATTCAGGAATCCATTTGTTGCGCATGTCTGATCC
>JBBINR010000089.1:0-3291 GCA_037443785.1 Ignavibacteriales bacterium | reverse complement strand
ACATTCTCTTTTTTTGATAAAGACGATGAGCGGTTTGACCTTTTCTTGCCATCAATAATTTCATTTCTCATAAAAAATATTCTTTTGTAGAAAATGCAATTTTTGGTAATCCTGAGTAATCTCTCCTTAATCTATTTATCCTCAATACAATCTAAAAATTAACCCTGCCTCTCGGCCTCAAGCGGCATAATCTTTGTCTCTCCAGGGAGTTAGTTGTTACATAACGATCCGTTTCCCGTGCGTTGACGAAACGGAAATATTCCAACTACACACCACAATAAAGGGGAGCTGCAATGAAAACCGCAACTATTTGTTTAATACTGGCATTAAGTTCACTACAATTACATGCAGGGATAAACATACTCGACAACCCAGGGGCTGAATCTGATTATGCCAGCTGGACTGTAACCAATGGAGGAAGCGGATGGGCAATAGCAACTGGTACCGGAGGATTGGGCACAAAAAGCTGGGCATCTTCATTCCAAACATGTACGTTAGTACAAACTATTGATTTGCTTGCAAAAGGGTACACTGCTGAAGTGCTTGACTTGTCGCCAACAATTACCGCAGGTGCATTCGTGTATCCGGGATGGGCAAGTCTCACCAGCTGCGGGACGATTACTATTAAAGTCGAACTACTCGATGGTTCGAGTAGTGTTATTTCTACCACCTATATCAGCAATAATGAATCACTCCCAATCACGATGTTGACATGGACTGATAAAGGGACGACAATTTCTGGATACCCGTCAGGAATGAGAAGTATTAGAATGACGCTGTCGGGTAAGGATTCAAAAAATTGGACTGGGCAATACGGACCAATATTTGACGATGCCTATATTCAAGTGAACGGTTCAATGCCGGTTGAACTGACATCTTTTACGGTTACAATGACGGGTAAAAATGTGGAATTGCAATGGAATACCGCAACGGAAATAAATAATTATGGTTTCGATATAGAGAAAAAAACGGATCAACAGTGGAACAAGATCGGTTTTGTTTCGGGGAATGGGACAACGAATAGTGCTCATTCGTATTCGTTTGTCGATCGGGAAGCAGCCGGAAAGATATCGTACCGATTAAAGCAAATTGATCATGATGGAAAGTTTAAGTACAGCAATGCTATTGAAGCGAACATCATTGGCAGTGTGAAGGAATTTTTACTGGGACAAAACTACCCGAATCCGTTCAACCCGACAACAATCATTGCGTTTGCATTGCCTGCTGCAGGATTTACCACATTAAAAGTGTACGACATCAGCGGAAAAGAAGTAGCAACGCTGGTGAATGAATATCTTGAAGCGGGTGTCGTCCAAACACAGTTTAATGCATCACACCTTTCTTCCGGTGTGTACATCTATTCACTGCGGTCCGGCAGTTATGCCGCAACCAAGAAACTGGTCTTAACTAAGTAACAGACTTCTCCAAAAACTCAAGAGGCATCACCAAGATGCCTCTTGAGAATATTTTCTTCTTTATCACTTCACTCTCACAAGCTTTCCAGGATTTGGAAATGCTTCGCTGTTTCCGCCAATGGTCCGCATCAATTCCTGCAGTTCCTCCGTTGATGCGGTAAGAATGATATCGTCATCTTTCATTGTGTGAGAAATTTTTATCGTTCCGGCCTTGATCATTTTGCTCAGCCAGTCTGCTTCAAGCGGAGCGAACCGCAGTGTATCCGCTTCAAGAGACATCTGTGAGAAAATATGTGTCGATAACAAATGATGGTTCGATGCATTTTTGATGGGATAAGAATCGAAGAACCAGTGCTCTCCAATTTTTCCCAAGTGCACAACGTACGTTGCGGAATCCCCGGCTTGGCGTTTTCCAGGAATAGATTTTTCGGCATACTCATAATATGATACCGTATAGCTGTTCGCCGATGCTTGAGCAAAGGTGTATGTTTCGTTTTCAATGGCCCATGTGCCTATCAATGCCGGATTGAAGGATTTCTCTTTTTCCGTAAACAGCGGCTGCAACGATCGCGCCGGACATCCGGCGATCAACAGTGAAACGATCATGATGAGAGCGATATAGGATTTTTTCATTGAAACCTCCTGCTGTAATAATGATGCAAAACATTTTAACCCACTGTTGTAGAAACTCAACCGCCATGGTGTCGGTGTACATCAGTTTGTCGTGAGACGATCCACAATTCCTTTCATCATTGTGGGGACAATAAAGCGGTGAAACGGCCTCACCGGCAAAAAATATACTTTGCCAAACCAGCTGTTCATCAACACGGCTGTGGAGAGTGTAAAGTTGTAAAAATTATCATTCCTGTTTTCTAGGTGAAAAGAGATTCTAAAATTCAAATGTGAATCATCTTCTCCAAGTAACGCTTCAGAATCAGTCTTGGCAAAAACTTTGAACAGTCCGATTCCATTGCCTGGTTCGACCTTGAAATTTTTCAGAAGCTCAGATCTATTATTGTTGGCCGATGTTTTTAATCCGAACAATTTTACAATCGAATTGCGAAGTGTAAATAACGCATCAACCCATTTCGGGCCGGATTGAAAGAACGCGAGAACAGTATCATTTACGGTAATATTTTTGTTAGATCGAAACGTGCAGGCGTACGCATCGGCGTAGTCAATGCGATGAAAAGCTTTTTCAATGAGTGAACCTTTTGGAAGGTCGACGTTGGATAGTTGCATAGGCATCTCTCACAGTTCTATTGAAGGTTGTAATAACATATTGAGAAATGTCCTGAAGTTCAATGCACCGTTGCATCATCGCTTGATGCAATAATTCCAAAGCTCTAAAATTTTTGTCTACTTCATCCAACTATCAGTTCGGAATGAGGATGCAGGCAAGCCGGCACCATTGAATAAAGTTCCAGCGACAACATTCTCCCATGCATAGCGCACCGCAATCGGGTGTTTAACTTCAGGAGAACTTACATCAAGCTGTTTTTTTGTTACGGATACAAATGCAGGGTGAAAAATACTATCGCTCCCGGCAATTTGAAAATTTGTTTTTCCATTATCCGGTCGTACGACTAATCCGTCGGCATATTTGAAAGACACCACGATGGTGCTGTCCTTAATTTTAAACGAGGTATACAGTGGACCAGAGTATGGAATATTTTTGTGGTAGTCTTTTGCCAGAGCCCACCGTGCAAGACGCTCGCCAACATCGACTTTGTTTGCTGGGTGAACAGTGAGTGCTTCACCGATATCCAGAGTGACTGCCATCCCTGTGTTGGGGACAGAAAGAGATTGGAACTGCGCTTCACGAAGCCGTTGTGATTGTGCTTCTTCCCAATATGTAAACGGTGCTATTTGTACA
>JBBINR010000088.1:0-3341 GCA_037443785.1 Ignavibacteriales bacterium | reverse complement strand
GAACCAGACGGTGTATGAATTTTCCAGCAGGTCAAACGGCATTGATGCACGTTCAGCATCGTTGGGTGGAGCAACCGTCGGAGAATCCTATGATGTTCACTCCATGTATGGGAATCCGGCAGCGCTCAGTTTTCTGCGCTATTCTTCCGTTGCAATGTCCACAACGCTTGGTTGGGACAAGCAAACTTTGGATAATACTATCACCTTACCGGTCATTATGCTGAGAAACGATCACGTCGCTGCAATTAGTGTTGCGGGAAGTTACTATGGCAAAACGTGGTCGAATCCTTTTTTTGCAAACCATGGAATTGATGCGGGGTACTCCGTCAAATTAGATCCGACTGTTGCCATTGGTGTTTTGATGAATGTGCGATACGGAAAAACGTTCAAGTCTAATTTGCTTGCAGTGTCCGGCTCAATAGGCGGATACTACGCGCCGTCACCAGGAATCAGTTATGGCTTGACATTTGACGGCATTGGATGGGGAATGCTGTATAAGAATGATGACGGCGTAAGTTCCCTAACATACCAGCGAAAACTTCAACAAAGCATTCGCATTGGGGCAGCGTTCAGATTTCCTGCAATTTACCGGGGGCCGTATATTTGCATTTCACTTGAGAGCCAAAAAAAAATCGGAGAAACCGGCATTACCTATCGCGGAGGGATTGAAACATTCCCCTTCTACGATCTGTCACTGCGCGGCGGTATTTTAGCCAGCCCATCAACAACAGCAGGCACGTTTGGAATTGGTTACGCTATTTCCCGGTTCCGTTTTGATTATGCAGTTTCTCCAAGCTCCTCGGTACAACGGTTTCATGAAGTGACACTGTCATATTTCATGTAGGTGCGTAGTTATTGAAACATTTGATTCATCAATACACAGAGCAATTCGTGGAAAATGTTTTTGAAATATCTCACAATGCGGCAATGAAGGAAGTTCTCCGAACTGCAGAGAAAGTTGCGTCGAGTACTTTAAGCGTGCTTATCGTCGGTGAGAATGGAACTGGCAAAGAATGGCTGGCAAGAGCTATTCATCACCTCAGCCATCATTCTCAAGATCCATTTTACGCGATTGATTGTGCCGCTCTCCCTCCGGAAGAATTGGAACGCGAACTCTTTGGGTATGAACTTCTGACGCGGGAAGGCGTTACGATACAACGAGGTGCATTCGAGGAGGCAGGTGAAGGGACGTTGTTACTGAAAGATATCGGTTCAATGTCAACATCAGTGCAGATGAAAATGTTGCGGGCTTTAGAGTATGGAGTTATTCATCGCATCGGAAACGATCAAACGATCCAGGTGCATGCCCGTGTGATTGCTACACTCGGCCAGCATGCAGATCCGTTGCTGAACAATGGAACGATGCAAAAGGATATGTTTTACCGTATCAGCCCCATTCTCATTACTATGCCTCCTCTTCGCGAACGTCGGGAAGATATTCCTTTGCTGATTGAAAAATTCTTATTGGAGATGCAGAATCATAACCGCGAAGTAATTCTTGGATTAACACCGGAAGCACTCCACTTATGCCTTGAATACAATTGGCCTGGAAATATTCGTCACCTCAAAAACGCAGTGGAATATGCTGTGGTGATGTGTTCAAATCAATGGATTAAACCGGAAGATTTACCTAATTACCTGCAGGCAAACCATGCAGGAAAAGGAGCCGCTCTTCGGTAATAACATTATGCTCTACACCCTTCCACAACTTTTAGAACATCAAGCGCGAGCAAGAGCGAAAAAAACGGCTATTGTTGACGGTTCACGCAGAATAGCGTATGAAGATTTACTTCATTTAATGCACCAATATGCATTATTGTTTGCCAACAACGGTGTAAAGAAGGGAGATAGAATTGCAATTCATCTTCACCGCTCTGTTGAAGCGGTGGCAGCACTTTTTGCTGTGTGGCAAATCGGCGCAGTAGCGGTGATAATCAATGATGTCTTGAAGAAAAGACAAATTCAGTACATCATCACTCACGCCTCGGTGACATTATTAGTGACCAAGAAAGATTTTTTGCCGCTGCTTGAAGGAGTGCAGATCGAATCGCAGCGGATCGTGTTGCTTGATCAACCGGTGCTTTCACATTCCATTGAGTTATCGTCGTCAGCGATCGGTTCTGATCTTGCATTGATTATTTACACTTCTGGTTCTACGGGAATGCCGAAAGGAATCATGCTCAGCCACAGCAACTTAATTGGCGGAGCCGAGATCATTAGTGATTATCTCAAAATTTCCGACCGCGATATCATCATCAGTCTGCTGCCATTTAGTTTTGACTATGGCCTCAATCAATTATTGACTTCAATCCTTCACGGCGGAACACTTGTCATTGAGCGGTCCATGTTCCCTGCGGATATTTGCAATACGCTGTTATATGAAAACGTCACCGGACTTGCTGCTGTTCCTATGCTGTGGCAGCAGCTGACGAACCCGCGGTCTCCTTTCACAAAAATTGCTTTGCCACATCTGCGGTACATGACCAACACAGGCGGACGCATGCCTGAATTGATCACACGAATGTTGCGCAAAGCCCATGCTCATGCAGAATTGTACTTAATGTTCGGCCTGACGGAAGCGTTTCGCTCAACATATCTGCCTCCTTCGCAGGTTGATGCACGCCCAACCTCCATTGGAAAGGCAATTCCTAACGTTCAAATTTTAGTGATGAATGAAAAGGGTGAAGAATGCAGCCCGGGAGAAGTTGGGGAACTGGTGCATCGTGGTGCAAATATCTCCATGGGTTATTGGAACGATCCGGAAAATACCGCAAAGCGGTTTCGGCCCGCACCGTTCGAACAAGGTAACAATGGAATGCCGGAAATGGCCGTGTACTCCGGCGATTACGTCAAAAAAGATGAAGAAGGATATTTGTATTACGTCGGACGAATGGATCAAATGATCAAGTCGCGAGGCATGCGTGTAAGCCCGGAAGAAATTGAAGAATATATTTTCTCATCGTCACTCGTATCGCATGTTGTGGCTTTTGCCATTCCCAAAAACGACGTGGAATCAAAAATTGTTGCCGCAATTGTGCCAAAAAATACAGAGACGTTCAACGAAAATGATCTTTGGCTTTTCTGCAAGAAGGAAATGCCGGAGTATATGTGCCCGGAAATTTTTTGGCGGTGGGAAAAATTTCCATTAACCTCGACCGGAAAACCTGACCGCACAGGGATCAAAGAACAGTACCTCTCTGCATCATCTGCCGGACCCCACAACGTTATCACAAAAAATTAATGGAACAGATCCGTCCGTTTCTTCATGAAGATGCTGAAGCTGTCGCACACCTCTTCCAGAAAGTTTTCCGCCACACCGCGGCACCCCCGCCACAGGCATT
>JBBINR010000087.1:0-3487 GCA_037443785.1 Ignavibacteriales bacterium | reverse complement strand
CGGCCTCGGCCTTTCCCTCCTCGATGTGCCCGGCGAACCCGGCCCCTTCGTCCTCGCCGCCTCCGAGGCGGCCCAGAAGGCTGGGCTCCAGGCGGGCGCGGTGCTCACCTCCGCCGACGGCAAGCCCGTCGCCTCCACCCAGGCCCTGCGCCGGGTCGTGGAAGATCGTCCCGCCACCGCTGATCAGGTCGGTGTCGACGTTCACCGCGACCCCAAGCGGCGGCTTGATGCCGAACTGCAGGTCCACCAGCCGCGCCGTCATCTCCGCCCGCTCCAGCGACCAGCCGATCTTCAGAAAGTCGTATCCTTCGTCGTGCGGCAATGTCGCGTCTGTCACACCAAAGAAGCGATGAAATTCACGAAGCGATGGAAAATATCCGCCGGCTTCCCGTTCTAATTGGATGCGCAGAACGTTGAGTGCATCAACTTTCGGCAAAATATCGTCGAGATGATGATAAACGTCGACGCCAAATTTTTCAATCTCTCGTGGAATGAGCGTCGCTGGTCCACAGACCGAAACTTTTGCGCCCATTGTCTGCAATCCGAAGATATTTGAGCGGGCAACTCGACTGTGGAGAATATCACCAACAATACAGAGGTGAAGTCCTTCTAATTTTCCAAATTTTTCCCGCAGTGAAAACATATCGAGCAATCCTTGTGTAGGATGTTCGTGCAGGCCATCTCCGGCATTAATCACATTCGCCTTTACTACCTTTGAAAGAAATTCTGCGGTGCCGGCGGCATTATGCCGGATCACAACCATATCAATTTTCATCGCTTCGATATTTCGTGCAGTATCTTTCAGGGTTTCTCCCTTGGTTACACTGGATGTCGACGCTGCAAAGTTGACGACATCGGCCGACAAGCGGCGCTCTGCAAGTTCAAACGATGTTCGTGTGCGTGTTGAGCTTTCGAAGAACAAATTAACGATTGTTTTTCCTTGCAGCGTAGGAACTTTTTTAATTGGCCGGTTGAGAATCTCTTTAAATGAAACCGCCGTATCGAGAATTAATTCAATATCTGATTTAGGAACCCCTTGTAATCCTAATAAATGTCTGCTCATAAGTCCCATGTCACTCGCCTCCTTTCTCGACAAGATAAACACCATCTTCGCCATCCACTTCGCTCATCAAGACCTTTATTTCTTGAGAGAGAGAGGTTGGAGCATTCTTGCCTACAAAATCTGCTTTGATGGGTAATTCACGATGCCCTCGATCGATGAAGACAGCCAATTGGATAGAGGCAGGACGACCGATATCCATAAGTGCATTGAGAGCAGACCGGACAGTTCTGCCGGTGAAAAGGACATCATCAACAAGAACAACGTTCTTCCCTTCAATGTCGTACAAAATGTCGGTAGTTTTTAATTGAGGCTGGTTTAATCTGCCGCGCAGGTCATCACGGTAAAGAGTAATATCAAGCGTTCCGATGGGAACTGAGATGTTTTCCATCTCGGATATTTTTTTTGCAATTCGTCGTGCTAAAAAATCACCGCGCGTACGAATTCCTACAATTCCAATAGTCTCTGCCCCCTTATTGTGCTCAATAATTTCATGGGCAAGACGGTTAACCGTACGAACAAAACCTTTGGAATCAACAAGCGTTTGTTTGGTCACCATACAAAAAAACCTCCGATTCTTCGTTTGAAGAGGAGGTCACTGCAAGTCATTGCTTCCATCATGTTCTCCTTTCCTACCTCTCTGGATAGATTTAAAGGAATAAGTGAGTTAGTATCTTACATAAGATAACAAAAAAAAATTACCTCTACAACATCCCCGACAGATTTAAAAATACTGCCGGGGAAAACTCTTCATCCTAAACAGTTCTAGTTTGCCTGCAATTGATTTTGCCAATTGTCATCACGAATTTCATTCCGATGAGTTGAATGTAACAGAATGTAATCCGAAAACCCTGTTCTGTCCCCGAAAACAAATTGGACTCCACCTTGGATTGAATTATAATACCAAATTTCATACGGTTTCATATCCGTTTCATTGGCATGGTGCTCGGTATCGTCACACGGGCCGTAAACGATATATACTCTTCCGCGATCGGTTTTCCATCCCTCTTTAAATCCAGTTCTGTACTGCTGATTAGCATATGCCACCCGCCGCAGATATTCCTGCCGAGTTTCATTAAACGGCGTTACTCGATCTTCATCACGATTTTCCCAAAATTCGTAGAGAGATCGTCTTTTCGCGTCAATCCCTTTTAATTTCGCAAATCTGTCAATCTCTTCTTTCGACGCGATATATCTGACGTAAAGAATTTCTTTATCAATTTCTTCTTCAGACATTGTCGCAAATACACTCGCATCAATACTTCCTGAACCGGTAGCAACCAACGTATCTGTCGGTAAACTTGGGTTGTACACAAAGAACCGTTTTGATGTAGAATATTCTGCTTTTGTTGAAGAATCGACGATTGAATACTTCAACGTGTACACACCGGAGCGAAGTTCATGAACCTTCAATATTCCAACCTCTACATTGGATTCATAATTTTTCTTTTTCACTTTTTCATGATTCAGCACTTCTTTCCCTACAGCATTAGTGATAACGGCTTTGGTAAGATATTGATCAGAGACAAGTGTCTTTAAATTATATGTTTCGAGATAATAGAATAGTGCAGGCTGATGGAAACCGAATATTTTTGAGGGGTTTGGTTTAACTTCAAACGTGTTTTTGTAAAATCTATTTGAAGAATCCCTTTCACTTGGGTGAATGGATGAACACAGTTCAATGTCACTCAACATTACTTTATCAGAAGTAAAGGGATCAAGATCAATAAGGAATGAGACGCTGTCTTTAACTGATGCGTCATTCATGTCGCCGGTGACAATATACACCCGATATACATCGGGCTTAAGCAAAAATCCGAAAAGGTCAGAATATGTCCGAGAAGTTTGCAGCATGGTAGTATCGGTTATGCTGAATGGAATTCTCCATGCTTGATGCGAAACGACAGAATCGTCACTTGAACGCTTAATCAATGCGCTTATCACTGCTTCACTTTGATAACTATCATTTGTTTTCAGATATTTCAACCGCGATACTTCAAACGAATAATAAATTTCGAGGTAGTCAGTATTCTGATCTCCTCTAAACTTTGCGATATCATAGCTGATATGCACCGGCGATGGTTGCTGGGCAAGTGCGGTAAGGGTAAGAAGACACATTGCAAAAAACTTTTTCATTGGGAGACCATAGAATTATGTGATAACAACTTTCGGAATAAGTTACAATTTTTTCAATGAAATATCATTCACAATTGTTCTAATTTTCCTTTTTTACCGCATCAACATCTTGCACAAAAAGGACAAGAATTCCCGAAAGGATCATCGAAATTCCGCCAAGTAAAATTGCATAAATCGCTTCACCGCCAAAAACATTCTTCACAAAAAATCCAAGAATTGCTGCGGCAGTGATCTGGGGAATGACAATAAAGAAATTAAAAATTCCCATATACACCCCCATTTTTCCCGGAG
>JBBINR010000086.1:0-3563 GCA_037443785.1 Ignavibacteriales bacterium | reverse complement strand
CATCAACAGGATCATCTTCTCCAATGCAAAAATCACAAGATGATTCCACCGGATATGTGTTGAAGAAAGAGAAATTGAGCATCTTCGAACGCTCATTCAAACCGTCGTTCTACGACAACGAAGTGTACCTCTTCAAAAAAAATGACAGTACAAAAGTGTTTGGTACTGCCCTCGATCAGATCACTTCTGCACCTCCAGAAACGCTACAGGGATTCCGCGTGCAGCTGCTTTCAACGAACAACTACGATGAAGCCCAGGCAGTGAAGAATTCACTGAACATCACCTACCCGGAGCTGTGGGTGTATGCAATATTCGAAGCGCCCTCGTATAAAATTCGTGTCGGCGATTTTGGCAATCGTTCTGAAGCAAAGATCATGCTGGATAAGTTACATGAGGAAGGATACAAATCTGCGTGGATCGTGCCGGACTTGATCATCAAAAATCAGCCTCCCAAACCGCCTCTCCCTACGCCGATCGATAGCACATCCATCAATCATTAAGATGAAGAATCTTTCTGTTCGCTGTTGAGTGAACAGATCATTATTTAAAAATCACACCGTCAATAGGCCAGCGAGCGCGCACTCGTATTGTATCGCGATACGTAGTAAATTTTTCGCCTTGGATGAAAGGGAATATTTTGCCAGCGTCATGGACGAAATTATTGTTGCGATCTTCGAATGCGGTAAGGACATATCGTCCTTCGGGCAGTAGTGAGAATGAAAATTTGCCAAACTGCGAGGTTTTTGTTTTCAACGATTTTTGTTTTTTATCTGCAATGTTGTCTGCTTGAACTACCACCGTCGATCCGCTAAAGCCGGCAAAGCTTCCTTCAACACTTCCAAACTGGTCGGGATCAGCGATAGAAAATTTATATCGCGTCGTACTGTCTTTCGCAGCATTACCGGAAAAATCCCGCAGGCCATTCCACCGAAACTTCATGGTGTACGACTGATTCGATTCAAAATTTTTCTTCGGTTTCACCATCATCATATTTGCAAATGGCCACGAGACGAGCGCTTCGATCTTTGTGTTATCCCGTTGTTTTTGAATCGTAATCACGGAGTCAGATTGAGGTAACGTAACTGCATTCGAGAATGTAAACAAGATACTATCGTTTGGCAAAATTGATGAGCCGGAATCTCTTACTGTCACGCCGAACAAACGAGGACGCAGCGTATCCTTTTTTGGTGAACCTTTAAACAATTTTTGTTTCGCTGCCGGATGTATGGTAAAACCGTGCAAATCTTTTACACTGTCGACATGCAGCACATATTCTTCCTGATCTCGTTGCGTTGCTGTCACCAGCGTAAAATATGTATTGAGATCATTGGTTGGATACCATGCTGCAAGAGGCAGTGTTGGCTTTCCATTGGTATCCGCAATGACAAACGAGCGTGATGATATTGTTGAGCCATCGAGCGGCTCGCTGAACACAACCTGCACATGGTGTTGATCCTTTGCCTCGACTGATGAGATCCGAGGCGCCGTAGTATCTTCCTTGGCGATAATGAACTGGACACCTGCCTTCAACGTATCTGTTTGGAACAGCGTCACATCATTTGTCGTGCCTGCTGCATCAGTTTCAGGATCATACAGCAAATTTTTGAACTCATCCCTGATAGCATACAATCGGTAGGTGCCGTAAGCCAGATTGGTGAGTGTGAAAATGCCATATTTCCCGGTCTGTGTAATGTAATCTGGCTTTGTGGTAATAGGATTAAGCGTATCAGATTTAATATCATTGAGGCGGTACGAGAAGATCATTACGCCTTCCGGTTTTTCGTCGAACACTTTTCCTGTGATGGTGCCGTTGTCAATTTTCTCTCCTGTGGAAAAGGCCAGAGAGAATGCTTTCGCCAGCCGGTTGTGATTATTCACATCTACGACATCGGTCCCCAACGTAAACACATACGTGGTATTGGCACGCAGCGCTTCATGAAAAATAATTTCAACTTCTGTTCCGCTCCAATCAAATTCCACATCGCCGATACTTGGAGAAATAAAAACAGATTCTTCCACTGAACGCCGCTCGACGTACTTGCTGAACTCCAATATAATTTTATTGTCGTGGTAATTCACCGTGTTCGGTGCAGGATACATGGAAATAATTTCGGGCGGCGTTAGATCAACAGGACCGCCTTCGGGAGCCCGCTGCCCGGCACATCCGTTCATCAACAAGGCGACGGCGATGAAGAAAACGATGAAGTGGAACGGTAAATGGCTCTGTCTCATGTTTGCATACATTTTTTATGAAGGAAGATACTGATTCTTTCTTCCATATAAAAGTTTATTGAATTTCAAAAAACAGAGTGCTACATTGCTTTAAATATTGTTGAGGAGAAATGATGCGAAAGATTTGGTGTTGTGCACCAGCACTTGTTGTTTTTACCGTCAGCGTTGCAGCGGACAAACCGACATATGAATTCTTGCGCAGCGACATTGGCGCACGGGCAGCAGCCATGGCCGGCAGTTTTGTTTCGGTTGATGGTGATGTTGTAGGAATGTTTTACAATCCTGCTTCCATTGGAACACTGCAGACACCCACGGCAGCATTCGGATATACGAGCCACTTGCTGGATATCAACACGGGATATGCAGCATACTCGCAGCAAGTTGAAGACATCGGAATTTTCGGCGCGGGAGTAAACTATGTGAACTACGGTACGTTCACCGAAACCGACGAGCTGGCAAACACTCTGGGAACATTCGGCGCGGGAGACCTTGCGTTGTCGCTTTCTTATGCAAACGTTGTGGATGAGAATTTATTTTTAGGTGTAACAGGAAAATTTATTTACTCCGCCATCGCCGATGTCAATTCGTCTGCACTTGCCGCTGATATTGGAGTGTTGTATGTAATTCCCGGCGATAATCCCATTTCACTCGGTGCATCAATTACCAATGTAGGAGCGCAGTTAAAATCATATCTTAACACCAAGGAACCGCTCCCGTTGGAATTTAAAATTGGCGGAACAATCAAACCGCAGCATCTTCCTCTCTTGCTGAATGTGAATTTTCGAAAGTTAAATGAAGAGCAAGATAATTTTATCGATCACTTTAATGCATTTACCATTGGCGGAGAATTTACACTGAGCAAAGTGCTCCGCTTCAGATTCGGCTACAACAACGAACAGCGAAAAGAATTGAAACTCGGAACATCTTCAGGCATGGCGGGCTTTGCGCTTGGCGGCGGGCTGGTGATGAATAAACTTCGGATTGACTACAGCTTTAATTCTCTTGGCAAGATCGGAAGCATCAGCCGGATATCACTCTCACTGGATGTGTAATTAATTTTCTGATCACGGAATGAAAAAGCCGAGCGACAAACTCGGCTTTTGTGTTTAATGCGCCACGATCATTTCCAACAATCTTCCACTTCCGTAGAACAACAACATCCCCACAAATACTATTACTGACAGCAGCCTATTATCTGACCTGTTAATTTCGGGAATCAAATCACTGGCACTAACGTACAGCGCAGCGCCGGCTGAAAACGCAAATGCGTATCCGGTTATTTGCGGCTCTACGTTCTTCAACAAAAAAATCATCAGAATGCCAAGCATGGT
>JBBINR010000085.1:0-3569 GCA_037443785.1 Ignavibacteriales bacterium | reverse complement strand
AGGATTAAAAGATTGCTGCGGGAGAGTGTCAGGAAACATTTGTTTACTCTTGAACAAAAAATGCAAAAACAAAAATACGTGATGCAGATTATCGTCATGTACAAAGGAAGCGTGACATCCAGGATCAATACACCGGAGCAACACACTTTGGAAAGTGAATGGGTTCAGATTCAGCATCAGCTAGAGAAGATGATATGAAACATATGTTGGTCTTTCTTATTCGACTGTATCAAATGTTGATCTCTCCGTTTTTGCCGGCGAACACCTGCAGATTTTTTCCCACCTGTTCCAGCTACACCATTGAAGCACTAGAGAAACACGGAGCCGTTAAGGGATCGGTATTAGGATGCAAACGCATTTGCAAATGCCATCCATATCACGAAGGCGGATACGACCCGGTTCCGGATCCAACACCAACAACGAAATAATTTACTATGGGAAAACAAGAAACACTCGGATTTATTTTAATTGCCGCAGTCTTAATGGCGTGGATGTGGTTCTCATCGCCGCAACGGCAGCCAGCGCAGGAAAAGAAAGTTGTTCAGCACGAAGTAGCAAAAGATGTTGACCAAAAATCTGCGCCGGCGGTACTAACGGAACAGCAGAATAAAATTCAACCGGCGACACCCGTCGCAGCACCTGATTCGCTTGGAAAATATTTTGGGGGAAAGGATGCCGGGCGTGAACAAGTGTTCACCATAGAAACCGACTACTACATTGTGGAGCTTTCCACAAAAGGAGGCCTGGTAAAAAAGTGGACGCTGAAAAAATACCAAACATGGGATAAGCACGATGTGCAATTGGTCGGCAGTGATGGTGATTTCAGCTTGCTCTTTACGACATCCGATGGCAAGCTGATCAACACGCATAATTTATTTTTTACTACACAGATCCCAATCGGCGGGAAAGTAGTTCTTTCAAAAGATGAAATCTTCACCGTCAACTTTGTGCTGCAAGCAGGCGAAGGTTCGATTACCAAGAAGCTGACATTTAAAAATACAGCATACGATTTTGATGCCGAGCTGACACTCTCCGGTATGCAAAATATTATTGCCAACTATGAATACCAGGTGTTGTGGGAAAACAGCATCCGCTATTGCGAATACAACAGTGTGGATGAATCTAACTCCGCAGCGTCGTACACATTTGGCGGCGGTGAATTGAAAGAAGTGAATGCATCATCTAATGGTGAAGTGCCAAAAGCAGAGCCGTCGGGAAGCACCGATTGGGTGGCGATGCGCAACAAGTATTTTGCCGTGGCGATGATTTCTCAGGATAAAAAAGCCAGCGGTGCATATCTTGAAGGGCATCATATCCAAGCAGAAAATCAAGGAGTGGTTGAACAATACTCAATTGCTTTGAAGTATCCGTACAAAAGCACCGCGGATGAGACAGCAAAAATTTCTGTGTTCATCGGACCGCTGGATTTTTCCATCATCAAAAGCTACGACCGCGGACTTGATCACATCATGTCGCTCGGCTGGTCGTGGATTCGTCCGCTGACGGAATATGTTTTCATTCCGCTCTTCAATTTGCTGCACAGCATCATTCCGAACTATGGTTTGGTGATCATCATATTCTCCATCATCATCAAATTTGCACTGCATCCGTTGACGAAAACAAGCATGCGCTCGATGCGCAACATGCAAAAGCTGCAGCCGATGATGGCAGAGTTGAAAGAGAAATACAAGAACGATCCGCAGCAGATGAATATTCAGACCATGAAGCTGTACAAAGACTACGGTGTGAATCCGGCGGGAGGATGTTTGCCGCTGCTTATTCAATTGCCAATTTTGTACGCGCTGTATTCGTTGTTCACGGCAACTATCCAACTGCGTCACGCACCGTTTGTTGGATGGATCACCGATCTTTCGGTTCCGGATGTTCTCATTTCGCTTCCATTCATGCTTCCATTGCTCGGCAACTATTTAAGCGGATTAACTTTGGCGATGGGCATCACCATGTTTGTGCAGCAACGGCAGACCGTTACCGACCCGACACAGAAAGCAATGATCTGGATGATGCCGATTATGATGACAATTATGTTCAATCATTTTCCGTCGGGACTAAACCTGTACTACTTTGTGTTCAACATCCTTTCCATTGGCCAACAGTACTACTTCAACCAGCGGCATAAAGACGAACCGCTGAAAAAAATTCCTGAAGGCAAGCGCAAACCAGGATTGATGGAACGTTTGGCAAAGAACATGCCTCAACCGCCAAAGAAATAAATCTTACTCGAAGAGCAAAACAAAAGAGGGAGCATCAAGCTCCCTTTTTTGTTTTATTTCACCAAATGTTTAAGAAGTGGACATTCTCTCACCCGCCCGTTCCCAATCGGAGATTGGGAACAAGATGGACATTTAATTCTAAATATTAATTAGTCTTCAATGTTCCATGCAATACTAACTGAATATTTTTTTTGTTATCCGTAGCCTGAAAGAATACTTCTTTCTCGAAGACTACAGTTGAGTTTACCAATAATTGAGTTTCAAACAAGGTAACAATATTTTCTCCGTTGTAATGCATTATACCATTGGCACCTAATGAAAAAAAATCTTTCTCACTTCTACCAAAAATACCTCCCACAAATTTTGTGTCTGAGAAATCCTTCCAAAGAGAAAGGGTATCATTTAAATATTTATAGCATTTCTTACCCACCAAAAAGTAAACCTCATTGTTTATATTCTGCAAATACACCTCAGAAAGTGAATCCAAATAAAAACGTTGGAATGTAGTTCCACGATATTTATTCAAAAAATAATTAATGTATCCTGACTCAGTATTTAAATAATAACCATCAAGAAAGTATACCTGGGAGATATTGTAATAAAAGATCGATAGAAATAGGCCATGTTCTTTTACCGTGGGAATAAATTCCCATGTATGGCCATCATAAAATGCTACTGCGGTTTTTGCGCCATTTGCACCTAATTTCCCGATTCCCCCTACCGCAAAAAGACTATTTGGATATCTCCCATAAAAGGTATTGATAGTAAAGATAGAATCACCCGTAAGGTTAAATTTATAAACTTCACTCCAATCACTTCCATTGTAATGCCAAATCGAATTGTACTCACTCGCAAGCCATATATCAGATTTATTAAAACCAAAAAGAGCAGTAGGAAAAACATTTTTCTTATTTTTAAATCGTTGCCAACGTATTCCGTCGTAGTGCCATAATGCATTTGCAGGATCACTTGTTTCACCGGTGAGCCACACATCCGATGCCGAACTTCCCCACATGCGTACCAATGAAAAAGTATATATAGATTTTATGTCGATTGTATCCACCGTCCACACATAATCACGCCGTCCAGGTTTTACATCATCAATTGGCGCAACCGGATCTTTCTTGCAGTTGCTGTTGGTAAAAAGCAAGATTGCGGCAAGCATCGGGAATAATATTTTTTCGTTGTTCATTTCCAATCTGTCATGAATGTCGAAAGATAAGACCGGTCGTTTGGTTCAATATAACCATGAGTCCAAGTCCCATCAAGTTAAATTTACAGGGTGCAGGATAGGATTGGTTTTACGATGAGACAACAAATAAAAAAGGGAGCACCAAG
>JBBINR010000084.1:0-3573 GCA_037443785.1 Ignavibacteriales bacterium | reverse complement strand
GCCGACCATGACCATCTGCGCAATTTTTTGTTCAAGAGAGGGTTGTGAAATGAGCTGAGGCGAGAAACTAAGAAGAAAAAAACACAACCAAGTCAATAATTGGCTGGAAGGAATCGTAATAGTCATTGGTGCACACTCAACGGCATTGATAATAGTGTGCGGACTTTTTGTTTGAAATACCCGTTCTCAATATACCGGTACAAATTTTTTCCCGGGCAAACAGTTTTTGACGAGTAATCTTTATGCGCACGGATTGAATCAACAGGAACAGAATATTTTAGTGCAAGCCATGTCATGACATTTACCACGGCGTTGAGCTGCTTTTCATTCGGCTCAACTTCCTCAAAATTTCCCACAACTTCAATCAAGGCATGGCCGGTCGGATCGTATTCGGTGTTGGTATCGCCGGCGTAGTTGATGTTCCGTCCCTCATATACTTTTCCATCCAGATCTATGATGTAGTGGTACGGAATATCGATCCAATGTTTTTCCGATCGCGACCAACGTTGCAGGTTTCGTAAATATTGAACAGGATCCGTTCCTTCGGGAAACGGTTCGCCTTGATGATGGAGGGTAATGTGAGTGATGGAATGTTTCTTTGCGAGCGAATCGATTGCCGGTGTGCCGCCCCATTGTCTGACGGTAACGATCTGCGATTCTGCGGTTCGAAATGAAAATTCCTTAGACGAAGAACAACTGATGAGCAAGGATGCGGTAAGGAGGGTGAAACGGGAAAAGATTTTTTTCATTTCATTCGTCTACCAAGAAGATTGTTTTTGCGGTCGATGAGAGACATGATGCTTAATATAAGTAAATATGCCGCAAGAGGAGAGGGGAATAATTGAGATTTAAAAATATTTCTTTTTAAACCACAGCGATACATTAACCAGACTGATCAGTACCGGTACTTCAACCAGCGGGCCAATAACCGTTGCAAACGCAGTGTGAGAATTGATGCCAAAGACAGCAACCGCAACAGCAATTGCCAATTCAAAATCGTTACTGCCTGCCGTGAACGCGGTTGTTGCGGATTTTTCGTACCCATAGCCTAATTTCTTTGCAATGAAGAATGTTGCAAAGAACATTCCGCCGAAATAAACTAAATACGGAACGGCAACTCGAACAACATCCAACGGAAGCTCGATGATTTTTTCACCTTTCAGTGAGAACATCACAAAAATTGTAAATAATAAGGCGACGGGTGTGACGAAAGAAATTTTTGGAATGAATTTCTGATGATACCATTCTTTGCTGCGAAGCTTGACAAGAGTTGCACGTGTGATCATGCCGCCGAAGAATGGAATGCCGAGATAGATCAAAACAGTCACCGCAATTTCACGGATAGAAATATTAACCAACGCTCCGCTGAATCCGAAGAACGTCGGAAGAATAGTAATAAACATATAGGCGTACACAGAATAAAAAAATACTTGAAAGATCGCATTGAATGCAACCAATCCGGCGGCAAGTTCGGCATCTCCTTTTGCCAGATCATTCCAAACAAGCACCATGGCTATGCAGCGTGCCAAGCCGACGAGAATGACACCGATCATCATTTCCGGTTTGTCCGGCAGGAAAATCATTGCGAGAAAAAACATCACCAGCGGGCCGACAATCCAATTTTGGATTAATGATAATGATAACAGCTTCACGTTTTTGAAAACGACCGGGAGTTCTTCGTACTTTACTTTGGCGAGGGGCGGATACATCATCAAAATTAAACCAACAGCAATGGGAATATTTGTCGTGCCCGAACTTAATGAATTCCAAAAGCCTGCGATGCCTGGGAAAATTGCTCCGGCAATAACACCGACGGTCATGACCAGAAAAATCCAGAGCGTTAAGTAGCGGTCAAAAAAAGAAAGCTTGCCTGACACAGTGCTCATTGTTTTTCCTTTGCAATATGTTCAGAGTAAAAGCAAAAGAAATCATTTTTTATCTCATCACGCACACGTCGAAAAACGGAAAGAATTTCTTCTTCTGTTCCTTGTGCCTCTGCAGGATCATCAAAACCAATATGCAGACGATGTTGGACGCGTCCACTAAAGATAGGACACGTTTCTTTTGCATGATCGCACACCGTAATGACGTAATCAAAAGATTGCGAAATGAATTCGTCAACGGACTTTGGATGATTGGTACTGATATCAATCCCTACTTCACGCATCACGCGGATCGCTTTGGAAGAAACTTTTGACGCAATATTAGTTCCGGCAGAAAAAACTTCCAATGTTGAGTCGAATGATGTAAGAAATCCTTCAGCCATCTGGCTGCGGCAGGAATTTCCGGTGCAAAGAATGAGAATTCTTTTTGACATAAAGTATTACGGCTTTTCTGCGTAGACAGTGATACTAAAGATCCCCACTTGATTCTTTTTGAATTCACGCAGCTCATCAAGCGTCATGTACTGCAAATATATTTCATTGGGGATGTGAATCTCCCGATCCTTTTGAATAGTGATATTTTTGAACCCCGCGCTCTTGATAAAATTCAGATATTCTTCTTTTTGAACTGCGCCGGAAACACATCCGGCATACAATGCAGCAATTTCACGAAGACGTTCCGGCATTTCACCGTGCAGCACAATATCGGAAATGCTGAAGTGTCCTCCAGGTTTCATGATGCGGAAAGTTTCGGCAAACGCTTTTTGCTTGTTGGGAACAAGATTCATCACGCAGTTGCTTACAACAACGTCAGCAGTGTTTTCATTCACAGGAATGTTTTCAATCTCGCCTAAGAAAAACTCTACATTTGTGAATTTCAAAGCGACAGCATTTTTTCTTGCTTTATCAATCATGGCTTCGGTCATATCAATGCCAATCACTTTTCCGTTGTCTCCGACGATAGAACGTGCAACAAAGCAGTCATTGCCGGCACCAGATCCGAGATCGACAACCGTGTCCCCTTTTTTTATTTGAGCGAACTCCGTTGGCAGCCCGCAGCCCAGACCGAGATCTGCTTCCGCTACATAACCTGAAAGTTTTGTGTAATCTTCTGCCATGATGGAAAAATCTGTCGGAGTGCAGCAGCCGGTGCTTCCGCAGCATGAGGTTTCATTTTGTTTTTTCGATTGGAGAGCGATCTCGCCGTATTTTTCTTTGACAAGCTCTTTTAATTCTCTATCAGTGCTCATAGTATGCTCCTTGTTTGTCGTATCATACGACCGCTTTATGTAAAATTTTAACAACATTTTTTAATGGTACTTAAAAATTGCGACAGTAAACTTTTGGCATCGGTCCACGCTTTTTCATCAATACAATAACATACCCGCGGACCATCGATTTCACCTTTGATCAATCCCGAACGCTTTAGTTCTGCAAGGTGCTGCGATACGGTTGCTTGGGATAAAGGAAGCTTCTCGACAATGTCTCCACACATACAAGAATTACTATTTGCTAAAAATTCTAAAATAGCAATCCTTGCAGGATGCGCCAGAGCTTTGGCTAGGTCTGCAACACGGTTTTGCTTGACGCTGAATTCTTCTTTTTTTGAAATGCCCATCGGTATATTTTCTTATCGTAATATTACGATAAATGTTTCACATTGTCAAATCAAATTGCGGATAATGTTATC
>JBBINR010000083.1:0-3615 GCA_037443785.1 Ignavibacteriales bacterium | reverse complement strand
CTCGTACTATTCATTTGAAGAAACGATAAAGTTACGACAGACTCTCACTAAATTTACTGGAGGAACAATTGCAGTGGTAGTCTCTTCAACGCCGTATAAATGTCCGGGCGCGCCGCATGAAGGAGCTATGCTGATCGCCGATTATTTCAAGCGAAAAGGTGTTGGTGATAAAGTTAAAGTTCACTTGTTTACTCCAGAATCGCAGCCGATGCCCGTAGCCGGTCCACAGCTTGGCGAAGCGGTAAAACAGATGCTTGCATCAAAAGAAATTCAGTTTCATCCGATGCACAAAATGGTATCAGTAAATTCAGATGCGTATGAAATTCATTTTGAAGGAAAAGAGCCGGTACATTTTGATATGCTTGTTGCAATTCCTCCTCACCGTTCACCGCGTGTTGTTCGTGAATCTGGGTTATCCAATGAAGCTGGATGGATCCCCGTTGACCGTTCCACATTAAAAACAAATACAGAGAATGTGTACGCAATCGGAGATAGTACGGCTGTTGGAATCCCCGGTCGATGGAAGCCCGATGTGCCGATGATGCTTCCGAAAGCGGGAGTGTTTGCGCATGATCAGGGCGAAGTTGTTGCGCATCGCATAGCGGATGAAATCAACGGAGTGCAGACCTCAGCACAATTTTGCGGATTAGGATATTGCATGTTGGAAGCAGGAGAAGAAATGGCTGGATTCGCGTTCGGTGATTTCTTTCATTCTCCCAATCCGACACTTCAATTGCGCACCATCGGCAAAGCGTGGCATTGGGGAAAAGTACTTTTTGAACAATGGTGGCTTTCTTCGTTTGGAGTGAAGAAAAGCATGTTGGGTTTTTTGTTAAGATATGGTGCAAAAAGCCTGAGGATCCCTATAAAATTATAGACATGAACAATATTTTAGAAAATAAATACTACCAAGAACAGTCGGTATTCACACCTGAGAATTTACTGCGTGAAGCGAGAAGACAAAAATCAATTGAGCAGTGTCGAATACCGAATGTGTGTATTCTTGACCCCGACGGAGATTTGGTTGAATTTCTCTTAAGATCTGGCCAAGCAAAGCTTAATAAATGCTGGGCTTGCTATCATACAAAACTTTACACGTTTACCTACAAAGATTTCGAATATGGGATCGTAGGTTGTGTTGTCGGTTCCCCGTTTGCAGTGCTCGTTGCGGAAGAACTATTTGTCTCTGGTTGTCAACTGTTGCTAAGCGTTACATCGGCAGGTATCATTAATCCACCGCAGAATAATTCCCGATTCATTTTAATTGATCAAACAATGAGAGATGAGGGAACGAGTTATCATTATTTACCTGCCAAAGAAGACGCGTCCATCGATAATAGATTATTGAAGCTGTTGCTTAGTTCTTTTAAAGATTCTTTACTGTCAGTTGAGAGTGGAACAAGTTGGACGACTGATGCTCCATTTAGAGAAACAGCTTCTGCCATCGAATTTGCAAAAAATAGGAATGTCACCTGCGTGGAAATGGAAGCAGCAGCCCTTTATGCTTTTGCAAAAGTGAAACATAAAACCGTAATCTGTTTTGCACACCTCACCAACACAATGGCACAAAATGAAGGTGATTTTGAAAAAGGGGAAGAGATGGGAAGTATAGATACTCTTGAATTAATTTATTGTACAATGAAAATATTAACCATGGAGAAATAAAAATGAAGATTGGAATACTTATCGAAACCAACGAACCAGAAAAATCTTGGAATGGAGTACGGTTTGGAAATACTGCATTAAAAAAAGGACACGAAGTGAAGATATTTCTCATGAGTGCCGGTGTTGAGATTGAAAGTATCGTCCACGAAAAATACAATGCGAAAAAGCAGATTGATGAATTTGTAGAGAATAAGGGAATTGTGCTGGCGTGCGGCACATGTATTAAGTCGCGTGCCCAAGAAAGCACAGAGGTCTGCCCTATTTCTACGATGATGGATTGTTTGGAAATGGTTGAGTGGGCAGATAAAGTAATTACCTTTTGATTTTTGAGATACAAAGATCAATAAGTACGTGATGATGAAATCAAATATACTAATGAGAAGGATATTGTTTATGGCTTCAATAAAAAGTGTGAACCTGCTATGGATCATCGCCGTTGTGTCGATGATATCGTTAAGTTCTTGTATGCGCCCGATGATGTCGGGTAGTCGTTCACATTCGGATCATGCACAACCGGTTACAAAAACGTATTCAACCGATAGTACGCATGTTACACTCTCACAATCCTCCCAAAATAATTTGGATGCACAAATTGATAATTTGTGTTTACAAATTTCCAGTGCAATATCGGAGAATAAAAAGACTGCCGTTGCAGTTATTGGATTTTCGGATTTAGAGGGAAATGTTACTCACTTAGGAAAATATCTTTCTGAAGAAGTTACCACAAAACTCTTTCAAACCAAAAAGTTCAAGGTAATAGAAAGGCAGTTACTCAATAAGATAATAAAAGAACAAAAACTTGAAGTAACTGGCATAATCGTTGATAGTTCCGCAGTAAAAATAGGGAATTTACTTGGTGTAAATGCAATTGTCACAGGAACCATGACCGAGCTTACAAATTCTGTCAAGGTACATGCTCGCTTCATTGGGGTAGAGACGGGAGAAATATTCGGGACCGCATCTATTGAAATTCCGAAAGATGAATCAATTCAAAAATTATTGCGGGTCCAATCGAACGAATAGCATGATTACAAATGATCCGGTTAGAAGGATTTTAAATCACAGTGCATGTGCAAAGATGTTGAAAGAAAATCCAACGTATCAGCATATCCGAGCAGTTCATATTTCGACAGCGCTCTTGTAGGGGGCCCGATTTACGGACGAACCGCGTATGTGGGATTACGATGGAGGATGTAAAAAACTTCGGAAGTTTTTCTTGTTCTACGCTAGACAAACCAAAAATTTACTTGGTGTATTTTTTTACAAAATATTTTTCTACAACGTTTGTTAATGCTTTCGCAATTGGCGTAATCACTTCATCCGCCCCGCTCGAAATGCTGCTAATCTGCGATACTGTCCTTGCGCGTAAAAGTTCTTTTTTGGTTTCATTGCTGGTAATATCTATATCACATCCGACCTTGCCCATTCCGGCAAATGGCGCAAAAAAGAAACGTAATGTCGCACTCCCTTCGTCATAATCAGTGAGCGTCACCTGCATCACTGCAACAGAGGCACTATCACCGTTAAACGCTGTGCGGCGAATGATTTTTAATGATGATTGAAGCTTAGTGTCAACCGAAATTGAATCATCAACAATAATGGCATCGAAGTAATTCAGCTCGTGAATTCGTTCCACCGATTGGGAAATAATTCTTTTCAAAACATTATTATCGACTTTTCCGATGACATCGTTCTTCATTGAAAAAATCATAAATTGTTTGTACCGGCCGAGCGGCTCGGTGGGAGGGGTAATGAGTTTGACCGGTGCCGCGCACCCGCCAACTAACAGAAGAAATAAAAATAAAAAGAGAGTGTATTTTTTCATAACTATTTACTCTGAAGTTGTTACAGGAATATGGAACGAAAACCCTATGCGCAGGATTATACCGCTAAAATCCAATGAATAATTGGGAACAGTTTTTCCGAATGTTTTTATTTCTTTTACGTCAG
>JBBINR010000082.1:0-3647 GCA_037443785.1 Ignavibacteriales bacterium | reverse complement strand
GTTGAAATGCGGCGCTTCACAGTTCGCATTAACCAGTGCGCTTGGTGCTGAAAAAGCTTCCCGAATATTTTACAATCGAGTAAAGGGAATGGTAGAAGCATCTATCTCGAACTTACCTTTCAAAAAAATTACCATCGTGCGGCCTTCATTGCTTCTTGGAGATAGAAAAGAATTTCGTCTGGGGGAACGCCTTGCACAAGTGCTGACGCCGATTGTTCCCCTTTCATACAAACCTATTCATGCAGATACCGTTGCGCATGCATTGGTGCGATCGCTCTTTGAAGATTTCTCCGCCATTCGCGTCATCGAATCAAAAGAAATTCATGAGAGATACAAGATGACATAGAGGCGGTTGCCATTGGCCTTCAAAATCCGTAGCTTCGCTCGCAAAGTCAGTCACCTGTTTTTCATCAACAATCAAGGGAGGTTGTATGAACGAAGTCAAGATCAATTACGTTGCCATTGCTGTGGCATCGGTTGCGATGTGGATTTTGGGCGCGGTGTGGTACACACTTCTTGGCGGACCGTGGATGGCGTACAATAGTCTAACGAAAGAAATGGCAACGGAGATGAGCGGCATGGCGAAAACAATGCCGTATGTCGCAGCATTCATCTGCTATTTCATTGCATTTTACTGCATGACGCATGTAATGCATGCGTTTCAAGTAAAAGATGTGAAAGGAGCTCTTCAAGCAGGATTTTGGTCCTGGCTCGGATTCACGGTGACGGCTCTCTATGTATCAAACAGCTTTGCCATGCGCTCGTTTGGCTTAACGTTGATTGATGGAGGATATTGGCTGATTGGTTTTTTGATTGGCAACATTATTTTGATAAAGATGAAAAAGAAAGAGACAGCGGCATAAAAGAATTTTCATCAGTATTCTACACTGTGAGGATTCATTTCACATAGTGAAGTGATCCTCACAATTTTTTATTATCTCGCGTTATGAATTTCCTTCTTGCACCAAATGCCATGAAAGGTGCGCTCACTGCTCGCCAAAGTGCACAGATCATTCTGAACACTCTTCAGCGAAAGTATCCTGGTGCAACCGTCATTCCGTTGCCCATTGCGGATGGAGGGAACGGCACTTTGGATTGTTTGATCTCTGCGCTCGGCGGCACTGTTCATACAAAAGAAGTCACCGGACCAATTCCTTCCATGAAAGTAACAGCGCGGTACGGTATTACAAAAAATAATATCGCAATCATTGAATCCGCTGAAGCGATTGGGTTACATTTGCTCACTCCTTCCTCAGAAACGATTACACAATCAACTACTATTGGCATCGGAGAGCTGATACAAGAAGCGAAACATCATCACTGCACAGAAATCTGGATTGGTCTAGGAGGCAGCGCAACGAATGACGGCGGTGCGGGAATGGCGCAAGCGTTGGGCATTGGTTTACTGGATGAACAGAATGAAAATATTCGTGATGGCAGTATCTTTCTGCACTATCTTAGAAAAATTACTAATTATGAAATATTAATTAATACTTATCCCATTAAAATTTTATCTGACGTAACAAATCCCCTGCTTGGCGAACACGGTGCAACGTTCACATTTGCGCGACAAAAAGGAGCAACTCAAGAACAACTGCCATATTTGGAATCGGCCTTAAAACATTTCGCCGACGTTGTGGAAACTCCCCTGCAAAAGAATTGCCGAAATATTCCCGGCGCAGGTGCAGCAGGAGGTTTAGGCTTCGGATTGATGGCCTTTTGCAATGCAGAATTGCAGTCAGGAATTGATTTTATTTTAGATGCCGTTCACTTCAATGATAATCTTCCCCAGTGCGATTGCATCATCACTACCGAGGGCAAAATAGATGAACAAACTTTATTTGGAAAAGGAATTGCCGGTATTTGTCATAGAGCAAAAAAAATTCACAAACCTGTTCACGCGTTCGTTGGAAAGATAGAAGGAGATCGAGCGCATCTGCAGGAGCAACTCGGCCTTGCCTCGCTCACACAAATTTCTCCCGATACCATGCCGGCTGATCGCGCTATGCACGATGCCAGCTGGCTGTTGGCTGATGCAGTCTTCCAACATAATTTTTGAATCATTCCTCATGACCGTCAACGAGATTCTTGCCTACCTAAAAAAGCATGGTTCATCATCCAACGTAAGCGGTATGGCACGTTTTGGCATTACTCCAGCAAAAGCATTTGGAGTACACACACCAACAGTACGGAAGCTGGCAAAAGAAATCGGAACAGATCATTCGCTTGCTCTCTCTTTATGGAAAACAAAATACCATGAAGCGCGCATTCTCGCAACTCTGATTGCTGATCCGGAAAAAGTTACAGAAGAACTTATGGAGATATGGGTGAACGATTTTGATTCATGGGCGGTGTGCGACGCATGCTGCGGAGAATTGTTTGTCTATACTCCGTTTGCAATACAAAAAACAGATGAGTGGTGTCATCGTGAAAAAGAATTTGTGAAACGGGCAGGGTTTGTGATGATTGCAGAATTGGCTGTACACAGAAAAGATATAGCGAATGAAATCTTCCTCCGGTTTTTTCCCGTCATTGAATGTGAGGCAACTGATGAGCGAAATTTCGTTCGGAAGGCTGTAAACTGGGCTCTTCGTCAGATCGGGAAAAGGAACGCTTCGCTGAATAGAAAAGCAATAGCGCTTTCCAGGAAGCTTTCAAAAATGAATAATTCCACAGCACGATGGATCGGAAATGATGCGATCAAAGATCTGCACAGTCCAATTGTCATCCGAAGATTATCAAAGCTCAAATTTCGGACAAAAAGACGTTCAACAAAGAATTGAGTTTCCACTTTTGCTTGACTATCTTCAAAGGTCAACCTTAAAAAAAATGCAAAGGCTGTACATTTAATTATTCGGAGGAGCTATGGTTTTCTTAATCTTTCTCATTATTTCACTCGTCGCTTTTTTTGCATGGAAAGGATTGCGCACAAACCCAAATACTAAAGGGACGGCAAATATTTCGCTGCTTATCACCATCGGCTCGGCAATCATTGTCCTCTCAAATTGTTTCACCGTCATTCCCGCCGGCAATGTGGGGGTCATAGATTTCTTCGGAACCGTTTCTCCCAACACATTGAAATCCGGAATTAATTTTGTCAATCCGCTTGCCCGTGTGGTGAAGATGTCCATCAAGACTCAGGAGATGAAAGAAGTGATGGATGTGCCTTCTAAAGAAGGATTGACGGTGCAGTTGGAAGTAAGTGTGCTTTATCATCTCAATCCGGAAAAGGCGGCTGATGTATACAAGACTGTCGGTGAAGAATACGAGAGTGTGCTGCTGGAGCCGCAGTTCCGCTCAGTCACCCGTGGCGTCACAGCAAGTTTTGAAGCAAAGGCGTTATACACTTCGGAGCGCGAACATCTTTCCAAACTGATTATGGATGAAGTGGAAAAGATCACTGAAGACAGAGGAATCATGGTGGAATCCGCACCGCTCAGACGCGTTGGATTGCCGCCAGGACTCTCTGCCTCTATCGAACAGAAACTGCAAGCGGAGCAGGAAAGCCAGCGCATGCAATTTGTGTTGACTAAGGAACGCCAGGAAGCAGACCGCAAGCGCATTGAGGCACAGGGTATTGCTGATTTCCAAAAGATTGTGCAGCAGGGAATTTCTGAGCAGCTACTCCCGCATTCCGGTCTGGAAGA
>JBBINR010000081.1:0-3654 GCA_037443785.1 Ignavibacteriales bacterium | reverse complement strand
TCCCCTCAATCCAACTGATGTGTATGTGGGAACAGACCTGGGAGTGTACAGAACGCAGAACGGCGGCACAACGTGGGATCCGTGGTTTACCGGAATGCCGTATGCAATGGTGTTGGATGTTTCGATTTCAAAAGTTGATCGAAAACTGCGCGCGGCAACATTCGGCAATGGTGTGTACCAGCGAAAACTTGGTCCGCAACGCATCACCAACGTAGAGCTGGCCGACGCGAATATGCCCAAACAATTTTCGTTGAGTCAGAATTATCCCAATCCGTTCAATCCGTCAACAACACTGCAGTATCAA
Organism: Ignavibacteriales bacterium; assembly: GCA_037443785.1. Classification (GTDB taxonomy): domain Bacteria; phylum Bacteroidota; class Ignavibacteria; order UBA10030; family UBA8401; genus JAQUOA01. The sequence continues at coordinate 3,350 of JBBINR010000081.1, read as the reverse complement.
CTGCCGTCGAGCAGTCATGTTTCCATTACAGTATATGACGCGGCAGGAAAAGAAGTTGCTGTGCTGGTGAATGAACAGAAAAATGCAAGCAGCTATTCGGTGAAGTGGAACGCATCATCATTTGCCAGTGGTGTGTATTTTGTGTCAATGAAAGCCGGAGGATTTTCGACGACTCGGAAAGTCTTGCTTGTGAAATAAAACCTTTCGATCTTTCTAACACATGGGGGAATACCAATACCGAGGTGCTTATGAAAGCCCGCGCATATTTGTTTGCTGCTTTATTGCTCTCCATTGCATCGCAACTCTCATCTCAGATCATCAATGAATACGCATTCCCTGCGCTGCCGCTAAAACATACATCGGCAGAAATTATCTCTGGCAGTGAAACTTTTGTCGTCCAAGGGATGAATTTCGACCAATGGTTCAACCCTTCATTTGATATGGGTGGCGGGATGTACATCCCGTTCTTTCTGCGATGGGATGGCAATCATACATCTATGCCGATACTGTTGCCAGATACCGGTACAGAACAAATCTATGCGTTTGATTCTCAAATTGATCTCTTCAAATTTTCTTCCTTGTTGATGAGGGATAGTATCATTTGTGAGATGTGGAGTACCGTGCGCAGCCACAGGAGTGATGTACCGCCGCTGTATTTAAGTATGCCAGAACACAACTACGCCTTTGCCAGCCAATCAACGTTTACAAAAGTTTCCAGAGATTCAGGGTGTTTGAATCCATCCATTGCTGTTGATAAAAAGAATACAGTGCATGTTGTTGGCGAACAAGTTTCACCTGTTATGAATTCTCCTGCTCAAAAACTTTTTTCAAAATATTCATCAGAGATAAAGTACAGGATGATGGATCATCAAGGGAACGGCTACCAATCCTTTGAAACAGTTGGGAAGGGATTTTATCCCGAGATAAAAATTAGGAATGACGTTCCATACATTCTTTGGTTTGCGGGAGACTCATCCACAAGCCCGGTATTCTATATGCGCGTCAAAAACGGCTCAGCACTTGGTCAGCCGCCTCTCATCAACTACCCGGTGAAACAGCTGAATTACATTTGGGGATATAGTCAGCTTGCTTCGCAGAAACCACTTGTCGAATCATTGTCATGGGAAGTGGATACGTCAAAAAATGTTCATGCTGTTTGGTTGTCAAAAATAGGAGAAACAAATCTAACCGTTATCCATTCTTCTGCTGGGAAGGAAATTTTTGTTGATACATCCAAAAAGATTATTACCGCTGGAGTAAAAACACGGTTCATGCCTAACGGCGAAGTGCGGATCGTCTGCATCTCCTCCGATGGAATGCTGCATTATTTTGTTTCGACATATGGCAATGTGATAACAGAGAAGAAAAGTGTTGATGTGAAGTCTTCTAATGCAGTGCTCGACGATTACATTGTTGATCGGCGAGGAAATGAACATGCACTGGTGCAGAACGTGAATGGACTGTCGGGATTGTACGTCATCAAATACATCGGGACCGATAGTGCGAAAACAATTTTACTTTCAAAAGAGTACGTTGCCGGACGATCGTCATTTGTGGACAGCACTAATACTGTGTGGGTCACCGGAAGCAGAGATTCAACTCATGTGCTGCTCTCATTCAACCTGGATGCGGTTGAACGGCTGGCCGATTTTGTTTTTCCACTGCGTGTCGGCAACGAATGGCATTACTTAGTGTATCCTGAACCGCCGATGGGATGGCCCGACGCCGACGTTCAGAAAGTTTCCTGCGATACAACAATGCCTAATGGAAAAACATATTTCAAAATTATTTCAAAATTTATGCCTCCGCGCTTTTACCGTAAAGACGGTTTGCAGGTATTCCAATATCAACCGAACGATTCAACAGAACGTATCCGGTTCGATTTTGCAAAAGGAATCGGCGATACCATATATCATGATCCCGCACATTCGCGGCTTACGATTACTATTAACAGCATTAATCCGACCAGTCCGCTTAATCCCGAATCGCGTGTGTTTCAATTCTTTGGAACAGTGCCTTCAGGATGGAATGACGATATTACCAAAGTGACCGACAGTATAGGAATAACGTACATGAGCGCAGTCGGACCGACATGGGAATTGGTCGGTGCAAAGGTTGATGGAAGAACGTACGGTACACTTCTTTCGGTTGATGAGAAACATTTTAAAACGCCGGCTACATTTTCGTTATCTCAAAACTATCCTAACCCATTCAATCCATCGACAACGTTTGAGTATCAACTTCCGGTATCCACAATGGTGTCGCTGAAAATTTACGATGTGCTTGGCAGAGAAGTCGCAGCATTGGTGAATGAAGAGAAATCTGCAGGCGCATTTAAAGCAGTGTGGAATGCAAAAAATTTTTCATCTGGAATATATTTTGCCAGGATGACTGTGAAGAACTTTTCAGATATCAAAAAAATGATTTTGATGAAATAAGATAATTCAATCTTACATACATGGTGTATCGCTGTCGTGTATTTCTACCTTTTGAGATTGTAAGAAACCGTTTTTAACGAGTTCCCATAATTGCAAATTTATTTGAACTGTTTCCCTTGTTTTTCATCTAATTTCACCACCTCTCTGTGGTATAGTAATTGAGGAAATTGCCTTCAGTGAAAATAATTATTGGAGGCAAGAATGATTTCCGGTACGGTAATCGTTGCCACAGAAATTTGTAAAGGATGCGAGCTCTGTATCGCCTCCTGCCCACAGGAAAGTCTCTCACTCTCCGACTCAATCAACCGCAAAGGATATCGTTACGCACAATTGGTGAAAGATAATTGCACCGGCTGTATGAACTGTGCCTTAGTCTGTCCCGATTCTGCTTTAACCGTGTACCGTGAACCGAAAGCTGCCAAACAGGCGGCGAAGCCAGTTCTGCATACGCAAACAGCGTAATACTTCACGAAGGAGCAGGTGATGAACCACATCGAACACGATTCAACTCCCAAATTGATGAAGGGAAACGAAGCGCTTGCAGAGGCAGCCATTCGCGCCGGAATGCAAGGATACTTTGGTTATCCCATTACACCGCAATCAGAAATTCTCGAGTACCTCAGCGAACAAGTGCCGAAGAGAAGCAAAGCTGTTGTGCTTCAGGCAGAAAGTGAAGTTGCATCCATCAACATGATCTACGGTGCAGGAGGTGCTGGCGCGCGTGTCATGACCTCGTCGTCAAGTCCCGGCATCAGTCTCATGCAGGAAGGTATTTCGTACATCGCTTGCGCAGAAATTCCGTGCTTGCTGGTGAATGTGCAGCGCGGCGGCCCGGGATTAGGAACCATTCAACCTTCACAAGGAGATTACTTCCAGGCAACCAAAGGGGGAGGACACGGAGATTATCACATC
>JBBINR010000080.1:0-3664 GCA_037443785.1 Ignavibacteriales bacterium | reverse complement strand
TGCAATGACGACACGTTTAAATTTATGCTCTAAAATTGTATCAACACACGGTGGCGTATTGCCATAATGATAACACGGCTCCAGATTTACATACAGAATTGCACCTTCCAACGTGGCTGTTTTTTTTAATGCTCGGGCGATGGCATTAATCTCTGCATGAGGTCCGCCATATTTCTTATGGTATCCTTCGCCAATAATTTTTCCGCCCTTCACGATTACCGCCCCAACAAGAGGATTTGGACTGACGTATCCTTCTCCTTTTTTTGCCAGGGCCAAACAACGCTGCATCACAATTTTGTCGGTATCCATTTTCAATAATAAAAAAAGACATCACGATTGTTTCATCTTCGCAATGTCTTTTTGTCATTCCACAATCCTATTTAAAGTAGATTTCTTTTCCCTTTGATGCTGACTTGTAAATGGCATCCACAATTTTCATCCGCAGTTCTGCTTCGTGCGCCGTCGAAATAATCGGGAAATTCCCCCTTACCGCGCCGACAAAATGTTTCAATTCGTTTTCATACGAACGCTTCAACAAATTTTCCGCTGCTTCAGTTTTCATGGGAGTTACATTTACCACGTTACCGTGCATTTCTTTATGAATCTTCAAGGGATTAATTTTCCCGCTTCCCTTTTCCCCATAGATGTTACAATATTGAAGTTCGTGTTCAATATGAACGCTCCAACTTACTTCAATTGAAATTGTCGCTCCATTCTTCATCGTAATATAGGCAATGGATGAGTCTTCAACTTTTGATTTATGCGAATAATTTGTCGCATTTACTCTTGAGACCTCGGGATAACCCGTCATCCATAAAGCAAGATCAAGCATCACGATTCCCATATCAAGAAATACTCCGCCTCCTGAAAGGTCTTTTTGCTGCAGCCAACTTGCCTCGGTTGATGGTTTACGCAGCCATCCTGCTTTTACATAGAAAACATTACCAAGTTCTTTGTTTTCAATAAAACTTCTCAGCATCATAGCGTCCGGACGAAACCGATGATTCATTCCAACCATCAATTTTCGTTTCGATTTTTTCACCGCTTCAGAAATTGCTGATGCTTCATCATACTTACGGGCAACCGGTTTTTCCACAAAAACATCTTTCTTCGACTCAAGACTTGCAATGGCAATATCTTTATGGGCGTCAGTCGATGTGCAGATATCCACGGCATCAATATTTTCCAACTTCAACATTTCTTCATACTCCGTGTAGTATCGAGGAATCCCATATTTTTCTGCAATAAGCCGGGCTCTCGATTTATCACGATCGCAGACACAAACGACTTCTGCATCAGGGAATTTTGTCAGTAGGGGAAGATGAAACAATTGTGAAATCCATCCGAGACCAACAATACCAATTTTCGGTTTGACGATTTTTTCTTGCGCCATACAGTTACTGTGCCATCCTGCCAGCTAATAGAGTTTGTTGTGGTAGTTGATTAAGAAATTCCTTTACAACAGAGGCAATTCCTTCAGCATCCAATTTTGTCAAATGATGAAGTTCAGAAGGTGTTCCATGTGTAATAAATTCATCTTTCAATCCATGAATTTTAACACCAATGCTCGTCTTTTTTAAATCGGCTAACGCTTCAACGACTGCGGATCCGAATCCGCCAACAATACTGTTTTCTTCGACGGTAACAATTTTACCAAACCGTTGAGAAAGTTCTTCAATGATTTTCGTGTCGAGAGGTTTAACAAACCGCATATTAACAACTTCTGCAAGGATACCGTCACGCTCTAAAATTTCAGCAGCTTTCAAGGTGTTGGTAACCATCGTCCCAATGGCGACAATAGCAATATCATTCCCTTTGCGCAGTACTTCACCACTGCCGACGGAAATATTTTCCATTACTGCCTTTTGGGGAAGTCCGATTGAATTTCCCCGAGGATACCTAATGGCAATTGGACCGCCTTTATGATTAACAGCCGTAAATAACATATCTCTTAATTCATTTTCATCTTTCGGCGCCATGATTACCATATTGGGAATACAGCGAAGAAATGAAAGATCGAGAGTTCCATGATGCGTTGGTCCATCGGCACCAACTAATCCTGCCCTATCCATCACAAAAACAACGTGCAAGTCTTGTAATGCAACATCATGAATAATTTGATCAAAAGCTCGTTGTAAGAATGTAGAGTAAATTGCAACGACGGGAATATATCCTTCGGTTGCCATTCCCGCAGCGAATGTTACTGCATGTTGCTCCGCAATGCCAACATCAAAAAAGCGATCAGGAATTTCTTGTTGCAAAATATCAAGACCCGTACCATCTGGCATAGCTGCAGTGATACCGACAACTTTTTCGTTCGTTTTACATATTTCAACTAAAGCATTTCCAAAAACTTTGGTATACGCCGGCGGTGCAGTCGATTTAGGAGAAATACCGGTTATTTTATCAAACGGGGTTACCCCATGAAGCTTGGACGAATCTTTTTCAGCCGGTTCGTATCCTTTTCCCTTTTCAGTAGAAATATGAATAAGGATCGGACCGGGTAAATCTTTAACGTGTTTAAATATCTCCACTAATTTAACGACATTATGTCCATTAAATGGACCGAAATACCGAAACCCTAATGCTTCAAACATCATTCCGGGCGTTACAATTGCTTTAACACCTCGCTCCAATTTTCCCGCAACCGATCGAAGTCGGTCACCAAATGAATCAAGTTTTCCGGTTAAATCCCACACATTCGCTTTAAATTTATTGTACGAAGGATGTGTCAGTACTTCGGTAAAATAATTATGCAACGACCACAAATTTGGATTAATGGATGAGAGAGAAACCATTTTGTTATCGTTGAGAACAACGATCATATTCTTTTTCAGAACGCCGGCATTATTAAGTGCTTCGTACGCCATTCCGCCCGTCAATGAACCATCACCAACAATCGCAGCAACTTTATAATTTTTTCCGCTAAAATCACGTGCGGTCGCCATTCCCAATGCTGCGGAGATGGCCGTGTTGGCATGCCCGCCGCCAAACGTGTCAAATTCACTTTCATCTCTTCGTAAAAAGCCGCTAATGCCTCCAAACTGCCTAATCGTTTGTAACTTATTTTTTCTTCCGGTTAGAATTTTATGCGGATAGGCTTGATGGCCCGTATCCCATACCAATTTATCTTCAGGCGTATTGAAGACATAATGCAAAGCAACAGTCAATTCTACTGCACCAAGGCCCGCACCCAAGTGTCCGCCGGTTTTAGAAACTGAATCGACAAGAAATTCACGGACTTCTTTGCATACTGTTCGTAAATCTTGAAGATTGAGTTTTCGCAAATCTTCGGGGAAATTAATATTATTTAAAAATTTATAGTCAGTAGTACTCATTATTCTTCAAAGTCGGATAACTGGAATTTTCCATTCAGATCTTTTGTTAATTTTTTGATCTTCGTTTCAGCCGAATTTAATGTTTCTAAACATTGCACGGAAAGATGTATTCCCTCTTCGTATATTTTTATCGCTTCATCCAAAGGGGCATCGCCTTGCTCTAATGCCGTAACAATTTCTTCGAGACGCTTCAATGAATCTTCAAATGAATTTTTTGCCTCTTTCTTTGCCATATTTTTATTTTTTATTTTTCACAATAACAGCATCCACTGTACCATCGTGAAATTCGATAGATGCACTTTTTTCGGACAGAGCTTTCCTAGCAG
>JBBINR010000079.1:0-3800 GCA_037443785.1 Ignavibacteriales bacterium | reverse complement strand
CAGTGGTCGTCTATTTGCACTGGAACTCAATTAGGTTTTGCGCGGACACTTCTTCCTGAATCGAATGGGCTTTATGTTGGAGGAAATTTTTCTCTTGCCGGAACAACTCCGGTAACGGGCGTTGCAGTATGGAATAATGCTGAATGGAAATCATTCGATGGTCTCATTAACGAGTCAATGCATGGTGCTATAGGAAAGGCGATGGCAGTCAATGGCGATTACATTTATATCGGCGGTTCATTCAACATTGTAGGAACCATTCGCGCCGACAATATTGCCAGATGGAATCGCAACACTCATGAATGGTCAACACTCGGCAAAGGTATCACCGGCATTGTTGATGCGATTGCCGTGAAAGACAGCAGCATTTATGTCGGCGGTGGATTTAGTATTGCTGGTGACTCAACTGCATTTTCTATTGCACGTTGGGATGGAACGACGTGGCATCCTGTCGGGACGGGAGTTGTGAACGGCTTCGCTAATGCAATGATCTTCCACGGAAACGATCTGTACATTTCCGCAACGGTGGCTTTCCCAAGAGTTGTTAATACCGTAAGAAAATGGGATGGCGCTACATGGACGACTTTGTTTAGCATTGGCCTGCCGATAACGAGCATGGTTTTCATTGGCAACGATTTGTACGTTGGAGGATCATTCAATACTCCTCATGGAGTGGCACGTTGGGATGGCACACTGCTGCAGCCAGTTGGTGCTGTGCCTTACGACGGAGTAGTGGGGCAGGTAAGTGCACTAGGTACAGACGGCAACTCGTTGTTTGTAGGCGGTGTATTTTCGCAAACGATCGGATCACCAATTCAAAACGTTGCAAAGTGGGATGGAAGTCAATGGAGTGCATTAGGAAATGGTGTGAATGGTAATGTCTCCGGTTTTCTGAGTACTGGAAGATTCTTATATGCGGCCGGTTCATTTTCAAAAAGCGGTACTGTTCCGATGAACAACATTGCGGTATTTGATACGTTGACTCAGCAATGGAGCAGCTTAGGAAGTGGACTCGACAACACCGCTTATTCTCTTGCCATGATTGGTAATGAATTGTACGCCGGCGGAATGTTTACGAAAGCCGGAGGGAAATTATCGTATCACTTTGCTGGGTGGAATGCACTGAGCGTGCCGGCTTCAGCGCCACTTGAAAAATTTGTTCCACAAAATTTTTCACTCGATCAAAATTATCCGAATCCGTTCAATCCGTCGACCACAATTCAATTTTCCATTCCGAAAGAAACATTTGTCACATTGGAGATCTTTAACATTGCAGGGCAGCACATCACAACGCTTGTTAATGAACGCTTGGGTGCCGGACAATACCACAAAGAGTGGAATGCCTCAACTATGGCGAGCGGAGCGTACTTTTACTCTCTAACTGCCGACGGAAAAAGATTTACCAAAAAGCTTTTGCTCCTCAAATAGTCCTATTGGATCACAATTCTCCGCCTATCAACGGTGTAGGCGGAGAAATATCCAAGCGAACCGTTAGTTATAGGTACAACAACAATATTCGTAAAATTATCAAAATCCAGCCGACGACTACAATAATCGTCGCAATATTCTTTGCGACTTGCGTAAGAAATAAAAACGCCGTTATGATTGCTAAGAATCCGATCGGGTCGACTAAATCAGCAGGTATTTGAACCTTCGGCAAAATAAGGTTCACCACATACACCATTACCATACCGACATAATGAGCGATGGAGTATAAAAATGTAAGCACCTGTGAAATGATATTTTTCCAAAGTGGTTCAGCTGGAATTTGCGCTATCATCAGAAACCTCCTAAGTTGGAATAATTGTTTATTTCCCTTGCATGAAGTACTCCACGGAATGATGTAAAGGTACCTGAGTTACTTCAAATTTTCAAATATTTTTTTATCCCAGGAAGGTAATTGAGACGTAAAAGGTACTGCGGCGTGCAGTAGATGAAAAGAGAGATGCACAATTTAAATATGATGAGCTATGGTTTAGATTTTTCCCGCGGGCTCTCCCCGTTGTGAAAAAGAAAAGAATTCATTGCAGAGATGCAGCAGGTCTTCGTGCTTTAACAGTTTTGCAAACCCGTGTTGGAAACTTCCTCCATCCGCCATGAGAACAGCTCCTTGAAGATCAGGGCTCATAGAAAGATGATGGGCAAAAGTCGTCATCCGATCAACTTCACTCTTCATCCAATTCGTCACTCGCTCTCCGGCAAATAGTTTACTTTCCATTTGTCGGTGCATTGTTTCTTGTTCTGAGGCACCTTCAAAAAGCCAACCTGCACCGTACGGATCTGCCGTAAGCTTCGATGGATTCGTTCGTAAGTAAAAATTAGGCCTCACAATGTTGATGTAGTTTGGAAATTTTAATTGAAAATCCGTCTCACCGGATGTAAACACCACGGTCGGCTGCTGTAATCCTTTTGTGGTGATGAATGTGATTCGGTCAATTGAACCGAGCACCTTACACAAAAATGCATCAATACCGATATGGGAAATTCCGTCAGCATTAATATCCAACCACATGTGATTTTGTGAGAATTGTAACGAGGCCGGAATCGGAATGCCATCCACGGTTGAATGTTCACGTGAAGTCTCAGATGAAGATTCTGTTGATTTAAAAGTGTCTCCAAATTTTACGTGCGGATGCACCAGTGACAAAAATAGGTCGCAGTATTTGTGGCTTGCCGTTCCGCATTGCGAGTTCATCGATTCGGTGTATGGAATATATTTTGTCACCGGTGTGGCGGTGCAGTATTGAACGAGCGATTCCAATAAAAAAGGACAGTGATCGATGCTCGGTACTTCTTCGGCATGTTGTTTAACCACAGAGCAGTTTGTGTAATTTGGAGATGAGCATTTTTCATTTTCCGGCTGACCCGGCAATCGAATGATCATCTTTTTGAATGAAGAGGCCTGACACGATTTCACCTGGGCTTCTCGTAAGAATGGACAACGCATAGCATGTTCCTCCTTAAAACAGAATCGTAGATTTAGTTATCGGATCGTGTAGTGGGAGGTTCTCCGGCATGATGATTTTTATTTTTCTGAACTACCTCTTTCTCATCAACTACCTTTCCTCCATCAGCCATGGTTATTCCAAGATCACCAAAGACAAAAGCGTGGTCATCCTCAATTGATGGAAGCCGAGTTTTTCTCTTTGCGCGTTCAAGCGTTTCTTTTCCGAACACAATTCCAATAGCAAGGCAACAAATAATCGTCACAACTCCCAAGCCGATGTTTGTCACATTCAGCCAAAGGGTTTCATCAAATGATTCAAACATGATTGGCTCCTTTGTGTTTGTGCGTTGATGCTTAAACTATGTCAAAAGGTATGCCGTCGCTTATGAATCAATGGTAAGTTCCGATGAAACAAGAAGATTTTGGCAATCATTATTCTTCAATTGAAATTGTGTGAATTTTAATTGTGTAGAGTTTGACAACATGAAGTATAGGAAATACCAACACCTTGAGAATTAATGCAGAAACAAATAAAGAGATGACTTACGAGCATTGGTGTGTGGAAAAACCCAAATGCCAAAAGTAGCTGCTTAAATCTGCAACAGAAGTTGCGTTGAAAAGTATTCTGTCGGTAAACTTTGACTCTCAGAAGGCATTTCTAATGAGAATTCGAGCATAAGATGTACTACTTTTGATTGAAGCTTGGCACAGCGGATGTAAAAGATATTTCAAAACGGCAATTCTCCAAAAATCAATCAATGTCCGTATGTCTATCAAACGCACCTTGCTGAGACTTCCTCCCAAAAAGCTCTCACAAAAATTAATTCTCTTCTTCACTCTGCTGATGACGGTT
>JBBINR010000078.1:0-3846 GCA_037443785.1 Ignavibacteriales bacterium | reverse complement strand
ATCTCCATCCATGATCTTTGATCCGTCAAAGGAAATTTGAAGCGTTGGCCGTAACGTATCCGCCTGTATGGTAAAAGGAATAGAATAAAAATTATTGTCCCGAAATATTTCTTTAACGAGCGTATCGGGATCGATTGCGATTTGCATGTAGCGCTTCCCATGACCGGATGAAGTCGCATACGGTACGGAATATTCTTTGTATGCCAGCGGAGGTACCGAATCTACGCTGACTATTGACACAGATTCAGTGGTATTGTTCTCCCATAATGCAGTCACCCGAATCTTGAAATTTTTTGCCGTTACATCTCCAACATTGTACACGCGGAACTTCAGAACAACCCCTTCGCCTTGCATCACCTTGTCATTCTGAACAATTTCACTTGTGACTGTACCTTTTTCTGTCCTGAACAATTTTGTGGCCTGATAATTTGTACCTAATTCGGCAAGGCGTTTGTAATTGACTTCCAAGGATTGAAGAACTGGAGAAGGCTGACCCGATGTTCGGGTTAGAGTGTTAGCAAGTTTTATCGTTGGATATTGGCCGGCATTGATCCCCGTTAAATCGACAATCGAATCAACCTGTGCATATTTCATCAACGTATCAACAAGACCATTCTGTGTTACTCCCAGCACTGAGACACCTGGCCTTTCAGCATTCAGGTTAGAGAATGTTATGACAGCGTTGCTCCATTTCGCTACCGGTCCTACGGTTTCGGTAACAATTGTTCCCAAATTATTTGGAATAATTATTGTCGAATCTACTTGAACACGTCCGGCGAACGGTGCAGAAAACATTTCGGGAACAGAGCCAGGCGCGGCGCCCTTCCTTCCGATCAGCGTCCACGAACTTCTGTAGTGTACACTATCAATGAAAATGCTCCCAAATTGTTTGATACTGTTCTTTAAATTTTGTGACAGATTTCCGCTTCCTTCATCAGAAATGGCGATGATGACGAGATAGTTTGAGGTTAAACTATCCAAAAAGGTTTTGTAGTTTGTGGCAGCAGCGCTTCCCGAAGCAACATCAAACCGGTAATATTTTATGAAGTCATATGTCGTCGCATTAAATAAACAAATGTGATGGCCAGTGAGGGTGTTTTCAGGAATAAAATTCTGTCCATTCTTCATGATCACTGCTGTACGCCCATCATTAAATCCGGCAGAGATAGCAGAAAATGTCACTTCCGTAGTATCCAGCACAATTCCAAGGTTCGAAACTTTTGCATCACGAATTGTTAGTGTCATGAAAGATGCACTGTCACCAACAAAGTAATTGTTTCTCTTGCCGACAATGTACGAGTATGTCGAACCTTCTGTATTGGGATCGTACTTTGTTTTCAACCAAATCCTTTTGCCGGCAAATGTCGGATCAAGTGAATATGTTGTATAAAATGTATCGTACGGTATTTGATATGTTTGACTCTGAGCGAATGTCTTGTCTAAACTGATATCCACAAAAAAATTAGGTGATGCAGATTGAAGCGAAGGATTTAAAAAGAGAAATTTTCCATCTGATTGATTGGCAACCGGTGACAGAGATAAGCTTCGAATGTTACTGCTCGCTATGACTGCTTTATACGTAAGCTGGTTATCATTCTTATAGATCTCATCGTATAAATTTGCGGGATCCAAAACAATTGAGACTGTATGTTCGCCCGGTTTTCCTTTCACTGGAAATGAAAACGCCAGTGTATCTCGAAAAAGAGGAACGGTTCGTTTGAACACGCGGGAAAAAATATTTTTCCCCTGATACTCATCCTTGATTTCAATAGCAAGAGTGTCGCCAACTACTTTTCCCAAATTGTAATAATCCACACTCATCATTACACTGTCCGCCTGATCTGTAGGACGTTGAGGGGCTATTTCAATTTTTGAGTTGGTGAATGAAAAGTTTGGCTTGGGCGGTATCGGTAAATGGATAATCGGATCACCAATGAGTGAATTTGTCTTCACAAATAAAATATAGGAATCTGACAGCCCAAACTGTTTGATAAAATCTGTTTTGGCCAGCCGATGGGCATCGCCTAGTGAAAGGGAAGAATCTGCAAGCAATCTTTTGTAAAAATATTGTGGAAATGAAAATGCTGTCGAAGTAAATCCTAATGATGAATTTCCAATGTAGGCAATCGCCTGCCCTTGTGTGTCATTGACGAATAATTCGGAGAACGATATCACATCCGGTTCAGCATGCTTGCCAGTGGAACATCCAAAGTCTGTCACCATCGGACTGCGATCGCGGGAATTTGCCAGCTGTGAAACATCGGAGATGCTGTTATCCCACGTTTGCGTTCCGCTATGACCGATGTACGAGATAAAGACTCCTCCTTGATCGATCGCATTTTTAATATAGTCCGTACTGTAAGGGCCAAAATTGGTAATGGGGTTCGCGGTCTTGTAGAAATTTGAACTGTTCCCGCCGATTGGCGGCTTGCTGACATAAGTATTAATGATCTGATCATTGGTTCCTTTCGATTGCGCAATCTGGTTTGGATCATTAAAATTTCCGCCCGCAAAAAAAAGATACCGTTTATTCCAATCATCATACCCCTTGGAAATATATTTTTGATGTTTCGCAAAATACGATTGAAATTCGCCAATTGTTTTTGCCGGCACTCTTCCAATATTCATTTGAGGGATAATGCCCGTGCTGTCCCAAATAACAAACCAGGGATCGCTTACCGGATCGCCGTACGAAGGAACAAAGTTTGGAACTATTGGAGCTCCAAAATATTTTGTCTTATTGCCGTAATAGTCGTAGGTCCCTTTCCCCACCAAAAAAACATATTGGGGATACGGCGGCTGCCAATATGCATGTGTAGCCATTAAGAAATCTTTTATCGGTTCCGGCGCCAAAAATCCATAATTGAACTCATCATAAATATCAAAAACATTGATGACCTTCGTGGAAATGCCGTATGTTGAGGTGATAAAAGAGGAGTAATTTGCCACGACGTTAAGAAAATACGGGTGCGTAATCGCAACATAATCAGCTTTGTTCGTTCCACTTCGCAGGTTGACGAATTTTTTTTTGTAAAAAATTACCGGCGCAGGAATTTTCGCCTCGGAAAGCACAACATAGCACCTCCCATTTTTTACCGAATCAATGAAACGTAGTGTGTCGTTGCTCAACAAATAATTTGTAATCTTGTTTACCGTGCTGTCTTGAAGTGAAAATTTATACAGAGAAATGAAAGGTGCACTTATCCCTTTGATCGCAATGACGGATACCGAAGGTGCGCGAGGATACCGGAATGCAAAGTGCAAAGAGTCGGTCGACGTCATTAATGCGCGAGGATATTCCAGCTCATACCAATCCCTGATAACTGCATTAATGGTGTTTGCTGTAGCGTACGAGTTAATGTTAACACTGTTGGCCCCATTTTTTAATATAGAGGAGGAAAATTCTGCCTTTAATACTTTCACCTGATATTTGTTGATATACCCCGAATCGTACGTTGTTGAATTGGAATTGATCGAGAGTGAAAGATTGTGGGCATTGTTTATAATATTTGAGGAAAAATCTTGCAGCTTCACAAAAGCTCTGGCAGGCTTGTTAGCATAGAGATTGCTCACTGCAAACTGCACTGGCAGCTTGCCGACACCAAGAGTCCCTTCCTGCCAGGTTTCATTTTCCAAATATTCCGGATCTTCCCGTCTCACAGCACTCCCCTGCAGCGAATAATCTAACCACATATCTTTCTCAATGTGCGTAAACTCATCATAATATTTTGCCGTATCGGCCGGGGTGCCTTGAACCGTAAGAGCGGTATCAATCCTTTTTCCCGCAATATTCCCTCCCCAACTCAACCAATAGATTGTTGTATCGGAATATCTGTTGAGGTAGTC
>JBBINR010000077.1:0-3889 GCA_037443785.1 Ignavibacteriales bacterium | reverse complement strand
TGGGAAGAAAATAAAAAGCCAAGCTTACTGTAACACACTTTACATCGGAGGCTGTTGCTTCCTTCCGGACCTGGCAGGGTTGTCCAACTTTAAGTTGCACAGGGCTTGGCATTTTTGTGGAGCTGAGGAGGATCGAACTCCCGACCTATTCGTTGCGAACGAATCGCTCTCCCAAACTGAGCTACAGCCCCAACTGTTTGTAAAACAAAATACAAAAAAATTAAACTCTTTTCAAACGCGATCTTACTTGCGGCAAACGACTAATTTGATTTGTTTGCAAGATACCAATCGACAGTTTTCTTGATGCCATCCTTCAATGACACTTTTGCATGCCATCCCAATGAATGAATCTTAGACACATCCAATAATTTTCGAGGGGTACCATCTGGCTTTGAGGAATCAAAATCGATTTTGCCATTGTAACCAACTTCTTCCTTAATCAATTCCGCAAGTTCAAGAATTGTTACATCCGTTCCTGTACCAATATTGACAATTTCTCTATCATTGTAATTCTTCATCAAATAGATACATGCATCCGCCATATCATCAACATAAAGGAATTCACGGCGGGGCTTGCCGCTTCCCCACAATGTTACGCTGGCAGAATGATCGTTTTTTGCTTCAATAAATTTTCTCATTAATGCAGGAAGAACATGAGAATTTTGAAGATCAAAATTATCATTAGGTCCATATAAATTTGTCGGCATAACAGAAATAAAATTTGTTCCATACTGACGATTGTACGACTGACTCATCTTGATGCCGGCAATTTTTGCAATTGCATATGGTTCATTCGTCGGTTCAAGCTTCCCATCAAGCAAATACTCTTCTTTCATTGGCTGCGGGGCAAGCTTTGGATAAATGCACGAACTGCCGAGAAAGCAGAGTTTTTTTACTCCATGCAGATACGATTGATGGATAACGTTGTTTTGAATTTCAAGATTCGAGAAAATAAATTCTGCCGGATACGTATTGTTCGCATAGATTCCGCCGACCTTGGCTGCCGCGAGAAAAATATATTCAGGTTTTTCTTGATCGAAAAAATTTTTTACGGCTTGTTGACTGGTGAGATCTAATTCTTTGTGAGATCGTGTAACAAGATTAGTGTAACCTTGACCCTGCAGTAACCGTAAAATTGCCGAGCCAACTAATCCTTTGTGTCCCGCTACAAAAATCTTTGCTTTTTTTTCCATCTTAATATCCACGCCGCTTTACCAACTCATAATCAGCTTTTGCCATTAATCGAGCAAGATCAGCAAACTTAGTTTTAGCTTCCCACCCAAGTTTTTGTTTCGCTTTTGTAGCATCACCAATTAATAATTCAACCTCGGTTGGACGATAATATTTTGGATCGACAGCAACCAACACTTTCCCATCTTTTTTGGAAATTCCTTTTTCGTTTTCTCCTTCGCCTTCCCATTTCAGGTCAATTCCCAATTCGCTAAACGCAGCATCAACAAATTTTCGGACTTCGTGAGTTTCTCCGGTAGCGAGTACGAAATCTTCCGGTGTGTTTTGCTGAAGCATCCGCCACATACCTTCAACATATTCCGGTGCGTAACCCCAGTCGCGTTTTGCGTTTAGATTCCCAAGTGTTAATTTTTCCTGAAGGCCAAGTTTTATTTTTGCCGCCGCCATGGTAATCTTGCGCGTAACAAATGTTTCACCACGACGTGGTGATTCATGATTGAATAAAATTCCGTTGCAGGCAAAAATATTGTATGCTTCGCGATAGTTCACAATAATCCAATAGCCGTAAAGTTTTGCAACTCCATAAGGACTTCGAGGATAGAAGGGTGTCGTTTCACTTTGCGGGACGGCTTGAACTTTTCCATACAGTTCACTTGTCGACGCCTGATAAAATTTTGTTGTAATACCCGTTTCCCGAATTGCATCAAGAAAACGAAGCGTTCCGACGGCATCAACTTCTGCGGTGTATTCCGGAACCTCGAAAGAAACTTTGACATGACTTTGCGCTGCAAGATTGTAAATTTCCGTTGGTTCAATCTTTTCAAGCAGTCTGTTGATATTACTTGTATCAGTCACATCGCCATAGTGGAGAAAAAATTTGCCTGAAAATTTTGGATCATTGTAAATGTGATCGATCCTGCCTGTGTTGAACGAACTGCTTCTGCGTATAACACCGTGCACTTCGTAACCTTTTTCCAATAATAACTCTGCAAGATAAGAACCGTCTTGACCTGTAATTCCAGTGAGAAGAGCTTTCTTTGACATGATTAATTTTCCTTTTGATTCCAATATTCTAATAAATCAGTTAATGTCTGTTTCATCGAAATACTCGGCTTCCATCCCACCGAATGATTGATTGCACTCGGATTTCCCGCGAGCAATTGAATATCGTACCCTCGAAGTCGCTTAGGTTCAACCTGCAATTGAAATTGAACTCCGCTTATTTCAGAAAACAATTTAATTATTTCTTCAATCGAAAAATTTGAACCCGAGCACAAATTAAATATGAAATTCGTTTTGTTGTCAATTTGTGAAAGCATCCAATACCCACGTACGATATCGCGGACATCGGTAAAATCTCTCCGTGCTTTGATGTTACCGACTTTTAAAATCGGTTCTTTCACACCCTTTTTCATTTCAACAATTTGTTTTGCAATTGACGAGCAAACGAAATTTGGTTTTTGACGTGGGCCGGTGTGATTGAAAGGACGCGCAATAACGATATTGAGTCCTTCATACTTTTTATATGTTTGCGCAACATAATCAACGCTGGTTTTACTGGCAGCATAAGGATTTACCGGCTGGGGGATTGATTGTTCTGAATGGAGAGATGGTAAGCCAAAGGTTTCTCCATATACTTCACCTGAGGTGACAACGATAATGCGTGGATTGATTTCGCACGCTTTTACTGCTTCGAAGATATTGATTGTTCCAATGACATTTGTTTTAAATGTCTCCGCTGCATATTCAAACGAACTGGGAACGAACGCTTGGCCAGCGACGTGAAAAATAATATCCGGTTTGATTTCTTTTATGACTTTAAAAACAGATTGAAAATCTGAAATTTCACAAAAGGATAAATTGATTTTGCCGTTGTGCTGGCGAATATTTTCGTCTTTCTCAAGATCTTTTAATATTCCGTAAACTTCGGACTGAGTGTTGGCAATAACATAATCGGCAAGATGACTTCCTGCAAACCCGCCAATGCCTGTAATAAGAACTTTCATTCGTCCTCAAAAAAAATATTGAATGAAAAAAGATACAACTATTTTGATAAGTAGACAAAAAGTAAAAAAAAATCCCGTCACATCAGAGACGGACGGGATTCAAATTAAATCAGGCATCGACCTACTCTCCCATACAGTTACCCATATAGTACCATCGGCTCGGTGGGGCTTAACTTCTCTGTTCGGAATGGGAAGAGGTGTAACACCCACGATAAAGACACCTGAATTTATAAAATTAAAATTGAAAAGAATGCATATTTCAGATCGCAACAAGTTTACTGATGCACCGATATATGTTCAAAAAAGAATTGGCAAGTCGCACGGATTATTAGTACTACTCGACTCGTCCATTGCTGGACTTATATCTGTAGCCTATCAACCAAGTCATCTCCTTGGATCCTTTAGGGGTTACCCCAGGGAAGCCTAATCTTGAAGCGGGTTTCGCACTTAGATGCTTTCAGTGCTTATCCCATCCGGACATGGCTACTGAGCAATGCCACTGGCGTGACAACTCATTCACCGTCGGTCCGTTCATTCCGGTCCTCTCGTACTAAGAACGAGACTTCTCAAGCTTCCTGCGCCCGCATAGGATAGGGACCGAACTGTCTCACGACGTTCTGAACCCAGTTCACGTACCGCTTTAATTGGCGAACAGCCAAACCCTTGGGACCTTCTCCAGCCCCAGGATGCGA
>JBBINR010000076.1:0-4334 GCA_037443785.1 Ignavibacteriales bacterium | reverse complement strand
CTCAGAAAGTTATAATCCTTGTCAAGCAGCACAACACAATCCAGCGATCGCTCGAAGATAAGGCTCAGCAGGCGCGCCTGTTCGTAAATCATCGATTCCGCATGCCGGCGCTGAGTAATATCGATTTTGACGCCGATAAAATTTGTAATCTCCCCCTTCTTGTTGAGGATCGGTGAGATCGTTGCGGATTCCCAGTAGAGATCACCGTTCTTTTTCTTATTCAAAAACGAGCCGCTCCACTGCTCACCCGAGACAATCGTATTCCAAAGTTGTTTATATTCTTCAGGCGATGTGTGTCCCGATTTTAAGATGCGCGGATTTTTTCCGATTGCTTCATCAAAACTGTATCCGGTTGCCTCCACAAATTTCGGATTCACATATTGAATGCTTCCCGCCGGATCGGTAATCACAATGCTCACGGGACTTTGCTCAACTGCCTTCGAAAGCTGAGTGATTTTATCTTCTGCCTGCTTGCGGTCAGTAATATCACGGGCGATCGCATGAAATCCGATGATTTGTCCGTCATCTTTTAACAGATGGACATTCTGTTCGAGCCAGACATGGTGTCCTTCATGCGTTACGGCTTCAACTTCAAAGCGGCAATGAGGATCATTGGCAAGATACTGTTTCATGAGAATTCGGGTAATCTGTTCTTGTTGTTCGGGAACAATAAAATCCAGATAGCGATACGAACGAAGATCTCGCGCAGGATCGCAAAAAATCTTTATACCGATTGGATTTGCATAGAGAAGATATCCGTCACGGCCTGTCGTAAAGATAATATCTGATGTCGAATCAATGATCTGACGGTATTTTTCTTCACTTTCGCGTAATGCTTTTTCGACGTGCTTCCGGGCTTGGATATTCCTGGAAATTCCAACAATCCCTATTCCTTTTCCGGATTTATCATACATAATGCGTGTTACAACCTCGGTCCAAACAGTGGAACCGTCTTTACATGGTTGTTCCACTTCGACAGCCTCGATTGGCAATTGCTTTCCATCATAAGCAAAGGCAAATTGTTGCTGCATTTTTTCCATCACAAGTTTTTGCGAGCCGGGAGAAATCACTTGATCAAACGGCTGCTGCATTATTTCTTCCGGTGTGAATCCGCGCAATTGCACCACTGACGGGCTGACATAGGTGAACTTTCCCGTTAAATCCATTGTCCAGATAACATCAAAAGAATTCTCTGCCAGCAGTTTGTACCGCGCTTCACTCACGCTTACATCCAGCATTTGTTTGCGCAGCGTACGACGTTGAATTGAGGTAATGATAAGAATTGTTATACTGAGTGCCGCCAGCAGGGCACAGACACCGACAAAAAGTTCAAACGTCACAAATTCCCTGTGAGTAACAACAATGGAATCTTGCTGTCCGTTTGATGATTGTGCCTGTAAGGGACAGCAAACAATCGTGCCGAACATCGTTATCAAGAAAACCAGGGGGAGGTTTTTTATTGCAATATATTTTTTCATAGCCGTAACGTCGTAATGAGACAGGATGGAAAAAGGCAGAATGCTCTGATCTTTATTCGTATCTATAGTAACACCTTCAAACTCAAATTACAAAATTGTTTCCAAGAAGAAAAGCAGCATTACGGATTAAAGACATTTGAAAAATCGACACTCTGTCAATAAACGATATGCTGCGCGCATTCAAAGTGCGCTTTATTGAACGGAATCTTGGTTCGATTGGTTCCTTCGGAGCCTTGTCACTTTCGGAGAAGTCCTTCGGACATGACTGACTCCAAGATTTTTTCGATCTTTCTATGGATGACTTTGTAACTCACTAATTTTCTTTTGAGCAAACGTTACAGCTTTTTCAAGATTGGCTGTCGCGCCGATGGTCAGCTGTTCGGAAAAGTCCCATTCGTATCCCTGGATCTGCAGCAGATAGATCTCTGGATTCCCTTGATATAATTCGCGTGAGAGTTTGAGAAGATTCGATGGCGACACGGTGTGCGTGGTAAAGGCAGGAGTAGCTTCGGTTTCAATTTTTGAAAATGAATAGTCGGTCACATGATCAACCGATGCATCAACAAGGATAACGATATCGTACGCTGCAACCTCTTCAGCGTCTTCAAGATTCAATTGGGCAGAAGTCTTGCAATCAACCGCATCATGGTGCCGGCGAAAAAGCCACTCCTGCATCCGGTGAATAAATTCTATCCCGAGCCGGTCATCCTGCCGCGTGGTATTGCCGTAGCCGTACAAAAGAATTTTTTTCGAGTCCGTCAAAATGGTACCCCTCATTTTTCAATAATTATGCTGCGTACAAAACATGCGGAAAGAGCTTTGAAATTTGTAAAAACGATTATTTCTTTTTCGTATCAATCACACATCCTGTATAATCCTGCAATTCAACTTCCAAGGCCATTGCACCGAGGGCGTGCGTAGCACAGCTTAAACACGGATCGTACGCGCGAATGGCAACTTCGATTGCATTCATCATCGGCTCGGTAATTTCTTTTTGTCCTGTCATTACCGCTTTAGCAACATAATTCACCGCTTGATTCATCGGCTCGTTGTTATGCGTCGTGGAAACGATAAGATTCGCCATCGTAACCTGGTCATCTTCGTTGACGCTGTAATGATGGAAGAGGGTCCCTCGCGGCGCCTCAATCACCCCAACACCTTCAGGTTTCTTCTCTCCTTTTCGCACCAGCTCTTCTCCCTGCAAATCGGCATCGTTCAGTAAGAGATTGATCACTTCGCCGGCGTGAAGCAATTCGATCAACCGCGCATAGTGAGTGTGCATGCACATATTGTTCGGCTTACCGTGTGTGAGCGCTTTGAAGTGCTCAAATTCTTTTTGCGCAAGCGGTGTCGGAATATAATCGCACGTATTCAACCGCGCCAGCGGGCCGACGCGATACCATCCTTTTTGCTCCCCAAGGTTTGCAAGATACGGAAACTTCATATAGCTCCACGACCGCACTTCTTCGTGGATGTAATTGAAATATTCCTGATACTCCACATCGTGCAATATTTTTTTCCCTTCGCTGTCAACGGCACGAAGCACGCCGTGATACAAATCCAATGCGCCGTCCTTTCTTACCAGGCTTAAATGGTTGGACGGAAAAACAGAAAAGGTATCGATGAAATCTTTATTCTTCTGATAATAATCTTTGAACAACTCCAGCGCAGACTGCGCCCATTCAATCATCTTCTTAGAATTCAACGGCTCTTTTCCGTTCAGAAATTTATCCCGCTCTTCCGCGCTGAGATTTTTATTTACTCCGCCGGGAATTGCACCGGTACCGTGAATTTTTTTTCCGGCCGTCGCAAAAATCAATTCCTGCCCAAATTTTCTCATCATCACCCCCTGCACAGCAAGATCTCTGTGCGCGCTTGCTACCCCGATAATATTTCGTACCGCGGGATCGGCATCGATTCCAAAGAGCAGATCAGGCGAGGCAAGATGGAAAAAATGAAGCGAGTGCGATTGAAAAATTTGCGCATAATGCATCAAGCGGCGGACTTTTTCTGCCGTCGGCGAAAGGCCATGGCCGGTTCCCGCACCGACAACAACATCCAATGCTTTCGCCGCAGCAAGATGATGACTGACGGGGCAAATCCCGCACAGCCGCTGAACGAGCACGGGAATTTCCCAGTACGGACGACCTTGGATAAATCGTTCGAAGCCGCGAAACTCGACAATGTGCAGCCGGCTGCGAACAACATTTCCTTCTTCATCAAGATGAATCGTAACCTTTCCGTGTCCTTCAACACGGGTCACCGGTTCAATCGTAATTTTTTTCGGCATGATATGTTCCTTTCTGCAGCAATGACCCTCCCTTCATTCAATCAAACTTTATCACCTCATACGAGAATTTCATTTCCGTTCCGGTAATAATTGCCACCAACGCGTCATACAGTAAATCGGCTCGCGGCGGACATCCGGGTAAAAAATAATCGATCTTCACGATTTCATGGCAGTGATAAATCCGGTCGAGCAGCATCGGCAGTTCCTGATCGTTCGGCAAAATCATTTCGGGATTGTGTCCCTTCACACTCGGGCTTTGCCAATAGGCTTCTTCGATACACTCGCGAATTGGTATGCCATTGCGCAATGCCGGAAGCCCCCCCATAATGGCACATTCGCCGACGGAAATAAGGATCCGGCAGTTTTTTCTGAACTCGCGCAGCATGTGAATGTTTTCGCTGTTGCAGCACCCTCCTTCAACGATGCCGATGTCGCAATGACGCGTAAATTGCTTAAGATCGTTAATCGGAGATTTATCGAACTCGACGAGCTCAATGAGATTGAGAATCCTCTCGTCAATATCCAGCAGCGACATGTGGCATCCGAAGCATCCCGCTAATGATGTT
>JBBINR010000075.1:0-4711 GCA_037443785.1 Ignavibacteriales bacterium | reverse complement strand
CCCGAAACGGCAGGTTATCGCATCGAATGAATTATCGGGAAATGGGAGATCGCTGACATCGCAAGTATGTACTTCAACATTGGTAAGACCTTTTTTATCCGCATTTTCTTTTGCTATTGCAAGCATCCGGTCGGCAAGATCTGTAATAATTACTTTGCCTCGGTTTACTTTTACCGCAATGCTCAATCCTGGTTCTCCAGTTCCTGTAGCAATATCCAATACTGTATCTGTTTCTTTTAAATTAAGCAGACGGATAATCTCATCACCTTTAGGTTTTAAAAAATCCATAAAGAGATCATCCCATTTTTTCCAGCCGGGTGAAAATGTATTCCACGATTCTTTTTGTTGATCGCGAATTTGTGCAAGATGTTGTTCCATACTGTTTCCCTTCATTTGTTGAATTGATAATTCCCCACAATCCTGCTTCGATGTCACTGTAAGTTAATTCTCACCAAAGCCGGGGGAGGTAGTTTTATGTGAGATCATTTTCTCTCAAAGAACATCGCATAGCAGAGGATTAGTGTGGGGTGAAAATATTGTTACATCACTTCATCAACACCATTTTTTTGATCAATGGTGATCCGTTTGACTCCAAACGAGCAAAGTACACACCGCTGGAAAATTTTGACGCATCAAACTTCACAGTGTAGCTTCCTTCTTCTTTTGCTTCGTTCACTAGCACCGCAACTTCTCTACCTATCGCATCAAACACTTTTAGTGATACGTGATTGGTTTTCGGAACTTGATAATTAATTGTCGTCGTGGGATTGAACGGATTGGGATAGTTCTGTTCCAACTCAAATGATGCAACGATTTGCGGTTTTTCTTTCACACCAAGCAGTATGGTTTTCCAATAGTGTAGCAACTGCCGCAGTGCTTCCGGTTTGTTTTGCGGCGGTAAAGCACCAGTTTGATCTTTTGTGTTGATGCCATGGCATGACGCGCAGGTACGGATTTCACCCGGCTGAAATGTTATCCAATACCGTTCACGAACGACACCTTTTCCTGTTGAATCAGTAATCTGCCACGTCATTGTGCGGTGCGCTGGAATGAACGATGCAACTGAGCCATCTAGTCCAATCTTTACACTGCCTGACGGTCCTGTTGGATTTGCAGGATTTTTTACGGCGGGATCATGCATCACTTGCGCCAGTACACGTCGTCCCGGCGCCGGATGATCTACACCGCCTCTTCCTCGAATCATATCTCCCTGAAATAGTTGCATATACTTCACATCATAGATGGTACCTGATGTCGCAATCGTTTGCGCACCGCCAGGAACTCTCAAATTGTACGGCTGAGAATTATCATTTCTATCTCGCGTGGTCACATTACGGCTGACAATAAGTGCGAGATTGTTTGTTTTGAGCCAGTCTTGCAATTTTTTTGTATCTATATTCTCTTCCGTAAAGACATGCTGTTCGGGCGATTGAAGCGGAGTTTCAATTTTTAGCGGCGGAATTGTCTGAGCGCGAACTTCAACAGCATCCAACTCCCACAACGTATCTGTCCTCGTAATGATATCAGCTTCACCCGTATAATATTTTAATGAACGCACAATTCCATTGGTGAGAGGCTTGTCAGCAACAAAATAATTTGTGCTATCAATGACAACGGGCTTCGTTGTTTTCAACCGGAAATTATACAACACGTGCGGCGTTGAACCGGTCCACGTCGTATGATCTACATACGTTGATGTTGAATGACTTACAATTAAGGTGCCGTCCGTCAGCGGAAGCGGATTGCGATAGTGGCCGCTGTGATTCGGATCTGGAATATCGCCATCTTTTGTAGATGTAATTGTAGCACCGTGCGTAATTTCAGCAACATCCATTTCTTCAGGATTGATATTCGGCGCACCGGTGAATTTCAAAATTTGCCCTGCAGTCTCACGGCCAAACTCATGTGCGTTGACACCGTAATACACACCGGGATTCAACGGATCTTCTTTGATCTGGAATAATCCACCGTCGCCAATGATGACGACTTTATTCTTCACAAAATCCTTGCGAATGATGTACGAAAGATTTGGATCGTTAACATATGATCCTTCGGTGTACGATCCTCCGTACTCATGCCGTCCAACGTGATTCAATGTCTCCTCTTCCGTTCCATCTTGATTTAACTGCCATGGGAAAAAATGATTGAACCGATGCAGTGCAAATTCTTGTGAATAGTCATGACTTGATGAATCGCGGGGTTCAGGAAATACTTCGTCCGTTGTGTTCAATGCAACGGCGCCGGCGGCTTCGCTTGAATAATTGAACATGCCGTACAAACCCGGTGTGTATCGATCCGCATCCGCTTGCTGATCGCGCTGAAGATGATCCCATCGCGTAAAAAGAATGCGTCCGTACGAATCAATGATCGGATAGAATGAACCGCTGGGTGAATGCTGAAGCAGCATCACCTCTCCGGTTGATCGGTCTAAATTCCACAATCCTGTTACGACGCGAGCGGTTTCATACTCATCCAACTGCGGATATAAATGCGGTGCTTTATTGAATGGCATGTCGGAGGTAAAAATAATTTTGTCATCGCTGCTGTAAATTGGTGAGATGTTGTTATACTGTTCCGGTTGGTACGGAATTTTAGTGATCACCGCCCTTTCCCCTTTTCCCAGACCGGTCACTTCGTAGATCTGCCAAAGGAATGTTCTGTAATCAAATTCCTTAATCGGGTTTCCTACGAGCATGCTGAACACAGCCTTTTTTCCGCTCCAATGAACTATTGGCTGGCGAACGGCGATAGAATTATTTCCCTGCATTTCAGTTGAATCCCCAAAGCCCGCTTCGCGTGTCAGATTACGCAATGTTCCATCGGGATATCGAATCATCAAATCGCCGCCGCGAGGAACAGATGCAACATCTCCGATGTGATTGTTAAACGTTTGAGTGACCGCGCTAAATCCGGAAACAGGCGTTTGCGTAACGAATAAAATCGGATTGGGTGTTTGAACAGGTTGCGCTCGCAGATAGAAAATTGTGAAAACAATAAAAACCGATACATATTTTTTCATGCGCTATTTTCTTCCTTTATGATGATGGTGAATTGAGAATGACTAACTTTTGACATTGCGCTATGCTTCTGTCCGTCTCAACTTTTCCTTAACTTTTTAAAGCCTCGAGCGACCAATTCGTTAGGCAGATTTTTCTTTAAGCTCTTTGAGCAATGCTAATCCTTCAGGCCAGTCGCTAAGTCCACTGTTTGAATTTATATGACCTGCATTCTTAATAACCACAAATCGACTTTGCCAGGCACTTGCATACGCTTTAGCACGCTCAACAGTAATGTATCGATCATCGGTACTGGCAACGACGATGGTAGGAAACGGTAATGGTTTTGTAGGAACAGGTCCAAATCCTACTGGTTCTTTAGGATAATTCGGGCCCTCAGGGTCGCTTGGTGCAACAAGCAGGCCTCCTTGTACCTTCTTCAATGTCAACGGACTAGTTTTGAGTGCCCAATGAGCAACGAGCGCACATGCAGAGCTATGTGCTACTAGAACAACTTTCCCGGAAAGTGTAGAGATGAATTCTTCTACCCTCTGAACCCACTCGTCACAATGAGGAGTATCCCAATTGTCCTGCACAACGCGTTGGAATGAAGCATCATTCTTCTCCCAAATGGTTTGCCAATGTTCTGGACCAGAATTTCCAAGTCCGGGAAGAATAAGTGTAGTAATCATATTTTCTTTGTCATACTATCCTGTGTGTGCAACAGGAGGGGAGTTTGCACGCGTGAAGTTTCTGAAAATTTTGTAGCGCATAACATTAAACTTTATTGTGCTCTTTGAACACTTCACCTGCAACACTCAATGCATTTGCAACCGCAGCTCCGCCAGCATAAAACATGAGATTAAGAATTGTCTCCACAATTTGCTCCTTTGTCGCGCCTAATTTCATCGCTGCGTCAATGTGTGCACGCAGTTGTGGCACCACATGTCCGAGGGTTGTGCACGAAGCGATCAGCAACAATTCGCGTGTGAGAAGATCCAAACCCGGACGCGCCATAATTCCAGCAATTGCCCATTCGATGGTCATGGTCGCAAAATCTGGGCAGATATCTTTCATTGCCTCAACCATTTGTTCGCCGGTCTGACCGCCATGCAGCTGGTTAAATAAAGAAATTCCTTTTTGGTACGTTTCATCCGCTTTAATCACTATTAGTCTCCTTATGGTAATTGTGACAAACTAAATAGATAAATGAACGAACATCGGAACGATTGTTCGCGACACTGAACGAACCATTTCACAACATCGCATCGCGAAAGTCAGAGATAAAAGTACGGGTCGAGCACTTTCACTTCAAAAATTTTATCGACAGACAACCCATTCTTCAACGCAACTTTTCTAACTGCCTCAGGATTAGGCCCTTCATAAATGCAATATGCTTTGGTTTTATCTGGAGTAACGTAGGAATGTAACCATGTTACATTTTCTTCTGAATTATTCATTACAATATTCTGACAGGTTTGAACCCCTTTATTGGAAACAGGAATTTCCCATCCATGTTGAAAACTTCTTTCTATGAGATATCGCGGCATAAAACTCTCAATCGTATCTTGATGTGAATGGTGAACAGTGATGGAGAATAAAATACGTTTTTAGATGCCGATTGAAATCGGGAGAGATACCTATATTTTCAGGTAAGCTTCCCTATTTTTTTGATAAGGCCATTTGTGTGCGCCATTGCGGCAGCTTCGGTGCGT
>JBBINR010000074.1:0-4733 GCA_037443785.1 Ignavibacteriales bacterium | reverse complement strand
TTCATCTCGCTTGGGGTAAAAACTTCGATCATGATCTTTTCTTTCCTGAAACAAAAAAACCGTCCAACTTCCTTCCGAAGCGGACGGTTTTCAACAACAACGCTTCATTAGAAGAGTGATTTTAAAACATTAAGAATCAATGAAGGGAAAATTCCAAGCACGGCAACACCGATTCCACACACAACGACTGTCATGAACGAAAATTTCGGAAACACCAGAACAGTCGTGTCTTTCGGTTCCCTGAAATACATGTAGACAATAATTCTCAAATAATAATACGTCGAGAATAAACTTGTTACAACACCGAGAATTGCAAGCCAGGTTAAGTGCGATTGAACAGCACTGGCAAAGAGATAATATTTTCCAACAAAACCAGAAAAAGGCGGAACACCAGTTAATGAGAACATAAACATCGAAAGCAGCACCGCAACAACCGGTTTTCTTCGTGCAAGACCCGCATAATCTTCATAAGAAAGATTTTCTCCGTTTTCTTTCTCAATCATGGAAATGATGCCGAATGCACCGAGGTTGGTCAACGCATACGAAACCAAATAGAAAGAAATTCCCTGTTGACCTAATGAGGACCCCGATGCCATACCAACAAGCATATACCCTGCATGGGCGATGCTTGAATACGCAAGCATGCGTTTTAAATTTGTTTGGGAAAGGCCGATCCAATTCCCCATTATCATCGATCCGGAAGCGAGCACGGAAATGACAAAAATCAATTTTTCATCATGCATGCTCAACGGAATGGAAAATGAAAGAACGAATGCCGAAAATGCAGCAGCTTTGCCGCCGGTTGACATTAAAGCGGTTACAGATGTTGGTGCACCTTCATACACATCAGGAACCCACATATGAAAAGGAACTGCGGCAACTTTAAATCCGAAACCGATTAAGATCAAGCCCCAGCCGATTAAATGAAGCGGATCACCGTACGATTGCGGATATTGTGCGGCGATGCGAAGAAGATTTGTCGTTCCGGTTGTTCCGTAAATCAATGCAATACCATATAGAAGAAACCCGGTTGCAAATGCTCCGAGTAAAAAATATTTTAGCGAAGATTCATTTGAAGAAAGTTTTGAACGGAAATATCCAGCAAGGACATAAAAACTTACTGACATCACTTCAAGACCGAGAAAGATCGTAATCAGATCTCCTGCAGATCCCATCAGCATCATTCCAAGAACGGAAAGAGAAACGAGTGTGTAATATTCCCCGTAATGATAGTGCTCTTTTTCTAAATATGGTAACGAAAGAACCATTACCGCCAATCCGATGAACAAAAACAGAACGTTAAAAAAACTTCCATACCCTCCGACAAGCAACATATCAGAAAATGCCGTTTCATTTCGTGAGAAATTATTGACAGAGAGGATGATCGCCGCGAGCATTCCGATTGCACACACAACAAAAACAATTTTTTGAGACTGCTTGATAACGGCATTCAAGACAATGGCAATGAGAGTGAAGAGCCCGACCGTTAAAATCGGTGCCGAACCAAAAAGATCTGTTTGAGAAAAGAATTCCATAGTCAATCGTTAGAAGTTAAATCAAAAGAATAAAAGCCAAATTACAAAATACAACGGAATCAAAACTGGAATAGTAAATCGAACGATGTACTCGATAAATGTCGGCATCTCTATATTGTTCTGCTCAGCAATTGACTTTACCATAAAATTTGGCCCGTTGCCGATATAGGTACATGCGCCAAAGAACACAGCGCCAACAGAAATCGATTGAACATATTTCCAATGCTCGGTAAGAAATTGTTCCATGTGATGAACATCTTCAAGATTAAGATGGAACAACCCAAACGAAGCCGTCAAAAAATTCAGATAGGTTGGAGCATTATCCAAAAATGATGACAAAGCTCCTGATGCCCAATAATATTGTCCGACCGAAACCACGCCAAGCTTTTCAGAATTCAACGACAGCCAATCCAAAGCGGGCATCATCGTTGCAAAAATTCCAACAAATAAGATCGCTACTTCTTTGATCGGGTGAAAATTAAAATCGTTTTTCTCGTGAATATTTTTATTCGTTGAAAAATACGAACCCGCCGCTGCGCCGATCATAATTACTTCACGCACGAATATCGGCTCTTCAATAAATACCGCTGCAATAATCGCTAAAAGGAATCCAAGATTTTGCAGCCCTTTAATTTCTGCTTGTTCCCCTTCTTCTTCGATTCGTTCTTGAACTTCATGAGAGCGATGATGAAAATCGCGTGAATCAAAAAAATAAAAAATACCAAGAAGAACTGCGACAGCGATGATCCAAATGTAGTAAACATGACCGGTGATCCAAAAAAAAGGGATTCCCTTTAAATATCCAAGGAACAACGGCGGATCGCCGATCGGCGTTAATACACCGCCAACATTGCTGACGATAAAAATAAAGAACACGATATGAAACGGCTTGATGCGATACTTATTCACTTTAATATACGGACGAATAAGAAGCATCGAAGCACCGGTCGTCCCGACCAAATTTGCAATTACAGAACCAATCGCAAGCAGAGCAACATTATTGATCGGTGTCGATTTTCCGCGAAGCTGAATTAAGATTCCACCGGACACAATAAAGAGAGAACCGATCAATGCAATGAAACTGAAATATTCGTGAAGCGTTGCAAGAACCCGTGCACCATTGTGAATAATAAAAACATAATAGCCGATAGTGATGAGTCCGAGCGAAACCGAAAGCGCGGGGTAATTTGCTTCCCACCATTTTTTATTCACAAATGGAGCCAACGCAATCGATGCAAGCAATGCGATAAACGGAAGGATCATTACCGGATCAACCGGAACGATTTCTGTTTCACCTGCAAAAGTCAAAGAACTAACAGCAAGGAGTAACAACAATATTTTTGTTACTCTTTTTATCATTTCACCGACAGATCGATCTTCGACGCAACTCCGCTTTTCGCATTCTGCATTTGCACGACAATCTTCTTCGTATGGGTTTCGCTTTGCTTCATAAATGTCGAAGGATAAACGCCAATCCAAACAATGAACAACAGAACAGGAAGCAGCAATCCAATCTCACGTTTCCCAAGATCGATCAATTTTTCATTTTCAGCATGTGTTACTTTTCCAAAGAATACTCTTTGCACCATCCACAGCATATACACTGCAGAAAAAATTACGCCTGTTGTAGCAATCGCCGTATATAAAGGCGAACCTAAAAATTGAGAGCTGAACGAGCCGAGCAAGATCAAAAATTCGCCGATGAAGCCATTCAATCCCGGAAGACCGATCGAAGATAACGTCACGATCATAAATATTGTTGAAAAGACCGGCATCACTCTCGCCAATCCTCCAAATTGAGAAATCTCCCGCGTGTGCCTTCGATCGTAAATCATTCCGACTAACAAGAAGAGAGCGCCTGTTGAAAGACCATGGTTCACCATTTGAATCATTGCTCCCTGCACTCCCTCTTCTGTCATCGAAAATATTCCGAGCACAATAAATCCCATGTGACTTACCGAAGAATATGCAACGAGCTTTTTTACATCGGTTTGCACCATCGCAACAAGTGCGCCGTACACTATTCCAATCACCGAAAGAATCACCATCAACGGCGTGAAGGCAAATGATGCGTGCGGGAAAAGCGGAAGACAAAATCGCAGCAAACCATATGTTCCCATTTTCAGCAGCACGCCGGCAAGAATTACTGAACCGGCCGTCGGCGCCTGCACGTGAGCATCGGGCAGCCATGTGTGAACCGGAAACAGCGGAACTTTAATTGCAAATGAAAGAGCAAACGCGGCAAACATCCACATTTGAATGTTCATCGGAATCGAAGGAGCAATCGCATAAAGTTTCAGCAGATTTGTTGTAAACATTCCTCCGGGCAATGTCGATGCGTAGTAGCCGAGCCACAAAATTGCGATCAACATCAGCAGTGAACCAGCCATTGTATAGATAAAGAACTTTACTGCTGCATAAATTTTTTCTTTACCGCCCCAAATTCCGATAATAAAATACATCGGAATCAACATCGCTTCCCAGAAGACATAGAACAAGAAAAGATCAATGGAGATAAACACGCCGAGCATTCCCACTTCAAGCAAAAGCATAAACGCAACATATTCTTTTAACCGATCGGTGATCGACTCCCACGATGCAATCAATGCAATTGGAGTAAGAAATGTCGTGAGAAGAACAAGAAGGATTGAAAGTCCGTCAACGCCGATAAAATAGGTAATATCTAAACCTGAGATCCATTCATGCTGTTCAACAAACTGCATTGCCGAATTGGTTGAATCAAATCCGAAATAGATGATGAGAGAGAGAACAAATGTTACAAGTGATGTCACAATACCGACATATTTTATCAAGGTCTGTTTTTCTTTATTGATAAAGAGCAACAGAATGCTTCCAATGAGCGGTGAAAAAAGTGTATAGGTAAGAATGTTTTGCATGGTAATCAATTTCCAGATTTATCAATACATCAGCGAACAATCAAATATCCGAGAACAAACAAAATTCCCGCAACAAAAATAACAGCGTAACTTTGAACGACTCCAGTCTGCACTCTTTTGAAAATATCCGCCGTTACAGCAATAAATTTTGAAGAAAAATTCAATGCGTTGTCGATAATCTTCACATCAAAAATTTTCCATAAAAATTTATCTGAAGTTGCTTTGATCGGAGTGACGACTGCCGCATCGTACACTTCATCAACAAAATATTTATTGAAGAGGAGATTATAGACACCATGGA
>JBBINR010000073.1:0-4753 GCA_037443785.1 Ignavibacteriales bacterium | reverse complement strand
CCCGACAAAAGCATTCGGGCATGACAAGAAATAAAGAGATTTGTCATTCCCGCGGTTGTTGGCGGGAATCCATTAATGTATTTTTGTAATTGAAGGTGTCGATTCTTTCTGCTGGGTTCCCGACGGAGGGCGTTCGGTATGATAAGAATTAAAGAATCTTCTCTACTTTTCTTTCCGAGAAAGAAAAGTAACAAAAGAAATCTTTGCGAAATCACAACGCGCGTGATAATCGCCTCGTTTGTCACATCCCATTCGCTCAGTTCGCCGTGATTTCGTGGCTGACGCGCAAAGAGGTTTGAACACGAAGCAACGCCTGTTGACACTCTTGCAAAGGAATTTGACATTGACGCAATGAATGTAGCAACGGCGCGAAGATGTTTGACATTGCCGGAATGGATGCTGACAACGTCGCAAAGAGGGTTAACATGAGTGCAATGCATTTTGCAGCGGCGGATTGAACAATGACAACTGCGCAATGACATGTTACAGCAAAGAAATGCACAATGACAACGAAGCAATGTCAGGTGACAAGGACGCGATGACAGCTTACAATGAAGGAATGCGTTTTGACGAAGAAGAAATCGAGTGTGCGGAAAAGTTTTGAGGTGTGGAGAAGGAGAAATTCGGTGTGCGGAAAAGATATTGGGCGTGTTTTGGCAAAAATTGAAGAAAAAATAATGATTTCTCGATTTTCCTCCAAAAAATCGCTCAAGAGATTTTAAAAAAGGATTGATATTGAGAAAGCAATTACGCACTTTTTGGGCGTGAATGATTGATAAACCTTGCGGAGGTTTGGCGGTGCGTATGCGCAACCTTCGCAAGGTTACTATAAAACCCAGAGCAGGAAACGGCGTAACTTGTGATGGTAAGAATGTAGAACCTCTGGAATTCGTTGGCGGACGAATGAAAGAGGTTTTTTTGTTTCGTAAATAACTTATTGTTATCGCAGTCATGTAAGAAAAACGGAGACGGATATGATAACTCTTTCGATATTGCCGCTGTGTGCAATATTCTGCGGTTACAGCGGCGGAGACGGCGGCATTGATTCACTCTTTACCGGAACCACCGGCGAACCTGTACTGCTTGAATCACCGGGAACGACGCCCGCTTTGTCCGAAGAAGAATATACTGCTTTTGCACGTCGACAGTCTGGAGTAAAATATTTTGTAGGAATATCTCAAAAACCGAAACAACTAAGCGCGAATGCACGCTTTGGGTTTAATTTATCGTACGGAGGTTTCAGTCGAAGCTGGATACTTGATGGCGATGAAAAACAAGGGTACGTTCTTTATGCCGATCTTAATGCTAATGGGAATTTAAACGACGACACTCCGCTGACATTCGAACGTGTGAACGGGAAATATTCTTTGATGATCAAGACTGACGTTACCGAAAGCTACAACGGCAAGGAGGAAACATATCCCGTTCAGATCAAATTGGAAGTTACTCATGTTACTTTTCCGGGGAAGAGCGAAAAACAACTTGCATTGGACGACTATTCCAATACCCAAAGAAGCGGTGCCGTTCATATTGGAACGAGGGAAATTCATTTTAACCTCGGTGGTTCTCAGGGAATCTATGATTTCGATTACGATCGTATATCCTTTGACATTAATAACGACGGGAACTTTAGTTCAGTTGAACGGTATGCTGTACGCGAAAAATATGTCACTATCGGCGACAGCAGTTACGAATTTCATGTCGATCGGTACGGGCGAAACGTTGTACTGAAACTTCTTCCAGAACGATTACCGGAAAGACCGAGTTTGGAAACGGGAAGTGCGGCTCCCGAGTTTAGTTTTAGGGATATCGAAGGAGTAGGGCATCGTCTCTCCGATTATCGAGGAAAGGTAGTGCTATTGGATTTTTGGGGGTATTGGTGCGGGCCTTGCGTTGCAGAATTGCCGGAAGTTGTTTCGACATACAAAGAATTTCACACCAAGGGATTTGATATTGTCGGAATTCATGCCGGTGATGATACCTCGACCGTAAGAAAATTTATAACTGACCATGCAATGAATTGGAATCATACCGTCGAACTTGAACACGGAGCACTACAAAAATTATTTCGAATTAACGGCTGGCCGACATATTACCTTATCGGAAAAGACGGAACGATCGTTTCAAGGACTCTTCGTCCAGGAAATAAACTTATACAAGAAATCAACACACAGCTTAAAAAGAACTGATTCTGGAATTCGTTGGCGGACGAATGAAAGAGGTTTTGTGTTTTTGAAATAAAGATTAAACAACGTAGGAGATAAACACCATGAAACACTCTACGAAGAAAATTCTTTTTTGGTCTCCTCGGATTTTGTGCATTCTCTTTGCATTATTCACAACTGTTTTTGCCCTTGATGTTTTCGAAGGTCAGCATCCGTTTTGGGAGACAATGCTCGCATTGGGTATGCACTTAATTCCCACGATAATATTGGTTCTTGTTCTTATTATCGCCTGGAAGTGGGAATTGATCGGCGGTATGGTCTTTCTTATTCTTCCGCTGATTTATATCGCATGGGGGTGGGGGCGATTTCCAATGTCGGTCTATCTGATCATCTGCACGCCAATGGTTCTTATAAGTGTATTGTTCTTTCTCAATTGGAAATACAAAACGGAGTTAAAGACAAATTGATTTTTTCTCGTTCCCAAACTTAGTGTATAGCAACCCCCTCTTTAGTTCTCTTTGGGGTTTATTCTCCGCGGTCTCTGCGTCACTCCGGCGAAAACCGGGGTTCAGAAACTGGATGCCAGCATACGCTTGCATGACAAAAACTGCGCCGCATGCAACGAGGAAATTTGTTCTTGTTCCCAACATCCTTACTGGGAACGTAGCGAAAGATAGACTCCTCTTTGCTTCTGCATCTCTCCCCAAATATCATTATATTTATATAGTTAAAAGTTCGCTCTGAAAAGGTTATGTAGGTCGAACCCGGTATCAATCTCTTGAGTTACAGAAGAAAAACAAGATTGCTTCGTCCCGATAAAAAGCATCGGGACTGGCAATGACGGTGACCTGAGATTTTGAGACTGTTTCTATTATTCGATCTATATAAGAATGGGGCAATCCCGTTCTGCATTTCGCGCGGACGAATCACTTTCACAAACAGTTATCGTTCGTGTTTCTTTCGCACATTCGCTCTGCTTTTACTTCGCTGGTTCGTACATTTTCCCGCTCGCCGCAGCGGCTCTTACCGCTCTATCCCCGCATCGATTGGAATCAATTGGAATCGGCATTGCACTACCGGATTCACGACAAAGATTTTTTTGTGCAGGCGCTTATCCATCGTTCGTTCATTCCTGTTTCCGATCTGAAAATTGTTTCGAACGAGCGTTTGGAATTTCTCGGCGATGCGGTGTTGAATCTTATTGTTGCGGAACATCTCTACCGCCGTCATCCCGAAAAAGAAGAGGGAGAGTTGACGGTGCTGCGCGCAAAATTGGTGAACCGGAAAGCGCTGGCATATTATGCGAAGGAAATCAATCTCCGTCAGTTTTTGCTGTCGCACACCAATTCTGTCGGTGTGGTGGAAAAAGGGTTCGATACCATTCTTGCCGATGCATACGAAGCGATGATCGCGGCGTTGTATCACGACGGCGGGATGGAAGCGGCAAAGAATTTTATCTTGCAGCGGCTTGAAGCGGCAATTGCGAGCAGCTACCTGAACGACAGCGATCAGAATTTTAAAAGCGAACTGCTGGAGCTTTCGCAGGCGCAGGGAAAAGGGATTCCGCGTTACCAGACGATTAAGGAAGAAGGTCCCGATCACGACAGAACATTTACGATTCAGGTAACGGTGGGAAATGAAGCGATGGGCGTCGGTGTCGGAAAGAATAAAAAGGAAGCAGAGCAGGCGGCGGCTGAAGAAGCGGTAAAGAAATTGCAGAGTGCATAAAGCTATTGTCATTCTGAGATTCGATGTTTTTTTTATCGAGGCGAAGAATCCAGGTTTGTATGAAATGGATCCTTCGACGCGCTCACAGAAAACGTTCGCTTGCTCAGGATGACTTTAGGACAACACGAGTCGAAGCATAATGAAGTGATGCGGTGAAAGTTACATCAATGTCATTCCGGCGGAAGCCGGAATCCATGCGCTGGCATGACAAAAAGTAAACGTCATGCTGACAAATGTCAGCATCTAACAAACAAAAGATGCCGAAACAAGTTCAGCATGACAATCTAAAAACATTCATTTAATCAGAAAAATTATCATGAACATTTCTTTAAATCCCACAGATGTATTTGAACCGCGGCATCTCGGCCCGAACGACGACGATGTAAAACTGATGTTGAAAGAAATCGGCGTATCATCGCTCGATGAGTTGATCGACCAAACTGTTCCGTCGCACATTCGACTGGACGGACCGATGAATATTTCCAAAGCGACGAGCGAATACGAAATGATGAATTATATCCGCTCAATTGCCGCGAAGAATAAAGTATTCAAATCATACATCGGCATGGGCTATTACGGAACGATTACGCCGCCGGTGGTGCAGCGAAACATTTTGGAGAATCCGGGATGGTACACGCAGTACACACCGTATCAGGCGGAAATTTCTCAGGGACGCCTTGAGGCGCTCTTGAATTTTCAAACAATGATCATCGACCTGACCGGAATGCAAATTGCGAACGCATCGCTGCTTGATGAAGGAACGGCGGCGGCAGAAGCGATGGCAATGGTTCACGCGGTTGACGGGAAAAAACATGGGAATATCTTTTTCGTTTCGGAAGAGTGCTTTCCGCAGACGATCG
>JBBINR010000072.1:0-5329 GCA_037443785.1 Ignavibacteriales bacterium | reverse complement strand
CGTGACGGCGTAAAAGTCAGCTTCCGTTCAAAAGGAAATATTGCCGTCAATAAATTGGCACAGCAGTTTGGCGGCGGCGGACACAAGAACGCTGCCGGCGCCC
This sequence comes from Ignavibacteriales bacterium, assembly GCA_037443785.1. GTDB lineage: Bacteria > Bacteroidota > Ignavibacteria > UBA10030 > UBA8401 > JAQUOA01. The sequence continues at coordinate 5,226 of JBBINR010000072.1, read as the reverse complement.
GATTAAAAAATATCTCGCTTGATAAGGCAATCTCAAAAGTTCTCACAGCAACATCTTCATACGTTTAAGAAAGCAGGATCACCAATGAAAGCTTACTCCAAATTCATCCCCTCCAATTCAATCAAAAGCGAGATCACAGCATGTTTTGTGTTTCAAGACAGCAAGATTTTTGATTCAGGCATATCAAAAATTGAAAAAGATTTCGCCATTACCCTGTCAGGCTCCACGTCGCTCAAAGATTTTTCTGGTAAAGGAGGCGAGCAACTGCTTTTGTATGGAACAAAGAACAAACAGGCATCCCGCATCCTGCTGATCGGACTTGGGGAGGCAACAAATTTTTCAATGGAAAAACTTCGCCGTGCATCAGCAGCCGCAGCAAAGAAAACTCAGGCATTGAAACTTCCTTCACTCGCCATTATGTATCCTGATGCAGAACATATCTTGAATGCACCAGCAGAAGAGATTGCGACGGCATTAGTTGAAGGGGCAATTCTTTCTGTGTATAAATATAATAAGTACATCACCAAGGAAAAGCCTCTGAAAGAACTGCAACAAATTTTTATTGTTCCCACTTCAAAGAATCTTATGAAGCAAATTCAGGAGGGCATTGCAATTGGAACTGCATTGTGCGAAGCCGTTATCCATGCACGAAATCTTTCCAATGCGCCGGGGAATGAACTGTATCCTGAAACACTCGCTCAAGATGCTCGGCACACTGCAAGAAAATTTCACTTCTCTTCCACAGTGTTCAACAAACAAAAGATTCAATCTCTTGGCATGGGAGGCATCATTGGTGTAAGCAAAGGAAGCGCACATGATCCACGGTTTATCATTTTGGAATACGGCAAGCAGTATAGGAAAAATGGAACTGCTGTTCTCGTTGGCAAGGGAGTCACGTTCGACTCCGGCGGCATTTCTATTAAGCCAGCCTCAGGCATGGCAGAGATGAAAATGGATATGAGCGGAGCTGCAGCAGTTGTGGGAACGTTTCATGCTGTTGCTGCGTTAAAAATGCGGCAACATGTTATTGGATTGATTCCTTCCGTAGAAAATATGGTGAGCGGCAATTCAGTAAAACCCGGAGACATCCTCCGCCACTACAATGGAAAGACATCCGAAGTTGACAATACCGATGCTGAGGGGAGATTAATTTTGGCGGATGCACTTTCGTACGCGGAAAAATTTCATCCTGATGTTGTCATAGATCTTGCCACGCTGACCGGTGCTTGTGTGGTCGCATTGGGACACCATGCAACGGGCATGATGGGTAACGATCAAACCACAATGGATGCACTGAAAATCGCCGGCGAAAAAACGTATGAGCGAGTGTGGCAGCTTCCCTTATTCGATGAATATGAGAAACAAATTAAAAGCGACATCGCTGATGTGAAAAATGTAGGGGGACGCTGGGGCGGTGCCATTACTGCCGGATGGTTCTTAAAAAAGTTCATCGGCAACTACAAATGGGTTCACCTTGATATTGCCGGCACGGCAATGCTCGAAGAAAATTTAGATTACATTCCGCGAGGAGGATCGGGAGTTGGTGTGCGGTTGCTCGTTGAATTCTTACGGAATTGGAAAAAATAAAATTCCATTACCAATCATCACATTCATTGCAAGAAGACATGGCTTATTCAAAATTTGAATCGGAAATTCTAGTCCGCCCTGATGATATTGACATGAACGATCACGTTCATAATTCACGCTACTTTGATTACGTGCTGGCGGCACGTTACGATCAAATGAAACGTTGCTATGGCATGGCAATGGATGAATTTCTTGGCCGCGGATTTGGCTGGGTGGTAAGTGCCTGCACAATGCACTTCAAAAGGGCAATGAAACTTGGGGATATTGCGCTTGTCCGAACTCAAATCAAAGAAGTAAAAACTAACGGAGTCGATGTTGCCTTTGAAATTCATCGTAAAGAGACAGGAAAACTTTGTGTGGACGGTGTTTTTGAATACACTATGGTAAATCTGCAGACGCAGCGAGCAGAGAAAATACCAAGTGATGTGATCGAAAAATACAGCGTGTAGAAAGACTAAATTTTTCTATGGTCACCTTCCTTCCTCTCGGAGGCGCTGATGATATAGGCGCGTCGTGTTATTTCCTTGATCTTGATGGAACAGGCATCGTCCTCGATTGCGGAACCCATCCTCGCAAGACGGGTTCTGCCATGCTGCCGCAATTCGATTTGATTGCCGAAAAAAGTATCGACGCTGTTCTTATTTCCCACGCTCATCAGGACCATCTTGATGCACTTCCCTATTTGGTACAGAAACATCCCTACGTGCGTATAGTGACGACGCCGCAAACACGCGCCATTGCAGAATTGACCCTTCATAATTCTGTTCGCATTGTACAAGAAGAATTGAAAAACGAATCCGTCCTTTGCCCCTATTCTCACGAAGAGATTGATTTGCTGATTCAAAGCATTGAATGGAAATCTTACACGGAAAGTTTTCCCATAGCGGGATACAGACGTATCAGCGACACTCCCATTGATGCATCTTTTTACGATGCTGGCCATATCCTAGGATCGGCGGGAATTTTGTTGGAGCACAACGGTAAATCGATTTATTACACGGGCGATATCAGCATCAATGCACAGACAATTTTTCCGGGTGCAGCTCTACCTCAACACCGCGTTGATGTGCTCATCCTGGAATGCACGCACGGAGCAACGGAGATGAGTCAATTGCCATCCCGCAATGAAGAACAAATTCGATTTGCAAAAAAGGCCAACCAAATTTTTGAACGAGGCGGCGCTGTCCTTATTCCTGTGTTTGCCTTGGGGAAAATGCAGGAAGTCTTAGCAATGATATGGAACCTCATGGAGCAAGGGAGAATATCACGATCAGATATCTTTACAGGAGGTGTTGGGAAAAAGATTTCGTCCGTCTATGACAAAAACCGTTTCGTTGTTCCTTACAATGATTCTGAATTACTGCTGACAGATATTCCTCAGTACGATGTATATGACGTTGAACAGATTGACGATCTTTTAAGAAGGCCTTGCTTTGTACTGGCATCAAGTGGAATGATGATAGAAGAGACGATGTCTTTCAAACTCGCCAAGCAATGGCTGAACAATACGCGCTCTGCAATTTTCACAGTGGGATACATGGACCCAGAAACTCCGGGATTTCGCGTACGTAATGCAAAGAAAGGTGACCTTGTACAACTCACTGACGCCATAGACCCAACAACAGTGAGATGCGACATTGAGCAATTTAGATTTTCCGCACACAGCGACCGCGAAGGATTGTTGCACATTGTAGATCAACTTCACCCATCGACTGTCATCCTCATTCACGGCGAGCACCAATCCGTTAACTGGATGGGCGAAACTATTCTGACTCGGTTTCCAGATATTAAAGTGCATGCTGCGCAGATCGGGAGAGCAATAACTTTATTTGAATAATTCCCAAATCTTCCTTCTTCCCTTCAATCATTTTTTGTATCTTTTAGAGTATTGAAGGTGTCTAACTATTCAATAAAGACTAGTCACCAACAAATCATAGAGCAACTATGAAGAAATTTTTGATCAGTAAAACATGCAGCGTCATCGTCATTGCCATTCTCTGCCTGCTATCAATAGCCACGGCGCAGGAGATGGTGCAGCGTGAAAAGACCTTCGGCGTACCAATTTTCTTTGAGACACACATCATCGCAAACAGTAACGATTCGAGCAGAGTCGAAGCGTTATTTCGTTTGCGGCAGGATCTCTTCACCTTCACAAAACCGTTCGAGACGGTGTCCAAACAATTTATGGCACACGCCGGCATATCGGTTGAAGTGTTGGATTCAAACAGCAATTCAATTGCCCGGGATATTCGAGAACTCACACTGACTTCAGAAGATAACGGTGCGGTGTATCTGCGAAATCAATATCTGCAAGGAGTGATGTCTTTTACGTTGAGCCCCGGTTCGTACACCGTCCTGTTGACCGTAGAAGATAAAGATGCGAAACGGCAAATACCGGAAGTTCACCGGCACATACAAGTGAAACGGCCGGCTTCAAAAAGTCTTTCGTCTGTCATTCCGGTGCAACTGCAATCGGCGGATGGCCGCTTTCAATGCTTTAATCTTGCCGGCGATATTTTATTTTCCAAGAATTGTAATTTTATTTTCGAGATCGGTTCAACACCATCGAATTCGGTGCACTTTTTGTTAAAGAAACTTGCTGCAGACGAGGATGAAAAGCAAATTGTTGTACAAGATACGATGGCCGAAGCAATCGTTTTCCCTTCTTCTTCAATTGCCTTTGCGGAAAGCAGCGACGGTATATTTATTGACACGGTGAGAAACAGTCTCCGTAACGTGGTAATAGTTCCATTCAACAGCGCACGTTTAAAACAAGGGCGCTACGAAATCGAGTTCACGCTCACAGATTCGACAAAACTGAAAACTCAGTTTGGTACGCGATGGCTGGAGATGCCTTTGATTCTTACTGATCTCGACATGGCAATACTTCCACTGCAGTTCATCATGACAGAAAAAGAATATCGCGACCTGCGGAAGGGAAATCGCTCAGAACGTATTCATCACTTCGATGAATTCTGGCAGAAAAAAGATCCGACACCGGGCACCGCGTACAATGAAATGATGGCGGAGTTTTATCGCCGAGCAGATCTTGCCATGTCGGCATACCGAAGTTTGAAGGAACCGAACGGATCGATTACAGACCGCGGCAAAATTTTTATCCTGTATGGAAAGCCAACGTCCACCGAACGCATCTTGCATCCCGGCAGTATTCCAAAAGAGGTGTGGAAGTATGCATCGCTGAAGAAAACGTTTGTCTTTGAAGATCCAAGCAAACAAGGAAACTATAAATTAACTGAGAGCAAATGAAGCCAAAAATCGCAATCACCATTGGAGATTTCAACGGTATCGGCCCTGAAATTGTTTTACGCAGCATCACATCGCCATCAATTCGCAAACAGATTCAACCGGTGTTGATCGGGTCGCTGGAAATATTCCAACATTATGCAAAGCTTTGTAAGATCAAGATTCAATTTTCACAAGTAGAAAAAGTACCGTCAACATTTGATGACAAAGCTGTTCCTGTCATTACCGTCCACAATGCTACAACAAAAAATCTTCTCATTGGCAAAACAGCGCCAGATGCCGGAGTCTGCGCAGGACAAGCCATTGAACGAGCTATCACTCTATGTTTAGAAAAAAATGTCGATGCCATGGTGACGGCACCGGTGTCGATAGAAG
>JBBINR010000071.1:0-6245 GCA_037443785.1 Ignavibacteriales bacterium | reverse complement strand
AAAGTTTGACAGCACTACTATTAGGATTTTTGAGCATCAGCTCAGCACAATCGGTCACAGGAACAATATCCGGTGAAGTGCGGGATGCGGTTACACAGCAGGCATTGCCCGGAGTAAATATTTTGGTTGTGGGCACCAGGAATGGCGCGACCACCAACGAACGAGGATACTACGTCATTAAGAATGTATCCGCAGGGAAGTATGAACTTCGCGCTTCGATGGTTGGCTATGAATCTTCTTCGCACACCGATGTTGTGATCAGCCCTGACCGAAACAAATCAATCTCATTTGGGCTGCATGCTTCAACGGTGGAACTTGAAGGTGTTGATATCCGCAGTGATTACTTTGCCAAGCCGGCAGAAAATGTTGTGAGCATGCGTTCACTCTCTCCCGAAGAAATCCGCCGGTCGCCCGGTTCGGCTGAAGATATTTTTCGCGTCATGCAATCCATGCCCGGAGTTGCAACTGCCGGTGGAAAAAGTGCACAGTTGATTGTACGCGGCGGCAGCCCCGATGAGAATTTGACACTGCTGGACAATATCGAAATCTACAACCCGATCCATTTTGCAAGAACAGGCGAGTCTATGGGCATCATCAGCATCGTCAATCCTGCACTGTTGGAAAAAGTAGATTTCCTCACTGGAGGATTTCCTGCAAAGTACGGAGACAAGATGTCTTCGGTGTTTGAAATGTCTCTGCGAGACGGGAACAAAGAGATGTACAATTCTGATCTCAATGCAAACATTGCCGGATTTGGTGTGATGGTCGACGGACCTCTTGCGGAAAACAGCTCAATGATTTTTTCTCTGCGGCGCGGATTCTTTGACATGCTCACGTCCATCATGAACAGGCCTGCTGCACCCCGCTACTACGACGCCGTCGGAAAAATTACATACGATCTCGACCCGCAGAACAGAATCAGCCTTGTAGGATTTTATTACATCGACCAGATTGACCGGACGGGTTCAACGAAAGAATCATCGGCACAGAGCAAGTACGATATTGTTGCCAGGGATGATTACGGCTCAGCCATTGGTGTGAATTGGCGCTCGCTATTTTCTACGCATGCTTACGCAATGACCACTGTTTCCTTTACGGGAAACGGATGGACTACACGCCAGGGAACAGCGCTCAATACATCCCTGCGCGGCGAGGACATTCTTGAAAACGAGCTGACTACAAAAACTGAATTGACGTACCAAGTTACACCAGCCTTCGACATAAAAATCGGCGGCCGGGTGAAGGTGATCAATTCAAAGAATGAATCATGGACACCGGAAGATACAACGCGCAGCGGCATCATCATTCCTGCTGCGGTGATTACATTTCGCCCCGATGCAACCACCAAGAGTGCAATCTTTGCGCAAACGTCGGTGCAACTGTTCCATCCGTTAACGATAACTGCAGGAGTGCTGTATGATTATTTTGCACTACTGCATGAAGGCCATATTAGTCCGCGTGCGGCGGCAACACTACGGCTGACAGACGAAACAGCATTCAACGCAGCATGGGGAGCGTACTATCAATCTCCAGCGAGTTATCAAATTTCTCCTGATGTCCGCAATCTTTTGTTGAAGGACAGCAGAGCGATTCATTACGTTGCAGGTGTTGAACAGCGCATTGGCGATGATACAAAAGCAACCGTGGAAATATATCACAAAGAGCTGTCAAATCTTATTGTTGATCCCGACAGCACGAATGTACTATTGAATACCGGCAGCGGGTACGCGCGCGGTATAGAATTTTCTCTTCAAAAAAAATTCACCAACGGCCTTGTGGGAAGCGCGTCATACTCCTTCTCCGTCTCCCACCGGCGTGATGACCCTTCATTGTCTCTTTATGATTTTGAATACGACCGTCCTCACATCGTCAACCTGATTGCAGGAGTAGATGTTGGATCTGGTTGGCAGATCGGCGCTAAATTTCAATTCGCATCAGGCAATCCATACACGCCGGTAGTTGGTGTCGCAAAAAAAGGAGGTATCTATTATCTCATTGACGGCGCCACCAACTCTGCACGAAATCCTGACTACCATAAATTGGATATCCGCGTTGACAAGCAATTCATTTTCGGATTCTGGTCTCTCACTGCGTACCTTGATTTGTGGAATGTGTACGACCGAGACAACATTATTTCCTACTCGTTCAAAGCCGATCAATCCGGAACGATCACTCAAACACCTCGATACGATTTTGGCATCACACCAATCTTAGGGATCACAGCAAAATTGTAATCGGGACTAGACGGTATGAAATCAAAGATATATTACATTCCAACCAAGTAATATTGCCGAAAATCTACTTTAGTAAATTCTAATTTTATTTTGACCGAAACGATGTCTATTTTCACACAATTGTGGAAAATAATAATCGCACACTGTCAACTTATTGTACTGCGCTGAAGGAAGCAGTTCATGCGCTCTTGAACGAAGATTTTACCCAGCGCCATGAACAGTTTCTGCTTTCCTCCGCGCATACGTTAGCAACAAATCTTCTTCGCGTAAAGCTCCTGCACACTCCCGCAATAAAACATCACCTGGGATTGAACGCGAAAGATTTAGGGTACGATTGCATTGCAGAATTATTTGAACGCGATACGCATGGGCATCTCATTCATTTTAAAACATACTTTTCAAATTTCGATTGCCAGCAGCTTTCGGAAGAAGAAATTCTTCTGCATTTCCGCCGGCTCGTCTCATCGGCGGTGAATCAAAATCTTGTTCATGTCTATCATAACTACGACCCCAGTTTGGGAAAAATTCTGCGGAATATAAAATTGGCAGTTGTTGCCCACCGAACATTTGAAGAAGTCGATCGATTTGACGAATCATGCCTTGCACCAATTCACTGTCATCATGCCGAACATTTACCGGCAATGGATCAAGAGATTTTATTTTTGTTGCTCGCACCGCACGTTCGAGGCGATGAATTCATTCCCGAATTGCTTTCAATCTTCTCTCGCTGTATCCGCGAACAGGAAGAATACAGCAGAATTATTCCTGTGATAACAATTGCCCTAACTTTTAGGACGCTGTTGGTGTCCAAGCAAAACCATCGGCCAGGTTCCTTGAGTGGAGAAGAACATCAGTTTGAAATTGTCGAACTTATCCAAAAGCATGTCGAGTTCATCAAATCATCTATGGTCGTGCGCAACAATGGACATGCGAAAAACCATCAAGGCATAATGGATATATATTTTGAAACGATTACTACAGTTTTATTGTCAAAGCTGGACGGGCATGATGGTTCTGCAGAATCACTGTTTGAAGGATTAAAGCAGCACATGACACAGTTGAATGTGCACGAATATCGAGAACACCACAGAACAAAATTGGAGTATTATTATAAACTCTGTCGGGAATCAATTGCTGCTGTATTGGTAGAAAGAAAAAATCTGTAACAGCTCACATTTGCACCTAATACTATATATGAGCCATATCGATCAAAAATTACTAGAGCTGTACGTGCTGAAGGATGAGAACGCGCTGCAGCAACGCACCGAGATTGAGCAGCATTTGGATGAATGCGCCGGATGCCGCGAATTGTACGCACGGATGGAAGAGATGTACTCCGGCTTTTTTGCAGACATGGAAGCGGAAAAAGAAAATACCTCTGCCACAGTTCCGGCAAGAATGCGAAAATCTTTGGTCCAACAACACGCATCTCCGTTGGAGGAAATTCGTGCAAACTATGAGATTGAACGAGCACCGATACGCAGAGCTGTCATGTTCGTGCGCAGGCATCCATTTGTTACAACAACGATGTCCTTATTTGTTTTTGGATTTTTTGCATTACTAGGCATTGAATTATTTAAAGTAACAGAAATGACGGATGAGAATCCTAACTATTACCATTACAATACCCATAATGATAAGGTTGAGATTTTCAACAAAGGAAATAAATTACTTTGGTCAATCCCTGGAAAGTTTTTGGATTTGAGTAGTAAAATAGAAGGTTTTAGAAACACCTCCTTTGTCCAAATTGCTGACATCGATGGAGATGGAATCAATGAAGTCATAACAAATCTTGACCTCGGAAATCAATCTAATACAAATGGAATAACGATTTACAATCAATATGGAACGCTTGAAAAGCAATTCACTCTTAACGATACATCATTCCATTTTAGAAATGTCAATTATAGTCAGAGTAAACTGTTTGTAAACCAATTCACCATTATTCATTCTTCATCAAACAAACTACGTTTCATTGCTATTGTCGGAAATGGAAGGTCACCAAATTTTCTTGCTGTATTGGATAGTAATTTTCGTGTGGTGGGAAAATATTGGCACTTTGGGAATTTAGAATCAATAAAAGTTTTTCATCATACAAAAATTGGCAAAGACCTTATGCTGCTCACCGGTTGTAATGATATTAGCGATATGGATAATAATGCTTTTTCATTCGCAGTAATTCTTGATCCGGATAAAGTCGTGGGAGATTTCGAATCTTCTGTTACTCGCGGATTCGGACTAAATAAGTCGCTTGCTGAATTGTACTATATACGTTTTCCAAAAACTGATATGGAACTTGCCACCACAGAGAGACTTGGTGCATTCATTCACAAATACCAGAACAACCTCATGCTGTTGATCAATATTGATAATGGGAGTGTAGAAAAGCAACCAATCTCATTTCAGTATTTTGTTTCACCTGATGATTTTCATGTAAGGGAAGTCAAGTTTAATTCGCCAACTGAAAGTACACACCAACAACTCAAAAAAGAGGGTAAAATACATAGCACGTTTAACCAGCATTATTTGGAGGATCTCAAAAGCAGAGTTGAGTATTGGGATGGAGAAAAGTGGGAAACGAAAGCTACAACTATACGGTATTCTGAAGTAAACCAATAATATCCTTACGAAGGCTTTGGGCCTTCGTTAAGCGACCTGTTGTAGTTGTTATTATTCATCACTTCAACAGAAGAAGTTTCTTCGTTTCTACAAATGAACCCGCATGCAACCGATAGGAATAAAATCCGCCTGCCAATTTCCCAGCGTTCCATTGTAGCGATTGTTGACCGGTTAGCCAAAGGTAAAAATTGCTTCTGAGTTGTTTTTTGTTCTCTACAGAATTAAGTATATCTCTGCAACGAATTAATTGGACGTTTCTTAAATTGGATGCCAGATGCTCCGAGAATCCATCCTAAAAGAGGTAAATAATAAAATATAAAAGCTATCGTCACGTTCCCTTTAGTTTGAAAATATGTACCTTGTGATACTTGGACCAGGAGTCTATTGAATGATACTGGCTCAAAAATAGACAAAGATATGCATCCACCAATAACAATAAACAGTATTTGATCTTCAATTTTATTCAATTGAATAATTCTGATTGCTTCATGTGCCGCATTCCACGCAAGCCATCCGATGATACCGAGTTGGATATACTCAAGAAGCGGATATTTAAACATCCATAGCAGAATGACGCTGACCCAAAAAGAAGCAATAATCCCTGCTCCGATGAATGGCGATGTTCGAATACGATTTCCATTTTGAAATGCGATCGTAAAACCTATCAAACTTCCATATGCATAAAACGCTGCGAGGCAAAGAACCGAAAGAGAAGACCAGGCAAGCATAAGGCATATAACAAAAACGATCGCACCAACTTTACCCATAAGGTGATTACGAAATAAATAAGTATCCTTCAATTGAAAATACATCCACCTGCCTAAAAGAATCAATATAGTAATTGACACTAAATTGGAAAATCCATCTGTGACAACTAATTTTGTTCCAATATCAACATGCGGATGAAGTGTTGCGAAGAAGTCAAATCCTTGTTTCAACCCTTCTATGAAATCGTGCACAAATATTTTCTCCTTTGGTTAACGCAACAGAATCATTTTCCGTATAGCAGTAAATCTTCCAGCTTGTAGTCGATAAAAATAGATACCGCTGGAAAAATTGGATGCATTTAACATTTTTGAATGTCGGCCGGCAGATTGATATTCGTTTACTAGTTCCGACGCACATTTTCCCAGCACGTCAAATATTTTTAACGTGACATAACTGTTAACTGGTAACTGATAATTTATTACTGTTGTTGGATTAAATGGATTAGGAAAATTTTGATCAAGAGTAAAATCTATTTGTAAATCTGATGAGTGTCTTTCCACCGATGTAACCATCTCCGAAAGCGGCCGCCGCCAGACCCCGCCGCCAGAAGTCCCGGCAAAGAGATTCGTGCCCGAGACAACAAGAGACCAGACATAAGGGTTCGTCAAACCGGTGTTGACGGCA
>JBBINR010000070.1:0-6431 GCA_037443785.1 Ignavibacteriales bacterium | reverse complement strand
ATTGCAAAATGGAATGGCTCAAGCTGGTCTGCGCTCGGTTCAGGAATGGACTCGTATGTTTATGCTCTTGCTGCTATTGGAACTGATTTATATGCAGGAGGAAGCTTCAACACTGCCGGTGGAACATCAGTAAATTATATTGCCAAATGGAATGGCTCAAGTTGGTCTACAGTTGGCTCAGGAATGAACGGCGCTGTCAATTCTCTTTTTGCTAGCGATGACCAGTTATACGCAGGGGGCCAATTTACAACTGCAGGAAGTGCAAGTGCCAACAGAATTGCAAAATGGGATGGCTCGGCCTGGGCCGGACTCGGTTCTGGATTGGGAGGTTCCACGCAACCGATTGCACTCACCGCGTATGCACTTGCAGCGAATGGAGACAACTTGTATGTCGGCGGAAGTTTTGCAAGCGCAGGGATTAACCAATCACATTTCATTGCTCATTGGAATGCGCCGCTTGCCGCACCCGTATTAACATCCAGTACGCTTTCAGGTCTAACGCCTTCAGTGGGAACACTCAGCAATACTATCAATCCGCAGGGTTTAACAACAACAGTAAGAGTGCTCTTCGGTACATCGTCCGGCAATTATACAGACAGTGTTTCTGCAATTCAAAGTCCACTTAGTGGAACGTGGGTTCCGGTTTCCATTTCTGCCAATGCAACGGGTTTGTCAAACAATCAAACATACTATGCAAAACTTTCTGCCATGAATAGCAAAGGGTACCAGCAGGGAAACGAGGTGAGTTTTACAACACCATCTCCGTCAACTGTATCCACAGTTTCCGGAACGCTGCTTTCACTGAACGGCACAACACAATATATCAGCGTGTCGGATGATACTTCATTGCGGTTAACGGATAGTCTCACAATTGAAGCGTGGATATATCCTACCCGCACTAATAATACAATCATCGACAAAGGAAATTATAATTATTTGTTGTCCGTGCAACCCAATGGACAATCAGGATTGGGATTGTTTAACAATGGTACATGGATTTACAGTTCGGGAAGCGTTCCCTTAAATGAATGGTCGCACGTTGCCGTAGTATTTCAAACCGGTACGAACGGCGTAAAATTCTATCGCAATGGTGCACTGCTTAGTGAGCATACTGCTTCAGGTACGCTGGTAACGAACACAGGTCAACTCAATATTGGCAGACAGGCGCCGGGTACATGCGATTGCAATTTGTTTGAAGGAATGATTGATGAAGTGCGGATCTGGAATGTTGCGCGAACTGCGCAACAAATTCGTGAGAATATGCACCGCACTCTTACCGGTGCAGAAAGCGGAATACTTGCCTACTGGCAATTCAATGAAAACTCAGGAACATCTGCCGGAGAGTCTATCAATGAACATTTTGGATTATTAATGAATAGTCCAGCATGGACAACTTCCACATTACCAATCGGTAGCGCAACAAGCGCCAGCGGTTCATCATTTACCAGCGGAACAGTGACGCTTGATTCTGTTTCTCTCACAACCGCCGATGCATTTGATAATGCCGTCGATGTAACGTCAACAGCAATTTCCGTTGCACCGAATATTCTGCCTGCATCATACGGATCAATTGTCAGCAACAAATATTATGTGGTGAATGTCTTTGGAACTCCCGGAACGTTTTCAGTAGACCTTACTCTCAAACTTGGCGCAGGCGGATTCGATGTATCGACAAATACGATTCCAGAAAAGTTGAGATTGTACAAACGAACCTCAACAAGCAGCGATGCGTGGGTAGAATTTGGCGGAGCGACAAGTGCAAATTCAACAACAGGCGAAGCAACCTGGAATGGCATTACATCATTCAGTCAGTTTGCAGTTGTCTACGATGAATCTGCGCTTCCAATTGAACTTACCTCCTTCACCGTCGAATCGAAGCAGCTCAATGCAGAATTGAAATGGAAGACAGCAACCGAGGCGAATAATTTTGGTTTTGAGATTGAGAAGAAAGGGATGAAGGATGAATTAGGAATTATGAAATGGGGAAAAATTGGATTTGTTGAGGGAAGTGGAACAACCAACACGTCGAAGTCATATTCCTTCACGGATAAAAATTTATCACCAGGAAAATTCTCATACAGATTAAAGCAGATTGACAGAGATGGAAAGTTTAAATACTCACAGGAAGTTGAAGTGACAATCAAAAACCTTCCAACAATGTTTGCTCTCGAACAGAATTATCCGAATCCATTCAATCCAACGACCGTGATCAGTTATCAATTACCAATGACCAATCATATAACATTAAAAATATATGATGCGATTGGAAGGGAGGTAGCAGCGTTAGTAAATGAAGTGAAGGAAATGGGATATTATTCAGTACGGTTTGACGCTTCAAGGCTTTCCAGCGGAATATATTTTGCAAGATTACAATCAGGCGAAAAAAATCAACTGCGAAAACTAATTCTGATGAAATAGACAGGGATAAAATTTTTGGATGAGAAAAAAATCAATTGCTACAACAAATCATGGGGGGTATATGCGTTCCTTTCGGTACATATCATTTCTGATTTTAATTTTTTCATTTTGTTCTGCCCAACAGCTGGTGAAAGCATTGCCATACGTTTCTGTCGGCACCAATGATGAAGAAGTGAAGGCTATTGTTCAAAACGGGAACACGATCTATATTGGTGGAAAATTTTCTTATCTCAATCCGTATTCAGGAAGAGGCGCGGCGCTGAGCATAACAACTGGCGCATCGGATGTGTCATGGCCTGCGGTTGAGGGTGGACTGATTCGTGCACTTATTTCCGATGGCAACGGTGGCTGGTACATTGCCGGAGATTTTTCTACAGTAAACGGCACAACGAGAAACGGATTGGCACACATCAATTCAGATAAAACTCTTGATGCATCATGGAACCCGAATGCAAACTCCACTGTGTATGCAATCGTAAAATCTGGCTCAACAATTTACGTCGGAGGAAATTTTAGTTCTGTCGGCGGCCAATCTCGGAGTTGTATCGCCGCGCTCGATTCAGCAACGGGAAACGCAACGAGCTGGAATCCTAACGCAACAAGTACGGTGTTTGGTCTTGCCGTCGACGATACATTACTCTATGCCGGCGGCGCGTTTACAACAATAGCGAGTGTCACAAGAAATTATATTGCCGCTCTCAGCAGAGCAACCGGCGCGGCGAAGAGCTGGAATCCGGGTGCGAATGGTAATGTAAAAACAATTGCAATTTCAGGATCGACACTGTACGCCGGCGGCGATTTTACAAACTTTGGCGGACAGGGAAGAAATTATATCGCATCCGTGCTTACATCATCCAACACAGCAGCAAGTTGGAATCCTAATGCGGGACCGCATGTGTTTACCATTGCAGTTTCCGGTTCAACGGTATATGCGGGAGGAGATTTTACAAGCATGAACGGCTCGACGCGGCTTTACATTGCGGCGATTGATGCAAGCAGCGGAACAATCACGAGTTGGAATCCGGCTGCAGATTCGTATGTGAATTCTATTCTTGTTTCAGGTTCAACGGTGTATGCTGGCGGAGAATTCTCCAACATCGGCGGAGCAACGCGAAACAAAATTGCGGCGATTGATGCTTCAACCGGAACAGCAACAAGCTGGGACCCGAATGGTGATTACGCAGTGTATGCAATGGGAATTTCCGGCTCTACACTTTATGCCGGAGGATTCTTCAACTTCATCGGTGGTCAGGTAAGAAACAACATTGCCGCAGTAGATGCGACAACGGGAAATATTTTAGACTTCAATCCTAATGCAAGTGGCGTTGTTCACGCCATCGCTGTTTCAGGTTCAGTTGTGTACGCTGGGGGAGAATTTACGACCATTGATGGACAATCCCGAAATTATCTTGCAGCGGTTGATGCAACAACAGGAAGTGTTTCGTCGTGGAATCCCGGAGTTGATAATTTTATTTATGCAATTGCTGTATCCGGTTCTAATGTCTATGTCGGTGGGGATATTTTCTCTTTTCAAAGTCAATTTAGAGTCGGATTAGCAGCGCTTGATGCATCAACGGGAAATTTAACGAGTTGGAATCCTTCGGCAAATGGAAGCATATTCGCACTCGCTTTATCGGATACAATATTATATGCATCGGGGTCCTTTTCTAATATTGGAGGAGCTGCGAGGAATTATATTGGTGCCGTGCGAACTACTGTGAATACAAACAATGCTACATCATTTAATCCAAATGCAAACAACTACGTCATGTCGCTTACCGTTTCAGGCTCAACCGTTTATGCCGGTGGAAATTTTGGAACAATAGGAGATTCTTCACGGAACAGAATTGCTGCTTTGAGCACATTAACAGGAAAAGCAACCGGATGGAATCCTTCCGCTGATAATCAAGTTCGTGCGCTTGCAGTTTCCGGCTCCACGGTATACGCGGGAGGAAGTTTTAATACCATCGGCGGTGCGTCAAGAAATTATCTTGCGGCGCTCGATGCTTCAACAGGCTTGGCAACAAGCTGGAATCCGGATCCAAATAATGGAGTGAATATCATTTCTCTTGATCTGACAAATGCAAGAATTTACACGGGTGGTGTCTTTGGTTCCGTGTTTAGCGGTGCCGATCCTCGAATTGGGTTTGCAGGATTTACAAATCCAAACGATCCGCTTCCAGTGGAATTAGTTTGGTTCACAGCAGCAGAAAAAAATAATGCTATTGAATTGCAATGGAAGACGGCAACTGAAATGAACAATTATGGATTTGAGATTGAAAAGAAAATGATGAAGGATGAAGCAGGAAAGATGAAATGGGAAAAAGTTGGGTTTGTTGAAGGAAGTGGAACAACCAACACACTGAAGTCATATTCCTTCACAGATAAAAATTTTTCACCAGGGAAATTTCCGTACCGATTAAAGCAGATTGACAGAGATGGAAAGTTTAAGTATTCGCAGGAAGTTGAAGTGACAATCAAAAACATTCCAACAATGTTTACACTCGAACAGAATTATCCGAATCCGTTCAATCCAACAACCAATATTCAATTTTCAATTCCCAATTCTCAATTTGTGAGCCTGAAAGTGTTCGATGCGTTAGGAAGGGAAGTTGTAACATTAGTGAATGAAATGAAAGATGCAGGAAGCTATTCCGTGCAGTTCGATGCGTCACAATTTTCAACCGGAATCTATTTTGCAAGACTCTCGTCAATGGGAAAATCACAAGTAAAAAAACTTCTGTTAGTACGTTGAGATTACAAACCAGTAGAAAGTACATCAATACTATTTCTAAATATCAAATAAGGGGATCAATGACTAACTCTCTTTTCAATCGCACCGCCCGTATTTTTGCAGTTTTTATTTATCTGATAATTTTTTCTAATCAATTGCATGAGGTGAACTGGTTGAAAGGAAAAGATGCGGCAAAGATTGCATCGATTGATGTACCGTTACAATCTTTAAGCAAAGGTATGGGTCATCGTTTCGTAAATGGGAGTTTGTTTCAAAATGAATCCAATGCCGTCAAAAAAAATCACATTGCCGCATTCAATGTTGATTCATTAAAAAACTCATCATGGTTTGCGAAAATTACAAAAAAGGTCGAGGCGGAAGAATATGAGATAACAATGGATCAAAAGTCTCATCGTTATGTTTCTCCGAATAGAAAAAACCACCTTGTCTTTACGTACTCAGAGAATGGTTTTTCTGTCAAACCGCTCATCACTGAGATTGCTGCCTTCAATACCCGTAAAAATGCACTGAAGAAAAACGAGCAGCCTGAAAATCGTGATCAGTGGAACATAAATTTATCGCTCAGCGGTTACGGAAGAGAAGGCGCAGTTATCCCTTTCCATGGAAGAGGATTAACAGCAACTAAAAGAAATGCATCAAACACAGATGGCAATCTTTTTATACAGTACAACAATTCTGAAGAAGGAATGCGTCAGGATTTTGTGGTGAGCGAGAAGCTGGCAGGAATTGGTAATCTGAAACTGCGG
This sequence comes from Ignavibacteriales bacterium, assembly GCA_037443785.1. GTDB lineage: Bacteria > Bacteroidota > Ignavibacteria > UBA10030 > UBA8401 > JAQUOA01. The sequence continues at coordinate 512 of JBBINR010000070.1, read as the reverse complement.
TTGCGTGTCAACACAACGCTTCGCTTCAATGCAAGCGAAAATGGTTTGGCATTTCACGATGCGAAGAATGATATAAAAATGTATTACAACGGATTAAAAATCTACGATGCAAACGGCAATGATGTGAAGGGAACAATAGAAAAGTTGAATGATACCACCGCTGAATTGTGCGTCAACGATAATGCAGTAGCGTATCCTATCACGATCGACCCGTTGTCGAATAGTGCAAGCTGGACAAAGTCCGGTGAGAGCAGCGGCAATCAATTTGGATTTTCGGTGGCAACGGCAGGAGATGTGAACGGAGACGGATACAGTGATGTGATTGTCGGGGCTCCATTTTATTCAACCTCGAAAGGAAAAGTGTATGTCTACTACGGAAGTTCCACCGGTTTATCCACTACGGCATCGTGGACTCAGACGGGCGAAAATAATAATGATCAGTTTGGTCATTCAGTTGCAACATCAGGAGATGTGAACGGAGATGGCTACAGCGATGTGATTGTTGGCGTGAA
>JBBINR010000069.1:0-6869 GCA_037443785.1 Ignavibacteriales bacterium | reverse complement strand
CGATGTACGAAAATATCTTCGGGGAAAAAAATATGATCTCATTGGACTTTCATCAATCACTGCAAGCATTGTCGCGACGCTTGAGATGTTAAAAATTTCACGTGATGAGCATCCAGATTCCATTGCAGTACTTGGCAATGTCCACGCAACATTTGAATATAAAGAATTGATGGAAAAATTTTCGGATCGTATTGACTTTATCGTGCGAGGAGAAGGTGAAGTAACAATGCCCGCTCTCGTTAAAGCGTTGAACAATAAGGACGATCTAACTGGAGTTGCCGGCATTGTCTTCAAGGAGGGGAATGACATCTTGACGACACGAGGAAGAACATTTGTTGAGGATTTGAATATACTTGAGCCGGCATGGGATTTACTAGACTGGAAATTATATAAGTTTTTTGTAATGCCACATTCTCGTATGGGTATTATCAATTCATCACGCGGGTGTCCTCATACCTGCAGTTTTTGTTCACAACAAAAATTCTGGAAACGAAGTTATCGCGAGTTAACTCCAGAACGGTTTGTCGGACAAGTGCGTCATTTACGAGATATATACGGTGTTAATGTTGTCATGGTGTCAGACGAGTATCCCACAAAAAACAAAGAACGATGGGAGACGATTTTAGATATGCTGATAGCAGAGAAAATAAATGTTGCCTTGCTTCTTGAAACTCGTGTAGAAGATATTTTACGAGATGAAGCGATCTTGTGGAAATATCGAAAAGCTCAAATTCATCATATTTATGTTGGTGTGGAAGCTACAAACCAAACGTCGTTGGATATTTTTAAGAAAGACATAAAATGTGAACAATCGCAAGAAGCATTGAAACTTATTGCATCTAACGGAATGATATCCGAATGCTCATTTGTGCTTGGCATGCCTGATGAGACGCAGGAATCAATTACAAAAACCCTTGAACTTGCCAAGCACTACAATCCGGATTTCGCTCATTTCCTTGCCATTACACCCTGGCCGTATTCAGATTTATATGATGAGCTGAAGCAATATATTCGTGATGAGGACTATTCACATTACAATTTAATTACCCCGATTATCGAACCGAAGGGAATGACCATCGAGGAAGTAAATCAAGCAATCATTCGATGTTACAAAGAGTATTATATGTGGAAGGTCCCGCAATTTATATCCGATCCAGACCCATTTAGGAAAAACTATCTCATCAGATCTACGCGGTTGATGATGAAAAATTCCTTCCTGCAAAAGTTAATGAAGGGAAATTCAATGCCGAAAGAAATTGAGGAAATGCTCAACACGCAAATAAAATGTCCATACACAAGATTAAAAAATGCCGTAGGATTTTAGGTGTTCAAATTACATGACAATAGTTAAAGTAAAGATATATCAAATCATCACGTATTTCCGCGAAACTATCTATCTGGATTATAAGTAATGAACATACAAAGAATTTATATGGTCAGCGTAGCTATCGTAATTTGTTTGCGCTTTACACACTCACAGCAAAAGCAAGCTACACAAGAATCTTGCATTACAGCAAAGTGCCATGCAACATTTGGTACCGAAAAATTCGTTCACGGACCTGTCGCTGTGGGCGAATGTAAAGCGTGCCACCAACCCGTGCAAAACGAAAAACACAAATTTGTGCCAATTAAAAAAGCAGAAGATTTTTGTTTGAAATGTCACGAGCGACTAGAAAAGAAGGGCGTTGTGCATGCCCCAGTGATGAGCGGTGACTGTACAGGATGTCATAATCCGCATCAATCAAATCAAGCATACTTTATGCGGAAGGGACCGATTGCCGAAACATGTGCGAAATGCCATCCGCAAGAAGCGATGAGGAAAAAAAATGTGCATGCACCAGTAGAAGATGGGGATTGCTTAACGTGTCATAAACCACATGCAAGTGAAAAGCCAAAATTGTTGAGCAAATCGGGAAATGAAGTTTGCTTTGAATGTCATTCTGATATGGAACAAAATTTTACTGAAGCAAAACATGTGCATGCTCCTGCGACAGACGCATGCGTAAAATGCCATAATCCTCACACGACGGATACTTCACCGTTGCTCGTTAAAGAACAACCGGATTTATGTTTTGATTGTCATAAAAATATTAAAAATCATGTAGACAAAAGTACAGTGCAGCATGCAGCGTTAACAGTTGACAATAAGTGCACGAATTGTCACTCGCCACACGAATCGCAGATAGGTAAACAATTAAAAGATGAACCGATGAAACTGTGTCTTACATGCCATGAGCATCCGATAAATGTGGCGCAATCCGATAAAATTGGAAATATAAAGGAATTGCTTTCAATTAATAAAAATGTACATGGTCCAATTCGGGATCGTGATTGTTCTGGTTGTCATGATGTTCATGGATCAACAAATTTTCGAATCCTCAAAAAATACTATCCGAAAGAATTTTATACGTCATATTCACAGGTGCAATACGAGCTCTGTTTTGGCTGCCATCAACAAAGTTTAACACAGGAAATGAAAACAACTACATTAACAGGTTTTCGGGATGGAGATCGTAATCTCCACTATTTGCATGTGAATAAGAAAACAAAAGGGAGAACATGCCGTTCCTGCCACGAAACACATGCGAGTAATAATGCCAAACATATTCGCGACGCAGTGCCCTTCGGACAATGGATGCTTCCGATCAAATATGAACCGACGCCGAATGGTGGGAGTTGTACGCCGGGATGTCATGCAAGAAAAGAATATTCACGATTCATTCCTTCTTCAACGAATAATAAAAAATGAGAAACCGTCTTCAGTATTTTATTTTTTCTTTTCTGGTTTTGAGTCTATGTGTCAGCAGAGCACAACAAATGCGTGACTCTACGGCGATTTCTTTTTCATTACGAAATATTGAGGGCAAGAAATACACTCTCAAAGAGAACCTCGGGAAGAGAATTACTGTAATCGTGTTTTGGTCAACTTGGGGAAATGATTCGATGAAAATGCTGCATGATTTGCAGTGGTATTATACGCAATATCATTCCATTGGTTTACAAGTAGTTAGTATTTGTGTTGAAAGTCAATCTATTATGCCAAGCGATATCATTCATATTCGTGCAATTCTTAATGGGGAGAATGTCACGTTTCAAAATCTTATAGACGAAAAGCTATTAACGTTTCAAGCGTATTCAATTGTTGCCGTACCAACACTCATCGCTGTTTCGCCAAGCATGAAGATAGTTTTCAAACTCTCTGGATATTCATTGATAGGAAAAGAAAAATTTTCTTCATTTATTGATAGCACATTCGGGAATAAACATTCACAAGCACGACGGAATATTACCGAATATATGCCGAATAAGGATGCACTTCGATATTCAAATATGGCGATGAAAAAATATGAACGAGGCGATTTAGAATCGGCAGAAAAATATGCAATAAAGGCCATGCAGCTAGATTCCCTCTTTTCGGTTCCTGTCGTTCTTTCCGTTGAGATTGCATTGGAATTGAATGATACTTTGAAAGCGAATGAACTGCTGTCGCTTTTTTTACGTCCAGAAATCAAGTCCGGCAATAAGTTTCTTTTGCAATCTTTTTTATATGCAAAAACGGGTAGGAAAAAAGAAGCAATGAATTTAATAGAGGGAAATATTACAGATTCGTTGAATGCTAAAGAACGTGCAATGTATGCGTATGTCTTGGGAAAAGCGGGATTAATTCAGCAGGCACTTAATGAATTCCAAAAAGCGAAAAAATTATCGCCTGCTGAGTTTCGCATTCCGATGTTACGAATGGAAATTTGCAAACAAGCCGCTCTTACTGAACTAGTTAAGAAAGATTCACTACTCATTAAACAATATGGGCGACAATAAATGTGTCATAGGAGTTAGTCCCTGTGATCCCCTTTAGACGAATTATTGTCATTCATCTTCTGTATAAACAAAATAGGGGATGCCAATTTTGGAATTACAGAGAAAAAATATTGAAATAACGGAAAATTTAGATTGGCCTTCTCGACTAGCAAACTGCTGGTTTAAGCCACTCACCCACCTCTCCGTGAATGCTTATTTAATTTTTGCTTTCACAAGATAAGAAAAATTGTTACTCCTTGCAATGAAATTTTAAGAATGGATTTTTAAGTTAAATATCCGAAAGTAGAAAAATTAATTTATTACTTCCCTCGATAAATTATCTGTATTGTATTAGCGACAGGTCGTTCGCCCGTGCGATCTGATGGTGAGTTAATGATTTTATCTCCAACAACAAGCGTTGACGATCCGCCTCCGTCAAAATTAATTGCCTCGGTCACTTCAAGATGCTGCAAAAAAAATGCCATATCGCGAAATGTCATTCCGTTGCTTTGCTCTTGCCTTCCATCGGCTACACAAAGAAATAATTTTGTTGTGTCGCGATTGAACCCAAGAAATGTTCGTGGGTGAAGCACCGCTGTGAATTTGCTTGTAAGGCCTTCGTTTGTATCGGCGAGCGCAGCACGGTTGCGATTGTTCTGTAATAACCGTCCCCAGCCGGCAACGAGGTGAGCAATTTTTACATCGTGGTGCTGCTCTGAAAGGTAATTTGCGCAAATACTTATCGTATCATTGAGTGAAAGATTTGAAATATATTGTGCAGAATCTTTTCCCGTAACGGCAATAACTATCAAACTATCTTCAAGAAAAATTTTTTTCGACGATGAAATGGCAGAAACGATATACCGAAGAGAATCTCCAATGAGGAATTTTTTTCCCTCGAGAGGTTTCAAAGCAATGTTTGTTGCCTCTTCTGATAGATCACGATTTCCAAAATACGAAGTGAAAAGAACAGCGTCATTTTTTGTGGGAGCAGTATTTAAATTCCGAATAGGTAAAATCTTATTTTTATTGAAGATAACCTCGCCGTGAAAATAAAATCCATCGAACACTATTTTTTTATCCGTCGTTATAGCAAATTGCGATCTCCGAGTTATACCAATCCCTTTAACCGGATGGCGATTAACAATGCAATTATTCACCGGTTGTTCGGTTTTCAGATCAAAAAAGTCTGCATTAATCGCTGCAACAACTTCGTGATTCTTAAATGAGTTCTCCCTCGATTGACGGGTTGTTCTTGTCAATTTCTTTGGCTGATATGCTTCAATAGAAAGAGACGGATTAGTAAGGTCCACCTCAGCAACAAAAACTTCTTTTGGGCCGTCTAAACGATATTTAATGAGGGTAATGCCGTTGTCGAATGTTTCGATGGAGACGGTATCAATTCTTTGAGAATATGCTATTTCGATGAAGAGAACCGAAGAGAAAAGAAAGAAAGATTTTTTCATTCTTTGCGCAGTTTAATGTGGACCGTAGCGGGATCGAACCGCTGACCTCTACAATGCCATTGTAGCGCTCTCCCAGCTGAGCTAACGGCCCCTAAAAATCTTCTACAAATATATGAAAGAAATTGAACAAAGAAAATAATTTCTTTATACTCAAAGAAAACAGCGTTATGAAAATCCCCATTGTGGCACTTCTCTGCGGCAAAAAAAACCTTCCCGAAGCGGAACGGCTTATTCCTATATATGAACTTCACGTAAATCAGCATTCGCGGAAAAAATACAAGATCGAAGATGCGTTGTTTGAATCGACTGGGAATGTTGTCTTTCCGAATTTTCGCTCGGTTCGCGGGCTAGCGTATGCAATAAATAAAGAACGCGGCGTTCTTAACTATCCCGACAAACAAATACGCGCCGGTAAACTGAATGCAATTGGCTTGTTAGATGAAATCAACCATTTTCTTATCAAATTGTATAATGAACAGGAAAATCCTGGGGCTGTTCAACGCGCTTATCAGCATGTTGAAAAGGTTGTTGGGAAGAATGAACTCGAAAAAACTCTTAAAATATTTTTGACAGAATTTCCGCCCAAGGAAGTATATAAAGGAAATATTTCTGTTGATGAATACTTCGAACGGTTGGAAGGGGGGAAGCATACACGAGAAATCGCGCTTGAAGAATTGATCTTACTTTATTTTTCAAATGCGAATCCGTCATTCTCCCCGGTCAAAGAATTATTTGATGATATTTCCTTGGCGGCGACGTCATATAAAAGAATCTATTCAAGCTTAGAAAAATTTTTTGCTCGAGAAAAAACATTTGGACCTGATAATGAATCATTAATTGCAGCGCTGATGAGGCCTATTCGTCAGTTTCCGGATAATATTGAAGCACAACTTGGCTATTACAAAGAGCGGTGGGGAGTTATTCTTGCTTCCAAATTTTTGGAAAAAATTGATAGAAGTTTTGAATTCACAAAAGAAGAAGAAAATTTTATTTGGAACATGTTTCACCCGCACGGTGGTACACCGACCGCTGATATGCTTGTTCCAAAATATCCCAAAAAATTGTCTCCAGAGGAATACCAGCACCGACTAAAATCAGGGTTGCTACGGCCTGAAGATATGATTTACGAAGAGCCGGAACGGTTTACTCCCGATTCAGAATGGATGCCGAACGTCGTACTCATTGCAAAGAATACGTATGTGTGGCTGGATCAACTTTCGAAGAAATATCAACGAAGCATTAAACGGTTGAATGAAATTCCCGATGAAGAACTCGATCAATTGGCTCGCTGGAATTTTACTGGATTGTGGCTGATTGGTGTGTGGGAGCGATGTAATGCATCGAAAAAAATTAAACAAATTAATGGCAATCAAGATGCAGTTTCCTCAGCGTACTCATTATATGATTATGAAATAGCACATGATTTAGGCGGCGAAGAAGCATACCAGAATCTCAATCATCGGGCATGGCAGCGGGGAATCCGATTAGCCGGTGACATGGTTCCGAATCATATGGGCCTTTTTTCAAAATGGGTAATCGAACATCCGGAATATTTTATTCAATCCGATCGTCCGCCATATCCAAACTGATAGTTTGGATATGGCG
>JBBINR010000068.1:0-8354 GCA_037443785.1 Ignavibacteriales bacterium | reverse complement strand
AACTGAACGAACAAAGCTATCGGCTTTTGCCGCTTCAAAAACGTACACATTCGCACTGCCAGAGTAACCGAATGTAAATTCCTTTTTACCATTGTTATTTAAATCTGTGATCTTTGCCGCACCAAAAATTGAAGCGGTTGTTGTTGTCGTGTCGTACATTTCTTTCTTCCATTGGGTAAAGGGGCCGGCAAATCCGCCGGTGACCGAAGCAATAATTATCCCCTTTGTCCCGGCACTAAATGCTCGAAAGGCAACGCCTAATTCTTGAACGCCATCACCGTCAACATCGCCTGCAATAAGAGCTGATGGGCGAACATTGCTTCCGGCAGGGGCATCGAAATTCCATGTTGCGGTTGGAGATGTCGGCAGTGCTCCTGTCCCGAATTCAAATATCTGTAATCGGTCCGGATTTGCATTTGGTGTCGGAAGCCCTGCTGCATATTGGACACCGAGAACAATTTCTTTATGTCCATTTCCATCTAAATCGGCAATACAAAAAACCGGGAAACTTCCACCGACAGTATCCGGGATGGAATATTTCCAGATATTCTTGTACGAAGTTGACGCTGCGTCATATTCGTATAAGAAAAGAGAGTACCCAAGATACGTTTTTTGTCTTCCGCCGGTAAATGTATTATCTGTTACATACAAAAATTCTTTTTTTCCATTTTCATTTAAATCCAATCCGCCGACAACCATTTGTGTTACTCTGTCGCTCTGAGTGGTGTCAGGATTTTCGGTAATAGCTAAGACTTTGGTAAATCCAGCGCCGACGCTATCGGTTTGTGCGTTAGCCCGGTGGGCAAGAAGAGCAACCGCAACAAAAACAGCAAACGTTGTAAGAATTTTTTTCATGTAAAACCTCCCTTAAGTGTGAATGGTGAAAAGTGAATTACGAATAAAGCATATGTACACGTGATATATTCTTGCCGGATATCTCTCTTTTATTGATTATTACAAAGGATTGGATTATATTTTTCGCACAATCGCTTGCGGGTATTTAAAAAAAATAATCTTGAATAGCAAGTCGGTGGCGTGATAGCTACTTTTACGAAAGGATTTTTCTATGGGCAAGAACATGACAAGAATTCTCACAATAACTTTCATGCTCGTAGTCACTCTTTTTGCAGGGAATACGGGGAAAATTTCCGGAAAGATTGTAGATAAACAATCGAAAGAAGCGCTTATCGGCGCCAATGTCGTTGTTGTTGGCACTGTCTTAGGAACAGTTGCCGATGCGACCGGAAATTTTTCAATTCTCAACCTGCCTCCCGGTATATACACTCTTAGCTGCTCAATGATCGGCTATGCTAAACGTGAATATCAAAATGTGAAGGTTAACGCAGACTTGACCACAACTATTACTATAGAATTAAATGTTCAAACAATAGAAACAGAAGCTGTTGTGGTTGTCGGCAGCCGCCTCATTCAGCGTGACGCGACATCGACGGCCGCTACATTCGATGCCGAAAATTTTAAAGCACTTCCCGTAGAAACATTTGAACAGGCATTACAATTGCAAGCGGGTGTTACGGTAGGTGCTGGAGGTGAGATCCATATCCGGGGCGGCCGTTCAAATGAGGTTTTATTTTTGATCGATGGAGTACCGATGAACAGTGCCCTTGATAATACTATTTCGACTGGCATCGTAGCGACGAATTCGATTCAAGAACTATCTGTTATCAGCGGAGCGTTCAATGCAGAGTACGGAAACGCGCAATCAGGAGTGGTGAACATCACTACCAAAGAAGGGCCAAAAGATCTTACCGGACGATTGGAAGTTCAAACGGGTGACGTCGTTGGCGGAGATAAAAGCAGATATTTGAATATTGACAAAATTGATTTGGCCAATACATTTGAAGGAGAAGGAACTCTCGGCGGCAGTTTACCCATAAATGGTTTTTCTTTTTTTCTCTCATCGCGGTACAATAATGATAAGGGTTACATTTCCGGACAGCGATGGGTAACGTTTGCCGGTGATACGTCAGACAATCTGGTTTTAGGAAATAGAGAATATGTATCGATGAATCCGGATAGAACATTCAATCTTCAGGCAAAAATTACTTACAGTGAACAAAATTTTAAAACATCAATTTCATATCTGCGTAAAGACCGTTCGTATCAGTCATACTCAAATGCCTATCGGCTGGCACCAGATTATCGCCCAAAATATTTTCAGGTATCAAACAACATTACTTCAAGTTCGACCATATTTTTCTCGGAAAACACTTTTTCTTCCGCAGTTATTTCTTATACGCAATCGCAAAACGATACGTATGCATTTGAATCGATAAACGATCCGCTGTATCGTTTACGTGGAAGAGACTTGTCGTACTTATATAACAAAAATAACCCCCATGGCGACAGTTTGACAAATGAATTGTTGGGTCAGCTCGGGATGTTGAAAGATGAACTCCAACATTTTGCTGTCGGACCAAGTTTGGACAGAAGTAAGAGAGTTGAAAAAAAATATTATGGAAAATTTGATCTTTCAAGCCAACCCAACAAAATACATTTATTAAAGGCAGGATTAGAAGCATCGTATTACGATCTCCTTCGAGACGGTATCAGTTTGGTACAAAAAGGAGCAAGGCCCGATAACGATTTTAATACCAACCACGAAGTAATGGAAATCCCTGAGGCGAATAGCCGATCGCGGAATGTCTTTAAGGGAAATCCGTACGAATTTGCCGGCTATGTTCAAGATAAGATGGAGTTTTCCGAGTATGTGCTCAATCTGGGTGCTCGAATCGATTTTTATAATCCTGATGCCAAGGCGCCGACTGATTTTACAAAATTGGACGGAACGACAATGAAACAGGCGCTGATCAAATCGAAGATCAGTCCCCGTCTTTCATTTGCGCACAGCGTAACCGATCGTTCAAAGATTTATTTTTCGTACGGTCATTTCTTTCAACTTCCCCCATACAGCAATTTATTTACTGGTCAGGAAGCATTTAAAAATCCACTGGTAGAAATCAGAACCGGTATTTTGAGTACCGTGGGTGGAGATGAGGCTGTCGGGAATCCCAACTTGAAGCCGCAGACGACGATCAGCTATGAAGTTGGGTATGAACAGGAACTGTCGCAAGATATGGCAATTTATCTGAAAGGGTATTATCGGAATATTCGAAATTTACTGGCGACCAATGTCGGCTCATTGAGCAATGGTGCTGTGTATGCATTTTACACAAACAGAGATTATGGCAATGTGCGGGGAATAAATTTTACATTGAAGAAGCGGTTATCCAACTCTTATGCCTATTCAATTGACTATACATATCAAGTTGCTGAAGGGAATGCATCTTCTCCGGCACAAACCTATTTGAATTATCGCTCTGAAGCCCAGGAGCAAAAGCAAGTTGTGTTCTTAGACTGGGATCAACCTCATACACTGCGTTGGACGTTGGATTACGCCAATGATAATTGGAAAGTTGGGATTGTGGGAAAATTGGAAAGCGGATATCCGTATACGCCGGCACTAGGAAGTGCAAGTCAGGGAGGTCAGCAAGGAACCGAAGAAAACAGTGCACGGAAACCTTCGATTTTTAACAGCGATATTTTCGTGAGCAAAGAATTTCAAATTGATGCTGTATCGCCATTGTATTTCGGACTTACCCTTAAAGTGTACAATCTGTTTGATACACAAAATGAGTTATATGTTTTTTCCAATAGTGGACGGGCGACGTTTTCAGGTGATCCTGCGTTGGCAAATTTAGTGCAATTTACCCAGCGTCCAGATTATTTTTCAAAACCTCGAAACATCCTTCTTGGTGCTTACTTTAGATTTTAATTGGAGACGATACTTATGAATTATGTGAAGTATAAATTTTCTAAGATAGTTTTCCTCATTGCCGTCAGTGCATTAGTGCTATTAGCACAAAACAAACCAATGAAGAGGTGGACACAAGAGGAATATTTGGCATGGGCAAAAAAGTTTTATGCTCCCCGTGTCTCCGCTTGGTCGTTTGGAAAAATAAACGCTGGCGTTGATAGAAAAGCAAATGGAATAGTTCATGGAAACCGAATTGAAACGTTGATTGCAAACTTTGGATCAATTGGCGCGCCAAGAAAATTTCCTTCCGTTGTGTGGCCCAAAGGTACGGGGCGATCGATGGGGTATGAATTCGGACCAATCGCCGCTGCTGAAGTGACCGACAAAAATGGGAACAAGATTCATATCATCAGCGATGCGCTGATTGATGGCGGCGAACGGCAAAACCCCGTTAAGTCGACGGGGAATATTATGGGATGGGAGCCATTGCCGGGGTATTCCGCTGATAAACCAAATGAAAGTTGTGCAATCAGTGATGAGTTCGGTACATGGCCGCTGTCCTGGAAGGATGCCGGCTGGCCGGGAAGGTTTGGTCAAGGAATAATTACAGCGGATGAAGAATCATATTTTGTTATGGACGACAGATTCAATGATGAATTTGAATATTATCCGCTTCAAAATGGAGCGGATTCAATTCGTGGATTGGGCTTACAACTTTCATGTCGCACCTATCAATTTGCTGCAGGGCCGGCCCAAGATATTCTGTTCTTGCTTTATGAACTCAAACTCCGTTCCGATGCAAAACCATTAGACAAAGTCGTCGTTGGAATGGTTGGAGATCCGCACATCGGTGGACCGGCGGATTATTCTGATGATTGGGCAGGTTTCGATCGATCACGAAACATGGTGTATGCTTATGATGACCCAGGATCTTCAAATGACTATGGTGTTGCGAATGTAGGATATTTGGGGTTTATGTTTATTCAACCGGCAAAGATTAAAGATACGAACTGGTTGCCATTGACTGTCTTTAACGCCCCAATTTACGGATCAGTCAGTGGTTCCGATGACGAGCGAATTTGGCAGTATCTTACACCAAATTTGAGTCCAACGGATCCTCCGCCCGTTATCGCTCAGAAAGCAGACAATCTTTTTCTGTTTGGTTCCGGATATTTTTCTCTACAACCCGGCCAAACTCAAAAGTTTGCCATTGCTCTTGTCATGGGAACAGATTTAAATAATTTAAACCAAAATGCAGATAATGCTTTAAAGATTGCTTCGTTGGATTTTCAATTTGCAAAACCGCCGGATCCGCCGATCATTGCTGCCGTACCGGATAATAAAAAAGTAACACTCTACTGGGATGGTTCAAAAAGCGAAAATACGGTTGATCCGTTTACCGGAAAAAAAGATTTTGAAGGATATCGTGTTTATAGAAGTGAAGATAACGGAATTACATGGGGAAAGCCGATTACGGATAATCGCGGCAACCAAGTGATGTGGGAGCCGTTGGCTATTTTTGATAAAGATGATGATGTCTCAGGCACAGCCATTGCTGAAACGGCGCCGGGAGTTCATTACTATTTAGGAAATAATTCCGGTTTGCGGTACACTTTTGTCGATACAAGTTTAGAATTACGAAACAATGTAAAATATCACTATGCCGTTACAGCGTACGATGCGGGAGACAGTTTATTATTGCCATTAGAAAATGCTATTAACGTGGGAGCCTCTAATGTTGTTTCTGTTGTCCCAACTGCTCCGCCGCTTGGCGTTAACAAAGCCGCTGTTGATTCCATACAACATACCTCCGGATCGGCGACAGGAAAGCTTAATGCCGAAATTGTAGATCCGTACGCCGTAAAAAAGGATCATTATGTCATTCGGTTTGCTTCAACTCCTGCAAAACAATTCGCCGTAACAAATTCATTGGGAGATACCGTTATTACCAATTCTGGAGTTAAAATAAATTCTTTGGTTAACGGCGAACGATCCTATATTTTTCATGGAATCAAATTGGATATTGATGATGAAGATTTGATTGTCCTGGATGCTAAAAAAACACAATGGAAGGGAAGCGCAAATCTACGAACAGATATCGTTCGAATCAATAATGGCGGGACTGATGCCGGAATATACCGCATTACTTTTTCGGATACGTTTATTGACAACAGTGTTGCAGGCTTTGGCCGGCCGGCAAAACCAATTCGTTTCACTATTCACGATGTAAGCAGAAATACAAAAATTGGTGTTATATTTTTACTTGATGCCGGCAAACAAGATACGCTCGACGACGGCGATAAGATTCTTATTTTAAAGGACACCCTTGCATCACCTGCGTTATCCAAAGTTGAATGGCAAATAAACTTTTATCGTCCTAGTGATCTCTCAAAAACGCCAATATCACCTGGAAAAGGTGATGTGTTTGAATTTTCATCGACAATTCCATTTAACTCAACACTTCAGGATATCTATACGATCTATCCTACTGCCACATCGATCAATACACAAGGAGTGACGGCTTCTTCGTTAGATCAAATACGCGTTGTCCCGGATCCTTATATGTCGGCATCTCGATTTGAAATCAAAACACCATTTCGAACAGGACGGGGAGAACGGGTTATCAAGTTTATTCATTTGCCGCTTGCGTGCACTATTCGAATTTATACATCGGCGGGAGAGCACGTTGCTACCGTTACTCATAACGGTGATTTTAAAAATGGATCGGAAGAGTCTTGGAATCTTTTAAACAAAGATGGATTAGATATTGCACCGGGGTTGTATGTGTATCATGTTGATGCGCCAGGAATAGGTGAGAAAGTCGGGCGTTTTGCTATTATTAAATAATAGTGATATTTATGCAGCTCGTTGCACAAAAAAAGGAATGTGATATGATTATTTTACGCAAATATGTTTTGACATTGTGTGTCATGCTTCTGTCATGGATTTATTCTGCTGAAGCTCAAGAGGTGACAAAAGCCGGAACAGTGATGGGAACATTTCTTAAAATCGGTATCGGTCCACGGGCTGCGGCAATGGGTGAATCATTTATCGCCACTGCCAATGACCTTACATCAATCTCTTGGAATCCTGCAGGAATGGCGTGGCTTTCAGGAAATCAAGCCTACTTCAGTCAAACACAATGGCTTGCAGGAATGCAACATAGTTTTGGAGCAATGTCACTTTCGCTTGGTGAAGCTGGTACCCTTGGTGGAAGTTTTGTTCTCTTGAAGGCTCCAGATCAAGAAGTAACAACCGTTGAATCACCGGATGGAACCGGAGAAATGTATTCGTACCAAGATATTGCCTTCGGAATTTCTTATTCACGCAAAATCAGTGATCGATTTTCATTTGGTATTTCGGGGAAATACATTGTTTCCTCTCTCTATCGACTTTCGGCTTCAGCATTTGCTCTCGATATTGGAACGTTATATCTCATTCCCGAAACATCGTTACGCCTTGGCATGAGTCTTTCTAATTTTGGGAGTAAAATGCAGTATGCAGGAGACAATCTTGAACGTCCGATTGATATTGATCCAACGACAAGCGGGGAAACAGATCGTGTGACTGCATTTTTGAAAACCGAACAGTGGGACCTGCCGCTTTCATTTAAGGTTGCACTGGCAAATGATTTTCAATTGGCTGAAGAAACACGGCTCACCGTGAGCATAGATGCCGTGAATCCGAATGATAACAAAGAATATGTGAATATCGGCGGAGAATTGGCATATAAAGAGTTTCTTTTTCTGCGTGGCGGATTTAAATCGCTTAATCTTGATCAATCCGAGGGTGGTTTATCATTTGGAGGAGGCCTGGATTTTCCGATCGCAGAAGGAACGCGTTCAATGATTGATTATAGTTTCACCGATTGGGGCAGATTAAAAAATGTTCATCGGTTTGGCATTGGAATAAAATTTTAGTGAATTCATCTTCGATCTTTTCAGCAATATCCTCACTTCTTATTATCAAGCTCGGTGGAATCGGGGATGTATTACTGGCAACGCCGGTGATTGAGAATCTCAAGAAATCATTTCCTCATCTTCAAATTGATATTCTTACAGAACGTGCTGCTGTTGATGTGGTAAAAGGGAATGAGTGGATTAACGACGTGATTCCGTTTAAGAGAAAAAAGGATTCAGCATTTTCGTTGATTAAAAAGGTGAAGGCGAAGGAATATGATGGCGTTATTGACCTCTATGCCAATCCTCGCACAGCCTTAATAACGCGATTAAGCGGTGCAAAATACAGAATTGGGTTTCCTTTTCGGGGAAGAGGTTACGCGTACAATATTCAGGTCTTACCGCGAAGTGGTGAAGTCCATAATGTGGACTTTAATTTGGATGTCTTAAGAAAATTGAATGTTTCAATTGCACACTCAAATCCGCATTTTTCATTATCGTCCGATGAACTTCAGTTTGCGGAGCAGTGGATACAAAAGGAAAATTTGGTTGATCAAAAACTTATAGGCATTAATCCAAGCGGAGGGTGGTACACAAAGAAATGGAAGTTGGAATCGTTTGCACAACTCGCTGATCAAATCAGTGATTGGAAAGGATGGAAGATTCTTTTTTTTGGGGAC
>JBBINR010000067.1:0-10136 GCA_037443785.1 Ignavibacteriales bacterium | reverse complement strand
TTTCTGATCCTGAGAAATTACAGATCTATACTCCTGAAAAACTGCAGAGCGAAAAAGGAGTTGCTGCATTTACCAACCATTATGTTGATCAAATTGTAATGTCAAAAAAAGAGATCAATGTAAGAGATCTTCATACCGGGGCTTCAAAAAAAGATCGTTATGATAAATTGATTGTAGCAACAGGGTGTATCTCAAAAAAAGTTGGAATCGAAGGTGAAAAATCGAGAAATGTTTTTCATGTCAAGGAACTGCGTGCAGCATACTCGCTTAAAAGCTTTATTCAAACTGAACGCCCACAATCTGCAGTAATAATCGGTGCCGGATTCATTGGGTTAGAAATGGCCGAAGCACTTACAAGACTAGGGATTGATGTTACAGTAGTTCATAAGTCCGATTTGCCAATGGCAACATGTGAATTGGAAATACGGACATTGATTCGACAAAAATTCGATTCAAAAAAAATAAGGTTTATTGGCAATGCGCACGTCGAGTGGTTTGGCATTGGTACAAAGAATACTGTTGTAGCGGTCGGAACGAAAAATGAAACAATTGAAACCGATCTTGTTATTGTTGCCATTGGGGTAGAACCGAATTCCGCACTTGCAAAAAGTTCAGGGATAAGCGTCGGAAAGCTCGGAGGCATTCTCACGAATGATCGAATGAATATTTCCGGTTCGGAAAGTGTGTTTGCCGCAGGCGATTGCTGCGAAATAAAAAATATCGTGACTCAAAAACCTATGTTTGTTTCGCTGGCAACAACGGCAAGTAAAACTGGATGGGTTGCCGGAGAAAACGCTGCCGGTGGTAAAGCGAAATTTAAAGGAGCGGTAAAGGCAATTGGCCTGAGGTTTTTTGATTTGGAAATTGCTCAGGTGGGTCTTAATCAGCGTGAAGCAAACATACACGGTTTTAGCACAATTCAATCAACGATTACCGCTTCAACAAAAGTTAGTATGATGCCAGGCAATGAGAAAATAACCATCACGACTCTTGCCGATAAAAAGTCAGGAAAATTGCTGGGTGCCAACATCGCAGGGGGCACAGGATCGATTTTGAGGGGAAATGTTTTTGCTACAGCGATTCGACATGGATTGACAGTCCATGATATTTCGGAACTTGATGTTATCTATACGCCGCCGTCCTCACCTTTGTGGGACGCGGTGATTCTGAGCGGAATAAATCTTAAAAAACAATTTTAAGCGGAGCATTATGAAAAATCTAACAATTATCGACCATCCCCTAGTACAGCGGGACGTTTCTATCTTACGGAATAAAAAAACTCCTAACCATCTTTTTCGCACTGTCCTTGGTCGCATCGCGGGAATGATGGCATTTGAAGTAACTCAAGATTTTGTCGTTCAAAAATACACAGTTCAAACCCCGCTGACAAAAGCGACCGGATATAAATTGAAAGAGGAAATTATTATTGTGCCAATCCTGCGTGCTGGATTGGGCATGGTAGAAGGATTTATGAATGTGCTGCCGGAAGCTCGAGTCGGCCATGTCGGCAATGCCGTATATGAAGAAACACTTGAACCGGTTGATTATTATTCCAAATTTCCAAAAAATTTATCGAAGAGTTTAGTATTGTTAATTGATCCAATGCTAGCGACCGGAGGAAGTGCGAAAGCTGGAATTGAATTTTTGAAAAACAAAGGAGCGAAAAATATTCGTCTTGTGAACCTTATAGCTTCTCCGGCAGGCATCAAGATTATTCAACGAAATCATCCCGACGTTCCTATCTATGTTGCAGTTGTTGATAAAGGATTAAACAATAACGGTTTCATTGTACCGGGCTTGGGCGATGCCGGAGATAGAACATTTGGAACGGAGTAAATTGTTGCACCATAGAATTACATTGCTGTCTGTCATTGGTGTTTTTTCTTTCTCCATATCCTTTTCTCAAATACTGGAAAATAAAAAACAGCATGGCTTGTTGCTGCAAGGAATTCATTACACGCTTCTACAGGAATATGATTCTGCTGAAACTGTATTCCGAAGCATGATAACTGAATTCCCTAATCATCCATCGGGGTATCTTTATCTTGCTGGAATGTTTCAGGCAAAATTCATCGATTATGGTGATCGATTTAATGAACGACAGTACGATTCGTTACTTACCGCCGCGACCAAGTGTTCAGAAAAAATACGAACAAATAAAAAAGATGAAGTGTGGGGAAATTTTTATATCGGAATGGCTGAAGCATTTCGATCATTTACCGCATCGGAAAATGGAAATTTACCAAGAGGATTTTATTATGGTGTTAGTGCTGCTAACGCCATGGAACGGTGTTTAGCAGCCGATTCGACATTTGGTGCAGCGAAGAATATCCTCGGAACATACTATTATTGGCGAAGCAAGTTATCCTGGATTCCGTTTGTTTCAGATCGTTCCGGCGAAGGAATTCGGTTAGTTCTCGAGTCATATTCACATCCCTACGAAAAACATCTTGCCTCGCAAAATTTGATGCTTATATTTATTGATGAAAAGAAATTTTCAGAGGCTGAAAAATACGGGATCGAGATGCTTCGTGGATATCCTGATAACCGATCATTCTTGTGGAATCTGATGACAGTATATGAACAGTCAGGAAATAACGAAAAATTAGAAAACATTTGCGACAAATTATTGACCAGTGCGCTTCAAGCGCGGGTGGTGAATCACTATACTGAAGCAACGTGTAGATTAAAGCTTGCCTATTTTGCAAATCAAAGAAATGAAAAGAACAAAGCGAGAGAACAATGTAAATTGATTGTTGCCTTGACTTCCTATCAAGGAAAAACAAAAGGTAATCTGAAAAAGAAAATAGAACAAGCAGAAGAACTTTTATCTTCATTGAATGCTCACTAATGTTACAGCCAAAGTATAAAAAGAAATTAGACGATCTATTGAGTGTTTGCCGCAAGAATTTGCATGTGGTAAATGATGATCTCATAACGCGCGCTTTTGAACTGAGTCTTGAAGCCCACAAACATGATATTCGCAGTTCCGGTGAGCCGTATTTTGGTCATCCCTACGAAGTTGCGATGGTTGTGGCAAAGGAAATCGCCTTGGATGATGTGTCGGTCGCGTCCGCATTGCTTCACGATGTTGTAGAAGATACCGAAATTGACATTACCTATATTCGCAAAGAGTTCGGCGATACGATAGGCGATATCGTTGATGGCGCTACCAAGATCAGCAACATTTTTGAAAGCCACGAAATTACTCAGGCCGAAAACTACCGCAAACTATTGCTTTCGATGGTGAACGATATTCGAGTGATGATTATAAAGTTTGCCGATCGGCTGCATAATATGCGAACACTTGAATATCTCAAACCGGAAAAGCAGCAGCGGATTGCAAAAGAAACGCTGGAAATTTATGCCCCATTTGCACATCGTTTTGGTCTTGCAAAAATAAAATGGGAACTAGAAGATCTTGCATTCAAACATTTGTATAAAAAAGAATATGAAGAGATCGCGCATGCATTGAATGCAAAACGCAGAGAGCGAGAGCATTATGTGCGAAAATTCATTGTCCCTGTCGAATCTCGTTTGCGGCAAGAGGGATTAAAGTTTGAAGTTGAAGGGCGGCCGAAACATCTTTACAGTATTTATAATAAAATGGTGAAACGCGGGAAACCATTTGAAGAAATTTATGACATGTTTGCCGTCCGTATTATTTTGGATACGCAAGATAATAATGAATGCTTTACGGTGTATGGAATTGTTTCTGAAATTTACAAACCGATTCCCGAGCGGTTCAAGAATTATATTTCTATCCCAAAGAAAAACGGTTATCAATCACTGCATACGACCGTTGTTGGACCTGAAGGGAAAATGGTTGAAGTCCAGATTCGTACTCGTAATATGCATGAAATTGCAGAACGCGGTGTAGCGGCACATTGGTATTACAAAGAAAGCGGTACGTCTGCGCCGCTTGATCGTGAATTGGAAAATTGGGTGAACTGGGTGCGTGAAATGTTCGAACAGCGCAGCGGCGACGTGTCGACGAAAGAATTGATGGAGAGTTTTAAACTCAATCTTTATCAAGACGAGATTTATGTCTTCACGCCAAAAGGAGATTTGAAAATCCTTCCGAAAGGTGCGACAGCAATTGATTTTGCTTTTGAAATCCATTCTGATGTAGGTTTTCACACAATTGGAGCAAAAGTTAATGGCCGAATTGTTCCGTTAAACACAATCTTGCGCAGCGGTGATCAGTTAGAAATTATCACTTCAAAAAAACAAACGCCGAATCCAGATTGGGAAAAGTTTGCAATCAGTCACAAAGCCAAAACCCACATTCGCCGATTCTTCAAAGAAGAGCAATATAAACTAACGGAAGAAGGAAAGGAAATATGGGAGAAGAAATTAAAGAAGGCGAAATTTCATATTAATGATGATGAATTGACAAAGTTCATTCATTCAAAAAAATTCGACAATCTTCAGTTGTTCTATCTTGCCGTACGAAACGAAGAAATTGACCCCGATATTATCATTACCGAACTGACTGATTCCACTCAATCGAGCGGACAATCGTCAATCAAACAGGATGATACGTCATCATTGTTTAACAAATTTGTAGAAAGTGCAAGAAGTATCACGAGCGGGATTTCAATTTTTGGGACAAAAGGTAATCTTCTTTATACATATGCAAAGTGCTGCCATCCAATTCCCGGGGATGAAATTGTCGGCTACGTAACAACAGGAGAAGGAATTAAAATTCACCGGCAAGATTGTAAAAATATTTTATCGATCCCTCCAAGCAGCGAAGCGCGAATTGTTCATGTCTCATGGCCTGAGATCAATAATGCCGATTTTATCGCCGGGATTCGAATATCCGGCAATGATCGAAGCGGCCTTCTTAATGACGTGACGAATGCCATTTCAAATTATCAGAATACTAATATTCGGAGCGTTACAGTCAATACGAAAGATTCTTTTTTTGACGGTCACTTTGTCCTTTATGTAAAAAACATATCGCATCTCAATCAAATTATCGATCGATTGAAACGGGTAAAGAATGTTACAAAGGTAGAGCGATTCGATGAGTGAAGAGTATTTTCGTATTTTGGGAATCGATTATGGTACAGTTCGTATTGGTCTCGCTATTAGTGATCCAATGCGGATTATTGCGAAGGGACTGAAAACAATTGCGAATGATTCAAAAGCAATCGCAGAAATTCTAAAAATTGTTTCTGAACGAAATGTCGCCAAAATTGTTATTGGCAAACCGCTTACGCTAAAAGGAGAAGTCAGTTATAAAGCTATTGAAGTTGAAAAATTTATTGAATCGTTGAAGGCAAAAACAACCGCTGAAATAATTTCTTATGATGAGCGATTTACTTCGGTAATGGCCGAAAAAGCCATTCTTACAATGGGAATGTCGAAGAAACAACGACGAGATAAGTCAACCATCGATGAAATTGCCTCCGCCATTCTTCTTCAGGGGTATCTTGACGGACAAAAAAATCTTCACCCGTAATGAAAAATATTTTATCAAAAGGTAAGGTTTATTTTAACGTCTTTCTTGAATGGAGTAAGCTTCATAAGATAAAATTGGTAAGTCTTAGTATCGGCACGATACTCTTTCTTCAATATTTAGCATTGCCAAATAATAGCCTCTATTCGCTCCGTAAAAATAATCCGCAGCGAACGGCAATAATGGAACAAAGGCAACGCGAAGCAGCTTCAGAAAATAAAGAATTCACCATTACAAAAAAATGGGTGCCCATTTCGAGAATATCGAAGCATTTGATCAATGCAGTCATTGTTTCGGAAGACGGCATGTTTTACGAACATGAAGGTGTTGATTGGTACGAAGTTGAAGAATCAATCAAAAAAAATTTAGAAAAAGGAAAAGCGGCAAGAGGAGGAAGCACGATTTCTCAGCAGCTTGCAAAAAATTTATATTTGTCTACTTCAAAAGACCCGATGAGAAAATTTAAAGAATTGATTATCACATTGCGGATGGAAAGGATTCTTGCAAAAAGAAGAATTTTGGAAATTTATCTTAATGTGATTGAATGGGGGAATGGCGTTTTTGGCGTCGAAGCAGCATCGCAAAAATATTTTGGGAAATCCGCATCGCAGCTTACGCGGGAAGAAGCGGCACAGATGGCAGCGGTCATCCCTAATCCAAGAAAATATCAGCCTAATGTGATGTCTCGATATGTTGCGCGTCGTTCAGAAATTATTTTAAACCGAATGACGGCACGAGGATACTAAGTGATGAATATGCATCATGTGAAAATGTTAATTGAAGAGGGAGAAGGTTTTGAATTAGAGTTCAAAAGAAAAGTTTCTTCATCGGAAAAAATCGCAAAAACAATTTCAGCGTTTGCCAATACGAGGGGAGGAGTAGTTTTATTTGGAGTTGATGACGATGGTTCTATTGTCGGTGTTGAAAGCGAAAAGAGTGAACTCGATCTTATTGAAAAAGCCGGAAATTATTTTTGCGATCCTCCCGTACCGTTAAACATCGATATTGTTCCTTTCAATCATAAAGATGTTATTGTTGCCACTATTGACGAAAGCACAAACAAGCCGCATTATGTCGTTCATATTCATAGTGATGAGAGCAAGGCATTTATTCGGGTAAATGATAATTCCGTTGTTGCCAGTAAAGAAGTTGTTAAAGTGCTGAAGGATGAGCGGGCTGACAAACCGCCGTTGAAATTATCAATCGGAGAAAATGAAAAAAGATTATTTTCTTATCTAGACACCCACGAAAAAATTACTGTCCAAGAGTATTGTGGACTGATCAATGTCTCTCATCGGCGGGCATCAAGAATATTGACGACGTTGGTTCGTGCAGGAGTTGTGCGAATTCACACGTTGGAACGAACAGACTATTTCACCCTTGCTTCGGACGATGAAGTATCCGCAAAAGATCATAAAGCACAATCCCGTACGCGACAGCAACGTTGAGGGATTGTTTATGCCCAAACATGGGAATTTCTATTCCCATATCTGCTTGATCAATAATATTCTTTGACACACCTGAAATTTCATTTCCCACGACAAAACAAAGTGGAAAATCCGTAATTTGTACATCGTAATACGGCATGCTTTTATCTGTCAATTCTAATATACAAATCTTAACTTTTTTTTCCTTTAACTCGGCAATTGCATCCATCGGATCTGCATAATAAATCCATGGAACCGTTTTTGTTGCTCCAAGGGCAGTTTTATCGATTTCTTTTCTGGGCGGATACGGAGTATAGCCGGTAAGGTATAATTTGTTTAACATTGCGCCGTCTGAACTTCTAAAAATTGAACCGACGTTGTAGAGACTTCTAATGTTGTCAGCTAACGCATAAATGGGATTTCGGTGAACAGTATCAATTTCTTCGATTTTTGCCCGATTCTTTGATATTTCATCGTGTGTCAATTTCCGCATGGTAGACTAATTTTTTGTTTTCGTGTGATAAATTTAGTATCTTATTGTCCAATTTACGCTAAAAAACTTGAGATTTGAAGAAAATAATTATCGCAATTGATGGTCCGGCAGCATCGGGAAAAAGCACAACAGCAAAAATAGTTGCTGCAAAATTAGGCTATTTACATATTGATACCGGCGCAATGTATCGCGCGATGGCGCTGAAGGTTCTTCGGTCAAAAATTCTTCCATCGGATGTCGCCGCAATTGCCGCATTAGCAGAATCAACTTCTGTTCGCTTAATTTCTGGCGAAGATTCGAAAGTGAAAGTTGAATTGGACGGGAAAGAAGTGAGTGAAAATATTCGGCTTCCCGAAGTTTCCCATAATGTCAGTGCTGTAAGTGTCGTACCAGAAGTTCGCGCATTGATGGTGAAAGAACAACGAGCAATGGGGACGAAAGGCGGTATTGTGTTAGAGGGAAGAGATATTGGAACGGTTGTCTTTCCTGGGGCTGAATTGAAAGTGTATTTGAAAGCCGATGCCCGCGAAAGAGCACAACGGAGAAAAAAAGAACTCGATGCGAAATCTATTTCAGTTTCGATTGAAGATTTAGAAAAAGAAATTTTGATGCGGGATAAGATTGATTCTGAACGGGAATTAAGTCCGTTACGAAAAGCGGATGATGCGATAGAATTGGATACGACACATTTAACGATTGAAGAGCAGGTCGATTTTATTGTGAAACGGGCGAGGGAAATCATTCAATGAAAGTAACGGTAGATGCCAACTCTGGATTTTGTTGGGGGGTAGTTCGGACTGTCGAAATTGCAGAGCAAGAACTTTCGGAATCAGGGAAATTGTATTCGCTTGGCGAGATCATTCATAATCCTGTGGAAATCGATCGATTAGGTGAAAAGGGATTGAAAACAATTCGCCATGACGATCTTAAGGATTTGAAAGACGCAAAAGTTTTAATCCGTGCGCACGGAGAACCACCGGAAACATATCGGAAGGCACGCGATCTTGGGATTGAATTGATTGATGCGACCTGTCCGGTTGTTACAAAGGTTCAAGAACGTATTCGAAAGTTTTACGACAAGAATTATCAGATCGTTATATTTGGGAAAAAGGATCACGCAGAAGTTATTGGACTTGTTGGACATACGAATAATACTGCGATTGTAATAAAATCAGTAACAGAGCTTGATAAACTTGATTTTACAAAGAAGACTGTTCTTTTCTCGCAAACAACAATGGATAAAGAAACGTTTTATACTATCCGTGATGCGATAAAAGAGCGAATCAAAGCGGAATTTGAAGTTGGCACATTTGAAGAGATGGCAATAGATTTCCATGCAAAAGACACGATTTGCGGTCAGGTTTCCGGCAGAGATAAAAAATTACGGGAATTTTCAAAAAACAATGATGTCATAGTTTTTGTTGCGGGAAAGATGAGTTCGAACGGTAAAGTGTTATATGAAATTGCAAAATCCGAAAATCAAAATACATACTTTATTGAAAATGAATCTGAGCTTTTACCGGGATGGTTCAAAAATGTAAAATCTGTCGGAATAAGCGGAGCGACTTCAACCCCTCAGTGGCTGATGGAGCGGGTGAAAAAAGCTATCGAAGAAAAGTTTGGTCATCCATAAACAATATCACTAATAACTAATATATTTTGTCATTATAGTCTTGCTGTATCAAAATCTGATGACCGTTTGATATTTCAAAATTATCGTGACACTGCTCTTGATGGTTAAGAGCAAACAGGAGTCATAATGGCTACACCAGAAAATGTCCTCGTTGATGATAAACCGTATTCTGACGAGGAATATAAACAACTGATGGAGATGTATGAAGGAACTTTGGGAAAAATTTCTCAAGGCGAGATCGTTAAAGGAAAGATTGCCTTTATCGGTCATAACGATGTCGTGCTCGACATCGGTTTTAAATCTGAAGGCACAGTGCCGATCGGTGAATTTCCAAACATCAAAGATCTGAAAATCGGCGATGAAGTAGAAGTGTTTTTAGAAAGTATCGAAGATAAAGACGGACAACTTGTTCTTTCGCGAAAACGCGCAGACTTTATGCGGGTATGGGAACGTGTTACGCGTTCGTATGAAACCGGTGAAGTAATTTCCGGGAAAATCATGCGTCGTATTAAGGGCGGTCTTGTCGTCGATGTGCTGGGAATCGATGCATTTCTTCCCGGTTCACAAATTGACGTTCGTCCGGTCCGTGATTTCGATGCTTTAATTAATAGAGAAATGGATTTCCGCGTGGTGAAAGTAAATCATCCGTCGGAAAATATTGTTGTCAGCCATAAAATTCTTGTTGAAGAAGAACTTTCAGACCAACGCAAAGCAATTCTTGCAGGACTTGAAAAAGGACAAATTCTTGAAGGTATCGTAAAAGCGATCTCCGATTTCGGTGTCTTCATTGATCTCGGCGGTGTTGACGGTCTTGTTCATATCACCGATCTTTCATGGGGACGAATCAATCATCCTTCAGAAGTCGTGAAGCTTGATCAAACAGTAAACGTGGTCGTGCTTGATTTCGATCAAGAGAAGAAGAGAATTTCTCTTGGGATGAAACAATTGCAGGCTCATCCGTGGGAAAAAATCGACGAGAAATATCCTGTCGGAACAAAAGTTTCCGGTAAAGTGGTCTCTCTCACTGATTATGGTGCATTCATTGAAATCGAAAAAGGAATCGAAGGCCTCATTCACATTTCCGAAATGAGCTGGACTCAGCATGTAAAACATCCG
>JBBINR010000066.1:0-10490 GCA_037443785.1 Ignavibacteriales bacterium | reverse complement strand
CGGTTAATGTGATGCCACCATCGGAACCCATTTTAATAACGGGTGCTTCTTCTTTGTAAAGCCAGTGCTTGATCTTTCCTGTCCTCGCATCCAGTATAACACCTTGCCGTCTGAACGCCCAGCAATCATAGGCAACGGAAACGAAAAAGCTTGCAGGCAATCTATTGAGTGTACCGATCTTGCATCCAATTAAGGTTGCATTTCCGCCAAATCCCATTGTACCAATTTGTAGTTTGTCGGCGTTCTCAAGAATATAATTTTCAAGTTCGGCGAGTTCCGGGTTCGGATTAACGTCGTCGAGTTTTCTGAATAATTGCATTTTAGCGTGTTCATTTCCTGTGGTTCTGTCTCCGCCGACGCATACGCCGACAGCACCAATGGCGCATCCATGCCCTTGCGCCTGCCATACCGCATGCAAAATGCATTTACGGATTCCGTCAAGATTTCGGCCGGCTTTTCCAAGATGATCTAATTCCATCGGAAGGGAATATTGGATATTTTTATTTTCACATCCTCCGCCTTTAAGGATCAGCTTTACTTCAATTTCTTTGTCATTTTCCCATTGTTCCCAGTGAATAACCGGAGTGCCAGCTCCAAGATTATCGCCGCTATTTTTTCCCGTCAATGAATCGACAGAGTTAGGACGAAGCTTCCCTGATCTTGTTGCTTCGGCGATCGCTTCTTTAATCCATTTCTTCATTTCTATTTGATTTGCACCGACCGGGGTGTGAATGACAAATGTCGGCATGCCGGTGTCCTGGCAAATCGCGCCGGCATCGCTGCATGCCATATCAATGTTGGTGGAAATTGTTTCGAGTGCTAACGCAGATCGTGTTCCCGGTTTCTCTTTTTGTTGAGCAGCTTTAATCGCTTTACGAACATCAGGTGGAAGGTTAGTCGATGTATCAACGATCAACTCTAAAATGCTGTTTTTAAAATCCTTCATGAAAAACTCTCAAAAGATATCCTCACTCCAATAGGTAAAATTTTCAGACTGATCTATTAAAGCAAGTTTATGTGGTGTAATTTGAAGAATAATTTGACCGTCCGATTCGTTCACACGGATATCAAACGTGAATGTTAACTTAAAATATATTTGTTGCTCTCTGGCTTTTGCTGCCTGAGCAGTTACTTTGTTGACATACCAGGAGAAATCGGGATCCGTATTCAGTTGAAGGAATGCCCGCCGATATCCTTTTTCATTTTTTTCTGTAACAATGAGATATTTGTTCGCAGGACACGTAATCGCGATGTCTTTTTTCTTCGGCTGAACAAGAATTTGTGTCGGGGATTTAACGCTGTATACCTGATTATCGGCATCGTATTTTATTAAATCGGCCTTCATCCAAACAGAAAAGCTCTTTGCCGTTAAGTTATTGTCATCGGAAAATTTTCTCACCTTGCTGACGTACTGATCTTTGCTTTTTCGGAGTCTCTCGTTAAATTCCGCTGTCGATTCGAATTCACTTTTCACAGCAACGTCTGATTCGTACTCCTCGGAAATTTTTTTCAACCCATCCCACGTCGCTTTTACGACATCAAAGCATTGATCGGACGTTAACGTTGTTTTTGGATCGTAGGAAGTAATACTATTTTGTGAATAAAGCGTTGAGAATAAAAGCAGGCCACACAGTAAGCATGTTGCATATTTCATGCCGTCTCCAAAAAATGAGGGGGAAAATTCTTTTTTAGAATATACAAATTTTTTCGTGATTTTGTAAAAAATTCTATTGAAATTTCAGCCGATGATTAAATTCTACTCTTTTATCTCAATTACCGCACTTTTGTTTCTTGGATGTGGTGAAGGACTGAATCCCGATACTGTAGTTGATCCCGGATTTGGAGGCACAATAACCTTTGTAAGTCATCCGCCTCCGCAAGACAGTATTAAAGATATTAGAGTTGTAGCGGTTCCTTATTTTCCCGTCGATACGACATTTTCGGATATTCTTTTCAAAGTGACTCAAGGAATTATTTCGTACAGCCCTTCTCAGATTGCCATTGCGGATTCCGGAAAAACAATGCAATATCAATTGTTTGTGAAACCTCAAACATACTTTTATATAGCGATAGTACAACAATTCGGCGCCGATATTTATACTCAATGGCGGGTTGTGAGTATTTATGGATATTCGCCACATCATCCGTCTCCGAAATCGGTCAAAATAGAAAATAACACTTTCATTAATGATGTCAATTTTATTGTTGATTTCAATCACCTTCCGCCGCAGCCATTTAAAGT
Source organism: Ignavibacteriales bacterium (assembly GCA_037443785.1). Classification (GTDB taxonomy): domain Bacteria; phylum Bacteroidota; class Ignavibacteria; order UBA10030; family UBA8401; genus JAQUOA01. Next base: position 8,248 of record JBBINR010000066.1, on the reverse strand, counting down.
GCCATGAAAAGTATTGGTTTAATATTTCTATTCTATTCTTTGCACGCTGCACAAGTGGATGTTCGGGGAATAGTTATCAACGCTGAAACGGAAGAACCGATTGCTGGCGCTTCTGTACTTCTTACGCACACAACAATTGGAACGTCAACAAATTCGGAAGGAAAGTTCGAATTAAAAAATATTCCAAACGATCGAAAAACGTTAACGATTTCAGCTCTTGGATATTCATCGGTCGAAGTTAAATTTGCCGAAGAACCAAATCAAGAATTACGTATTCGATTGATTCCGTCGCCGATTCAAACACAAACAATTGTTGTCACTGCGAATAAGAGGGGACAATCACTTGAAGATGTTCCCATCAGTATGACTGTTATCGGTACACAATCTTTGTCGCAGCGAAATATTACCGCTGTCGATGATGCATTACGCTACGTCTCCGGAGTACATTTCCAGCAAACGCAAATCAATATTCGCGCATCGAGTGGATACAGCAGGGGAGCCGGAAGCCGAGTGGCGTTATTGTTCGACGGTATTCCGATGCTTGCAGGCGATACGGGCGAAATTACTTTTGAGTCTATTCCTGTTTTTCAAATAGAGAAAATTGAAATCGTGAAGGGTGCAGGTTCGACGTTATACGGCTCGGGTGCACTTGGTGGAGTGGTCAATGTTATCACAAAAGATATCGATGAACATCCAAAATATTTTTGGAAAATATTTACGGGAGTCTATTCGCCTCCCTCATACAAGAAATGGAATTGGTCGGATAAAAATAGATTTACGAATGGACAATATGTCGGCTATTCAAACAAGATTGATCATGTAGGATTTGTAGTTTCGCTTCATCGCATTTTTGATGAGGGGTATCGTGAACAAGATTGGTGGCGGCGATACAGCGGCTTTATGAAAATCAAATATGATTTTTCTCCGTTTCAATCATTAACAGCGACAACGAACGTCTTTCACCAGTATCACGGCGATTTCCTTTGGTGGAAAGACCTACAGAATGCACTTCGACCGGCCGATAACCAAAGGAATATTTCGGTTACCTCCTGGCGTGCGAACAGTTCACTTATGTACAAACAATTTATGAATGAGCAATTTTATTTTGATGTAAAGGCTACCCACGTTCGCGGTGATTGGGAGAGGGATAGTTTATCAATCAAACCACTTGACGCGTCACGCTCCGACAATGGGTTTATAGAAGCTCAAGGAAATCTTGCCGTTGGCGATAAGAATAATTTTACGTTTGGAATTGTCCTCAATGGAGAACAGGTTCATTCGAATATTTTTGGGATTCATTCCGGAATCGGCTGGGCGTCATACCTACAGCACGAATATTCTTTTGAAAAGGATTTGACGCTTACGTATGGACTGAGGTATGATGTTCATCGTGTCATTGGATTAGATTCATATCAACAACTCAATCCAAAATTTGGTGCACGGTATCATGTAAAGCAAGGAACAACACTTCGTGCGTCAATTGGAAGCGGATTTCGGGCTCCCTCTGTAGCAGAATACTACTCATCAACTTCAAATACCGGAAGCTCGATACTTGTTATTCCAAATACCGCACTAAAACCCGAACGGGGATGGTCGTATGAAATTGGAATTTCACATGCATTTTCCGAACATCTTTTGATCGATGCCGCCGTGTTCCGTAACGACTATTCAAATTTTATTGAGGTAAGTGCAGGATTGGATTCTTCCGTGAGCAAAACATCCGCAGTGGCAAAATTTCAAAACATCACACAGGCGTTGATCCAAGGATTCGAAACAAGTGTTCGGATGAATTTTTTCAATCAACGGCTGAGTGGTGAAATGCACTATAACTATAATTCGGCGATCGATAAAAACACAAAAGTATTTTTACGATTTCGCCCAAAACATATCGCCGGCATAAGTTCTTCATTTATGTATCAGCAATTTAATATTGGCGCAGATTTTCGATATATTAGTCGTATCGAACAGATCGATGATGTATTAGTGCGCCTTGCGCCTATTAACAATGGTTCAGAAAGAGTTCCTGTGTATTTATTGGATTCATTTATTTCGATGACATCGTTTGATCAATCATTTCCGATACGGATTGGGGTACATATCAACAATCTGTTAAATTACAATTATGCTGAATTGATCGGCAATATGTCTCCGCCGCGACAGGTGATGGTGAGTGTGGAAGGTTTGCTTCAATGAATATTCTTCACGTCCTTTCACAATTTGAAGTGAATGGTGCCGAAACGTTTGCCGCGACACTTGCGGATGAACAAATCAAAAACGGCCATACGGTCTTTATTATTTCGGATACATTCCAAACAACAACGAAGGCGACAGTTTTTCTGCACCCGATCGGAAAAAGGGATTTAAAACAACGGTTTGCAAACATTTCCTTTCTTAAGCAATTCATTCGTAAACATAATATCCATGTTATCGATGCGCATTCCCGCGCCGCAAGCTGGGTGTCATATTTTGCGACGCGGAAAGGAAAAACACCGCTTGTCTCGCATATTCATGCACAGCAGCATATTCATTTTTCATCAAAGAATTTTCCCATCTATGGAGAGAAATTGGTTGCCGTGTGTAAAACAATTTACTCTCATTTGAATTACGATCTCAAATATTCGTTGGATAAGCTCTCGTTGGTAAAAAATGGAATTAATTTAGATTCTTGGAATTACCAAAAGTGTGAGCACAATGGTCAAAAAAAAATCGTTGCCTACGTTGGACGCCTTTCGGGTTTTAAAGGCGATACCTTGTTAAAATTGATCGAAGAATCCTTTCCCAAAATTCTTGAAAAAATTCCTGAAGTTGAAATTCATATTATTGGCGGAATGAATGAAAAAAGTAAAATCCTTCCAACAATTGAAAAAACCAATAAACGTGTTGGAAAAGACTTTATCATACCAAAAGGGTTTTCCCGCAACGTTCAAGAGATTTACCAAACTGCCGATGTTGTTGTTGGTTCAGGTCGTGTAGCAATGGAAGCACTGGCCTGTGGTGCTCGGGTTGTGGCTGTCGGGGAATCGAATTATGTCGGGATTCTTTCTGAAGAAACGAAAGAGGCTGCTGTCGCCACAAATTTCGGTGATTTGGATAAGCGTCAGCCAATTGATACCATTGCCACCGCAAATGATATTGTTTCAGTGCTTAATGAAAAAATTGAATTTAAAAATGGATGGGGGAGAGACTTTATTGAATCCGAATTTAATATAACGAACGTAGCTCCTGCCTTGGATGCCGTCTACGCCGAAGCCTGTGCGTTAAAGAATGGGATTCATGAACTTCCCGTTCTGTTGTATCATAAAATTATTCCTAATGAAGGAACCGAACGGATAATTTCACAATACGAATTTGAACGGCAACTATCCTTTTTAAAGAAAAATAAATTCACGCCTCTGACATTTATCGATCTTCAACGAATAATACAGTTCAAATTAAAAATCCCTGAGAAGCCAATCGTTTTAACGTTCGACGGGTTTGAAGAAAATTATCAGACTGCTTATCCTCTGCTGCTGAAATATGGAATGACGGGAGTCTTTTTTGTCCTATCGCAAAAGACTGATCAGTCTCCGTTTCTTGGAGCAGAACAGCTGATTGAAATGTCGTGCTTGGGAATAGAAATTGGTTCTTATGGTGCAACCGGAACAAAATTAAACTTGTTGCATGATGAAGAAGTATCGAAGGAAACCCAAGGTTCACGTTTAAATTTACAAGAACAAATACAAAGCGCCATCATTACGTTTGCTTATCCTCATGGAACGGTATCCGAACAGGTTAAAGCAATCGTCAGAAAATCCGGTTATCACTTTGCCGTTACAATTGACGACGGGCGGAGAAATTTCTGGTCGGATTTTCTAAAGATCCGGCGAATTCAAATTTTCAGCGGAGCGTCTGCATTTTCATTTTGGAAAAAGACGTCCGGCTGGTATTATTGGTATAAAAATGTTTATTGACACTCATTGCCATCTTTTTTACGAAGATTATCAAAACGATATCTCTGAAGTGATTGCTCGAGCAGAATCCGTTGGGGTAAAGACGTTTATCGTTCCTGCAACAAATCATGCCACAGCCAAACGTGCAATTGAACTTGCAGAAAAATTCCCGCCTATTTTTGTTTGCATCGGTTTTCATCCTTTAGACCTCGAACATTACAGCAACGATCACTTTAAGGAAATTGAGAGAATGGTTTCTCATCCCAAGGTTGTTGCAATTGGTGAAATTGGTATCGATTATTTTTACGATACGCATTCCCGGGATTATCAAAAGGAAATATTTTCGCTGCAGATTGAATTTGCAATCAGGAAAAACCTTCCCATTGTAGTTCACACACGTGATTCCATGCAGGATGCTATTGATATTGTCACACATTATACGGCGAAAAATCCTGAATGGCGGCGGGAAGGGAAACGAGGGGTTTTCCATTGCTTTACCGGCAATGCGCAGCAGGCAAAAGTATTATTCGATCATCAATTTTTTGTTTCATATCCGGGACCAGTCACATTCAAAAAAAATACGGCGATGGTGGAAACTCTTAGAGAGATTGGGATTGCTAATCTTATGGTTGAAACCGATTCACCGTATCTGACACCCGTTCCACACCGTGGAAAAAGGAACGAGCCTGTATATATTCCGTTGATTGCACAAAAAATTGCAGAAGCTGTGAATCTACCTGTCGAAGAGGTAGCGCGTCGAACGACTATAAATGCTCAATTACTTTTCCACCTGCCTGTTGAGGGATCATGAAGAATAGAGTCATTTCTATCGGTATTATTCTTTTTTTTCCTTTTCTTCTCGTCGCACAATCTGAGTCTGATTTTGCCATTCGAATTCTTCAAGATAAGCGTGTTGAACATTCACCCGAATTGTTCTCGTATCTCCATTCAACAAAAGAACGTGAGCGGGAGTTGGCATTGCTTGCCCTTGCGAATATTCAAGATACGACGGCGCACAAAGAAGTTGTTTTTTTATTACATGATCCATCACCCAAAGTCCGGTTAATGGCTGCCTTCGCATTGGGAATGTTCGGAAAGCATGATGGCATTAGTGACTTGTTTGCACAGTTTGCTATAGAAAAAGATCAAGCAGTACTTAACGAGTTGGCTCAGTCGATCGGTTTCTGCGGAATCAATGACGACCTTTTATCTCTTATTGCAATGAGTGATTCCTTGAATCCGGGACAACAAAGTGCAATCCCGCTTGCGTGTGCCCGCTTTGCAAATAGAAAGATCAAAAACGAATCTGTGATCCGCTTTCTGGTGTCAATGATTGATGAAGACAAATCCGTTTATTGGTCAACGTATGCATTGATGAGAATGAATGATTCGGCGATTGCAAAGAATTATAAACATAGTTTATTGAAGAATTTGAAATCACCCTCATCAGAAATTATCATGTGGACTGTTTCACTCTTTGGCAATTCGACCGATGAGGATGTCAAACGTGAATTGATAAAGTTGTGCGGTAAAAAATATGATTGGAAAATTCGCGTTAGTGTGATTCGGGCCTTGCGAAACACACAATCCGATGATGTGATTGATCGCCTTCGTGCGCTGATTGACGATAGAAACGAGCATGTTTCTTTAACGGCATTAACGGCGCTGGATGGATTATTTTCAAATGATCAGTTTGAAAGGGTACGAGGAACTTTTGCAGCCATTCTTTCCAATTCATCAAAATATTCATTTCGCCAACGAGGCGAATCTGCATTGATTATTGGAAAACGGGGAGGAAACCGTGCACTAACTTTATTATATCCGTTGATGGATATTGACGCCACGCTTACACCATATATCATTAGAGCAATTGGAGAGACAAAATCATCAGAAGGGATTTCCAGTGTTGCAGGGTTTCTTGAAAGCGGTAATTCGAAAAATATTATTGCAGCGTTAGAAGCATACCAAAATATTGTTCGGACGGCCGAGGTGAACGAACAAGAAAAATTCTTAGATAAAATTATCCCTTTGTTTCGACGACAGGATGCAGGCATATCCTATCAAATTGCAATTACTTTTCAAGATACGTTGTTTTCCCTTGAGCTTCGAAAAAAATATTTAGATGACTTGATTGCGGCATTCAATGAGATGAATAGCGGGAACGATGTAGAACCAATGGTAGAAATATTAAATGTTTTTGCCGAAATGAAAGATTCTACGGCATTAGTTTCGATCGAAAAAGGATTGGTTGATGGCGATCAGGTTCTGAGACAGAATGCGGAGCGTGTGTATCAAATAATAACTGGGAAGCCTTCTCCGATTCAATTTATTGCTAATCCAAACGCATACAATCCGTTTTATAAACAGGGTGACATTGTTCTGTTGAATAAATATTCTGGGGCAGATGTTTTTACATCAGCAGGAACAATTCGGATTGTTTTTTGCGCGGATGCCGCACCAATGACGACGTTGAATTTTATACTTCTTGCACAAAAGAAATTTTTCAACGGACTAACATTCCATCGAGTAGTGAGTAATTTTGTAATTCAAGGCGGCGATCCTCTTGGCAATGGTTCCGGCGGGCCCGGATATTCAATTCGGACGGAGGTTTCTCCCTATACAAGGTATTCAACTGGGGCTGTAGGAGTTGCAAGCGCAGGAAAAGATACCGAAGGCTCTCAATGGTTTGTTACCCATTGCTCCACGCCGCATCTAGATGGGCGCTATTCTATTTTTGGTTATACAAGAGATTTAAATGTCGTTGACAAGATTATGGTGGGTGATATTATCAAGGAAGTTCGATTGATTAGGAAGTAATAAAAAAGGCGATCATCGATCGCCTTTTTCTTGTTCATGGTACTATCTTCTTACTTGAAACTTCCGACGGCCGTATTTACCGAATCGTGAAGCTCGATAACATTGCTGATTTTCGTAATCTTAAAAACCTGGCGAACTTTCTCTGTTGCCGCGGCAATTTTCAAATCACCCCCGGCGTTTCGCATTGTTGTTACTCCGCCAATCAGCATGCCAAGTCCTGAACTGTTCATCAAAGAAACTCCGCTGAGGTCGACGATGACCTTTTTCTTTTTCCCATCGAGCAATTTGTGGAGTGTGCTGTTTAATTCTGAAGCTTCAGGACCGCCGAGCATACTGCCGTCCATCTTAATGACTACAACTCCACTGACTTCTTTTGATGAAAGTTTCATAACGGTTTCTCGTGATTATTGTTTTTTTCTATCCGCTCGGGTTGAGTAATCGAGTACAATGGCACTGGCAACATAGATTGAAGAATATGTCCCCAAAATTGTCCCGATAAAGAATGTGAATGCAAAACCTCGGTTTACCTCTCCGCCAAAGATAATCAAAACGATTAAGACCAGAATAACAGTTCCGCTGGTAATAATCGTACGGCTCAATGTTTCATTGATAGATCGATTCATTATGGCAAAAAGGGAATCGGCTTTATGAATTTTGAGATTTTCTCTGATGCGATCAAAAACAATAACGGTGTCATTGATAGAGAAACCAATGAGAGTTAGAAATGCCGCCATTATTGTTTGATTAATTTCCAAATTCAGATGGGGAGAAAGACCGTTAAAGAGAACGATAAAGCCAAGTGTTGCGATTACGTCGTGGAACAGGGCAATAACGCCTGCAACGCCGTAAATAAATTTAAACCGAAATCCGACGTAGATCATAATGATCAAGAGTGTTGCTCCAACGGCATAAATGGCGTTCCGTCGCAGTTCAGCACCGACTTTTGGTCCTATTTTATCTTCCCGTAGTACGGTGAACTTATTGGACGGAAATTCTTTTTGTAATTCTGCCCGGATTTGTTCAGCAATCTTGGCACCACCTGACTGTTCACGCGTGAAAATCAAAATATCGTTCGGGTTGCCAAACATCTTAATTTCACTCCCTTTGAATCCTACTTTGTCCATTGCTGTGCGAATATCAACTACAGCCGGAGCATTATCGAACCGAACTAACAACTCTGTGCCGCCAAGAAAATCTATTCCAAAGGTCAAGCCTTTGAAAATAATTCCGAAAACTCCTACAACAAGAGTAATAAGAGAAACCGTATACCAAATGTATCTCTTACCCATAAAATCAATTTTATTTATATTCTTAAAAAGATGCATTACGCTAATTCTCCTTATTCAAAAAATCTTAGCCGAAATTAATGCAGAAATTGATATGGATATTTATTGCCTATCTGAGGATTAAAACGCCGAACCGCTAACAGCCGGTATAAGCTATTGCTGGCAGTGGGTTGCAGTGGTTATCACACCTGGCCAAGCTCTGCTAACTAGACCAGT
>JBBINR010000065.1:0-10840 GCA_037443785.1 Ignavibacteriales bacterium | reverse complement strand
CGGCGGGAATGTATTACAATCTTTCCCGCCGAAATCGCCAGCCCGTCAAAAAATGCATGAATGAATAATCCCCAAAAGGCCGAGTAACTTGCAATTTTTGAGACCATCACATCGCTATGGGTCTCTTCACCAAAATGTAAGTGCTTCACAATGGTATGTTCCACAAAATGGATGACACTAAAACCGACGAGCATCCAGACTGGAGCGCTCACGCCGATATTTTGGATGCTTTCTGGAAGCAAATCAATCATTACGAGTGCCAAAAGAAATCCTGCGCCGAGGGCGATCAAGTATTCCTGTATCCTTTTTGAAATTTCTCTTTTCCACGCAACAAGAGCACCGCCCAAAATCTCCGCCCCGGCTGCGACAATCCCCGCAATAATAATTATAATCGTCACATTCATGGTGTATAAGGTGATTTTAAATACCGCTGCGCAAGTTCATGCGTTGCTTCAAATTTCTTCATATCAAGAACTTTTTGATACTGCATGATTGCATATTGTCGTTTTTTTTGGATGTCGTAGATCATGCCAATTTTCAAATTCGTCATTGCCATATAACCAGATTGTTCAATGGTATCCAGTTCACGGGAAAATTCATCTGATTCATACAGAAACTGGAGCGCTTCGTCATAATTTCTCGAATTCATTTTACATAATCCAAGATAATAAACCGCATCTCTTCTCGCGAGCGGTGTGTATCCCCGCTGGTGTCGGCCGCAGCGTGTTAAAATTTCGGAAAAAATCTTTACCGCTTCATCATATTTCTGGAGCATAAATGCCGATCTTCCGAGATAGCGATGGAAGATTGCGTTATTCGGAAACGCCGAAAGCAAAGAGCTTGCGAGCGAATACGCCGTATCGTATTGGCGCTCGTATGTAAAATGAAGCTGAAGTAAAAAATATTTTGCTTCAATCGCTGCAAACTCCGCATTCAAGGAGGCTTCCCACAATTGTTGAATCCCCTTTTTCTTATCTCCAGCCGGGAAAAAAATCATCACCGGTTTCACAATTGGATATCGCTCCGGTATCGTCGAAGCATAATAATTATAGATTCCAATGCCAAGAAGAATATCCTTATTGTCAGGAGCGATTTTATAGGCTTGTTGAACAATCGGCAGCGCTAATCGGCCGTCGTTTGCTGCTTTAATCCAACTGCTTCTATTGGCACGCAAGCGACCGCGAAATCCGAGCGCTCCACCTTTGAAAAACAACGCGACAACATCGTTATCATCATTATCCAGCAAACTATCGCACAGCTCTATCACGCCATCCAGTTTCTTGACAAAGGCATCATCATGAGATTCATCGTCCACATTTAAAAGAATCGACCACCAATCGATCATGGCAAGAAAAAATTTTCCTGCCGGATGAGATGGATAATGCTGAGCAAGAAATTCAAATTCTATCTGAGCACGCTCAAAGTCAAGATCATACACAAAATTAATTCCCTTTTGAGCATGCTCTTTAAAATCAGGCGATGTAAGCCATTGTGCTTGAGATGTCGAACCAATTACAGCGATGAATATTATCAGGAAGAATATTTTCACGTAGCTTCGGAGATTGGTTCTGTAGATAGTGCGTGCCGTTGCAGGACCTCCGTGCGTCTTGCATCTCTCCAGTTTCCGTACATCCAGGCAGATGTCGATGATGTAATCCACGGAGAGAAATAAATGAAGGCCGAAGATACGACGAGCATGAGTGTTGCCAAGGCACCCCCTTCGGGACCAAAATTACCTCCCGTAATCCATTCCGCACCTGATTGAACTGCTTTTGCAATTTGCTCCTTGTCGGATGTCGTTCCGCTGACCGGAAATCCGAAAATAAATCCCTGAAAAAAATTCCAAGAGATATGCATACCAATTGGAAGCCACAGAGCATTGGTTTTATAATATGCGAGTGCAAGCCAAATTCCCGCAAAGCCGACGTTGATTAATCCGAATAATGAAGCATTGGGGTTTTTCGAATGAGCGAAAGCGAATAGAACTGCAAAGAAAAGTGCTGAAATCAATCTACTTGATCCTTCGGCAAATATTTGTAAAATATAGCCGCGAAACAAAAGCTCTTCACCATATCCAACAACGACATAGAGAAAAAAACTATTAAAAAAGATTCCAGCTTGCTGTTGAATTGTCAAAGCGCGGAATTCAATATGAACCATTCCTGCAGCGTATTCGATAACAAAAATCAGCGTCATCATTCCCGACCCAAGCAACAATCCGATAGACAATTCTTTCATTGAGCTTTTGTTGATGGGCAAACCGATCGAAACGAACGGGCGCTTATCGACAAACCGAAGCGTAAGTGCCGTCGCAATTGTTATTCCGAAATACGAAAAGAATAACTGGGTGCCGGCAGTATTGATCACGGGAATCATTTTTACAACATAGAGGATTGGAGCCGTAATGATAAAGCCGCAGGCAGCCATTATCAGAATAAAAATTCCGATCCTCCATCCCGCCCTAAGATATTCCAATTCGGAATTGACAAAAATATTTTTGATCATTGAATTCATCCCATTAAATGCGTTCAAGTAAATATTCTCTGACACTACTCATCCCGATGCGTTCTTGTTTCATCGAATCACGTTCCCGCACGGTAACGGTTTGATCCTGCAGCGTCTGCGAGTCAATTGTAAAACAATACGGCGTTCCAATTTCATCCTGCCGCCGGTAGCGCCTGCCGATTGCCCCGCTGTCATCATAAAACACACGGAAATATTTTTGAAGATCTTTTGTCATCTTCTTTGCAATATCATCCATACCGTCGCGATTGACAAGCGGAAGAATTGCCGCTTTCATTGGCGCTAGCTTCGGATGGAAATGAAGAACGGTTCTCATTTCACCTTCCACCATTTCTTCATCATACGCACCGACAAGGAATGCCATGAACGATCGGCTGGCACCGACAGATGTTTCAATAACGAACGGAACAAATTTTTCTTTCGTCTGCTCGTCATAATACTTCATCGCTTTGCCGGAATATTGTTCATGCTGCGAGAGATCGAAATTCGTACGGCTGTGAATTCCTTCGATTTCTCCCCAACCAAACGGGAATTTGAATTCGATATCGAATGCGGCTTTCGCATAATGAGCAAGTTTTTCATGCTTATGCCATTGAAGATTCTCTCGTTTCATCCCGAGATCAAGAAACCATTGCAAACGCTGCTCCCGCCAGTATTCGAAAAATTTATCTTCTTCCCCCGGTTTTACAAAATACTGCATTTCCATCTGCTCAAACTCACGCGTGCGGAAAAGAAAATATTTCGTATTAATCTCGTTGCGGAACGCCTTGCCAATTTGTGCAATCCCGAAAGGGAGTTTCTGTCTCGACGCACTTTGCACGTTCAAAAAATTCACGAAAATTCCTTGCGCAGTTTCGGGCCGGAGGAATACAACATTGTTTGTGTCTTCCACCGGACCAACAAATGTTTTGAACATCAAATTGAATTGACGGGCTTCTGTAAATGTTCCTTTATTGCCGCAGTTGGGACACGGAACAGATTTCTTCAGTGCTTCGGCAACAACTGCATCATTTGCAAATCGTGCCGTGAACTCAGTTTCAATACGTTCATCTTTTTGTTGTCCTTCAAACTCATTTGGGAACATTTCCCGAAGAATATCTTTTCTTTTTTTCAGAGACATCTCATCTAACAATACATCGACTCGATACCTGGCTTTACACTGTTTGCAATCCACCATCGGATCGGTAAAGTTTGCAACGTGGCCGGATGCTTCCCATACACGCGGATGCATTAAGATCGCTGCATCAATTCCCTCCACATCATCGCGAAAAGTCATCGACCGCCACCATGCCTGCTTCACATTGTTCAATAATTCCACGCCAAGTGGACCGTAATCCCAGCAGCCATTCAGTCCGCCGTAGATTTCACTGGATTGAAAAACAAAACCACGCCGCTTTGCGAGCGACACGACTTTATCCATTATTGCCGTTTGATTTGCTTCTTTACTGATGGTGAAACTCCTTTCTTTTGCACCGAAGACGCTGCAGTTTTTGGCTTTGTCACCGGTTCTTTGCTAAACACAAAACTTTTCAAGATCACATCTTCTTTTTTGATTTGAACGACTGAAGAGCGTTCCTTCGCATTATCAACAGAAAAAACTGTAGCATTGAAATTTTCCAAAGAATCTTTCATTGCACCCACAAAATTCAACACATCAAATCCTTGCGAATAAAAAACCCGCATATCATTTCTGTTTTTAATCGGACGAATATTTTCTTTTTTGACCCCAAGTGATCGAAGCGTGGTATCAGCCATTTGAACAATTCGTTCGTCCGGAATTTCATTCTTTGAAGATGAAACAGCTTCATACTGATCGCTTGCATTGCTCTTGGTTGATTCTTTGATGAATGTAAGAATTATCCCAACAACAGCTAACGCAGCTATGATATAAATTCGTTTATCTACCATAATTAACTCATCGGTACTTCACTTCGCTGTCTTTTCGTAAAAATAGAAATTTTTCCTTTTCCATATTTTTCGACCAGTTGCTTAGCCAATTCAAAATCGCGACCGACGTGAGAAGGTGAATGCGCATCCGAACCAATAGTGAGTGGAATGTTATATTCCGAAACAATCTTCAGAATGTGCTCACTCGGATATTGTTCCTTTACAGGTTTATGTAAACCAGAGGTGTTGATTTCCACGACCATTCCGGAATCTTTTATTGTTTTCATCGTGCTCCGCAGAATCTCGTCGATGTTTTTTGTCGGACGATGACCGAATTTTTTTACGAGATCGCAATGACCAATAATATCGAATAATCCGGATTGAGCCGATCGTTTAATATGATCGTAATACGATACATACACCTGATCGATATCAACTTCATTGAATTTGCCGACATACAAAGGATTATCAAAACCCCACTCACCAAGGTAATGAACTGAACCAATCAAATAGTCAAAATTGTTCTCGGTGTTAAATTCTTTCACCCACTGTTCGGTTCCCGGGAAAAAATCGCCTTCAAGGGCAAATTTTATTGTAATCTGATCTTTATACTTTTCTTGCAAACGAAGAACTTCCGGTTTATAGATTGACCAGAATTGTTCTTCGAACATGCGGACTTCGATATCCCAATCGTTCGGCATCGGTGAATGGTCTGAAAGACCAATTTCATTCAGCCCAAGCTTGATTGCCTGTTGAACATATTGTTCAAGCGTGCCGTCGGCATGTTTACACAATTCATTGTGTGTGTGATAATCTATACGCATATTTTAATCAACAAACATTTAAAAATTCTCTAAAAATGATGTGCATTTTTCCGCTTTGCTAATCGCACTGTTTCAATTCCAAGCGCAGAGTATAAGGGAACGAGATGATTCAATTTCCCTTTCCCCAGCGCATTAAGATGTTTTTTCACCGTCTCTACATCGCCGCGTACAATCGGTCCTGTTAACGACTTCTCCGGCGTAGCACGCATAACATTATTCATCGTTTGTAGCATAATCGGGTAATAAATTTTTTTAATTTTTTCAGGAGATAGTTTCAGCACAGCAGCGATTTCTTCCACAACGGACATCACTGTGACCACATAATTTGAAGCGAAAATCCCTGCTGTATGATACAGAACTTTTGCCTCTTTCGGAATTGTAAAAATATTTACGCCCAAAAATTTTGCGAATTGTTTCATGACTCGCAGAGCAATTGGATCGCCTTCAATAGCGCACCAAATGCCATCCAATGATGTCGTCACATTTCGAGGAAAGGTCTGCATCGGATGAAATGAACCAACGGAAGCGCCCTTTGTCTTTAAGGATGAAAGTTCGTCACATGTTAAAGCGCCTGAAACATGGAATATTGTCTTTCCCTGAAAAGAGGTTTGCTTCGACGATAATTCGTCTGCCACACTCTTGATACGAGAATCAGGAACCGCGAGGATAACAATTCCCTCAATCTTTTTGATATCGCGCAGTGTCCCAAAGTTTTTTGTTTTTACTTGTTTTGCAACACGGCGGGCCGAGGCACCGCGTTCGGAATAAATTCCGTCAATTTTAACGCGCCGGTCAAATAAAGCATAAGCCATTGAACTTCCAACAGCTCCTGCACCAATAATTGCAATTGGTTGTGTAAATTTCACTGAGTTATTTTTTCTTTTTCTTCAATTTCTTTTTATAGGCATCGTGAGCGTGGCGAATTGCTTCATGAGCCATCATTGCGTTATCCCAGCCGAAGCTTTCGACATGTTTTCCTTCAAGTTTTTTGTAGTTGATGAAAAAATGTTCAATCTCTATCAATAAATGTTTGGGAACATCATTGATGTCATGAATAGATCCATATGTAGGATCGCCGGTTGCCACCGACAGCACTTTATCATCAGAACCTTTTTCATCCCGCATGCGTAAAATACCGACAGGTTTTGCTTCAACCAACACCCCGGTCGTCAATGCTTGATCAATAAAAACAAAAATATCCAGTGGATCACCATCATCCCATAAGGTGCTCGGAACAAAACCGTACGCTTCAGGATACACCATTGAGGAATATAAAACCCTGTCTAACTTAAAGACTTCAAGGTCAACATCATATTCGTATTTATTTCTACTCCCTTTTGGTATTTCAATAATAGAATTCACGACGCGGGGAAATTGTTTTCCGATCGGAAGGTCTTTCATATTCATGACATCGTCCTAAAAAAAAGCCCTGAGACAAATCCTGCCTCAGGGCTGAATGGATAAATTACGTTTTGTTATTTAAGCTTCAGTGATGCAACAACTTTTTCAAATGCAGGCTGAAATTCAACCATCGGCTTGTACCAGGTCAAAACAATTTGATATATTTTTTCACCCTTGGTAACGAAAAATACTTTGCGGTCAATATTGTTTGCTGGAGGAGCCGCGTTCGCTGTCACCGCATTGATACCGTCAATTGTTGCAGAACCTGTCGATTTTGGTTTAAATTTTACTTTGTTGTCTTCAACAAATTTTTCAAACTTCACTTGACCTTTATCGGTCTTTGTAGGAAAGACATCAAGGTCAATGGTGCAGTCTTTTCGTAATCCTTCAATATGCAGTGTATGAATCGCTCCACCCTTTGCTTTTGGGAATGTCACTTCAAAATTTGCGGGATGTTCGAGTTCAACAAAATCATTGCTGAATTTTGTAAAATCGGGAGACGGTTTCGATGCTTCGTTTGGATCTTTGTAATTTTCTTTCGGTCTCGGCAACTTGATCGATTCAACAATCTTATCCAGAATCGGTTTATACGCTTCGTAATAGTCATTGAACCCTGCCACACTGACAATATAAAACGCACTGTCATGGGCCACAACCATTTTCATCCCCTGCAAGTTAACATCTTTTCCAACTTTGACTTTGTACGAATACGAAACTCCATTTTCTTTTGCAACTATTGCAGGTTGTTCAGCACCAAGATTAAACGGTGCATAATCTTCTTTCACTTTCGCTTTATACGCATCTAATGACCCAACGCCTGCATCTTTAAATGATGTCGAACTAATTTCTATCTCGATGCCGCCTTCATCATCGCCGATTGTTGTCGAACCAGCAGAATACACTTCGTAAAATTTCGTGGACACAACCTGCGAAGAATAGATTTTTTTGCTCTTCGGATCAGCCATAAACAACCACCCCTTGGGCGATTGCACTTCAGAACCGTTGATCACATCCTGATGGGTTTCCCATTCGGCGATCACCGGAGCTTCTAATTTCTTTTTGCATGAAGAAAATACTGCTGCCAATCCTATCACCGCGGCAATGGCGTAAAGGAAAAAAGGATTAATAAATGGTTTTTTCATAGATCACCTGGTTAATAAATGATTGTGAGAGATTTAGTTTTCACATCCCATTTGCGCCGATTCTTTTTTTGCATTGGGATTTTTGGGATTGATCTTAAGAACAAATTTATACTCATCGCATGCTTTCTTTTTGATTCCCCGTGCTTCTTCCGCCAGCAATTGCGGATCGCCGCTGTACACTGCATACATTTGGGCTAAAAACAAGTGAAGAGCTTCATCCGGTTTATTTTTCGGTTCCAGCGCAACTCCCTTCAGTAATTTTTCAATCGAAAGCTTGAAATTTTTTGCCTTGTAATCAAAAAGCGCTAAAGCGCGATACGCACCAACGATTGACTGTGCAGACGAAGCAATTTTTTTGGGATCCGACTCTGCTTTCATTGAACTATCGGCCAGCGCAATAACAATGTTGTACTGTTCGCTGGCAATATCAACGGAATCTTCCAGGCTATACATCTGCGCAAGGTATGTCCTTCCCATAATGTTTGTCGGACGGCGCATAACAAATTTTTGAAAGTAATTTTTTGCGGCTTCAATATTCCCAAGCACACTATGAGAAAAACCGATAAAGAACAATGCCGTTACATTTTCGGGATCTCTTACTAAGAGTTTCTCGTACTGCTTCACCGCATGATCATATTTCTTTTGTCCAACGTAAATTCCTGCTAGATCACCGGCCGCAATAGCAGCAACCGTGTCTTTTTGGTTTGCGATCTCAAAATTTGCCAACGCATTGCTCGTATCTTTAAGCTTGTAGTATGAAACTCCAATACGGTAATATTCATCTTTCCCAAGGGAATCAGGGGGAAGGGTTTTAAACACATCAATGGATTTTTTAAAATCTTGTAAAAAATAATACCCGTTGGCCAGCATCATTTTTAGGTCGAAAACATTTTTATTCATCGCAATTGCTTTTTCCAAAGCAGGGATGGCGTCAGTAAATGCTTTTGCATTGAAGGCGGCTGTTCCATATTTCTCCCACGCTTCAGGATTGTCCTTTTTCAACTCAACATATTTCTGGAAGAAACTGGCCGCTTCCCGCCAATACTTAATGCGATAAAATGTGTTGGCGGCATCAAAGACTGCTTTTTCATTTTTTGGATCAAGATCGATTGATTTTTGAAGAGCAGCGGTTACTTCGCGAATTTGGTCCGCATTTAAACTCCGATTCTTCAAAATTGTCGATGCAAGCTTATACCACAGTGTCGGATCGCCGGGCCTAATTTGTGTCGCGGTGCGGAGATTATCGACTGCAAGGACGATAACATTCTGCCGTGCATATACTTCGGCAAGTCCCACATACGCATCAGCATTTTTCTCTTCATTATCTTTAACTTTTGAAAAATAAATCGATGCTTTGTCAAGTGAATCAGTTTCTAAATACGTTTGTGCAAATGCGAGCGGAGCAGCGACACCTTTCTTATTATACTTTGCTGCTTCATTATATTTCTTCTGAGCTTTATCCCATAATCCTAATTTGCCGTAGACACGAATCAGCGATGCAAGCGCCGGTTCATACTCGTCATTAAAATCGAGCGTACGCTCCAACGCATTTTGAGCATTTTGCAGATCGCCTTTCATGCGATACGATTCACCAAGATAAAAATTCGCTTCCACATTCCGTGTATTCTGCGAAAGAAAGCTCTGAAAAATTGTTATCGCATCATCATACGATTGTTTCTGAAAAGCTGCTTTCCCTTTTTCAAGTTCTGGCTGCGCAAAAACTGAAAGTGACATTATCACTGTCAGTGATATCGAGAGAAAAAACTTCATCATTATTCCTTTTCAAGTGGGTTGTTAAGCTGAACTAAACGAACCGGCAATGTCGCCGGAACAAGACCGTTTTTCACGATAATTTTTTGCCCCTGGTTACCTGCTGCAAACGAAGTAAATCCCAACGCAACACCCTTTCCTGCATTATGAACATAGACATAAATCGCCCTGCTCAACGGATAAAAATTTCGATAGATATGTGCCTGGTACGGAGCAAAATATTCGAGAACATTCGACGTGCTGTCGCTCTTAAATGCAGGGTCGCCGATTGCCAACGCACGAACATCGTCCGGCTGTTGATTGAGCCAACTTATTCCGACGAATCCAATCGCATTCGGATGTGAATGAACGAATGAAATCACATCGGAAGAAGAAGCGCACTGAACGACAGTTGATGCAAAAGTAGAATCCTGCGCAATCCGATGCTTCACATATTCATACACCCCGCTGTTAATATCTCCGATTCCAACAACGATAGCACTGGTCAGATTCGATTCCTTCACTTTCGACCAACGATCAATTTTCCCGGTAAGGATCCATTTCAATTCTTCAATAGTAATTCTCGAGAGATCATTCTTTGTATTGGAAAGAACCGCAATACCGTCATAGGCGATCTTCGTTGAAGAAACTTCAAGAGAATTTCTTTCGACAATATTTTTTTCTTCCGCGTTAAATTCTCGCGAACTGACGATCAGTTTTACACTGTCATTTAAGAGCTGGACAATTGCATCCCGTGTCGAAGAACGAAGATTGGTCACTTTCGTTTTGTTATAAATGCGGATGAAATCCTGCACTTGCGAATCGATGACCGGATAGACATCTTCCGATGTAATCATCGTGAGACTCCCTTGTGTAGGAGTTTCACGCGGTTCTTCAGAACATGAATTGACAAATATTGCGAGGATGCAAACGAGTGCCAGATTGATTGGTTTAACGAAACTGGCGTTCTTCATTTTCTTGTTGACGTTGTTTAATTCGCAGAGAGAAAAAGCGATAGATTCCGTACAGCAACAACATAATACCAAACATCACCCTGAATCGGTCGGGCAGGTGTAAATGCTCCGGAAAGAAAAAAAGAACAAAGACACCCAATATTGCAAAGATCGCCGACATCACATACCCGAAATACACAAAAATTTTTGCAGGATCCATCGAGATCGATTATCGCCCTTGATTCAATCTGAACTTGAATGGAATTGACACCCACACTGCAACCGGACCGTTGTTCATGATTGCAGGAGTAAACTTCCATTTCATCGCCGCCTCAATTGCCGGTTGATTGAATAATTCAGC
>JBBINR010000064.1:0-12554 GCA_037443785.1 Ignavibacteriales bacterium | reverse complement strand
TAGCAGTCGACCTGTAAGGAAGTACCAACGACTGTAAGTCATTGATTTATATAGTACTCTCAACGGGAATCGAACCCGTGTTACAAGCTTGAAAAGCTCGTGTCCTAACCCCTAGACGATGAGAGCAACACAACTACCAATTATCAGTGAACAATTAAAAACAACTATTTTCTTTGCTCTTCATCGGTCATTGTTAATTGTTCATTGACCATTGATCTTTGGGGTGACCAGTGGGACTTGAACCCACGGCCTCCAGGGCCACAACCTGGCGTTCTAACCAACTGAACTATGGCCACCATGAAAAAACTTGTTTGGCTGTGTCATAGATCCCGTTTAAAAGTATAAGATTTTTAACGGGATTCTGAAAACGTCAGCCGCTCATAAAAAACATTCGCGGGACGTTTTCGAACTATGGCCACCGTAAGACTGAAAAACCATCCCCATGCATCGGAATGGTCTTTAGCGCCATCAAATATAGCAAAAATTCGATTTGACTGCAAGAAATTTTCTATTGCTAGACCCACCATTGGTGAATTTTTTTTCCGCCCCAAATTGTGAGCAGAAAAAATATCACCCCCGCAAAAACATCGATTGCATAATGATACCGCATATAAATTGTGGAAATGATCAATAGCGATCCGGCAATCAGTAATCCCCATCGGATTGTTGTCTTATTTTTAAACGCAATATACATGGCAGTCAGCGTAAGCTGCGTATGTCCGCTTGGGAATGCATCTCTATGAACTGAAAGAATAGGATTGCTGCCGGCACTGACTCCGCCGCCGGAATTGATAAACTCCCGGAGATACGGTGTAAGAAAAAGTCCGGGCAGATCGGTGTTTAATGAATTGAAATCATGCAGTGTAAACCGCGGACCAATTGCCGGAAAAAGCATGTAGCCGATGTAGGAGAGATAAAAGCCGTAGACAATCAATAAAGCACCCTCTTCGAACTCTTTCATCATATTCTTTTTATATAATTCGTAAAAGAGAAAAATAAAAAAGAGATAGTACGAAGAATATGCGATTTGAAGTATTTCGGTAATAATCGGATGTGAAAATTGGTAGACCCATTGTGTCGGATCAACCCCAAACATCCACTGGTCGACAGCAATCAAAACCGAATCGAAATCCTTTCCGTGAAGCGGATATGCAATTGACGACGCTTGCATATAGATGAAAAGAATATTCGGAACAAGATACCAATCGTATGCAATGGAAAGAGAGAGATTTTTTTTCTCTTGTTGTTGAGAAAGACGTTTTCCTGCAAAAAAAATAAATGCAATCAGAACGGCATTTAGCGGGATGTAATAGAGATAGTGCTCTAAGCGTGAGGCAAAAAAAATTTCAATTCCGCACATCAGGAAAAGAAAAAGAATCGTAACAATATCAGCCGAGCGGAGAAAGCGAAAAAATTTCATCGAGAATTATAGTAACACGGTTATGAATAATGTTGCGAGACCTAAAAATGAAGCGAATCCGAAAACATCAGTAAATGTTGTGACAACAACCGCCGAAGCAAGCGCCGGATCAATCTTTAACCATTTTAAAGCCAACGGCACAATGGTTCCCGCAAGTCCGGCAACAAACATATTGGTTATCATGGCTAAACAAATAACCACGCCGAGCATTGGAGTTCCGCTGAAAATGGCAATCACGGTTCCCGTCAAAATTCCATTGGCAAAACCGTTCATCAAACCGATTTGCAATTCTTTCCACAACACTTTTTTACGATTTGTGTTTGTTACTTCTCCGAGCGCCAAACCTCGTACCATTACCGTTATGGTTTGTGTTGCAGCGTTGCCTCCCATGCCTGCCACAATCGGCATCAGTGCGGCCAGAATAACAACCTTTTCAATGGTATGTTGAAATAATCCGACAACAGAAGCCGCCAGGAATGCCGTTAATAAATTGATGTAGAGCCATGGCAGTCTTCTGCGCAAAGCGACAAACGGTGTAGTCGATATATGTTCATCCTCGCCGACGCCGCCCATACGTAAAATATCTTCCGATGCTTCTTCTTCAATGACATCGACAACGTCATCGACCATAATTTTTCCGACGAGACGGTTTCGGAAATCGACAACGGGAATCGAAACAAGATTATATTTCTTAAATATGCGCGCAACTTCTTCCTGATCGACCGATGTATCGACGTTGATGACATCGGTTTCCATGACTTTATAAATTTTGCGATTGGGTGAAAGCAAAATAAGATTGGAAATCGGAACCATTCCAAGAAGAATCCCCTCGTCATCAACAACAAAAATAAAATAATGCTGCTGTACGTCATCTTCTTCGCGCGCTTTTTTCCGGACAGCCTGGATTGCTTTCTTCACGGTGTCATTCTTATTGACAGTAATGACTTCCTTCTGCATGATACCGCCGGCAGTATGTTCATCATACTTCAATAATTCCTGCAGGTCGGTAGAATCTTCAACGCTTAATTCCTCAAGGACTTCTTCAGCTTTTTCTTTGGACAGTTCGCCGACAATGTCGGTCGCTTCATCCGTAGGAAGTTCTTCGACAATTTCTGAAATCGCTTCACTCTTTAACGTCTCAAGGAAGTGTTCGCGGTGGTCGTCATCTAATTCAACAATAACTTTACCGGCATCTTCGGTGGAAAGAAGCAAAAAAAGGTATTCGCCGTCTTGAAACTCCAACCGATTGATGATGTGAGCAATATCGGCAGGATAAAGGTCGTTGATGATATTCTTCAGAAGCAGGTCGGATTTCGACCGGATCAGATCGAGAATATCTTCGATCAATTCATCATCGACTTCAATAAAATCATCTTTAGCAACTGGTTCTTCAGCCATTGGCATCTTCCGTTTCTGATCCGAGAATTATCGGTGAAAGATGAGAAAGGGCATTGGCAAGACTCACGAAGTCCCTCACGGATAATTCTTCCGGCCTTTGTTCGAGATCGATTGTCAATTTTCCCAATTCATCGTGAGGAATATTCAAATTTTTAAGTCCGTTCCGCAGCGTTTTTCGGCGGGTGCCGAATGTTCCCCGGACAATTTTGCGAAACACCTTATCATTAGACGCTTTTGGCGTGAAAGAAGTTGCAAAATCTAAATAAACAACTGTCGAAGAAACAGCCGGAATTGGGTAAAATGAATTCCGTGAAACTGAAAAAAGAATTTTTGGCGTGCAATAATACTGCAAAAAAATAGAGAGAATACCGTATTCCTTTGTCCGCGGCTTTGCCACCAATCGCTGAGCAACTTCCGTCTGCATCATCACCACAAAATCGTTGATATGCTCGGCGTGGTCGATAACATGAAAAAGAATCGGTGAGGTAATGTTATAAGGAATATTTCCGATAAGGCGGATTTTATTGCCGGAATCCGGAGACAAAGAGCCGAGCGACACCTGTAAGACGTCGTTATGAATCACCGAGATTTTTTCGCCAAATGTCTGCCGGAGCTCCTCGATCAAACGGTCGTCTAATTCTATAACGGTAAGGTGAGGGACAATATTCAAAAGGAGAGTCGTCAACGCACCTTTTCCCGGTCCAATCTCTACAATAGTATCCGTTGGTTTCGGATCGAACAGGCGGACGATTTTTTGTGAAACATTATTATCTTGTAAAAAGTTTTGACCGAGAGATTTTTTAGGACGAAGCACGATGATATTTCCAATGAACAAAAGGTGAAAAAATTCGATACATGAATATAACGAATGCAGCAAAGTTTATCAATGTTTACAATGTTTTTCGCAAGAAATTTCTTCCGTGTGGCGCGGCAATCTAAGCTATGGGTTTCTTGATTCTCCTTCATTTTATTCCAATATTCATTCAATGCCGATCAGACAAATGATATTTTTCTTTCGAAAGTTTCAAGACAACGAAAGCATGAGTGGGAAGTGGGCAATCTTTCTCGTGTTTATTGTTTCCGTTGCATGGATGTTTCCTCAGGGATTATCCGTCGAATCGGACTATGCGATTGGAACAGTGTGGACCGAAGGCGACTTGTATGCTCCATTTGCGTATCCGATCTACAAAGATGAACGAGAATATGATCGCGAGCGCGAATTTGCGGCAAATAAAGTGTATAAGGTGTTCGAAGAACATCAAGACCTTGCCCAAGATCAACTTGATTCGCTTCAACGGTTTTTCAATCAGCTCCGTCTTATTTTGGATCGCCGAAATGAAGATCAAAAAGAAATTGATGCCGCTCTAACGAATTTCCCCGTCCAATTTCGTGACACTGAATGGAAAGTGTTATGGTTCATGCGCAATGCCGAACGCCAGCCGGCAAAAACGACGCCAAAATATTCGTTTGAAAAATTACGCCGCGATGTCCTTCTTGTTGTCAATGAAATGTACCTGCAGGGAATTCTGGATGTTCGAAAATCTCAATTTAAACAAGATGAATTGGTGGCAAAGAGAAAGAAAACCATTGAACAAATAGTGCCGATCAGCAGATTTTTGGATAGAGAAGAACTTGGGAAAGTGGTTCAGCAGACTTTTATTTCCGGGTACAAAGGGGAGAATGATACCGTTTCAATTGCGTTGAAAATCGCTTTAACATTTCTTGTGCCGAATGTTCTGTATCAAAAAGAACAAACCGATCAGGAAATTCATTTTGCGGAAGATCTCGTTCCGCGAACCGTCGGTGCGGTGAGTGATGGCGAAAGGATTATTTCAAAGAAGGAACGCGTCACGGCGGAAATTAAACTGAAATTGGATTCTTTGCGCAAAGCCAAACAAGAGCGCGGTGCCGGAATCAACACTTACATAACATTTCTAGGAAAAGTGCTTCATGTCTTTGCGGTCGTATGGCTGCTGACGATGTATTTGTTCCTTTTCCGAAAACGTATCTTGGGAAATAATTCAAAACTGCTGCTGATGTTTGGGCTGCAGCTGTCGGTAGCGTTTATCGCATATCTCTCCGTTATTCTCCCGTCAACGGCCCCTTTGCGATTTCTCATCCTCGTTCCGATGTTGTCGATGGTGATGGGAATTATCTTCGATTCCCGCATCGCATTTTACAGCACAGTTGTTGCCGCTCTGCTTGTTGCCGGAATTCGCGGCAATGATTATGGCATCGCATTGTCTTCTTTAGTGGCAGGGTCATTTGCCATCTATACCACCCGTGACATTAAAAAACGAACGCAGATTTTCCGTTCGATCATTTATATTTTCCTCGGTTATTCTATCGTTATCGTTGCGCTTGGTCTGGAACGGTATGAATCCATTGACATTGTCGTCGAACAGCTGCTGACGTCATCGTTCAATGCAATTCTTTCGCCGATCCTGACGTACGGGCTCCTTATTTTCCTGGAACGATTCTTCAACGTGACAACGGAACTGACACTTGTTGATCTTTCGGATTTGAATCATCCGCTGCTGAAAGAATTATCTCATAAAGCTCCCGGCACATTTCATCACAGCGTCAGTGTTGCAACGCTCGCTGCCGCCGCCGCTGAAGCGATTGGCGCCAATGTTACGTTAACGCGTGCCGGTGGATTGTATCACGACGTTGGAAAAATGCAGCACCCGGAATTGTTTGTTGAAAACCAATTGGGAACGGAAAATAAACACAGAGTGATGAGCCCGAGAAAAAGCGCGCGGGTCATTGCTGCGCACATTGAAGATGGGATCCAATTTGCCCGATCGAAAAAACTTCCGGAATCGGTTATCGATTTCATTCCCATGCATCACGGTACAATGCATGTCGGATTCTTTTATCAAAAGGCACTGAAACAAAAGCGAAGCAACACAACGGAATTAAACGAATCAGATTTCAGGTATCCGGGACCAAAACCCAATTCAAAAGAGACTGCAATACTTATGCTCGCCGACGGCATTGAGGCATCGACGCGCTCGATTGAAGAACCGACGGTGGAAAAGATCGAAGCGAATATCGATTCGTTGATCAAACTTCGTTTGCTTGAAGGGGAACTGGACGAAAGCAGTTTGAACCTCCGGGATTTAACCGCGATCAAAGAAAGTTTTCTTAAAATTCTTGTTGGAGTTCATCATTCGCGGCTTCGATATCCCGAACAGGAAATTGAACCGGTGGAAATAAAAAAATCGGAACGCAGCAGTGCATCAAAATTAAAACGGAATGATGAGGAAAATACCGCTTCGCCTGCCCGCCTTCAACGTACTATCGATAAGATTGATTTGAAATGAAATCTGCGAAGGAATCGTATTTCCGCTTTTTGATGCTCGAAAAATCACTCGCAGGAAATTCCGTTGAAGCGTATAAGCGGGATATCGAACGGTATATTTCTTTTCTGGCCGATCGGAAAATTTCGACATTCGAGCGCGTTACCGACGATGATGTGTCTGCGTATGTTGTTGCGCTTCGTGAGATTGGTCTCTCCCCGAAAAGTATTGCACGAAATATTTCTGCACTCAAAGGACTCCACAAGTTTTTAATCAGTGAAAAGAAGACATCCGTTGATCCGACGCAAAATATTGACCTTCCAAAACTGGGAAAACATTTACCCGACGTTTTGAATATTGATGAGGTTAATTCGATTCTTGAGGCGGCAAATCCCAAAGAAGAGACGGCAAAAAAAACTGTTTGGCGTGACAGAGCAATTCTTGAAACGTTGTATGCAACAGGAATGCGCGTGTCGGAATTGACCGGTTTAAAACAATCGAATGTGTTGGAAGATCAGCAGCTGGTTCGCGTCTTTGGAAAAGGATCGAAAGAGCGGCTGGTGCCGATCGGCAAACCGGCACTGCAATGGATCGATGAATATAAGCGCCGGGTCCGCACTGATTTTGCAAAAAATAAGAGGACGAATGATGCGGTATTTCTCAATACCCGCGGAACACCGCTTTCGCGTGTGAGCGTATGGACAATTGTTTCGACATACACAAAAAAAGCCGGGATCGATAAAGAAGTTCACCCGCACACATTCCGTCATTCGTTTGCAACGCACCTGTTGGAAGGGGGTGCCGATCTGCGTTCCGTCCAGGAAATGCTGGGGCACGCAGATATTTCCACGACACAAATCTATACCCATATTGATAGAGAGCTGTTAAAACAGCAACACAAGCAATTTCATCCACGGGCATAAGAGGAAATGAAAAAAGCCTCCCGAAATAGAACCATACAGTTAACGAGCAGCGATGAATCGATTTTTAAGAAAAAATTAATTCGCCTTACGGAGGAAGTTTCTCCGAATAAAATTTTCAATCGGACAATCAATCAAAAAATTGAATCCGCAATCGAATTTCTCCCGGAAAAATTTGTCGATCTTCTTTTTCTCGATCCGCCGTATAATTTGACGAAAACATTCCACACGAATACGTTTAAGGCGATATCCTCGGAAGGTTATACAGAATGGCTGGATTCCTGGCTCTCGCAACTGGTAAAAGTGCTCAAACCGACGGCTTCCATTTATATCTGCGGCGACTGGCGGTCATCATCTTCCATTCAAACTGTAGCAGAAAAATATTTTATTGTACGCAACCGCATTACCTGGGAGCGTGAGAAAGGACGTGGAGCAAAAGCGAACTGGAAAAACTCTTCTGAAGACATCTGGTTTTGTACAATGTCCGAAAAGTTTATATTTAATCTGGACGCGGTAAAAGTCAAACGAAAAGTGATTGCACCATACAAAGAAAACGGTAAACCAAAAGACTGGGTGGAATCGCGCAACGGGAATTTTCGATTAACGCATCCGTCAAACCTTTGGACCGACATGACGGTGCCATTTTGGTCGATGCCGGAAAATACCGAACATCCGACGCAAAAGCCTGAAAAGTTGCTTGCCAAGTTGATTCTTGCAAGTACAAACAAAGGGGATGTAGTGCTCGATCCATTTCTCGGTTCCGGAACGACGTCCGTTGTCGCCAAAAAACTTCACCGCCTCTACGTCGGTATTGAACAGGAAAAGAGATTTGCGTGTATTGCTGAAAAACGATTGTCACTTGCAGATCAAGAAAAATCTATTCAAGGCTTTCATCACGGAGTTTTCCGGGAAAGAAATTCGCTGTAAATTTTTAGATGTGTTTATTCATACAATTTATTTTTGGAGTTTATGAAACGAATTCTCGCACTTGCCGAAGGACGATTCAGTCCGCTGAAATCAAAGACCGCAAACGGTGCTATCGCATATTTGCCGAATCAAGTTGTTGCCGTTGTTGACAGCACAAAAACAGGAAAAACTGCGCACGATATTCTTGGCTATGGCAACAGCATTCCGGTTGTTTCTTCCATTGAAGAAGGATTAAAATTTCATCCGACCGATTTGTTAATTGGTATCGCACCATCAGGCGGACGACTGCCGCATGAATGGCGCGGTTGGATAAAGACTGCACTGGACAATAAGTTAAATGTGCTCAGCGGACTGCACACGATTCTATCAGACGATCCGGAATTTGTTCAGGCAGCACAAAAAAATGGCGTGACAATTACCGACTGGCGAAAAATTCCGCATGAATATGAGGTCGTGTCGCAGGGTAATTATCGCACGCGAAAAGCAAAAACAATTCTTACCGTGGGTGTGGATTGCAATATCGGGAAAATGACAACGATGCTTCAAGTGTATGATGAATTTTTGAAACGAGGATTACGCAGTGACTTCATCGGTACCGGACAAACTGGAATTATGATCTCAGGAAAGGGAATTGCCGTTGATGCGATTATTAGCGACTACATTGCCGGCTCAATTGAAAAATGCATTGACCAATCAGCGGCAGAAGGATACGATTATATTTTTGTTGAAGGTCAGGGAGCGTTGACCCATCAAGGATACAGCGGTGTCACTCTTGGATTGATGCATGGAACAATGCCCGACGCGATGATCATGTGTGTTCAGCCAACGCGTCTGGTTGACGATTACCATCTTCCAATCCCCGATGTAAATCGATTAATCAAACTTCATGAGGAAGTGATCAATGTTTTTCGTCTCACAAAAGTTGTCGGCATCGGAATTAATTCAATCGGGTTAACTGACTCACAAAGCAAGGATGAAGCGAAGAAAATTGAAGACAAAACCGGTTTGCCTGCGGTGGATGCATTTCGTTTCGGCGGAGAAAAATTGGCGGATGCGCTGAATAATTATTTAATGCCGATATGAAAAAAATATTTCTTGCTTTCGTTGCTGTATCCTTTTTTCTCGGTGGAAAAACCATCTGTGAAGAAAACTCGATGTCTAAAAATTTATACGATGATGCAGATTCTTCCTCAATTCCTTATGTCGAAAGTTTTTTTAAAAAATCTTTTTTGAATCTAAAAGAAGGACAAACAATCTCACTAGATTATTTTAAGGGGATTGATACTGCAGACGTGCGATATTCCAGAGAAGATTCATCAAGAGCAAGTTATACTGTTAGGGTTCTAAGACAGTGTGATTTTTATTCGTATCCAGTTCAAGGTGTCGAAGACAAGTTAATTTTTGTCGTAGAAAGATTTAAAATATTGGATTCTGGTTTTGTATGGAATCAGACAGATGGCAATAGCTGTTTTTTATTTCAAAACAAAATCATAGATATTTTCAATGAACAACACTTTGTTTCTTACGGGGATGGATTGAATGTAGAAGATTCTAAGGGGTGTTTTGTTGATACAATAGCCGGTCATGAAGTTTATGTTTTTATTCATGAATTTGTTCCTTCAGTTCCTCCCGATGGTCGTTCGTATTCATATTTTACTTTTAATTCCTCTGGACAGATGCAATGGTTTATGGATTCAACTCACAGCCCCGATTTTGCAGAAATAGAAAAAGAAAATCATTCATTATTGCTTCGCTATTCATTTGGTTGTTTATATCTCAATATTCCAATTAAATTTAATTTCAAACAGTACACAATTGAATTTAATGTCAAGTCTCCTTTTTTTGAAAATTCCGGAAGTATCGGAAGCGGCTTTCATTTTTATGATGGTGAGATAAAATTATATTCGAAGCCCAACGAAAAATCTAAATTTAAAACTATCAAAGTGACGGAAAAAATTTTGTTTGAGGTGTTAAAAGTTTCTAACAAAGATTACTTAAATGGATTTGATGGAGAGAAAATGTGGTATTTAATCCAATTTAATGGTCAAACTGGTTGGGTGAAATATTCTGAAGAAATACAAATCACAATGGGTTGCGGTTAGTTTCGTCTACCAATTAAGCAGGATTTTTTTTATTTTACAGAAGGTTAAATATCAGCCCCACATTCTAACCCCGAGCATCGTCTCGGGTTCTTTGTTATTAATAATTGAGATTTAAGGAAAGTAGAGAAATTATAGCGTTATGATCGTCATGAAATTTGGCGGAACTTCGGTAGAAGACGCGAGAGCCATTCGCAATCTCACCGAGATTGTTAAAAAAGAAATTCCCAACAAACCAATCGTTGCTGTATCAGCGTGTTCAGGGGTGACGAACCAATTGTTGGCAACAGCCAATCTTGCCGTGCAGGGAAAAAAAGAAGATGCCCTTCAGCAAGTTGTTGCTATCGAGGCCCGGCATAAAAAAATTATTCGGGATCTGTTCGAGGGAGATACACAAAAATTCTTAAACAGACATGTTACTCAAACCGGCGAAGAACTTTCTGCGCTGGTAAATGGCGTGGTTGTGCTTGGAGAATTGACAGCGCGTTCATTAGATGCATTTGCTTCCTACGGTGAGCGATTATCGTCGTTTATTATTCATCATTATTTTGAATCGCAAAAAATAAAATCGTTTTGGGTGGATGCACGGTCATTCATGATTACCGATGAACAATTTACCAAAGCGGTCCCACAATTTGATGTGACGGAAAAGAAATTACGCGAAATTGTTCTTCCGAAAGTGAACAATGGCTACGTGGTGATGACGCAAGGATTTATCGGATCGTCGGCAAACGGCATAACGACAACAATCGGGCGCGGCGGTTCGGATTATTCTGCGGCGATTATTGGTGCATTGTTGGATGGAGAAGACATTCAGATTTGGACTGATGTTGACGGGATTTTAACAAGCGATCCGACGGTGGTGAAAGACGCAAAGAAAATTAAAGTGATGTCGTTCAATGAGGCTTCGGAACTTGCCTATTTCGGCGCCCGCGTCCTTCACCCGGAAACAATTCTTCCGGCGGTAAAAAAGAATATTCCCGTTCGTGTGTTGAATTCGAAGAATCCGGGTTCATCAGGAACTCTGATCGTTTCAAAGCCTAAAACTGATAAGAAGTGCATCGTAAAATCGATTGCGTACAAAGAAGGAATTACGCTCGTCAGCATCGTATCGACTCGAATGTTTTTAGCGACCGGATTTTTGGAGAACGTGTTCGATGTGTTTCATAAATATCAAACGGTCGTTCATACGGTGGCAACATCAGAAGTCAGCGTGACGGCAACGATTGATAATGTTAAAAATTTGCCGCATATCATCCACGACTTAAAACAATTTTCTACTGTGACCATCGCTGACAAGAAAGCCATAGTCTGTATTGTCGGCGATAATTTGCGCAACAGCCCGGGACTTGCGGTGAAAATGCTTTCGCCGATTTCCGACATCAATATTAATATGATATCGCAAGGTGCATCGGAGATCAATTTAAGTTTTGTCATCGATGAAGAGCATGTTGACGACGTTGTGCTTCGTTTGCACAAAGAATTGTTTGCAAACGCCAAAAATTTTCCGGAGATATTTGAATAAACGATGAAATACTTTTCATATAAAGAGAATGCATTATTTTGCGAAGAGACGTCTGTTCAGGAAATTGCTGAAGAATTTGGGACACCGGTGTATGTCTACAGTAAAAATCAGTTGATAGAAAATTTTCGAACGATTGACGGCGCCTTTGCCGGTGTTGACCACGTAACATGTTATGCATTGAAGGCAAACAGTAATCCCTCATTATTAAAAACTCTCGTTGCTGAAGGTTCTGGTGCGGATGCTGTTTCTGCCGGAGAAATTTACCTTGCGCTGAAAGCCGGCTTCGATCCACAAAAGATTGCCTTTGCTGGAGTCGGCAAACGTGACGAGGAAATTGAATTCGCTTTACAAAAAAATATTTATTCGTTTAATGTCGAATCGGTGCAAGAGCTTGATGTTATTAATGAAATTGCCGGCAGGCTGAAAAAGAAGGCGCGTATAGCGCTTCGCATCAATCCTGATATTGATGCGTCAACACATCCGTATATTTCCACAGGATTAAAAACGAATAAATTCGGGATTGATATCAACGGTGCACACGATGCATTCAAATATGCAGTGTCGCTTCCGAATCTTCTTGTTGACGGAATCCATACACATATCGGTTCGCAGATATTAAAGATCGATCCGTTTGTGCAGAC
The DNA here is from genome assembly GCA_037443785.1 of Ignavibacteriales bacterium. GTDB lineage: Bacteria > Bacteroidota > Ignavibacteria > UBA10030 > UBA8401 > JAQUOA01. The sequence goes on along the minus strand of JBBINR010000064.1, from coordinate 322 downwards.
CGCCGCGACTGTGGCAAATCTTGTGAACGAATTACGTTCAATCGGTGTGACTATTCACCATATCGATTTTGGCGGCGGATTCGGCGTTCAGTATAAAAATGCAATTAAAGACTCGCTTCTCCCTGCTGAAGAAACAACGAGTGCCGATGAAGCGCCGTCGCTTGATCTTTTTATGAGTTCCGTTCTTCCGATTTTAAAAGAAACAGGATGCAAATTGTTTATTGAGCCCGGCCGTTCCATTGTCGCCAACACCGGAATTCTCGTAACGAAAGTATTGTATCGAAAAGATAACGGCGTAAAAAAGTTTGTCATCGTCGATGCG
>JBBINR010000063.1:0-13447 GCA_037443785.1 Ignavibacteriales bacterium | reverse complement strand
ATCGTTATAACTGATCATGGCCCCTTTCTCTTCCAATTTTTCGAAGAGTTGAAACGTCGGTGATTCTCTCATATCATCAACATTCGCTTTGTACGCTAAACCAAGGACAAGCACTTTCGCCCCTTTTAATGGTTTCCCGTGTTCATTCAACACTTCCATGACACGATGCACGACAAAATCGGGCATGGATGTATTAATCTCGCCCGCGAGTTCAATAAATTTTGTTGAGACGCCGTACTCCCGCGCTTTCCACGTAAGATAGAACGGATCAATGGGAATACAATGGCCGCCCAAACCGGGACCGGGATAGAACGGCATAAATCCGAACGGTTTGGTTTTTGCTGCTTCAATCACTTCCCAAATATTGATGCCCATTTTCATGAATGTTACTTTCAACTCGTTCACCAGAGCAATGTTCACCGACCGGAAAATATTTTCCATGAGTTTGGTCGCTTCGGCAACTTGTGTGGACGAAACAGGGACCGTGCGCACAACAATTTGTGAATAGACTTTATCGGCAACGGCCAATCCTTCAGGGGATGTCGATCCGACGACCTTTGGAATGGTTTCGGTCGTATAACTTGGATTGTTCGGATCTTCTCGTTCCGGGGAAAATGCAACGAAGAAATCTTTGTCGACGTTGAGGCCGCTCTTTTCGAGAATGGGAACCATGACTTCAACAGTTGTTCCCGGATAGGTTGTCGATTCGAGAACAATCAATTGCCCTTTTCGTAAATGTGGATATACTGCTTCCGACGTCGAAACAATATATTCCATTTCCGGTTCACGATTTTTATTCAACGGAGTTGGAACAGCGATCAACACCGCATCGCATTCTTTCAGTTTTGAAAAATCAGTTGTCGCATGAAACAATGTGGAATCTATGGCCTTCGCGATACGTTCAGGTGAGATATGTTTGATATAAGATTTTTTTTGCAGCAGTGCATCCACTTTGTTTTTGTCGATATCAAATCCGATAGATTTAAATCCTTTTTCAACAAAACAAAGATTAAGGGGCAAACCGACATACCCAAGACCGATAACACCGACGACAAATGTTTTTTGTTCAATTTTTTTAAGTAATTCGTTTTTCACAATTTCCTCTTGATCAATATGAAATCATCACGATTATTTCAACAGCGTTCAATATACGAAAAAATGGAAGAGCCTTACAAAGGATAAAATCGATAAACTTACAGGATCTTTTTCAAGAAACTTCCCGTATATGACTGCGGTTTCTTCGTCAATTCTTCGGGAGTCCCTGTGGCAACCACTGTTCCTCCGTTTTCTCCACCGCCCGGCCCCATATCAATGATATAATCGGCACATTTAATGACATCGAGATTGTGCTCAATCACCAAAACGGAATTCCCCGCGTTCAACAAGGCATCGAAACATTTCAAAAGTTTTGCGATATCGTCAAAATGCAATCCGGTTGTCGGTTCATCAAAAATAAACAGCGTAGGTCCTTCTTTCTGATCGACAAGATGTGTCGCAAGTTTCACGCGCTGCGCCTCTCCGCCGGAAAGTGTCGTTGCCGCCTGCCCGAGCCATAAATATCCCAAGCCAACATCGTACAGCACGGAAAGTTTTTGTGCCACTTTTTTCCCGTCAGCATATTTTCCAAAAAACTCTATCGCGTCTTCTACGGTCAAGCCGAGAATGTCATCGACATTTTTCCCGTTCCAGCGGACTTCCAGCGCCTCTTTTTTATAACGCTTTCCTTTGCACGATTCGCATGTCAAATACAAATCCGCCATGAATTGCATCTCAACTTGCTGCAATCCGTCACCTTCGCACACTTCGCACCGCCCTCCAGGAACATTGAACGAAAAGAACCCGGGTTGGTACCCGTGGATTTTTGCTGTCGCCGTTTTCGAAAGCAAATCGCGAATGCCGTCGAACACGCCGATATACGTTACAGGATTAGAACGAGGTGAACGGCCGATTGGTGATTGATCAACGAGTTCAAGATGTTGAATGGAATCCCAGCCCTGAATATCGTGTACGCCGCTTAATCGCCCCACATGTCCGTTCAATCGTTTTTTTAATCCTTCACCGATGATATCATGGACAAGCGTGCTTTTCCCCGAACCACTCACTCCCGTCACACACACGAACATCGACAAAGGAATTTCTACGTCGATATTTTGGAGATTATGCTGGTACGCGTTGAGAATCTTTATTGATTTCCTTTTCCCGGTAGCGGAAATTTTTCGGCGTTGAGACGGAACAGGGATGAATAATTTTCGGGAAAGATATTTTCCCGTGAGTGAATTTTCTGAACCGACCGCTTCACTGTACGTTCCCTGGAAAATAATTTCGCCCCCCCGCTCACCCGCTTTTGGCCCCATGTCGATAATGCGATCCGCCGATCGCATCATGTCGGCATCGTGTTCAACGACAAGCACGGTGTTACCGACATCGCGAAGTCGTTTTAAAATAGTAATGAGCCGGTCATTATCGAGCGGATGCAATCCGATACTTGGTTCGTCAAGAACATAAATTGAACCGACGAGCGATGAACCGATAGATGTTGCGAGATTGATTCGCTGCGATTCGCCGCCGGAAAGCGAATTCGATAATCGGTCAAGCGTCAAATATCCAACACCGACATCCACGAGATAGCGAAGACGTTTCCTGATTTCTTCGAGAATGCGCTTCGCAATGCTCAATTCAAAATTGGTAAGCGATAATTGCCGGAAAAATTCGTCCGCCCGCTCGACATTCATCGAAACAATTTCACCGATATGCTTTCCCCCAATCTTCACATACAACGCTTCTTTCCTCAAACGGCTTCCGCTGCATTCATCACAGAGTGTGTATCCACGGTAGCGGCTGAGCAGCACTCTATATTGAATTTTGTACGCTTTCTTTTCCACCATTTTAAAAAAGCCGTTGATGCCGTCAAACGTTTTTCCGTATCCGTTCATCACAATGTTCAATTGCTCAGGCGTCAGTTTTCTAAACGGAACATTCATCGGCACACCCGCATCGTACGCAATGCGTGCAAGATCGCGAAGATTTTCCTGGAACTTCGGAGTCGTCCATGGATGCACGGCACCGTCTTTCAATGTTTTTTCTTGATCGGGAACCACAATATCCATATCGATGCCGACGGAGCGCCCAAAGCCCTGGCATTTTTTGCATGCACCAATCGGCGAATTGAACGCAAACAGATGCGGCTCAGGATCTTCAAATTTTATATGATCGATCGTGCATTCAAAATGCTGGCTGAACCGAAATGTTTCTTTCTTTTCAAGATGAACAACCGCCGCATGGCCTTCTCCTTCAACAAATGCGGTCTGTAGTGAATCGGCTAAACGATTTTGACTTTGCTTTTCTTCTTTCCGCAAAATATACCGATCGACAAGAACGAGAATATTGGCTTTGGTTTTTGAAGTGAATTTTTGTTCGTTAAGATCAATCAGATTCCCATCGACGATCAATCGGAAGAACCCGCGCTTCTTCAATGTCTCAATTTCGTTGGCAACGGTTTTCCCTTCATGATCATGCAGTGGGAAACTGATATAAAATTTTGACCCTTCAGATTCTTCATTCAGCCGATCGACAACGGTTTGCACAGAATCTTTTTTTATCTCTCTTCCGCATTTCGGGCAAATTGTTTTACCGACACGCGCAAACAACAAACGGAGGTAATCGTAAATTTCCGTCGTTGTTGCAACGGTGGACCGGGGATTTCTTGTGCTGGTTTTCTGCTCGATCGCAATTGCCGGACTCATTCCTTGAATGACATCGACATCCGGTTTATCCATTCGCTCCAAAAACTGCCGTGCGTAGGCCGACAGCGATTCGACGTATCGTCGCTGCCCCTCTGCATAAATTGTATCGAAGGCAAGCGAAGACTTTCCAGAACCGCTGACGCCGGTGATGACCACCAATTTATTCCGCGGAATTTCGACGGAAATATTCTTCAGATTGTGCACACGTGCACCTTTGATGATCAACGGTGATTTCGAAGAATTTAACTGCGGTGGTTTGGGTGAAACAGATTTTATTTTCGCCATAGACTCTACTTGTGAAGATAACAGGTAGAAAATATCAAAAATTCAATCGGGAAACAATTTTACCGCGGGCAAAAGTTAGTGTGGAGATTCATTCACATTTTGCCTATTTTAAAGAAGACCTGTGAGGTCACAAAGGCTTCACAGGTCTCAATATTTTATCAATACGGATGTCACAAAAAAATCTTAACGGACTTTCACTTCAGGAACTGCACCAGTTTGTCGCAACGCTGGATGAACCGAAATATAGAGCTGAACAAATTTACCAATGGCTTTATAAGTATCGCGTCCGTTCGTTTGATGAAATGACAAATCTCTCCATCGGCTTGCGGGAAAAGCTTCGTCAATCGGCGACGATCGAACAATTCACTGTTGTAACGTCACAAACATCTAATGTTGACGGAACAGTAAAGTTTTTGTACGAGCTTTCGGACGGGAAAAAGATCGAAACGGTGTTGATCCCGCCTCGTTCGACCGCAATTGATGCTGAAGAACGGATGACCCTGTGTGTTTCTACGCAAGTTGGCTGTCCGCTGGATTGTAAATTTTGTGCGACCGCAAGCATGGGATTTCAACGCAATCTTACCGCCGGAGAAATTCTCAATCAATTTATCACGGCGCAATCATTAAGTGAAAAGCCAATTACCAACATCGTTTTTATGGGAATGGGCGAACCGATGTTGAATTACGACAACGTGATGACCGCCGTGGATATTCTCACGGATCAACAAGGCATCGGGCTGAGTTCGAGACGCATTACGATTTCAACGGCAGGGTATGCAAATCAAATCAGAAAAATGGCCGATGAAGACCGTAAACCAAAGCTTGCGTTATCACTCCATTCGTTGCGGAACAGCGTCCGCACAGAATTGATGCCGCTTACGAAAAAATTTGATGTCGAAGAGTTATTGTCAGCATTGGAATATTATCATCGAAAAACCAAAAAAAGTGTCATGCTGGAGTATATTCTCTTTCAAGGGGTGAACGATTCTGAAGCCGATGTTCAGGCCATTGTCAAAGCGTCGCGCCGATTTGAATGCAGAGTGAATTTAATCCCGTTCCATTCCATCGAATTCACGGACCCTCAAGGATATTCCGCAACATTACGAGGCGCATCCAAAGAACAGATGGAAAAATTCTGGCAGCGACTTCGTTCATTCGACGTTACGACATTTATTCGCCACAGTGCCGGCGTTGATATCGATGCCGCGTGTGGACAATTAGCAGTAAAAAATGAAGGTGCAGCGGTATAACGAACAAAAACAGATTTATTCAAATTTATTATTCACGATTATTAATACACCAAGCTCACAAAGTAACAACTTATAATAGTATTGAATCACAGTACCATTCAAGTTAGTGAATGAAGAAATAGGTGAAGTTATTGTATCAGTAGTGTCCGGGTGACTTTGTGCAAAAAAAACATACAACAATGCGAATTATTCTATTCGGTGCCCCCGGGGTCGGCAAAGGCACACAGGCAAAAATTTTATCTCACATTTACCACATTCCCCATATTTCTACCGGCGATATCCTCCGCGATGCCATTAAAGAACGAACGCCGCTTGGTATCAAGGCACAGCAATACATGGATTTTGGAAACCTTGTTCCGGACGATGTCATGATCGGATTGGTAAAGGAATTGATGCGTTCCGATCGATGTAAAAACGGATTCATCCTTGATGGATTTCCAAGAACGGTCGCCCAGGCTCAGGCGTTGGATACAATTTTTTCCGAACTTCAAATAACCAATTACAAAGTAATCAATATCGAAGTCGATGAAAAAATAATTTTCACACGGCTGACTGATCGATCGGTATGTAAACAGTGCGGCAAGATCTATAACTTTACCATCGATAAATTCAAAGCGGGTGATAAATGCTTTAAATGCGGCGGGATTATTTATCAACGCGACGACGACAAACCGGAAACCGTAAAAAAACGTTTGGAAGTCTATCGCAATCAAACTGAACCGGTAAAGGAATATTACGAAAAGCATCACGGATTGACGAACATCGACGGCATTGGTGAGATCGAAGATATCACCAAGCAGCTTCTTCAAGCAATGTAATTTTTTTCATCGAATTGTGTTTCATGTCTGCAGAAAAAAGAAAATATCCGTTGATTATTGCCCACCGCGGATTTTCCGATGAAGCACCGGAAAATTCGCTGGCAGCATTCCACAAAGCCATCGACGCAAAATGCGACATGATCGAATTGGATGTACGGCTTTCATCGGACAATATCCCCGTCGTATTTCACGACAGGCGATTGCAACGAACATCCAACGGACGCGGCAATGTAAACGCAAAACCTGCAGCAGAACTTGCCACGATTGACAATGGTTCATGGTTCTCGCCGAAATTTCACAAAGAAAAAATCCCTTTGTTGACTGAAGTAATCCCTATTTTAAAAAAGAATATTTCATTAAACATTGAAATCAAACCCGATGTCACCCCCTCCAATGGAATGTCGGCGGTAGAGCTGGTTGTGAATGAAGTCCGAAAAGGGAAATTCCTTTCCAATACGATTTTCACGTCATTCAATCATAAAATGGTGAAGGAAGTAAAAGAGATCGATCATTCGCTTGTGACCGGTGTACTTTATAACCCCATCACCCATTTTAGAAAATCCCCTTCCACGCTGATCAAAAATGTGAAAGCCAATATCTTTGTTTGCAGTAAAATTCAGATCAATCACGATGTTGTAGCTGATACGCACGATGCCGGCTATGAATTGTACGTGTACGGGATTCAAACGGGACGCGATATCGAGCGGATGCTTGAACTTGAGGTTGACGGACTTATTTGCAACAATCCGAAGTTTGTACGCGAAACAGTAAACCTGCTGCTGCAATAAATTGAAGAGGATGGAAAACAGATAGTGCGGATCTATGAATTGATTTTCTTTTCGATGACGACAAATGCGATAACGGTAGTATCGGAATGCGACATCGATAAAAATACTGCATGGCCTTTCAGCACGTTTGCAGTGTGTCCGTAAAAAACAAAATCAGGTTTGCCGGCGGGACTATTAATGATTTCAACATTCTTCCACTCAAACTCACCGCTCCACCCTGTTGAAACAGCTTTGCTTAACGCTTCTTTTGCGGCAAATCTCGCGGCATAATGCTGCGTAGGAAACGGCTTGGCGGAACAATATTTTATTTCATTGAGTGTAAAAAGTTTGCCAAGGAATGCATCGCCGTATTGATCAATAGATTGCTGAATGCGTTCGATCTCAATGATATCAACACCGATGCCGTCGATCATGCTAGATCCTTATCTTATTTTCGTTCATAATGATTTGAATCAATTCAGCAATATCGCTTATTTCATAATCGGCGTTTGATTCTCCGGTATTGAACACGTCGCCGTATCGCGCAAAGACGGTCTTCATCCCCACTTTCGCCACACCGACAACATCGCGTTCTGCCCAATCGCCGATCATTAAGGCTGATGACGGTTCAACACGAAGCAATTCCAGAATTTTTTTGAACGGTTCAGGATTCGGCTTTCGCACTTTGGTATCTTCAAACGTAACGACGTGGTCAAACATGTGATGAAGATTTAAATAGGTCAGACGGAGCCATGCTTCCTTTGCAGGCGCATCGGACACGACACCGAGCTTCAACCCCATCTTTACCAGTTCCATCAATGTTTTATAGACGTGTGGATATGGAACCAATGCCGCTTCACGCGCGCGGCGATAGGCAATCACACCGGCAGATAAAATCTTGTAATCAACTTTTTTAAATTCGTTATACAACAGTTCGTCAAACACATTTTGGAATTCGATCCCGCGCTCTTTGTAAATCGCATCAATGCGGTCCTGAATTTCAAACCGGGTCAATTTCAAACCGGCGTCGATCATGGCATTCACTGCCGCTTCGACCGACAGGCGTTTCATTGCCATAAAATCGACGAGCGTATTGTCAAGATCGAACACGGCAGCTCTGATCATGATGTTCCTTTTCGGTCAATCAACATTTGAACAGCAAGCGCATATCCATCACTGCCGAATCCGGAAAGCTGTGCAACACACGCAGGTGCAGTGACAGAATTTCGACGGAATTCTTCGCGCAGGTGAATATTGGAAATGTGAACTTCAACGGCAGGAATTGGCAGCATCGAAAGCGCATCGCGAATGGCATACGAATAATGCGTGAACGCCGCACCGTTAATCACAATGCCGTCAAAATCTTTTCCCATCGTCGATTGCAGCGCGTCGACAATTGCTCCTTCGTGATTCGATTGAAAAAATGAGAACGAAACATCGGGAAACTTTTTCTTCAATTCGTTATTGATATCGTCAAGCGTTTGGGAACCGTAAATATGCGGCTCGCGCTTTCCGAGCATATTGAGATTCGGTCCGTTCACGACAAGAAGTTTCATTCTGGTTTCGCATCCTGTTCATGGACTTCTGATTTTTGACTCTCAGTTTGGTCGGCAAGATTTTCATTAGCCGGAAGTGCAGGTTGTTCATCTTTTCGCTTGATCAAATTCTTCGATGCTAATACCTCAGCGCGAACAAGCTCATCTTCAATAAATGTTCGAACAACGGGTTTAATATACACTTCGTCAATCCCAAAATCTCCGAGCGCCTGTGCAATGACCGCACATTTTTTGAACGGGGATAATTTCTTGTTGGCAATAATGATATTTTCGTCCCGCAGAATGCAGTATCCGCCGTCGAAATCACCTTTTTCGTAGCGGATGCTCAATCCCATATCTTTCGCCGCTTGTTCTAACTCCAGGAGTAATTCTTCTTCATTCATACAATTTCTAATTCTTTTTTCTTCATCGGCCGGAAAATTACCAACCCGATGATTGTATAATAACATAATGTTGCAATCAATGGCAAACCGGCAAGAGCCGTGATGCGACCGAGAAATGCTTTTCGGAATTCGTCGAGCGGCCACGTTCCCCAATACTGCAACCCGACGATTTTCCATTCCAGCCAGAGACAGTATGCCTCAACGGGAATAAAAATGAATAAAAGAATTGCGCTCATCAACAGCCAGCCATGAAGTTTTAAAGAACGCGTTGTCGATCGCAAATACAGGAAGGCAAATATCAAGACCAACGGATAGCTTGCAAACCTGATCACAGCGGCGTCAGCAATGGTTTGATACATCGCCCGTTCCGAGCTTTCGGTCAGGTTCTGATTAAATTGGATTGTTCCAAACTCTAAGAGTCTTCCTGCGGTCAGATTTTGGAGCGTTGTTCCTCCAATCCACACAAGCGCAGAAAGAAAAAAAAGCGTTAAGAATATTTTTGTTTGCAATTTTTCCACATTTGAAGGTAAGATTTTTTTCAGGGGAGTTCAAGGAATGAAAGGCAACTTTCCAAAATATTTCTATGACACATGCAAAACAGATGAAAGGAATATGAATCAAAACTGATTTTGCCGCATCTCATTACAAAACAAGGAGCATAATGACAACACGAACAATCATTCGCAGATTTCTTATTGGCATCGGTTTAACAGAATTGATTCTCTTTATCTTTTCGAATCCGGGAAATACCGCTTTATTAACAACTGGTGTAATGGCTTTGATAATGGGACTGACAAATTTCTGCTCACAATGCCCGCTTTTCTCGGCCATCACCCGCATCTTTAAACGATCAAAACAACAAAAAGTGATAATGAAGAGAATATAGAACTTTAACTTTTTAACAGGTTGAATTCCCCGCTTACAGCGTGTCATTCCGGCGAAAGCTGGTATGACAAATACCTAGCAATTTGCCGCGGGAAAATTTATTGAGAAGCCATCCCGATAAATCGGGATTCCTCGCGATGACATTGAGAGAATCTTTTTTAGAGATAGCTTTTAATACAACAAATATTTTTTCCGCATTGTCAAAAATTTATCAATATCCTTTTTCCACGACGCAATGATTGTCTCAGCAGAAACGCCGGCATTCAATTTTTTACGCACGTCATCTGTTCCCATCACTTTATCGAACATAGCATTCCGCAATGAATCCGCAAGGAGAAACGGATTTTTGTCCGGATAAAGCTTGATAAGAGTTTCGATGATCTGAAGATTAAGATTGGTAAGATTGACTTTGTTTTTATCCAGAAGATGAATTTGAATTCCCTGCAATTGTTTTCCTTGCTGGCTTCCATAATACGGTCTGAACGAAAGCGGACGGAAAAACAGTCCCGGAAGTTTTTTTGCATTAAGCGCATCGGCAAGCTGCCTTCCATTAATCCACTCCGCACCGATCAATTGGAACGGCATCGTATAGCCAACACCGATATTCACCGTTTCAAGTTCGCCGATCATTCCAACCGCCGAATATAATAACGCTGTTTGTGAATTCGGAATATGCGGCGATGTTGGCACCCATTGCAAACCGGTGTTGTCCCAATGCATCCATCGTTTCCATCCATCCATTTTTACAACGGAAAGTTTACATTTCTTTCCACCGCCAAGCCATCCTTCTTCATTCAATAAGGTTGCAAGTTCGCCGCAGGTCATTCCGTACACATAAGGAATTGGATATTGCCCCACAAATGATCGGAAGTTCGTATCCAAAATATTTCCTTCAACCCTTCCGCCCGAAAGCGGATTCGGACGATCAAGCACCATGAATTCAATATTATTTTCAGCCGCTCCTTCCATGGCATACGCCATTGTGTTGATGAACGTGTATGATCTCGCGCCAATATCCTGAATGTCGTACACCAACAGATCAATTCCTTTCAACATTTCAGCAGTCGGTTTATGCGTTTTTCCATAAAGCGAATACATCGGAAGACCGGTCGCAGAATCATTTGTTGATTCCACTTTACCGCCGGCGGTAACATCACCACGCACGCCATGCTCAGGACCAAACAGCGCAATAAGTTTTACCCCATTGGCATTAGCCAAAAGATCGACAGTTGAAATGAGCGAAGAAGAAACTCCCGTCGGATTGGTGATCAATCCGACGTTTTTCCCTTGTATCTGGGCGAAATTCGATTCAACAAGAACATCGATACCGGTTTTTATTTGTGCCGTAAGAAATGTTACAGCAAGAATAAGAAGTAAAAATATTTTTTTCATGGCAGTGTTCCTTGCATAAAATTTTAAATTATCATTTCTCGCGATGAACGCCGGGATGGCATCCATTGTTCAATCATCGGTTGGCTTTGTCATGCCAGCGGACACTCGCATCCAGAAAATTTACATGTAAAATACTTCATCCATATTCTTTATTTTTCCATCTGCCAAATCCAACACCGCTTGCAGGGTAATTTTTGTTTCCGTCTCTTGATGCAGTAAGAAATCGGATTTCATTCGGTCAATAAATAATATTCCATCCAGATGATCAATTTCATGCTGTATGCACCGGGCCATGTTTCCGCTTCGTTCGATAATTTTTTCCTTACCAAATCGTGTAACAAATTTTACTTTTATAAACGTATTGCGCGGGACTAACCCGATGTAACCCGGAAACGAAAGACATCCTTCATACTCGCTCTCTTCTCCGCTCGCTTCAATAATTTCGGGATTGATCAATTCCATATATTCATCTTCATAATCGATCACCGTAATTCTTTTTAAAATGCTCACCTGCGTTGCCGCTAATGCAGCACCTTCCTCTTTCGTCTTCAACGTCTCAGCAATGGAATCCACAGTCGATTGAAATTTTTTATGAAACACCGTCACCAGTTTCGCTTTCTGCCGAAGAATCGGATCGCCGAATTTTATAATCTCTAATTTCGCCATGGTGAATGTTCTTTAGGCATCTCGATGAACAATCTTGGGTGAAAATGCCGGCATGCACACAGCAATATATTCGGCTCCTTCTTTTCCCGGTGTGCTGTAGCGGACCCATTCGCCGCGGGAAATGATAATCGCTTGTCCTGCCGATACATTTTTTACATCAGTTTTTGTTTCTACACGAAGCTGTCCACGCAATACCACTGTGTATTCATCAAACTCCGGAATCTGTCCCAGTTCGCTCCATCCCGAAGGGCTGGTCATTCGCGCGATGCTTAACGCTGCGGTTTGCGAATTAACTCGACCGATAAATTCTTCTATCGTCTTCGGCGGTTTCCCGGCTGCTTCAATACGTGTCGGTTTCTCGATTAATTTTGACATAATACTATTTTATGAAATGTCTTAAACATCATTTTACTTGTTCAACACTAAACGTTCCGGAAATTCGCACCTGCTGCGGATACGTCTGGCTTCCTACGAAAAAGGTAATCGACTGTCCGTCGCTGTTTCCAATTGCGTACGAGTCCCACGTCCCTACCACCTTGTCACCCGCGTACAGTTTCACAACATATTGTTTTGTTCCAACCTGCGAATTCGATTTTGTAATAATAAAAACTCCGGCAAGAATAATGAAGAGCAACGAGACAAGTAATTTAGCTTTCATAAGGACTCCTGAAATGGATGGATGGAAGGATGGATGGAAGTATCAAATTCTATTGTGTTGTCCTTCTGCTTGTTACAAAACCAATGAACGAATACACTGCTGCGATAATAATAAAATGAAACACAAAATTCATCAGCGTATCGCTGACCGAATGCGACATGCTGTCGATAATGATAAAGTCATAAACGGCATCCCCGACAACGCCAAGGAATATCAGCCACCCAACAATTGAAGTTGGAATGAAGAAAATACCGTTTCGCTTATACCAAGGAAATTTCATCGCTCTTCAAATACTTTTCGCTTTTTCAATCGCCTCTCAACCGTGCCGCCTTCGCCACACGCTCCACCGCAAGGATAAACGCGCCAATGCGCATCGGCACTTTATGTTTCTCCGTCGATTGCATCACGGCGTGATACCCTTGCACCATCGTCTTCTCCAATTCGGCAACAACCTTCGCATATTCCCAACGGAACTGTTGAAGATTCTGCGCCCACTCAAAATAACTCACCGTCACTCCCCCCGCATTCGCGTAAATATCCGGAACAACATGGATACCACGCGATGCAAAAATTTCATCCGCTTCGTACGTCGTCGGTCCGTTTGCCGCTTCGATAATCAATTTCGCTTTCACAGTGTGTGCATTATCGGCACGCAGTTGATTTCCTAATGCGGCAGGAATTAGCACATCGCATTTTAATTCCAGCAATTCTTCGTTCGAAAGTTTTACTCCTCCCTTCAATCCCAACACGCTTCCCGTATTTTTAAATTGCGTTGCCGCATCGCTGTACCGGATTCCGCGAGGATTATACACGCCTCCCTTCACATCGCTGATCGCAACAACTTTCACACCCATTTCTTGTTCAAGAATTCTCGCCGTATTTGCGCCAACATTTCCAAATCCTTGAATGGCAACGGAAATTTTTTTCAAATCAAATTTGTCTGTCTTCGCCGCTTCGCGCAATGCAATGCACACTCCCCGCCCCGTTGCTTCTTCTCGTCCGTACGATCCGCCAAGTTCAATAGGCTTTCCGGTAACAACGGCG
>JBBINR010000062.1:0-14366 GCA_037443785.1 Ignavibacteriales bacterium | reverse complement strand
GATCAGAATATGTTTGATTAAGTTTTTCATGATTTCTATATTCTGAGCGTATAAATGACAACGTATATGCCATGGGAAGCACCCTCCGTTTTTTCAAGGAAATAGGGGAAAAATTAACGATATTCATTTTGGGTGAACCAAATAATCACAGAATTCCAAAGCATTTGTAGAAACTACAAAGCGAAAAAATGAGCCAAACACTGCTGGAAATAGCCCAAAAACACTATGAGAATTTTCCTGTCGGTTCGTTTCTCTTAAAGAAAAAATATCGCGAACCGATTCATCTGATTTATGTTTTTGCGCGGGTTGCTGATGATCTTGCCGATGAAGGAAATAAATCTTCTGAAGAAAGAATTGCGCAATTGAATGAGTGGGATAATCTGTTTCACCAATCGTTGAGTGAAGAAGGAAATGATGAGTTTATGCGTAAACTGGCAGGTGTGGTTCATCAGTATGATTTGCCGGTATCTCTTTTTGATGATCTTTTAACAGCATTTAAAAGGGATGCAATAAATCCAATTTATCAATCTTTTGGAGATGTTCTGGATTATTGCACCTATTCTGCCAATCCAATCGGTCGGTTGTTGTTAAAGTTGTTTGACTGTTCAAACACAGAAACCGAACGTCTCTCCGATGATATTTGCACCGCGCTTCAACTAACGAACTTTTGGCAAGACATTTCTGTTGATACCAGGAGAAATCGTTTCTATATTCCACGTGAAGAATTCGAGCGATATAACTTTACAATTGCCGATCTTTCCCTCGATTCCCGTAAGATAAATTTTGTCCCATTCATGAAAAACAAAATTGACTGGACAAGAAAATTGTTTGAAAGCGGCAGACCGTTGTTTGATCTCATCAATTCCGATTTTCGATTTGAACTGAAGTTAACATGGCATGGAGGGATGAGAATCCTCGAAAAGATCGAAGCGATGGAATATGACACGAGGGTGCAGCGACCAACTCTGAAATGGGACGATAAAATTTTAATTTTTAGCAGAGCATGGGATTTGTAATGGACAGCCTTCTTACTGCCGATAGTATCGAAAAAAATAAGAGGAGTAACTTCTATTACTCGTTTTTGCTGCTTCCTAAACCGAAACGCGAAGCGATTAATGTTGTGTACGCCTGGTGCCGTGTTGCCGACGATATTGTTGACGAAGAGGAAAGCGTTTCGACAAAACGGCAAAGGCTGTATTCGTGGGCTAAAGAATTTGAACACGCACTTTCCGGAACGTCTCGTTATCCGTTGGTCAATAAATTATCTCAGATCATCAAACGGTTTAACATCCCGCTCCATCATTTCCAGGACTTAATCAAAGGAATGGAAATGGATTTGGTTAAGCAGCGGTACGATACGTTTGAGGATCTTGCATTGTATTGTTATCGCGCTGCATCAACGGTTGGACTTATTTGCACGGAAATTTTCGGATATAAGCATGAGGAAGCAAAAGAGTATGCAATCAATCTTGGCATCGCACTTCAGTTGACAAATATCATGCGTGATGTTGCCAGTGATGCCAAGAAAGGAAGAATTTATCTTCCGAAAGAAGACCTTGTACGGTTTGGATATTCGGAAAAAGAGTTGCTTGGAAATGTCTACAACGAGAATTTTAAAAAGCTCATGGAATTCGAAGCACAACGGGCTCGAAATTATTTTTCGAGTGCAATTCAACACCTTTCGGAAGAAGACAAGCCGTTGTTTATTGCCGCATTGATTATGCAGGAAATTTATTTCCGGCTGCTTCAAGATATTGAGCATTCACAATTTAATGTCTTCTCACAGAAAATCCGCGTGTCAACTTTTAAAAAAGTTCTGATCATTGTCACTGTTTGGTGGAAAAATCGCAAAAAATGATTTTTCATCACTACGGCATTTCATTGATCCAATTGTCCTGTCATTCATTCGGTTATGGCAAATCATTCTCCTGATGTTCTCATCATCGGCGGCGGTGTTGCGGGTCTTTCTGCCGCCGTCGAACTTTCTTCCAAAGGGCATTCAGTTCTTCTGATAGAACAAAAGCAGCATCTTGGCGGCCGAACATATTCATTTATACATCCCGAAACTGGTGATGAAGTGGACAATGGCCAGCATCTAATGATGGGGTGTTATACCGCCACGCTGAAATATTTAAAAACGATCAAAGCTCTTGATACACTTGCCATTCAGAAGAATCTTTCCATCATTTTCCGGAAAGAAGCTAACCGTAATATAACATTGAAAGCTGCGCCGCTTCCTGCCCCATTGAATGTCCTTGCGGGATTACTTCGCCTTCGAACGCTTCCGTTTTCGGACCGGCTATTACTGATTCGAGTCGGGATCGATCTCATGTTGAAAAATCCAGATACGAACCAGCATTTACATTCTTTTTCCGTTGACCAATGGCTGGATGAATTGCATCAAACTGAAAAAAGTAAAAAATATTTGTGGGATATTATTGCCGTCGGGGCATTGAATGATTCCACGGAAAAAATTTCTGCGGCACTCTTTGCAAAAGTTTTGAAGACGGCTTTTTTTGGGAAGCGAAAAAACTCATCATTGGCATTCCCAAAATATGGATTAACCAAAGTGGTAGTGCAGCCGGCTGCTGAATTTATTCTACAACAAAATGGGAAAATATTATTAAATACAGGCATTAGCAGGATTGAGCAAAGTAATGCGAAAATTGAAAGCGTGATTTTGGATAATGGCGAAAGTGTAAGACCGAGTGCAGTCATTTCTGCCGTTCCGTATTTTGACATTTCCAAAATTTTTGGCAGCGGCAGTGCGATTGGCGTTAACCGCATCGATCAATTTGTTTCGTCGCCAATTGTCACGCTGCATTTGTGGTTTGATGCGCATTTTATAAAAGAAGAATGTGTCGCCCTTCTTGATTCGCCGCTGCATTGGGTGTTCAACAAATCGAAAATTTACGCAAGAGAAAATGAAGGGCTCATGTATTTGTCGATTGTGATTAGCGGTGCTGATGCATTGGTTGGAGAAACAAAAGAGACATTGGCGGCAATGGCTCATCATGAATTAAAACGATTGTACCCTGCCGCCGCAGTGGCAAAAATTATTCATTCATTAGTCATTAAAGAAAAACGGGCAACATTTTCGCCAAAAGTTGGTATTGATCAGATTCGCCCATCGCATAAGACGGCGATTGATAATTTGTTTCTGGCGGGGGATTGGACAAATACAAAACTCCCGGCAACAATTGAAGGAGCAATTCAAAGCGGGCAAGAGTGTGCCTCACTCGCAGGAAAATATTTGTCCAAAAAATAACGTGGGATTTACATCTTTGGCAGGAACATTCGAATTGTTGTCCCTTTTCCCATTTCGCTGTCGATCTCGATTTTTCCTTTATGATCGTCGATGACCTTTTTCACGATCGCCATTCCGAGGCCTGTGCCGTGTTTTTTGCCGTAGGTAACAAAAGGTTCAAAGATTTTCCGTTTCACTTCTTCAGGCATTCCTGTTCCTGTGTCTCTAAAGTCAATCTTCACCATTCCGTCGCTGTCTTCCGTTGAAACGAACAGGGTTCCGCCATTTGGCATTGCATCGCGCGCGTTGCTTGCAATGTTATAGAAAACACGAATCAATTTATCCTGATCAAGTTTCACTTTTCCCGCAAAATTCAATTTTTGTTCAAGTTTAACATTTGCCTTGGTCAAGTCTTTTTCAATGAACATGAGGACGCCTTCCATCACCGGACCAAAATCCAATTCTTCCATATTCGTGGAACTGACGCCGCGGCTGAAATCTAAAATTTCTTGCGCCATGTTCACAAAACGATCGACTTGATGAATCATTTCGTCAGCTAACTTCACGGCTTCTTCATTTCCGGATTTCTTTTTCATCACCTGCGCATAGACACGAAGTGTTCCCATCGGGTTTTTAATATCATGAATAATTGTGCTTGCCATTCGCCCGACTGCTGAAAGTCGTTCGTTATTCACCATCTCTTGGGCAAGCCGTGCATTTTCTATCGCGATTGACGCATGAATCGAAAGTGCATTGATGAATTCCTCATCCTGTGATGTGAAAGGGCCACCCTTTTTATTCAGCATCTGAAATACGCCGATGATTTTTCCATCTCTATTTCGCATCGGCATCGTCAACATGTTGTTCGTGCGGTACCCTGTTTTCTTATCGACTTCGGGATTGAATCGAGGATCATTGTATGCATCGGGGATATTGACGATCTCGCCTGTCTTTGCAACATATCCCGCCAAACCTTTGCCGAGCGGCAATCGTATTTCAATCACTTCCGTTCCACGAAGCGCTTTGGACCAGATTTCCCCTTTAAGTTCATCAACTAAATATAACGTTCCACGGTCTGCTGAAATTGATTTGATTGCTGTTTCAAGAATGACATCAAGCAGTTTGTCCAGATCGAGCGTTGAATTAACCGATTTCGCAGCGTCGATAAGCACATTTAATTTATTGATGTGCTGTTTGGAAATTTCAACAGTCCGGTCAAGTTCGTTAACAATGGTTTGATCTGCAGCGCGGAGCCGTTTCGTCAGGCTTTTTAAAATATTTAATTGGATGATGTTATTCGTTTTTAGAATATTGTCAAAGTCCTGTTTGCTGATGCTTGCGCAAGTACTTTTATCCATCGCCATTGTTCTGGCAGATCGAACTTGATCATCCAGTAATTCCATTTCTCCAAAAAAATCTCCCTTACCCAAAAATGCCAGCACAGTTTCAGCGCCGTATTTCGTCACTTTTGATATTTTGATACGTCCGTCCAAAATGAAATAAATCCGTTCACCACGCGTATTTTCTTGAAAGATGATGGTATTGGCAGGAAATGCTTCTTCCCGGCACATTTTCAGGATGGCATTCAAACTTTGATCAGGAACATATTTGAATGCGGTATTATATCGAAGATTCTCAACGGTAAGCTGTGACTGTTCCATTATACGTTTTGGTTTGTGAGCGATGAAGACACCAAAAAATACATAACGTAGAATAGAGAAGCAAGGAATCCACTTGAGAGAATTTCGTATGTGAAACGGGATACATCGTGCCTGATCGGCGAAAAATTCGTATATTTGTGAACACTTGGAAACCAAAAACGAAGTCCGCCTTACGGGGTGGACTTCGTTGTGTTTATATAAATCAATGGATAAGGAATATCAGTGAGTGACAATAAAATAATTTTTTCAATGATCGGCGTCGGTAAAGTCCATAAGCCGAATAAGCAAGTTTTAAAAGATATTTATCTCTCATTCTTTTATGGTGCAAAGATTGGTGTCCTCGGATTAAACGGTGCCGGGAAATCGACGTTGCTTCGGATCATCGCAGGAATTGATAAAGATTATCTCGGGACAATTAACGCACAAAAGGGAATTACATTCGGATATTTGTCCCAGGAGCCGGAACTCGATCCGACAAAGACGGTAAAGGAAATTGTTGAAGAAGGAGTTCAACCGATTGTCAATCTGTTAAAAGAGTTCGAAGAAATCTCGGCAAAGTTTGCGGAGCCCGATGCCGATTTCGATAAGCTCCTTGAGAAGCAGGGAAATCTTCAAGAAAAGATCGATCATCTTAATGCGTGGGATTTGGACAGCAAACTTGAACAGGCGATGGATGCACTTCGATGCCCCTCCGGCGAAACTCCCGTAAAAGTTCTTTCCGGCGGTGAACGCAGACGAGTAGCACTCTGCCGATTGTTATTGCAAGAGCCGGATGTTTTATTGCTCGATGAACCGACAAACCATCTCGATGCTGAATCTGTTGCCTGGCTTGAACAGCACCTTGCACAATATAAAGGAACCGTTCTTGCCGTAACGCATGATCGATATTTCCTGGATAATGTTGCAGGTTGGATTTTGGAGTTAGATCGGGGCGAAGGGATTCCATTTGAAGGAAATTATTCTTCATGGCTTGAACAAAAACAAAAGCGTTTGGCACTCGAAGAAAAGCAAGAATCGAAACGCCAGAAAGTTTTAAAGCGCGAATTGGAATGGGTGCGGATGAATCCGAAAGGACGTCACGCAAAAAGCAAGGCCCGTATTTCCTCATACGAACAAATGCTCTCCGAAGAACATGAAAAACGAAACGAAGAAATAGAAATATTTATTCCGAAAGGTCCTCGGCTTGGTGATGTCGTCATCAAAGCAGAAAATGTTGCGAAAGCATTCGGCGACAATCTGCTTTACGAAAATCTCAGCTTCGACCTTCCTCCCGGAGGAATTGTTGGCATTATCGGGCCGAACGGTGCCGGTAAAACAACGTTGTTTAGAATGATTACCGGGCAAGAAAAAGCCGATGCAGGAACATTTACGATTGGTGAAACGGTCAAACTTTCGTACGTCGATCAAAATCGTCCGCTTGACCCTGAAAAAACAATCTGGCAAGAAGTTTCCGGCGGCGAAGATATTTTCAGATTTGGAACCAGGGAGGTCAATTCGCGCGCGTATCTTGGTCGATTTAATTTCGCAGGCACGGATCAGCAAAAACTTGTCGGTCAGCTTTCGGGCGGTGAACGCAATCGCGTTCATCTTGCTAAAGTATTAAAAGAAGAGGCAAATGTGCTGCTGCTTGATGAGCCGACCAATGATCTTGATGTGAACACGCTTCGTGCGTTGGAAGAAGCACTGGCGGAATTTGCCGGCTGTGCCGTTGTTATCTCTCACGATAGATGGTTCCTTGATCGTGTTGCGACACACATTCTTGCTTTTGAAGGAGACAGCCAGGTCCAATGGTTTGATGGAAATTATTCTGAGTATGAAGAATTTCGTAAGAAGAAATTAGGAATCTCAGCAGACCAACCGCATAGAATTAAATACAAGAAATTAGTACGATAGAAATCAAGCAAAGGGGGTGAAGGAGGGTTCAATGATTCTTGTTGCGATTCTTACGGTGAAGAAAGAAGCAATCGATGCATTTCGTGAATACGAAACACATGCTGCTGAAATTATGAAAAATTTTGATGGACGAATTGAACGAACTGTTGTGGTCCAACAAGATTGTTCGTCTAACCTCATGAAAGAAATTCACGTTGTAACTTTCCCAGATGAAACCGCTTATGTATCATATCGGCAAGATAAACGAATGGTGAAATTTTCCTATTTACGTGATCAATCTGTCGTTCACACAGAAATTTTTGTTGGGGAAGAGGGGCCGCGTTATTCCGATGTTTCGTATTAATTCTGCTGGAATTTCTTTTCCATCCAACAAAATCAAATGTTTTGTTGTTAAAATATACGATGACGCTCTTTGTTTGTGAAGATTGTGTCTTTTAATAATGTGCGAAAAATTGTATATTTATTATAGTTAGAGATATTGGTAGTGCAAAATCTCCGTTTTCTTACCTGATTTTATTATTTAGAGGATTTATGTCATCGAACGGCTTGTCCCAAAAGTTTGAGCAGGTGCTCGAATCTTTCGGACCGAATACCAGTTATGTATGGGATGTACTTCAACAATATATTGAAGATCCAAATTCCGTTAATGAAACATGGCAGCAACTCTTTGCAGAAGTTGTAGCGTCAGGAACAATTTCAATTCCAAAGAAATCTGAACCGAAATCATCAAACGGTGAAACGGCCATAACATCACCGCAAAAAAAAGTAAGTGCTTCATCAAAACCTTTATCAACGGAAGTTGTTCACAAGCAGCTGGCGGCGATCAGCGGAGTTGCGGTAAAGATTGTTGAAAATATGGAAGCCTCATTGGCGCTTCCCACAGCAACATCGCTTCGCATCATTCCTGTTCGGGTGCTTGACGAGAATCGTTCGTTGTTGAACAAATATCTCCTTTCACGTTCGCGCGGAAAAATTTCTTACACACACATTGTTGCATGGGCTACCGTAAAAGCGCTGAAAAAATTTCCCAACATCAATGCATCGTTTACACGAGTAGAGGGGCAGCCTTTTCGCGACCAAAAACCGGACATCAACATTGGCATTGCGGTCGATATGACGCGCAAAGACGGATCCCGATCGCTTCTCGTTCCGAACATTAAAAATGTCGGCGAAAGTAATTTTGCTGAATTTGTCACAGCCTACGATTCAATCATAGATAAAGCGCGTCGCTCTGCACTTGATCCGACTGATTTTCAAGGAACTTCAATTACGCTTACCAATCCCGGAACCGTTGGGACTGTTTCTTCAACGCCGCGATTAATGCCTGGGCAAGGGGCGATCATTGCAACGGGAATGATTGGTTACGATGCTGCACACCAAGGAATGTCTCCGCAAACATTGTCGTCGCTTGGTGTAAGTAAAGTGATGAACATTACGTGCACGTACGATCATCGAGTTATTCAAGGAGCAGAGTCGGGACAATTTTTGGAATACATTCATTCGCTGCTTTTGGGTGAAGAAAAATTTTACGAGATGCTGTTCGCCGATCTCCACATGCCATTTGCACCGGTTAAGTGGTCGCCCGATACAAGCACGGTATCGTTTGGCGGCGGAGCGGCACAGGAACAGATTGAAAAGCAGGCACGCGTCCAGCAGCTCATCAATGCATATCGCGTTCGCGGACATTTAATTGCTCATCTTGATCCTCTTGTTGATGAGCCGAAGCATCATCCTGAACTCGATCCGGCATATTATGGACTGACGGTGTGGGATCTTGATCGAGAATTTCTTTTTTCAAATAAAGAAGGATATTCTGCCGCAACACTGAGAGAAATTCTCGATGTTCTTTATGCCACATATTGCGGATCAATCGGTGTAGAGTTCATGAATATCCAGGATCCGGAACAGAAAAAATGGCTCATCCAAAAAATGGAACCGAGTCGAAATCGGCAGCCGCTTCCGAGAGAACGAAAAGTTCAACTGCTCAAAAAATTGATTCATGCCGAAGGCTTTGAACGATTCCTTCATACAAAATTTATCGGACATAAACGTTTTTCGTTAGAAGGTGCAGAGTCGTTTGTTCCGATTGTTGATGTTGTGCTTGATGAGTTAGCCGATGTCGGTGCAGAACGTGTTGTGATTGGAATGGCACATCGCGGCAGATTGAATATTCTCGCCAACACAATTGGGAAATCGCTGGCAAAAATATTTTCAGAATTTGAAGGGAATATTGATCCTACCACAATTCAAGGTTCCGGTGATGTGAAGTATCACCTTGGTGCCCACGGAATTCACCGAACACTTACCGGGAAAGAAATTACTGTTGAAGTCGCTCCGAATCCGAGTCATCTTGAAGCTGTAAACCCAGTTGTAGAGGGAATGGTTCGTGCAATGCAGGATCGAGCGAACGATCTTGACCGCTCGAAAGTCATTCCAATTCTTGTTCATGGTGATGCTGCATTTGCGGGACAGGGAATTGTTGCTGAAACATTGAACCTTTCGCAGTTAAAAGGATACCGCACGGGCGGCACAATTCATATTATCATCAATAATCAAATCGGATTCACGACATCGCCCGGAGATGCACGGTCAACGCCGTATTGCACCGACGTTGCAAAAATGGTTCAAGCGCCGATCCTTCATGTGAACGGAGATAATCCTGAAGCGTGCGCACGAGTTGCAACACTTGCAGTGGCGTATCGAAATCTGTTTAAGAAAGATGTCGTCATTGACATGTTCTGTTACCGAAAATACGGACACAACGAAGGCGATGAACCGAGCTACACGCAGCCATTACTCTATAAAAAGATCAAGTCTCATCCCTCGACGAAAGAAATTTATTCAGACCGGCTGCTTCATGATAAAATCATCACGCACCAAGAGCTCGTTCATTTAAATGATGAAGCGAAGAATCGTTTTGAACGTGCACTTGAGGCATCGCAAAAAAGAGAAACCCATTTAAAAGGTGAATTAGCACTTGCGGTGACTCAAGAACAGATCGAAGCGATGCAGCCATTTAAAAATACCGCTGTCCCATTTGATCTTCTCAAAGAAGTTGCCGGAAAGCTTGGAACGACGCCTGAACATTTTGAAGTGAATTCTAAACTGGTCAAGATGCTTGAGCAGAGAAGGCACTTTGATGAGAATACGAAAATTGATTGGGGGTTTGCCGAAGCACTTGCATTTGGGACACTGGTGCATGAAGGAAATGGAGTTCGTTTGAGCGGTGAGGATGTTGGACGCGGAACCTTTAGCCATCGCCACGCAAAATTGTACGATGCGAACACCGGTGAAGAATACATTCCTCTCAAACATATTCGAGAAGGCCAAGGCTTATTCCATGTGTTCGACAGTCTCTTGTCTGAGTTTGCAATTCTTGGTTATGAATTTGGATATACTGTTTCTGACCCGCTTTCGCTTGTTTGCTGGGAAGCACAGTTCGGCGATTTCGTCAATGGGGCTCAAGTAATCATCGATCAATTTTTCGCCGCCTCCGAAGCAAAGTGGCAGCAGCCGTGCGATCTTGTATTGTTGTTGCCGCATGGATATGAAGGGCAGGGGCCGGAACATTCCAGTGCACGTCTCGAACGATATTTGCAGTTGTGTGCTGAAGATAATATTCAGGTCTGCAACGTTTCAACACCGGCTCAATATTTTCATGTGTTGCGCCGACAAATGCGTGATGCACAACGCCGGCCGCTTGTGCTGATGTCTCCTAAAAGTTTGCTGCGCCATCCTCTGGTCGTTTCGCCCGCGCAGGAATTTTCAACAGGCGGTTTTAACGAAGTGCTCGATGATGCAGCAGTGACTTCGCCAGAAAAAATTGAACGGGTTGTGATGTGCAGTGGAAAAGTATATTACGACGCGATTCAGATGAAGCAACAATCTGATTCAGGAAATATCGCATTGGTTCGTCTTGAACAATTTTATCCCTATCCTCAAGACCATCTCAAAAAGCTGTTTGCTAAATATTCCAATGCAAAAGAGGTTGTTTGGCTTCAGGAAGAACCAAAAAATATGGGAGCGTGGAGTTTTCTTGCGGAGCGTTTCCGTGAAGATATTCTTCCACCACAACGATTGCGTTATGCGGGTCGGGCCGCTTCGGCAAGCACAGCAACGGGTTCAATGAAGCGGCATCTTGCTGAGCAAGAAGAATTGCTAACCAGCGCACTGAAGTAATAAAGAAAGTAAAAAGATAAAAAGCTCCATGGAATTATTTCCGTGGAGCTTTTTTGTTTGTATGAATATGAGATGTAAAATCATCTACGGGGACTGCGGTTTTTAAACTTTCATTTCGGCTTTTACTTCATAATGCTGAGCGCGCGCATCAAACCGTGAAAGCAGTAATCTCGCCTTAGGTGGAACAACAGCAATTTCATGATCCTCTCCCGCGAAAATGCGAACGGCATTGATTGAATCGAACCACATTACCGTTATGAACTCTACTTCACTATCGACAGTGCGCCGGAACAACTGAATTCCTTTGTATCCGACAATCTTTCGATTTTGGATGCCGGTAAAAATTTCGCTCTTGAGGAGCGCTTCATACGCATCCGCATTTGCCGGTGATGTGTATCCATGCCACACTCGACTTATCATAACCCATTCCTTTTTGTGAAAAGGTATTGTCTTTTTTTACGAGTAGCAATTATATGATTGTCAAGAAACTGCAGTTTGACTTTATTCCAAAAATCTGTATCTTTGAAAAGAAAAAAGGAGACAAAAACAGAATACTTGTTAGAGATTTTATTTTTTATGTGGATCATTAAACCATATCTCTAACAACTGTGCAGCCGAATTTCACTCAACGGTAGAGGGATTCGGCTTTTTCGTTTGTGAGGAAGTATGAAAAAGATATTTGTACTTACATTTGTCGTATCGCTCTCGGCATTCTCTTCCGGATTTGAATTCGGGAAATACTCCGGCGAATTTATGTATATTGGAATCGGCGGACGCGCATTGGGAATGGGGAGCGCATACGCAGCTCTTGCGGGTGACGTTACCGCCGGGTATTGGAATCCTGCCGGGCTTGCACGCATCAACTATCCCCAATTTTCTCTCTCTCACGACGAGAGATTCGGCAACTTGATCAATTATGATTATGCCGCCTTTGCTGTTCCATACCTTTCCAACGCAAAAGACTCTGAAACCAGCGAAACGCAATATAACGCTTCATCGTTCGCCATCAGTGTGATGAGACTTAGTAGTGACGGAATTGCCAATACACAAAAAGCATGGGCAGACAGCAATAGGAATGGATTATTAGATGGCAATGAACGTCCTACAATTACAGATTATAACTCGATCACATTTTTTAATGCTGCTGATTGGGTTATTTATTTTACGTATGCCAAGCAATTCGGTGAAAATTTATTTTATGGCGCGAATATAAAATTTATTCGAGAAAATATCGGATCCAATCATGGCACGGGAATCGGGTTTGACGCAGGCGTACAATACTTGCCCGCAGAAAATATTGCGCTTGGCGCAAATCTTCAGGATGCGACAACGACACTCGTTGCATGGTCAACCGGAACCAACGAACTAATTGCACCGACATTAAAATTGGGCGCGGCATACTTTCTTGAAATATTTAAAGGAAGACTGACTCCTGCGGTTGGAGCGGACGTACGTTTTGAGAACAGACGATTTTCTTCCGTCATGAACGTCGGACCGGTCAGTATCGACCCGCAGGTGGGATTAGAATTTGATTACAAAAATCTGGTGGCGATTCGTGCCGGCTATAATGATGTCGGAAACTTAACGCTTGGGGCAGGAATTCATCTTCGCAAACTTGACATCGACTATTCGTTTGCAAAGTTCGATGCCGCTGATCAACTTGGAAACACTCATCGCATTTCCCTCCGATTGACATTGGAAGAAGAAAAATATCGACGCGGTGCAGAATAAATGATGGATAAATGGGTTTTTATTTTGGCGCTTTGTCTCGTCCAGTTTTTTTTTGAATCATGTTCTCCGTCAAAATTACAATCTCGATCAGAAACAACGGATCAGTCACCGCCTGTTGCAGCGAGTAATCAATTGCCGCTGCCTGAGGGATGGACGGATATTACCAGCAGGTCGCAATTGCCGCAGATCCACCTCTGGCTGGTGAATATCGATGACTCGGCAACGATGGTTTTGAAAGAATTGAATACGAGTGATTCAGAACTGATTACGCAATCAAAGAACGATCCATGCTTTCTAGCCAATATTTCACTCCAACTGAAAATTGCCGACGGATCCAATAACAAACGTATAACACGGACGCCGGCAGTTATTGATTCGATAAAAAATATTTGCGGATACGTCTATTCGGAATCAGGGCTGCTGCGAAGAGCATTGGTTTTTGAAAACCATGGAAAATTATTTGAACTGGAATTATTTCAGGAAAATATTGGTGTCCCATTCGACGTATTGTCAAGCAATCAACTGCAAGTAGTAAAAACACTTCTCGAAAAATAATACCAATCTTACTTCGTTTTTAATTCAAAGACGCCGTTCCATTCAGGCGGGGGAGGATTTTTAAGATATTCTTGCGTTCGGAGTAAATACAATTGCGACGGGCCGTCATGTTCATCAATATGAAATGCGGTAAAAAATTTTTCTTCCGCTTCCTTAAATTGACGGTTTTTATAAAGCGTTAACCCTTCACAATAAATTTCAATCGTTTTCTTTTTCTGTTCGTCAATTCCCGTTTGCTTATCACCGACAAGCTCAAACACACGGATTGGTTTTGTTTTACCCTTCACGATGAGGTAATCAAGCTCTCTGCACAGAAGTTCATGTTTCACCAATTCCTGTGTTCGTTCACTGATCATAATTCTTGTACCGTACGTTTTGTTTGCGCCTTCCATCCGCGAGCCAAGATTGACAGCATCACCGATGACCGTATAATCAAACCTGCTCGATCCGCCGACGTTGCCAACGACCATAAAATCAGTATTCAGCCCCATTCTTACAACCAGTGTTGGCTTGCCTTCTTCTTTCCATTGGGCTGCAATCTCTTTCACTCTGGTCTGCATTTGAAGTGCCGCTCGGCATGCACTGAGTGCATTGTTTTCCAATTCAATTGGAGCGCCCCAGATTGCCATAACAGCATCCCCGACGTATTTATCGAGCATGCCGTTATTTTGCAAGATAATATCTGTCATTGCCGAAAGGTACTCATTCAAAATTTGAACAAGATCAACTGCGTCTAGTTTTTCCGAAAAATTAGTGAACGACGCGATATCAGAAAAGAACACCGTTAATTCCTTTTTCTCGCCGCCAAGTCGCAATTTTTCCGGATGCGCAATTAGTTCATTAACAACCGACGGGTTCAGATACTGGCTGAACATTCCTTTGATCATCGTTTTTTGTTTTCGCTCCGTCAGATATTGATACACAGCGCTGCCAACATAATTAAGTACGACGGCGGCTACCGGTGCAACGACAGGAACAACGAGACGATATTTTTCAAAGGCAAAATACGACAGTGACAGAATTCCGTAGATCAATCCTGCCATAATAATGACCGCAGCAATTTCGTAAATGAATGCGTAGCGGCTTTTTGTTACATGGTT
>JBBINR010000061.1:0-14464 GCA_037443785.1 Ignavibacteriales bacterium | reverse complement strand
CAATCGTCGATTGGAACGAATGATGAAGTCAGCGTTTGACGGTGTGTATTCAACATCACAAAAATACAATGTGACGCTCAGAATAGCCGCGTACATTAATGCAATCGATAGAGTTGCAAAAACATTAAAGATTCGTGGAATTTATGCCTGATGCAAAATATTTTTCGTAACATAGCGGCAGTGTGGATGTTCATTGGTGGAAATGTGATGTTTGCCGACGGAAATCCTGCGACCGATATGGAACGAATACGTCAAGCATCAGATTCTCTTATGGTCCATTTGATTGAAGAAGCCGGTATTTCATCGGCTTCTTCAATATTTGTATCATATGATAACAAGATCGCATATACGGTCCTCTATTATTCGATCATCGAATCTTTTTTCTCCAAAAATATTTCCATTACGACAGATTCGACAAATCGAGATATGATGTTGGAAATTTCTTTACGTGGTTCGGCCATTTCTTATAGCGAAACTTTCTCTGAATCCTTCCTTGGAGCTTTGAAAACCACACGCACGATTTCTTTAACCTATGATGGAATTATGAGGAATCGTCAAAAAGTTTTTTGGGCCGGAAGCAAAACAATATCGTTGGTTGATACGGTGAATTATTCTGATCTCGATAATCTCCACTCCGGTGACCTGCCGTTTGCGTCCTATTCCAAGCCAGCGTTGTCTATTTTTGATTCTCTTCTTGAGCCGGTTGTTGTAACAATCGCTTCAGGAGTAGCAATCTATTTGTTCTTTACGATCCGAAGTTGAATGGTTAATGAATGAATCGTAAAGCTCTCGGTGGAATTATCATTGTCACTTTTCTCTTGTTTTCAGAAATCATCTTGCTGAGAGTGTTTCACGTTTCCCCGCAAAACAAAATTAGTGTTTCAAACATTCCGGAAATTCCCAAAGTTTATCGTACAACAATGCTTGCTTTTGGAGATGTTAATCTTGGCCGATGGCTTGGTCAACGGATTCTTAAAGGAGAAATTGATTATCCTTTTGCACGTATCCAATTAAAGAAAGAAGCAGCCGATCTCGTATTTGTGAATCTCGAATCGCCGATCTCCGATCAAAAAGGAGAAACAGGTGATCCAAAAAATAATTTGGTGTTCACCGGACCGCCGCAAGGAATCCAAACGTTAAAAAATGCTGGTATCAACATAGTCTCGACAGCAAATAATCATGCATTGGATTATCACGAAGGGGCACTATTTGAAACGATTGATCGTCTAATGAAAGACAGCATAAAATTTATCGGGTCGGGAAAAGACAAAGAAAAATTATATTACCCTCTTATTATCGAGAAAAACAACATAAAATTTGCTATCTTTGCAGTAACATCGTTCATGAATTTTACTCCCAAGAACTGGCGGAACGTTGTTGCGTACGCTGACACGAATAAACTGCTTCCGAAAATTAAAGAAATTAGGCAGCAGGTTGATGTTGTTATTATGAGCTATCACGGCGGAATTGAATATGCAGAAAAGCCGGCAGGTGCGGTAAAAAGTTTTTCCCGTTGGTGCATCGATAACGGCATTGATGTCTTTATCGGCCATCATCCGCATGTTTCGTACGGGATCGAAAAAGTAAAAAATAAAATTATTATCCATTCGTTAGGTAATTTTGTTTTTCTTCAACCTCATCATTATTGGGCGCAGCGAAGTTACGGAGTAAAGCTTGTGTTTGAGAAAAGGGATTCTGCGGTGACCATTGGAATTGAAAAGATTTTGCCGCTCGAAGTAAGTTTTCAAACAAGAATATTAGCGGATAAAAAAGAGTTGCAAAAATTATTTACACGGACACAAAATTTATCGAATATCGATTTATCATCAGTTTGGGAGAAACGTGAATAGAATTATTATTGTGTGGTTTGCAGTCGGTTTAGCGTTATGCATAAGCGCATGCTCTTCATCGAAAGAAATAGAAATTCTTCCGGTGGAAGAGCGGTTTGACCGTGCGAAAAAACTTTTTTCTGAAGAGAATTATTTAGAAGCAATAGAAGAATTTAAAATCATTACCGTGCAATACCAGGGGAGCGAGTTCGCCGATGATGCCCAGTATTTTATTGCTGAATGCAGATTTATCAGGGGTGAATACATTTTGGCATCTGCCGAATACGACAATCTGCTTCGAACAATGCCGTCAAGTCCATTGGCTTCGGTTTCTCGGTATAAAAAAGCCTTATCCTATTACAATCTTTCACCGCGGCCACAATTGGATCAAAAATACACTCGCTATGCGCTTGATGAGTTTCAAACATTCATCGAGTATTCTCCAAAAGATACACTGGTGGGCGATGCAGAAGGAAAAATTGCCGAGCTGACTTTTAAATTGGCAAAGAAAATTTTTGAAAACGGAAAACTCTACTACCGCGTTGAGTATTACAAAGCGGCAATCTCATATTTTGATAAAGTCATTTCAGAATATCGGGACAGCAAATTTGTCGATCAGTCAATGTTCTGGAAAGCAAAATGCCAGGTGGAACGAAAGAAGTATGATGAGGCGTTGGCGGTGCTGGATGAATTGAAAATTAAATTTCCCGATACGGAAATGAAAGAGGATGCGGCAAAGTTACATGTCGAAATTGAAAAATTGAAATTGGAAAAACAAGAGGAAGAGAAAATCCAGGCGAGTACGAACAATGAATGATCAACTTCCATTAAAGGACCATTATGCGACCATGACTCAGCTTGTGCTGCCGAACGATACAAACCAGCTCGGCAACCTTCTTGGAGGGCAATTGATGCATTGGATTGATCTTGTGGCTGCAATTGCGGCCGCACGTCATTCTAAGCATATTTGTGTTACGGCATCTGTTGATGAATTGAATTTTATCCATCCGATTAAAACCGGTCAAGTTGTTACACTTCTTGCGTCAATCAACAGAGTATTTAAAACGTCCATGGAAGTAGGGGTGAAAGTGTTATCTGAAAATTTATTAACGGGAGAAATTCGTCATGCAAATTCCGCATATCTTACCTTTGTGGCGTTAGATGTGAATGGAAATCCAATTCCTGTTTCTCAAATTTCTACAGACACCGAAGAAGAACGTCGACATTTTAACGACGCATTGAAACGTCGAGAGCAACGATTGAGCCGTCGCAAGAAATTATCACACTAAACCTGAATTCTGTGAAGCATCAAAAAGGGGAACGACACATTTGTTTAAAAGTGTTTGAGTATCATTTGTTGATGATCGTGTTAGCGTACTCGCTTTCAGCCGCACCACGCATAAGCAATCCGCTGTCAAAACTTGAGACGGTCTCCTTTGCCGTCAGAATACACAATCCCTATTTGCTTCATTATTCATCCCGCAAGTATGTTGATATTTTGTTCTACGATTCAACGACGCACTCATTTGAAATTGCATTGAACGATGGGCGGGGAAGATTTTTGTCAAAAAAAGAAATTGCGGGAATAAAATCATTTACGTCTGTCACCGTAGGAAATCTGAATAATGATGGTATTGATGATATCGTTGTTGTCCGTCGTGAACAAAATCAGATTATTGTATTGATGAGCCGCGTTTCGGATTCTTTATATACGCTTGTGCCGTATTCGGATGGCTATTATCCGGAAAAAGTAACGATCGGCGATATCACGAACGATAACATTCCGGATATCATGGCGTACGGGAAATTACATTCCGGTATTTCATTGTTTGTTGGACAAAAAAATGAAACTTTCAAAACAGCAAAACCGATATTTGAAAATATTCCTGTCATAGACCTTTTTTTTGTCACATTGAATCAAGATTCGTTTGCCGATATTGCTGTCCATAATTGGCTATCGAATGAATTGACATTTTATTTGGGGACGGGAAAATTAAAATTTTCTGAGCAGGCCGTACTCTCATTTGGAGCGGATTCCGTCCAAGTTCTTTGTAATGATTTTAATGGCGATGGAATTACCGATGTTGCTGTCTCTTCATCGCAATATAAAACGATTCAAGTATATCATGGGGACGGACTTGGGAGCTATAACTTTACCCAGACAGTGACTCTCGGTCAAAATCCGACCGAATTGCATTCTGCGGCATTTAACAATGCTAATGAACTTGATCTAACCGCTCAAAATATCAACACCCATTCGCTCTCGCTTTTTTTGAATAAAGGGTTTGGAAGTTTTTACGAAGAGATCATTTATGGCTTCGATTCAACCACTTCGACGATATCTGCGGGTGATCTGAATGGAGACGGATACGACGATCTGATGTTTTTTCATTCCGATAGTTTGTTGTCAATCGTGTGGAATCAAAAAGCTCTTTTCTCTGAACCGGTCGACAGTGCGGTTGTCCTTCCTGTAGGAATTGCACCAGTGAATTTGTCCGTCGCTGATCTTAATTTTGATGGATGGGATGATATTCTTGTGTCCAATTTTCGCTCAGCTTCGATTTCGGTGTTGTTTTCAAAAGGGAAATCATTCGAAGGACAGATTTCGATAGAAACACCTGATGAACCTGCATCAGCTTCATTATACGCTCATAATGATACATCTTTAGTGTTGATCTCAGTTCACAAAAAGAATCCGAAGATTTCCATCCTTAATATTATGTCATCACCGGACAGTGGAAGCAATGTTATTGGCGATATTGATATGTTTTCAATACCACTTCCCGAAGTCCCAAAGACCGTTCTTGCTGATATGTCTCTTACCCAGCCGGGGATTTCGTTATATGCATTTATGCCATCAGCGTTGAATGCGATTGTCTTTTATCAACAGATCAAGGGAGTAAAATTTTTATCAAAAAGTCTCGTGCCGGTTATTCCAACAAAAATTCTTTATTCGACAATTAACGATATTGACGGCGACGGACGGACAGATCTTGTCTACATTTTTTCAGATTCAGCAACGAAAAATATTTCAGTCGGCGTTATGCTCAATGATTCGACAGGAAATTACAAGGGGAAAGTTTACTCGTTTGGATTACCGATCAAAGATTTTAAAAAAGGAACCATTGCAATCGAAGATTTTAATGGCGATCAACGGAAAGATTGTCTTTTGTTTAGCGAGCCTGAGCATACGTTATTATTCTTCAAGGGGAAAAATGATTCTTTGCTTTTTTCGGATCCAACGGTAATCTCAAATATCAACATCACCGCAGCCGATCAAATTCAAATTTATGATTATGATAATGATGGAATATTGGATATTTTATACAAAGATAGTACTTCAGGCGTGATCCTTTTTGCAAAAGGGAAAGGCAATGGAGCATTTTTTAATCCGCAGAATATTTTAAGTATCCCTCATGATGCGGTGTTTCGTTTCGGAGATTTTAACGGCGATGGGTTTACGGACATTGCGTATACGATGGCGGAAAAAAATTTAATCAGCGTGGTGTATGGTAGACAAAAATAATTTTATTGCTGTCGTGCTGTTGGGGATTCAATGTATTTTTTCGCAAGTGCCGGAAGAAAAATGCGGCACGTTTGTCCGCCTTCGTCAAGGATTGAGTCATAAGCATGTAGGATACAAAGTTACTGCTGATTTGCGCCCCGATTTACAAGCAAGCCGTTTGACCAAAAGCGGTAAATTCAGAATTCATTTTGACACGACAGGAATTAATCAAGCATCAATGTTGGACGGGGTCGGAAATAAAATTCCCAATTCATATTTGAAATATGTTGATACTCTATCATGGATTCTTGATTCTGTTTGGAGCAGTGAAATAGAGGCATTTCAATTTGTAAAACCTCCTGCCGATGGTGTGCGGGGCGGGGGACCTGAGTATGATATCTATGTTGTCGAAAAGCCCCAAGGTGTTTATGGAGAAACATTTTGGGAATCTGATTATCCGGTGAGTAGTGGAAAACCTAACGTTCAATATCCGACGTACATGACTATTGACAATGATTATTATCAATATCGAACGCCAGGAGTTCAAGGATTAAAAGCGACATGTGCCCACGAATTTCACCATGCAATCCAGATTGGCGGCTCAGGAATTTGGGATTCGAAAGAGTTTTATTTCTATGAACTCTGTGCAGAAGCGATGGAACCCACGGTGTTTCCGGATGTGAAAGATTATATTGGAGACGTTAAAACGTTTTACACTCATCTTTCAACCTTACAGCTCTTTTATAACGATGCAGCAAACGACTTACCAGGATATGAACGCGCTATCTGGGGAGTCTATTTAATGAGACGATTTGGGACGGATGTCATGAAAGATTTATGGGATGAGATAAAATATCAACGCCCGCTTCCGGCACTACAAAATACGTTGTACAAATTTTCTTCATCGACGCAAAGAGCATTTGCTGAATTTTCCCGTTGGCTGTTTTATACCGGATACCGAGCCGATGCCACTTCATATTTTCCAGACGGCAAAGAATTTCCAATGGTCAAATATACTAAAGAGGATGGTGTAACGAATGTAACGGCTACATTTCATTACGTTTCAAAAAATTTTATTTCAAATTATTTTAAGTTTTTTACTCCAGGAGATTCTGCATTTTTCATTGTCTCAAACACGAATTACGACGATGCAGTGATTGGCTCAACTCAAGTATTTCCTTTCCAGATATCTGTATCGTCATCAAGCACCTCTGGTCTGTTACAAGTCTCAAATTCGATTTATGGCACTATATTCGTGGCTGATATTTCAAATTGGGCTAATCAAACCATCGGATGGATATCACCGGCAGAGTGTTTTCCAAATCCATTTAATCCAAAATATGCGGCGCTATTAATTTCATTGAACGGTGTAAGAACAAATCGCGATATTGCGTTATCAATTTATTCAGCAAACACTATGGATTTAGTGTATTCAAATCCGATTGAACGATTTCCTTTTCTTGGAGTTGAATATGCAAAATGGAATGGCATTGATACGAAAGGGAATATGATTTCTTCCGGTGTATATATCTATGTACTCTCAACTGGATCAACAACTGTTAAAGGAAAGTTTGCCGTTCTTCGATGAAAACTCTTACTGTTGAAGCTAAAAATATTGCGAAGATATATAATCGTAAACCAATTTTTCAAAATGTTTCTTTCATTGTGAATGAAAGATCGGCATTTGCCATTACAGGAAAGAATGGTGCAGGGAAATCGACGTTGCTAAAAATATTATGTGGAGTTCTTTCAGCGACACGGGGGGAGATCGATTTGACGCTTGACGGAACGACTATTGAAAGTGGAGATTATTATCCCCACATCGGTCTCGTCTCACCGTATTTAAACATGTATGAAGAATTTTCTGCAGAAGAAAATTTGCTCTTTATCAAGAAAATCAGGGGATTGGCTAATAGTGCTGTGGACCGATCCTATTCTTTATTAGAGGAGTTTGGAATTTACGAACATCGAAAAAAAGAAGTGAGAAATTATTCATCCGGAATGAAACAACGTCTCAAATATTGTGCTGCATTACTTCACGAACCTTCCATTTTGTTTTTGGATGAACCAACTTCAAATTTAGATGAATATGGCATACAATCCGTTCGGAGAGTAATGAAAGAACAGAAACAAAAAGGAATACTGATCTTTGGAACGAATGATAAAGATGATCTCCAGTTTGCTGATAAAATTTTTAGCCTTGATGAATTGAAAATCGGAAAATAATGTCTTATTTTAAGGAAACCATGTATTTAGCGGCATCGTATCATATATTAGTGAAAGAGATCGTATCTGAATTCCGAACCAGATATGCATTGAATGCTCTTTTAATGTTTGTTGTCACTACGTTATCGATGATTCTTTTTTCGATTGGCTCGGAATCTCCATCACAGGATATTTTAAGCGGCACGTTGTGGATTGTGATTTTCTTTAGTGCAATGTCCGGATTGTCGCGAACATTTGTTGCTGAGGAAGAACGCGGGACCTCGATGACATTACGATTATTAGCGAATGGAAATTCGGTTTACCTTGGAAAATTTTTTTACAACTTAGTGCTCATCCTTGTTTTGTCCTTTTTTATTTCTGTTGCCTATCTTGTTGTGATCAAAGAATTTGTTGTAAAATCGTATGATATATTTTGGACGACAATTGTTCTAGGAAGCGTAGGACTTGCAAGTGCTTCAACGATTTTGGCAGCAATTATTGCGAAGGCGAACACGAAAGGAACACTCTTTCCGGTGCTCGCGTTTCCTGTCTTAGTGCCTTTGTTACTCACAAGTATCAATGCAACCAAGCTTTCGACAGAAGGAGCATTTTTTTCAGAGGCTCTGCAAGAATTTCAGATACTCATATCATTCATTATTGTAATGGTCACTGCATCACTTTTATTATTTGATTTCGTTTGGAAAGATTAAATTATGAAACTATGGCTTAAAATTGGAACCTCTGTATGGCTTACCGCGGTTATAGTGTTAGGTTTAGGTATACCAATAGTCCGCGTTCCAACCAATTGGTTCCAATTCCCAATTATACCCGGACTTGAAGAGAAAGCACGAAATATTATATTTCATGTTCCGATGGCGTGGACGACGGTTGTAGCTTTTATCATGTCGATGTGGTATGGAATCCAATATTTGAGAACAAAAGAAATTGATTACGATCTGCGTTCCGTTGCATCGGCTGGTTTAGGGATGATGCTCTGCGTATTGGCAACAGTTACAGGCGCTGTATGGGCAAAGTTTAATTGGGGATCATTTTGGAATTGGGATCCGCGGGAAGTTTCGATTTTTGTGTTGTTGCTAATTTATGCTGCATACTTTGTTTTGCGTTCAGCTATTGACGAGGAAGATCGGAGAGCAACGTTGTCTTCGGTGTATTCAATTGTTGCAGGAGTAACAGTTCCATTCTTTATCTTTGTGATGCCGAGATTGATGTCTGGTCTTCATCCTGGATCGTTAGGTGATGCTCAGGGGAAAGGGCCCGTTTTAGAATTTAAGATGGCTCCCAATATGCTAATCGTTTTTTTGTCATCGCTTTTGGGCTTTACGATTTTATATTTTTGGATCTATTCATTAAAAGTTCGTTCGCTGAGAATTGAACGTCAAATTCAACAACAATCGGAATGAGGTGCAGCGTGGAATTCCTTCAAGACAACCAAATGTATATTGTGATGTTTATTATCCTGACGATCTGGTTCGGATTTTTAGGATATCTTTTTAAACTTGATTCAAAAATAAAAAAACTGGAAAATCTTTTAAAGAAATAGGAGAAAGAAGAATGAAGATCAAATTAATCGTGGCGGGTGTTATTATTGTTGGAGCTCTTATTTTTGGTGCAACAACATTTGTTGAAAGTAATATTGAGTATACAAATTTTGCAAAAGCTGAAGCGGTAAATAAAAAAGTTCAAGTAAAAGGCTCCTGGGTGAGAGAGAAAGAATCGACGTTCGATGCTCAAAAATCTCAGTTCACTTTTTTTATGGTGGATGATAATCATAAAGAATGCAAAGTTGTTTTAGACGGAGCGAAACCAAACAATTTTGAACTTGCAACAGAGATCGTAGCAAAAGGACGGTACAAAGATGGCTATTTTCACGCCAATGAAATTCTCACCAAATGTCCCTCGAAGTATGAAGGCGATGCAACGGCAGTAAAGAAGAGCTTATAATATGATTGGAGCGATAGCAATAAAGGTTTCTTTCGCGGCAGCGATTGCGGCGTCGGTGTTGTATTTTTTGCAGCATAAAAAACCTTCGAAGGAGTTATTGCGGCTTTCGAGAATTTTTTATGTCATCGCTGTTGCAGGAATTATTTCTGCGTCGGCAATGCTGGTTACACTTATCATGACTCACCAGTTCCAGTATTATTATGTGTGGAACTATAGTTCAACCGATCTTCCAGGGCCATTGTTGTTCTCAACATTTTATGCTGGGCAAGAAGGAAGTTTTATGTTGTGGTCTCT
The DNA here is from genome assembly GCA_037443785.1 of Ignavibacteriales bacterium. Taxonomy (GTDB): domain Bacteria; phylum Bacteroidota; class Ignavibacteria; order UBA10030; family UBA8401; genus JAQUOA01. The sequence goes on along the minus strand of JBBINR010000061.1, from coordinate 4,669 downwards.
CTATACAGGGATTATCGGCGTATTTCTTCTTGTCTATTCTGCTCGTAAAGGGTATGAACCCGAATTGATGACAATCTATTCTGCAATCTTTTCTTTTCTTCTTTTAATGATTGTTATCAAAAATCCTTTCAAATTTATCTGGGAACAATTTCCGGATGATCTCCTTCGTGTAGGCCAAATTCCGGCCGATATCACAAACTTTTTGTGGGTCGATCAGGCAAGAAATTTGTGGGCTCAAATTCCATTGGAAGGGAAGGGATTAAATCCGTTGCTTCAAAATTACTGGATGGTTATTCATCCGCAAATTTTATTCATCGGTTTTACATCGATGTCGATTCCATTTGCCTATGCTGTCGCCGGAATGTTGAAAAGAGACTACGTTAGTTGGATTCGGGTTGCGACTCCATGGACGGTTTTTGGGTCGCTTGCTTTGGGAACGGGAATTATCCTAGGCGGCTATTGGGCGTACGAGACTCTCGGCTGGGGTGGGTATTGGGGATGGGATCCGGTAGAAAATTCGTCACTTGTTCCATGGTTGGTTTGTGTCGCATCCATTCACACAATGTTAGCTCAACGTAAAAATGGAAGCTACATTAAAACGAATTTTGTGTTGAGCATGTTTTGCTTTATTCTCGTTTTATATTCAACATTTCTAACACGAAGCGGAGTCCTGGGTGAAACATCTGTGCATTCATTTGTTGATCCGGGAATGTGGGTGTATGCAATGTTATTGGCAGTGATTTTTGTGTTTGCAATTATTGGGTTCGGTTTATTGGCAAATCGCTGGAAAGAAATGCCTGTTGTTCCCGTAGAGCACACTTTACTTTCGAGAGAATTTGCATTATTCCTTGGTGCATCCGCACTAGTTTTTTCATCGATCTTTATTGTTATTGGAACGTCGTCACCGATTATCACCAATATCATCAAAGGAAAAACTTCTGCTGTCGATCCTTCATATTATATTACCACGACCCTGCCTCTCGGTGTTGCGATTGCGCTGCTTGCCGGATTAGGACAATTATTGTGGTGGAAAAATTCCAAACGAGAGGAGCTTGTAAAGCAATTGATTCCTCCCGCAGTTGGAGCGCTTATTTTCACAAGTACTACTTTCATCATGGGTGCAACTCACATTGCGATGATTATTTTTATTTTTGCCGCATCGTTTGCACTCTTCACGAATATTCTTGTTGGATATCGCATCGTGAAAGGAAATATGAAGATGGCGGGTGGCGCGATCGCTCATATCGGAATTTCGCTGATGTTTCTTGGATTTGTCTCTTCTGCAAAATATGATGATAAGAGTACTCTCAACCTTGAACAAGGTGCAACAGTTGAACGGTTGGGATATAAAATGACATACCTTGGATATAAACCGTTAGAACGCGGGCGGTTTGCGTTTAATGTTGAAGTGGAAAAAGATGGGCAAAAATTTATTGTTGCTCCGGTGATGTTCCAAGACAATTCAAACGGTTCGCTGATAAGAAATCCGGATATCATAAATCTTGTGACGAAAGATTTTTACCTTTCACCACTTTCACTTGAAGTGCCTGATGAGAACAGCGGAAATGAAGTTACGGTGACCGAAGCTGAACCGGTAGAATTTAAGGGATTGTCACTCAAATATTTGGGATACGATTTTTCACGGCCGGAAGGGAAAGGCAATTTCATTGTCGTGAATCTTGAGATAACGCGGAACGGCAGAAAAGAAATCGTGAAACCTTCGATGTTGAATATGGGCGGACAGCCTAAGTTTGATCCTGCAACAGTAAAAGCTGGGGATATAACATTTCTTATTAAAGGAATGAGTCCGAATAAAGAGGATAAATCGAAATCAAGCGTCACACTTTCTGTGTCGGGAATTCAAGAAGATCATACTGTCCAAAAAACACCACCAAAAGAAACATTGGTTGTTGAAGCGAGTATTAAACCTTATATAAACTTGGTCTGGATGGGAACAGCGATGATGATCTTTGGATTTGTGATTACGATTTTCAGAAGATGGAAAGAAGCTTTAAACAATACCACATGGAAGTGATATTTTCGATTTGTAAATATGTTTCTGCAAGGAAAGCCGAGGATCAAACTCGGCTTTTTTATTTATAATCGTGCTTTCCACTGTATAACAACATTTCTCTTTATCTTGATAAGTCCATTTTCAACTTTGCTTGGAATTGGATCAGGGTAATATTTTTGACAACAGGCGTACGCTTCAAGACTTTCCATATCCCAATACGAAGGACAATTGGCGCAATGAATCGTTGATCCTTCAAGATAAAAATCTGTCGACCGGCACGATTCGCTTAAACTCATTGCGGTAACAATTTTTCCTCTCGGTGTAACATACGCAAGGATTGGAACATCTTGTCTTCCCGATGGATCCTTGAATCGAACAATTCTATCAGTCACAATATCTTTTACTGGAACAACAATAAAATCATGATCCAAGTGTGCTGAAATCATCGTGCTTTCGATTTTATTTTGCGTTGAACTAACGGCATAACCGATCGAAGGCTGTTCTGCAATAACGGGATGAAAACTTCTATTGATTGTTGCAAAAAAATAAAAGATTCCCAAACCCAGCACAATTCCCAAAATCAATTTTGGATAGGGAGACGACTTTTCTTTTGCGTGGTTGGCGATATCTGAATGAATAGCTTGTCCATTTTCTTCTACAGTGCTTCCGCATTGTGGGCAAAATTTTTGGCTTTCGTTTACTTCAACACCGCAATTTTTACAAATCATAGACTCTCCGCGTTATTTATACTAACACCGAAAAGAGTGAATTTACTCCCAATGGTTCAATGCTGTAAAATGCTTCTCCATATTCAACATTAATTAAACTGCCAAAGTGTTTATCCCTTGCGTAAATTGATTCGAGAAACATCTTTGAAGAAAGAATTGTCTCGCGCTCTTTACTTTTGGGATTGTAGAATTGAGAGTTAAATGCCGCCAATGACTGCTTTTTGAGATTATAAACGTCCGAAACATCCAAAATAAAGGAAGGTTGAAATTCATATTTCTGCATGAAATGAAAATATTTTTTTGGGCGATACGGCTCCTGCGATTTTCCTTTGTAACGAGTACGAATTTTCTCTAGCCCGCTGTAAAACCATGCTTCCCGGCAAAGTGCATGGGCGTGTTCATGGTCCGGATGTCGCTCAAGCCAATGAGGGAAAAGCAGAATGGCCGGTTGATATTTGCGAATGATTTGAATGATTTTCAGGATATTTTTTTGGTTGATCTCAATATTTCCATCAGGCAGCGATAGATTTTCACGAATAGTTACCCCTAATATTTTCGATGCGGCTTCGGCTTCATTCCTTCGAATTTCTTTTGTACCCCGTGTTCCAAGTTCGCCTTCGGTTAAATCGAGAATTCCGACTTTGTAATTTTGCCGAATGAGTTTTGCTACAGTTGCCGAACAGGAGAGTTCGATGTCGTCAGGATGAGCGCCTATTGCAAGAAGATCTAATTTCATATTCACCTTTTTTATTCAATATAATCAAGGTTTTTGAATTTAACACTATTCGCTGTATATTTATCTATGGATGAAAACAAAATATTTTCTGTTTCCGAGCTGACGAAACAGATTAAAGGTGTGCTCGAACTAGGGTTCAATAATTTTTATGTTCGTGGAGAGATATCAAATTTCAAACTGCATCATTCCGGACATTTATATTTTACGTTAAAAGATGAAGGAGCGCAAATCAGTGCGGTAATGTGGAAGATGAGAGCAGGGAAATTACTTTTCAAACCGACTGATGGGATGAAAGTGATTGCCTTTGGTAATATTTCTGTATACGAACCCCGTGGAAGTTATCAAGTAGATTGTGTCAGCTTGCAACCGTTGGGAATTGGGGAACTCCAGTTAGCGTTTGAACAATTGAAGCGGAAATTGTTGGAAGCCGGATTGTTTGACGCTGAAAGAAAAAGACCGCTTCCTCTTTATCCACAAAAAATTGGAATTGTAACGTCACCCACTGGAGCTGCTGTTAGGGATATGATATCTGTCCTTTCTCGCAGAATGCCATCCGTAGAAATTATTTTAGTTCCGGTTAAAGTTCAAGGAATTGGGGCTGCGGAAGAAATTGCTGATGCCATTAATGATTTGAATCATCTCAAAATGGTTGATGTGATTATTGTAGGCAGAGGCGGTGGTACGTTGGAAGATTTGTGGGCATTCAACGAAGAAATTGTTGCATTGGCTATAGCAAAATCCAAAATCCCGGTGATTAGCGCGGTTGGGCATGAAGTTGATTTCAGCATCAGCGATTTTGTCGCAGATCTTCGTGCACCGACACCATCTGCAGCAGCCGAATTAGTAGTGAAAGACAAAAATGAACTCGTTGAACTTATTCGCAATTTTTGCTATACTATGAATACTTCAATGAAAAATTCTATCGAATCATACCGTAATTCTGTTGAAAATATTATCTCAAGCTATTCTTTCAATAAACCGAAAGATATTCTGCGTCAGCGAAGCCAGCAAGTTGATGAATTTGACCGGCGATTGCAGCAAAGTATACAGCATCAAGTATCAATAACTGTTACTCTGACAAACTCCTTACATGCCAGGATGCTATCGCTTAATCCAGCTTTGGTTTTAAAAAGGGGATACGCAATCGTACGTCACAATGAAAAAATTGTTACTTCTGCTAGGAAAGCTCTG
>JBBINR010000060.1:0-14487 GCA_037443785.1 Ignavibacteriales bacterium | reverse complement strand
AACGGTGTTGAAAGGAACCGATATATTTTTTTTATGGAAAGAGTCAAATGTCTCATAAACAAAATGTAACGGAAATCTTCTACAAAGAAAAATTTTCGGAGTAAATTTTACAGGGAAAAAAGAGAGGATTATTGGGAGTCCATTGATGGAAGATTACAACAAACATTTCCACTTTACCCGCATTTTTTGTATTTTTATGCAATTCGTTAACAGTAAATATTAATAAAACAAAGTTTGTATGGGAAGAATATTCGAAAAACGTAAGCATGTTATGTTTGCGCGGTTTAAAAAAATGTCGAAAGCATTTAACCGCATTGGAAAAGATATTGAAATTGCCGTCAAAGCCGGCGGAGTAGATCCGAAAGCAAATTCGCACCTCCGGATTGCAATTCAGAACGCAAAAAGCGTTAATATGCCGAAAGATCGCATTGACGCAGCGATCAAACGAGCATCCAACAAGGACACGTCGGGATATTTTGAGATTGTTTACGAAGGGTATGCGCCTCACGGTGTTGCAGTGATCGTTGAATGTGCAACCGACAATCAAACCAGGACAGTTTCGAATGTTCGCCACATCTTTAAAGAATACGGCGGTTCATTAGGGAACACCGGATCGATCTCCTTCATGTTCGAGCGCAAAGGTCTCTTCAAGATTCCAATTGAAAAAATTAAAGACATAGATGAGTTTGAATTAGAAATGATCGATCATGGCTTGGACGAATTGACGGGCGACGATCAGTTCATTTATGTGTATACCTCATTCCGCGATTTTGGAACGATGCAGAAAGCCCTCGAAGAAAAAGGGATTGAACCGGCAAGCACCGAGCTTCAATATATTCCTACGACAACAAAAGAGCTTACGCCCGAACAGGCAAAAGAAGTGAATGAATTACTTGATGCTATGGAAGAGGATGATGATGTTCAGAACGTGTATCACACAATGCAGTAGAACGATGTGTTAAATGCTTCCCGTGTGAATCGTTTCATCCCCAAATTTTTTCTTCAATTGATCGACAGCCGTCAATGCTTTTTCTCGCTTTTCATCGGAGGGAAAAAGCGAAGGTGTTTCTTCTTCAGAGCGGACGAATTGTGTCAATCCCACGCCAAGCAGGCGGAGAGTTGAATTTCGCGTGTATGCTTTTAAGAAAATTTTTTTTACTGCATCAAACACCACCCTATCATCGTTGGTCGGTTCCATCAGCGTAATGTTTCTTGTTAGCGTGGAAAAATCCGAATACCGCATTTTGAGTTTTACCGTTTTTCCTTTCCAGCTATACCGCCGCGTTGAATAGCACACGGATTCGGTCAATTCAAAAAGCCGTTTCAATAATTCATTTTTATCGGAAATATCACCGCCGAATGTTTCTTCGTTGCTGATGCTTTTGCGCTTCCATTCTACATCAAGCGTGTCGCCGCCCATTCCCATCGCGGTTCGATAAATATATCCGCCGTGTTCTCCCAGAATTGCTTCGATTGTTTCCTGCGTTGTTTGTTGAATATCGCGGATAAAGTTGAAATTATATTTTTTCAATTCCTTTTCGGTTTTTGTCCCCACCCCGGGAATGACTTCGATGGGAAGGGGGGCGAGAAATTCTTTTTCTTTTCCCTGTTCAACGAACAGTACTCCTGCCGGTTTGGCAAATCCAGTACCGATTTTTGATACAACTTTGTTGGAGGAAAGAGCAATTGTGCACGGAAGTCGGAATTCTTTTTTGACGATCGCTTGGAGCTTCTTCATAAATCCGGGAAGATCGTTATCGTAAAGTTTTTCGCATCCGGTAAAATCCATATACATTTCATCGATTGAGGCCTGCTCGACAATTGGTGCAACATCGCACAATCGTTTGTAAAGCAGTTTGGAGATTCGTCCATATTCCGAATGATGTCCGCGTACAACCAAGAGATGCGGACATAATTGAAGGGCCTTTCCCGTTGGCATTGCCGAACGCACTCCAAATTTTCTTGCTTCATATGATGCGGAGGCAACAACGCCGCGTCTGCCATATCCGCCGACAACGACCGGTTTTCCATTCAACGACGGATCGTTGATTCGCTCGACAGAGACAAAAAAACAATCGAGATCGAGATGCGCAATATATTTTTTGGGGGATGACATGAAGTTGGTGTGAACTGAACAAAATTACGGAAGAAGGATGCCAAAAGAAAGGCAATAAAAAGCAGAAACTTATTTGTTGAAAACGATTTTTATGTCTCGTTGGTATAGTTGCCGTACCGTAAAAATTTTTTATCGAAAGGTGTCAAAAAATTTTTGTGCTTCATCAAGGGGAATTCGATAAATATCGCCCAAGCCGTTGCCGACGCTTTGAATCCTTTTATGAAATTCTTTTGTCGATTCAGGTTTCTTCGGTGATTTTACAAACTCATTTCGTGTGCTTGAGAAGAAAAAATACTTTTTGTCCCACGTAATTTTCGGTGAAAATTCTATACCAGAGGAACTATATGGATAGGGAAGTTTTTTTGCTTTCGACCACCCTCCATTTGTCTTGAAACTGATGAATAAATCTGCGTTTTGCAATCCACGAGGGCGCGTGGCCATGAAGATAAGCATTGATTCATCGTGCAAAATAAACGGCTCGTATTCATCATCCGCCGTATTGATTGAATCGCCAAGATTTTCTACCGATGTAAATTTACCCGACACCGGAACACTGCGATAAATATCCGTTAAACCTTTTCCACCAGCTCTGCTTGAACCAAAATAGAGAATGCCATTTTCTGTCAGCGTCGGATAATATTCATCACTCGAACTGTTAATCGGCGCATCAAGGTGAATAGGATCGCTCCAACCATTTTTTGTTTTCACTATTTTCCAGATATCTGAATCCGTCTTTAGAGAATCACTTTTCTTTATTGGACGGTCAGAAATAAAATACACTGTATTGCCGTCTTTCGAAAAAAACGGGTCTGCATCAGAATACGTTCCAGAAAACCATGCTGTTTTCGGCGGCGTCCACTTCCCGTTTTTGTTATACGAAAGACAAATTGTCCAAGAACTGAAATCAGGCGCAGTTTTGATGAAGAACAGAGTATCTCCACCAGGGGAAAAAGCCGGATGGGATTCATAATCCCCGGTACTGATAATTCCTTCTCCAAAAATTTTGGGTTTCACTCCTGTAATTTCCGAAGAAACGCCAGACGGCTGGCACAACACGAGATTCACAATCGAGAAAGCGGTAAACGAAAAAAACAGACCTATGGTTCTCATCATGGTTCCATTATTTGTTCAGATGTTTCTAAGTGAAAATATTTTCCCCGCAGTACCCTGGTATGCCGTTGTGAGCGCATCGACCAGCGTTTCTTTCCGAATTTTTTTAAGATCAATATATGTCCAGCCTTGCTTTCCCCATTTGTTGGGAACCGGATAGATGATTGTTTTGTCAAAAGCGCAAAAGGACGATTGATCGACCTCCGAAAATTTTAGACATGCTCTCATTTTGTTTTCAGAAAGCGTCGCAAAAATTTTTTTCTTTACTCTAAACGACGTATTTTCAAAGTGTGGAAGCTCGGTTGTTTCAGGAAACGACAGAGCAATGGTTTTAAATGTTTTTATGGAAACCATAACGAACGATTTTAGTGTTGGTTCTATTCTACCAAATTGGAAAGAGAGAGACAAGAGACGATGCTGCCGTTTTTCATTTTATTGATGAAAGTAAAGAGAAAAACCGGCTGAAGAATAAAATAGACAACAGCAGAAGATAACAAAACCGCAACCGTTCGATTATTGTCACTTCGGCGCCAAGTTTTTATATTGAATATAGATCGATAACGAAAAAGGGAAAAAAAGTGAAGAATATAAAAAATATTGCTCTTGTTGCCCATGATAATCGGAAGAAAGACCTTATCGAGTGGGTTGAATGGAATTGGGAAGCATTACTTGATCATAAATTAATTTGCACCGGTACGACCGGAAAACTTGTTGAAGATGCTTTAAAAAATAAACTTCACAATCATAGCACCAAAAAGAAAATTGCGATTACAAAACTCTTATCAGGTCCGCTTGGCGGAGATCAGCAGCTTGGTTCATTGGTTGTTGAAAGAAAAATCGACATCATTATTTTCTTTTGGGATCCGATGGAACCGCAGCCTCACGATGTTGATGTGAAGGCGCTTTTGAGGATTTCGGTGCTGTATAATGTGCCAACAGCGTGCAATCGCTCAACGGCGGATTTTCTTATCTCATCACGACTCTTTAAAACCGAATATTCTCCAAACGTGAAAGATTATTCGTCGTATATTAACAGAAAAGTGCCGGGGGAATAACAGTACTGCATTGTCAAGAGCGGAAATCTTATCCTATGAAATAAGGATATATATGAAACATTATTTTCAAACAAATCTTTTCCTTGTTTTTATTACCGTGTATTCGCTTTCGTGTGCGGCCGATTCCGATTCAAAAAATACGAACAACCCTCCAGCCGCTGAGTTTTGGCTTACAACTCCCGATAAAAAGATACTTTTTCAAAAACAAAATAGTAATCAAATAATCTCCGGAGATACAAAAAATGCTCCGGTTATCGAAATCGACGCATCGCAGGTATTTCAACCAATCGATGGATTTGGCTGTGCTCTTACGGGAGGGAGCGCAATGCTTTTATCGCGTATGGGAAACGCAGAACGCGAAGCTCTTTTAAGAGAACTTTTTGCAACCGAAGGAAACAACATTGGTATCAGCTATCTGCGCATCAGTATCGGCTCTTCCGATCTTGATGATCATGTGTTTTCATATGATGATCTTCCTGTCGGACAAACCGACACAATAATGGCGAAATTTAGTCTTGACCCAGATCGCGCATATTTGATTCCGGTGCTAAAACAAATTCTTGCGATTAACCCCGATATAAAACTTCTTGGTTCTCCATGGTCTGCACCGGCATGGATGAAGACGAATAATAATTCCGTCGGCGGAAGTTTAAAAGCGGAGTACTATGCAGCATATGCAAAATATTTTGTGAAATACATTCAGGGAATGAAAGCAGAAGGAATTCATGTTGACGCCATTACCGTTCAAAATGAACCATTATATGGCGGTAACAATCCAAGCATGGTGATGCAAGCGGCGGAGCAGGCATCGTTCATCTCAAATCATTTAGGTCCGGCATTCGCCGCAAACACAATAGAAACGAAAATCATTGTCTATGATCATAATGCGGATAGAACCGATTATCCGATCACCGTATTGAACGATCCCGCTGCAAGAAAATATATTGACGGCTCTGCATTCCATTTATATGCGGGATCAATAAATGATTTATCGCTGGTGCACAACGCGCATCCGGATAAAAATCTGTATTTCACCGAGCAATGGATCGGCGCACCGGGAAATTTTTCAAGCGATCTTGCGTGGCACATCAAAACATTGTTTGTTGGCGGGACGAGGAATTGGTGCAGAACTATTCTTGAATGGAATCTCGCCTCGGACCAAGATCAAGAACCCCACACACCCGGAGGATGCACACAATGTTTGGGAGCGGTGACAATCAGCAACAATCTTGTTACGAGAAATCCGGCCTATTATATTATTGCGCATGCATCAAAATTTGTTCGTCCGGGTTCAGTGCGCATTGCATCGTCAATTGTTTCTCCTCTTTCAAATGTTGCGTTTAAAACGCCGAACGGGAAAATCATTTTGCTTGTTTTGAACGAAAGTCAATTGCCGCAAACATTCAAAATATCTATTAATGGAAAAGAAGTCGTTTCGTATTTGCAGGGCGGGGCAGCTGGAACGTATATTATGGAACAATAATATTTATTCGAATACAAATCCCGTTCAATGAACGGGATTTGTATTTTTCAATCGTCAAAGAAACAATGATCTATTCGGTCGAATCATTTTTTGAAAACATCTTTTTAAATTTCAGGGAAAGATGTTTTGTCCACTCGTCGAGCAGCGAATACGTTGTCGGGACAAGAACAAGCGTAAGAAATGTCGAGATGGTCAACCCAAAAATGATTGAGACAGCAAGCGGCCGCCAAAATCCGGAACTTTCTGCACCAATAATAAAATGGAATTTCATCCAGTCAAAATCAATTCCCGTTGCCATCGGCAGGACGCCTAAAACAGTCGCCGCCGCAGTTAAGAGGACTGGACGAAGGCGGACTTTTCCGGCTTCCACCAAAGCTTCGTCAAGCGTAAGCCCGCTTTCACCACTGGCATATTTGTGCTTCACAAAATCGAGCAGCACAATTCCATTTCGTACCACAATACCGGAAAGAGCAATCACACCGACACCAGTCATCATCACACTGACAGGCGTGCGTGTAATAACAAGTCCAAGCATCACACCGATCAAGGATAAAAGAACAGAGACCATTATGACGAACGGAACTTTGAGAGAATTAAATTCGCTTACCATGATAAAGAAAATAACAAGAAGCGTAATAACGAATACTCTGCTCAAAAATGCCGAAGCCTTTTCTTGTTCTTCTTGTGATCCAGTAAATTTAATTCCATACTCAGTGGGCAGTTGCATTCCTTTCAATCGCGTTTGAATTTCTTTTAATACTTCGGATTGAACTTTTCCTTCAACATCACCCGTAATTGTTACCACTCGTTTTTGATCTTTCCGCTTGATATCGGTAATTGCCGTTGTTCGCCTGATGTCTGCAACCGATGTCAAAGGAATGGAGAGTAATTGTCCGCGTCGATTCATAAAGTTGATATGCAATTTTTCGAGATCTTCGGCCGACATTCGTTGATTTTCTTCGAGCCGGACACGAATTTTATATTCATCTTCCCCAACGCGATATTTGGATGCTTCTGCGCCGCTTATTGCCGCGCGAATGGTTGTTGCGATTTGTGCGGTACTTGTCCAAAACATCCCCGCCTTTTCACGATCGACAATAATTTCAATCTGGGGCAAGCCGGTATTGTAATCATCCTTTAAATCAACCAACCCGGGGACGTCCTTTATTTTTTCTTGAACTGATTTACTCAACTTGGCGAGCTCCGAATAATCTTCTCCCGATACTTCGATGCTTATTGCAGCGCCGACGGGCGGACCCATCTGTTGTTTTGTGAGAAGGACATCCGCGCCCGAAACACCAAGTGTTGTCGATCTGACTTCTTCAACTGTTTTGAAACTACTTTGTTTTCGCAATTCTTTTTCATAAAAATTTATTGCAATGCTTCCTTTGTTCGGAGTTCCCTGTCCACCAAAATCAAATATATTGCTGGACGCTCCCATGCGCGAAACAATATGTTCAACATCATTTCGTCCGGAAATTTTATTCAGTCGGCCCTCAAGAATTTTTGAAATTGCATTGGTCACCTCAAGCGATGTTCCAGCCGGTGTTTCAACATCAATGCTCACTTGAGATGGTTCAGTGTTCGGGAAAAACTCAACGCCGTTGTTGAACAAAGCAAAAATAACGATTACGAAAAGTAAAAATCCGAATGATGTGAAGAGCGTTAACTTTTTATTGTGCAACGTCCATTTGAGCGCCTTGACATATTGGTTTTGCGTCCATGGAAAGAATTTTTTATCAACTTCGTGGAAAATCCATGTGAACGGATTATACTTTTTATACCAATGCGGATGTTCCATGTTGTATTTTGCTTTTTTGATGTCACGATGGTAATTAATCCATTGTGATGCCTGCACAGGACTGATAACGTATGCGACAAACATCGATGCGGACAATGTTACGAGCAGCGTAATGGGAAGATATTTCATGAAGTCTCCCACAATACCGGGCCAAAACAGCAGTGGGAAAAAAGCGGAAAGAATGGTTACCGTAGAAGTTAACACAGGAACAAAAACTTCTCCCGCGGCATTCTTTGCTGCGTGAATTGGAATTTCGCCGTACTCTTGTTGGTGGCGATACGTGTTTTCGACAACAACAATTGCATCGTCAACAAGAATTCCAAGTACGAGAACAAGAGCAAACAGAACAACTATGTTCAGCGTGACGCCGAAAATGCCGAGCAAAATAAAACCAATAAACATTGACAACGGAATAGCAGTCGATATCAACATGGAATTTTTGAGTCCGAAGAACATGAACAATGTTGCGACGACGAGAAACATTCCCGTGAGCATTGTGTTCTGTAACTCATTAACCATGCGAACGATAAATTTGGATTGATCATTCGAAATTTCAATGATAATTCCTTTCGGCAGGTTTGACTGCTCTTCGTTCACAATTTTTTTAACCTCTTCGGCGATTCCAACAAGATTTTCTCCTGCACGTTTACGAACCGCAAGTGAAACAACCTCAGTTCCGTTTAATCGCGCGTATGTCGTTCGATCTTCGAATGAATAATCGATCGTTGCTACATCCCGCAAATAAATCGGTTTATTGTTTTGCATCTTCACGATAATATTTTCGAGTGGTTTTACTTGCTTAAATTCTCCAGGAATGCGGATGGAAAGGGTCTGCTGTTTGGTGTCGATTGTTCCACCGGGGATATTCAAATTCTCCGCACGGATCGCGCCGACAATATCATCAAAACTTATTTGGTAAGCATTCATGCGATACACATCAACATTCACCTGAACTTCCGGTTCCACTCCGCCGGTAACATCGGCGCGGAGGATGCCGGGAATCGCCTCGATCTTATCTTGAAGTTTTTCAGCAATCTTTTTCAATCGAGCAAGCCCAACTTCGCCGCCGACATTCACATACATGATGGGGAATTCACTCATGTTGATTTCTGAAATGATTGGGTCGAGAATATCGCTCGGCAATTGCGGTTGTGTCGAATTGACTTTATCGCGTACGCGGCGTAGCGCTTCATCAATATCAACGCCGGTGTTAAATTCAACACTGATGGTTGACAATCCTTCCTTTGAAACGGATGAGATTTGTTTTAAGTCTTTCAATCCCTTCAATGCGCGCTCTAACGGTTGAGAAATTAATCCTTCGACATCAACAGGCGAAACACCGGGATAGGGAACGGAAACGATAACGAGTGGAATTTTTACTTCCGGTGCCGCCTCGCGCGGCATATCAAAGTACGACATTGCTCCAAACACGGTAATCAATATCATTAACAGATAGACCGCTAATTTATTATCAACGGCAAGGCTCCAAATTTTCATGATGGTTCTCCGGTTATTCGGTGATCACAACGGGCGATCCGTTAACAAGTTTTTGAAATCCTGAAACGATCAAACGATCTCCGATTTGTAATCCATGCACAACTTCAAGCTGGCTTCCCTGACGCCCTCCAATTTCGATTTGTCGTTCTTCCGCTTTCCCAGAATTTTCGACGTACACAATTCTTCGATTACGATCAACAAGCTGAACAAGGGATTCGTCGATGAGGATTGCATTCTTTTTCACTTCACGCAGCAAGTTTACTTTTGCAACCATTTCCGGTTTTAGCTTTCCTCCCGGATTTTTGATGACGATTTCGACAATCAATGTTCTGTTTGATGCTGAAACCGTTGAGCCGACAAAACTGACAGTACCCCGAATTGTTTCTTCGGCGAGCGCATCGAATGTGATGTCTGCCAAGACGCCAGGGGAGAGCGATGCTGCAAATTTTTCGGGAACTTCCGCCTGTATTTTTACCATCGATGTGTTGACAACGCGAGCGATTGGCATTCCCGGCGGCGCAAATTCGCCGACATTCGGAATAATATTTTCAACAGTGCCATTAAAGGGACTTTTAATTTTTGTCCGTTCAAAACGAGCCTTCATTAGATCAGCATTCGCTTTTGCCGCATCACGAGCGTATAATAAATTTTTGTATTGAAGTTCGCTGATGCCCTGTTCTTCAAATACCTTTTTTTGCTTTTGAGCGTTGAGATCTGCCATTTTATATTGAGCAACAGCGGCATCATAACCGGCTTTAATGACATCATCATTAAGGAGAATGATGATGTCTCCTTTTTTCACAGCACGTCCTTTTTCTACTACCCATTGTTTCACCACACCACCTTCTTCAGGACTGATGGAAGCATCTTCAATTGCTTTCACCGTTCCGGCAATTTGAATACCATCGACAAGCTGAGAAGGTTTTACATTTTCTATTTTAATATTTACCTGCTGAACGAGAGCAGCGTTTTTTGCACCATCACTTTTTTTGCATGAGGAGAAGAGCATCGCTGCATAAATGATAAAGAGAGCTATCCATATTTTTTTCATTGATGTTTTCCTTCGGATGATATTCTATTATTCAATTTCATTAACGTATTCTGGCATTCTGCCGAGAATATTGTCAAGTTCAGCCGATGCGACGAGGTAATCATAGATCGCCTGCATGCGGTTGACCTTTGCTTGTGTTAACGCAAGCTGAGCATCGTTTACTTCCAATTGTGTTGCGGCATTGGAAAGAAACCGTGCCGTTACAATTTTATATCCTCGTTCGGCAGTTTCCACGGTTTTATTTTGCGTTTCAATTCTTTTTCGTGCTTGATTTAATGAACCGGTAAGCGATCGTAATCCGGCGAGTAAATTATTTTCAACATTGATCAATTGTGTTTCGGATTTCATCACTTCGATCTTTGCCTCTTCAACTTTCGCATTCGTTTGAAATCCCTGAAAAAGATTCAGAGAAAGCTGCAGTCCGACCATCGACGAAGCGATAAGATCTTTTCCGCCAAACTGAAATTGATTTTTCTGTCCTTGATATTGATAATTACCGAATGCCGCCACCGTGGGAAGATAATTTGCTTTCTCTGCATAGACGAATGCTTCGTTGACTTCTTTTTGAAGACGAAGCGCACGAATATTTGAGTTGGATTCGGTAAGTGTTTGTTCCGCAGTCTGTAATACATTCTCATCGTACGGAAGGAAATTTAATTCACCGGCAATCTCCGTTGCTTCAGTCATCGATTTTCCAATGACATTGCTTAAGCTGATGACCGCGAGGGAATAATTTGTTTCCGATTGAATGACCATCGGCCGAACGTTATCAACGCCGACTTCTGCGCGAAGTTCGTCGTATTCAGAAAGTATCCCCTGTGAGCGCATCAATTTTACATTGGCAAGATTTTCTTCGGCATTCTTTAAACTTGAACGCATCATATCCATTGCTTCTTTTGCAAGCAACACGGCGTAGAATGACTTTCGAGCTTTTGAAACTGTTTCCGCTTTTTTACCGAGATACATTTCTTCCGCAGCGCGGGAATAAATTTGTGTTGCACCAACTCCGGCAAATACGGTCCCGTTAAAAAGAAGCTGCGTTGCCGTGACTCCAAAGGTGAGCGAATGTGTCGAACCGACTTCCAATGCCACAACATCTTTTTGTGGCTGGCCGATAAACGATCCGGGAAGAAAGAACACAGGTTTTTTCAGTGCTTGCGAATATTGTCCCGTCACATTAATGCTCGGCATCGTGTAACCCCACGCTTCGCTGACACGTGCATCTGCTTTTGCTGTTTCAAGTCGAGCACTTTCAAGATCAGGATTATTTTTTATCGCATAACGAATAGCATCGTCGATTGTAATTTTCGTCAGCGTTGTATCGCGCGTTTGTGCAACGATGGATGATGAATACATCATGATCATTAGTGCTGTCATGATACATATTTTGTGAGTCATCATAGATTCCTCAGTTCATTTTTGTAAATCGCGCGCCATTGAGAGAAAGATATTTTGATCAAATCACATTCTTCATAAGAACTTGTGATAAAAGAAAGGAGCGCGAAATTTTTGGCGAGATTCTTGTATATCATGAGCCGAATCGATAGAACACGACTTTCACTCTTCAGGGAAAGCGGCGATGAATGTATGAGAATCGTGTGAATCTAAATATAACTGCAAATTCACTGCCATTAAATCTGTGAAAATATTGATAAAACCATAATCAATTTTTTTAGAAGTGAAAAAAGAAGATGTAAACGGTCTTACTAATGGGAATAAACAAGACAGAGTTGTATTAATTGGATACTATTCAAGAAAATAATCTTTCGTCAGACCAATATATTATTCACACAAGGGAGAATTTTTAGATGAAACAAACGGCGATGGTTTTTGTTGTTCTATCAATTTTTGGTTTAATCGGATGCGGCGGGAGTGAGTTACTGATTCAGCCAAAATATTCCAACACGATTATTAAAGAAAATAAAATTACAACGTCGAGCGTAAAAATTTCCAGTGTTATAGATCGACGCAACGCCGATGCGCATACAATTGGAAGTGCAAAAGTCGGGATGTTCAACAAAACAGTGCCGTACAAAATTTCGATACCGCTTTCAGATTTTGTAAAAACTGTCATTGATTCAACAATTCAAAGAAAAGATTCTTCGATTATCCCTGCGGTAGTGTATGTTGATACGTTTGAAGTCGGTGAAAAATATTCTTTGTTCAGTGAAAATGGTATAATGAAAACGGTAATGTATTGGGGTGTTCCGGTTTCACCGGATTCGATGATGTACATTACCACACGATTCGACGATATTGTTTCATCGGGGGTTGATGTTACCGATCAATTAGAGCCGTTGATCTATAAAGGAATTGTAGATTGTGCAAAACAATGTACCGACAAACTTCATTCAATGAACATTCAATTGTATGCTGCTTCCCCGGATTCCCTTTCATCGTTTGTTACACAATCCGCTCCGGCCGATATTGCTAAAAAGGCAGTTGAAGCTGTAGATCCTGGAAGCAAACCCAAAATTTATAATGACATCGGAGTTGCGTATTCAGAAGGTGATCGGATTACAACAGGCGTAAGAATTTTTTACAATACCTTGTCACAAAAAGACAGCAGCAAAATGATGTACGGCTTTGGGTACAATCTTGAAGTCTTGAAGATCACAAACACTTCAGCCGGAATCGAAGGATCAATGATTACATTTGGCGGTAATCTTATGCTGCGTGCTTTGTTAAATGACGCAAAGGTTTCGCCGTACGTCGGCGGCTCGTTGACATTAACATTCGGTTCAGAATCGATCGACTACGGAACGCACAAAGAATCATCATTCTATTTTGGTCCATTCGTTCGAGAATCGATCGGGCTTTCATTCAACAAAAAATTTTATGTCGAGATCGGGGCATTCCAAGTAAAATTATTCGGATCAAAAATGCTTCCGGATGATGTTGGCTTTACCGCAGGGGTATCTTTTGGGATTTAAATTATGAAAAAGCTTTTTTTATTTCTGCTCACAATTCAACTATTGGCATTTTCACATCCTTCATATACAGGGTATTCCAGTGCACCCGGAAGCAAGGGAACGTGCGCGTTGTCGTGTCATGGAAGTGGAACAGGATCGATAACACTCAGCGGAGTTCCGACAGCATACGAACCGGGAAAAGCGTATACCATTACGGTAAAACACAGCAGTGGTTCAACAATTGTTAATTTTAATTTTTCAACACGAAAAGGAACGACAAGCACGATAGCAGGCTCATTTTCTGCGGGAACATCAACAGCAACCTATTCTGTTTCAGGAACCGAAAATGGAATTCGCGCGAGCACGAATTATATCGACTCAGCAAATTTTTTATGGACTGCCCCTGCGGCAGGAACGGGAGAAGTAAAATTTTTTCTTGCCGGATTACAAGGAAGCAAAAGCGGACAGAATACAAAACTTGTTGTGACAGTTTCAGAAAAAATTGTTGCGCTAGCCAATGAGCCCGGCGGACTGCCCGGTCAATTCGAACTCTTTCAAAATTATCCAAATCCGTTCAATCCGGTAACAACGATTGATTATCAGATTCCAAATTCAGGAAATGTATCGCTTAAAGTGTACGATATGTTGGGTGATGAAGTTGCCACACTTGTAAAGGAATACAAACAAATGGGAAAATATGCTGTTACATTTGATGGTTCGCATCTTGCCAGTGGATCATATATCGTTCGAATACAAATGGAGAAATACAACAAATTAATGAAAATGATGCTGGTAAAATAAAAACCATTTGAATATAATATCCTGTATGCCTCAGAAAAAGCACGGAACATTTTCTATATCAATTATAAATAATCTCATAGACAGTTAATAAAAATTTATGAGAACATTGCATTTAATTTCACTTCTTAGTGCAATATTCTTTCTTGGCTGTCCGAAAGATGAGTCGTGCACTACTTGTCCGCCACCTGATAATACACTGCCGGGCAAGAGGGAGTACGTCTGGTCAATTGACAGCGTGGATTATGGAAATCTACCAAGCACAATTCAGTTGGAGTCTATTTGGGGTAGTTCCGCAACAGATATATGGGGTGCTGGTTACACACCAGACGTAAGAGATTGTCTGTGGCATTATGACGGCACAAAGTGGGCAAGAGCAACGGAAGGTACACCGATTACTGTTGGTGGTGATGGTTCAAAAAATGTTGGTATTGTTTGGGGAATTGATGGCAATGACGTTTGGGTATTCGGAAATAAGATTTTCAGTCAACCTACTTTTCATGGACAAGCATTCGTGATACACTATGATGGTTCTACCTGGATCGAAGCAACAGGAGAGTTGATGAATCTGCCATCTGGCATTTTCGATATTTTTGGAGAAAGCAAAAATGATTTTTGGTTAGCGGCATACGAAAACATTGCACGCTATAATCATGGAGCATGG
>JBBINR010000059.1:0-14795 GCA_037443785.1 Ignavibacteriales bacterium | reverse complement strand
GCGCAATGGTCAACGTCCCTCTTTTTATTAATGAAGGAGACATGATTAAAGTCGACCTCCGCACCGGGCAATATTTGGAACGCGTGAAACAATAATTCCATCGTCCATCAACAAAAGAACTTTCTATGAAGAAAAAAGCAGTTCGACAGCTCAAACAAAAGGGAGATTCAATGGACTTAAAATACATTAAGCAACTGTTGGAGTTGGTTGAAACAAGCACAGTGAATGAAATTGAAGTTGAAGAAAAAGGGCAGAAGATTCGCATAACAAAAAATGCCGCCGGCGGTGTTTCAACTCATATGTTTCCGGGAGTTATGCCGGCTGTTCCTCATCACGTAATGATGCCCGCATCAATTCCATCGCCGTCGCCGTCCGCACCTGCAGAATCAAAACCAGCCGCCGACTTAAAAAAGTATCACGAAATAAAATCTCCTATTGTTGGAACATTCTATCGCGCACCGTCACCAGACGCGGCAGCATATGTTGAAGTTGGAAGCAGCGTAAAGCAGGGTTCCGTGTTATGTATCGTTGAAGCAATGAAGCTGATGAATGAAATTGAAAGCGATGTTTCCGGGACGATTGCAAAAGTTTTGGTAGAAAACGGAAAACCTGTTGAATACGGTCAAGCATTATTCTTGGTCGAACAATAACAATTGCATCGGCAGATTCGCTTTCTGCTGACCTTCTTTGGAGCCTTCTGATTGATTAAAAAAATTCTTATAGCAAACCGGGGAGAAATTGCTCTGCGCATTATTCGTGCATGCAGAGAACTCGGCGTTAAAACAGTTGCAGTCTATTCTGAAGCAGATAAATACTCGCTTCATGTCCGATTTGCGGATGAAGCAATTTGTATCGGACCGCCGTCGAGCAAGGAAAGCTATCTCAACATTCCTCGATTACTGGCCGCCGCAGAAATTACCGGTGCTGATGCAATTCATCCAGGATATGGATTCTTGGCGGAGAATGCTCAGTTTGCTGATATCTGCATGACATCCGGAATTACGTTTATCGGTCCGACTCCCGAAATGATCACTGCGATGGGCGATAAAGCTTTTGCAAAAGACACGATGCGCAAAGCAGGTGTTCCTGTGGTTCCGGGAAGTGATGGAATTATTAAAGATGTTGAAGAAGCGAAAAAATTAGCAAAAGAAATTGGTGTTCCCGTTATCATCAAAGCAACAGCTGGTGGTGGCGGACGCGGAATGCGCATTGTCCGTGATCTTGATGAAGTAGAAAAAGCGTTTAACACTGCACGAACTGAAGCGGAAGCGGCATTCGGTAACGGCGGAGTGTATATCGAAAAATATCTTGAAGAGCCGCGTCATATTGAAATTCAATTAATCGGAGATAAATTCGGGAATGTCGTTCATCTTGGCGAACGCGATTGTTCAGTTCAACGACGTCATCAAAAATTGATTGAAGAATCACCGTCCCCCGCTGTCGATGAGGCGTTACGCGAAGCGATGGGAAATGCCGCCGTCAAAGGGGCAAAGAGTGTAAAATACCTCGGAGCAGGAACGATAGAGTTTTTATTGGATAAAAATAAAAATTTCTATTTCATGGAAATGAATACTCGTATTCAGGTCGAACATCCCGTGACGGAATTGGTGACGGATACCGATTTGATTAAAGAGCAGATCAATGTTGCGAACGGGAAAAAGTTGTCGATCAAAAAAGTAAAACTGCACGGGCATGCCATCGAATGCCGCATTAACGCCGAAGATCCGAATTTTGATTTTCGTCCATCTCCTGGAAAAATTACTAGCTTGCATTTTCCGGGCGGCAACGGAATTCGCGTTGATTCTCACGTCTATGTCGATTATGTCATTCCGCCGTTCTATGATTCGATGATCGCGAAATTGATCGTTCACGGAAAAACGCGCGAAGAGGCGATTCAAAAGATGTACAGCGCGCTCGACGAATGCATTATCGAAGGCGTGCAAACAACGATTCCGTTCCAAAAGAAAGTAATGATGAATGAGCAATTCCGGAGCGGAATATTCGACACGAAATTTATTGAAACGTTCGATTTCAAAGATTAAATCAACTGAACTTTTACAAGCCTACAATTGGTAAAAGTTTTTTCATCTATAAGGACACACTATGAATTTTCCTCAAGAATTAAAATACACGAAAGATCACGAATGGATCAAAGTCGATGGAAATACCGGCATCGTTGGCATCACTGAATACGCGCAAGGCGAACTTGGCGATGTCGTGTTTGTCGAGCTTCCTTCGATCGGGAAAAAAATTGAAGCAGGGCAAAGTTTCGGAACAGTAGAAGCGGTAAAAGCCGTGTCTGATCTCTATGCGCCTGTCAGCGGTGAAGTTACCGCTATTAACAAAGAAATTCAGGACACACCCGAATTGGTAAACAAAGAACCGTACGAGCGTGGCTGGATGATAAAAGTAAAAATCGATAATCCCTCTGCATTAAATTCTCTTCTCGATGCAGAGGCATACAAAAAACTGATAGCGAAGTAAAGGAGTTACTTATGGCTACAAACATTGTTGAACTGCTTGGTGCAGATGCCAAAAATCTTTTGGATCATAAATGTACCACAATCCCGAAGGAATCATTACACCTTCCTTCATCGTCGTTTGTCGACGATATTTTTATACAAACTGATCGTCCGACACCGGTTTTAAAAAGCTTGCAGCAGCTTTTTGGTGCCGGCCGTCTTGCGAACACGGGTTATCTTTCAATTCTTCCTGTCGATCAAGGTATTGAACACTCCGGCGGTGCTTCATTCGCGAAAAATCCGTTATACTTCGACGGGGAAAATATTGTGAAGCTGGCAATTGAAGGCGGATGCAACGGTGTTGCGTCAACACTCGGTGTTCTCGGGTCGGTCGCGCGAAAATATGCGCACAAGATCCCTTTCATTTTAAAATTCAATCATAATGAATTCTTATCGTATCCAAATACGTACGATGAATCATTATTTGCAAGCATCAAACAAGCATGGGATATGGGTTGTGTTGCTGTTGGTGCGACAATTTATTTTGGATCGCCGGAATCGCGAAGGCAAATCTGGGAAGTCAGCCAGATGTTCCAGCAAGCTCACGAGCTCGGCATGGGAACAATTCTCTGGTGCTATACTCGTAATAATGCATTCAAAACGAAAGAAAAAGATTATCACGTCTCTGCCGATCTTACCGGACAAGCAAATCACCTTGGTGTAACGATCGAAGCTGACATCATCAAACAAAAGCTTCCTGAAAACAACGGTGGTTATAATGCGTTGAACATGAGCGGATCGAGCTATGGAAAGATTGACAAACTTGTCTACGAAAAATTAACAAGCGATCATCCTATCGATTTGACCCGATACCAGGTAGCCAATTGCTACATGGGACGCCAGGGATTAATCAATTCCGGCGGTGCTTCCGGTGCAAATGATCTTGCCGACGCAGTGAAAACAGCAGTGATCAATAAACGTGCTGGCGGTATGGGATTAATTTCCGGAAGAAAAGCATTCCAAAAACCGATGGCTGACGGAGTGAAAATTCTGAATGCTATTCAGGATGTATATCTGTCGAAAGAAGTAACAATCGCATAACGAGGAAACTCACAGCGAATCTTTGTTAAATGATAACATTGAAGGCGTCATCTGTATGCATTGCAGCATCGTGACGCCTTTTGTGTTTTCGTGAAGACGATGAAAAAATATTCTTGTATCATTTTTGATATGGATGGCACATTGACGCAGACGAATCAATTGATCTTCGATTCGTTTAATCACATTGCCCAAAAATATGTCAATAAGCGTTTGTCGCCGAAAGAAGTGATTGCGCTGTTTGGTCCGCCGGAAAAAGAATGTATTGAAAGTTTTGTCGGCGCGGCGCGAATTGATTCTGCAATGGAAGAATACTATCAATTTTATCGTGAGCGCCACAGTGATCTGGCAAGACTCTATCCAGGAATTCGCGATGTGCTGGAATATTTACAGTCAAAGAAAATCCTGATTGGATTATTCACGGGCAAAGGACGCGGGACGACTGAGATAACGCTTGAAGAGTTTGCAATTAAAAAATATTTTTCCGTTACCATCACAGGGGATGATGTTGATGAGTTCAAGCCATCCGGTGATGGGATTAAAAAAATTTTGGAAAAATTTTCTCTTCAATCAAATGATGTATTAATGGTTGGCGATGCAGTCGCCGATGTCAAGGCATCGCGCGAAACCGGAGTGGAAATTGCATCCGTGCTTTGGGATTCGTATGGAAAAGAAGATGTGCTTCAGCTTTCATCCGATTATATCTTTCATGATGTCCATGAATTTTTGCGGTGGCTTAAAGATATTTATCATTAAAATGAATCATGTAACCATGATGTGTTTCTGACAAAGGCGATTTTTTATGAAAACACTAATTCTCTGGTTCTCTTTCCTTTCAAATGTGTTTGCTCAATCGTCTGTGGATATTCTTGGTTTGAGAGTATACGGCAATGAAGATGAATATAATCCACCTGTCATTCTCAAGAAAGAATTCATTACGATAGAATTTGACGTTACAACTTCACTGCCTCCAAATCTTCAATTGATATTCAAACATACATCAAAGGACTGGGTGATTGATGACAATCTCTTTGTGAATGATCCAATTAAAGCGCGCACTGATTATTTATCATACATCGTTGCTCCGAACGGAGTTCACAATTACACGTATCATTTCAAAAACTCTTTTCCCAACAGCCGGAATCTTGTTGAATTTGTCTATTCTGGAAATTACATTTTCCGAATTATCGACAGAGATAATCGAGATGAGATTTTAACGGAAGGGAAATTTATTGTAGCAGATGACATTGTTCCGTCGAGAATGGCAATCGAAAATAAAATTCTTCCGGAATCATCGTCGCCGTATAATCAGGTGAATTATATAGCCATTGATATCACAGCCCCTGAAGATTATCGTGCGGACGATCCCAATTCGCTGTTGCATACAGACATTACGACAGTGGACATTATTCAGAATTGGAAAATAACTCAACCGTACAGAATAGATGTTGACGTAAGGAACCCGGATACCTTCGTGGAAAATTTTTATAAACCTGTAAAACAGTTTTGGATTCGAAGTATTCCTACGTGTAATGAGTACAGACGGCTTGATCTCTCAAATACGACAACATACCCTAATAGCCAGCTTGCAGTAATGCGTGATGGACCGGATGTGTCTCGATTTCAATGGCAAGGGAAACCGGATGCGAACGGTGCATCGAAGCTTCGTCCGTTTGCCGGTGCAAATTCCGATTATCTGGAAGTAGAAATGAATTTACGATTGGCAAATCCCCCTGTTAAAAAAATATTTGTTGCCGGTGGATTTTCTAATTGGGAAGTTCTTCCTGAATACAAAATGGAGGTTGATTCGGCAACAAAACTTTTTCGTATTCACCACTGGGTTCGTCGGGGCGTTTACGATTACCAATATGTCCTTGGAAATATCGAAGACAATCGCGTCGTCGATCAGGATTGGATAACGCTCGAAGGAAATGATTGGCGGACAATAAATCGGTATATTGCTTTGGTCTATTATAAGGATCGGCGATTTGGTGGATTTGATAGAATTGTAGGAATTATCAAAGGAAGAAGCCCGGGAGGTGATTTGGGCGCAAGATTATCCTTTCCAATTTCACAGCCCTTGACTCGCCCAATTAAAATGAATTGAAATCGAGAAATACGTATGCTTGAAAAAATTAATATTGGTGTTATCGGTGTTGGTCATCTCGGATCGCTTCATGCAAAAATGTATGCTGAGATAAGTTCAGCAAATTTTGTTGGTGTCTATGATTCTCATGGTGAAAAATGCAGAGAAGTTGCTTCGCAATACAAAGTAAAAGCATTTTCTTCGGTTGATGAATTGTTAAAAAATGTTCACGCGGTGAGCATTGCCACCGTAACAACAATGCATTATGATGTTGCCATGAAGGCACTGCAAGCTGGAGTCCATGTCTTAATTGAAAAACCGATTACCACGACGCTCGAGGAAGCAGATGAATTGATTCAACTTGCTAAACAAAAAGAATCGCTCATTCAAGTGGGACATATTGAGCGATTTAACCCCGCAATTCTATCGCTTGAAGCGTATCAATTAAAACCGTTGTTCATCGAATCACATCGCCTTGCGCAATTTAATCCACGCGGTACTGATGTGGCCGTTGTGCTCGATTTAATGATCCATGATATTGATATTATCTTGAGTTTGGTGAATTCACCGGTAAAACAAATTGATGCGAGCGGTGTTGCCGTCGTTTCCGATCATCCCGATATTGCTAATGCGCGCCTTCAATTTGAAAACGGTTGCGTCGCAAATGTTACGGCAAGCAGAATATCGAGAAACAAAATGCGAAAGATGCGGATGTTCCAACAGAATGCGTACATCTCAATCGATTTTACGCAAGGGCAGGCCGATGTTTTTCGTCTCGGCAATGAAGGAGAAGGAAGTATTTGGTCCACGATGCTTCTTGGAAAGATCGGCGAAGGGAAAAAGAAGAGAAACATTATCTATGAACAGCCCGAAGTGAAAAAGATCAATGCATTAAAATATGAATTGGAATCGTTTATCAAGGCGGTGCAAACGCATACTCGTCCAATTGTTTCCGGAGAAGACGGAAGATATGCACTTGAAGTTGCCCAGGAAATTATGAAAAAGATTCAGATACAAAATGTTGGTATGTAAACGATGCAGATAGAGCAATTACATCCTCTCCTAAAAAAAATAAGCGGCGTAGCAGACGCACATTCGATTGAGGCATACGTTGTCGGCGGATATGTACGTGATAAATTGCTTGGCAAAGCGGTCAACGATATTGATATCGTTGTTGTTGGCAGCGGAATTGAATTTGCCATGCATGTCGCAGAACACTTGGGGAAGAAAAAAATTGTCACCTTCGAAAAGTTTGGGACGGCAATGCTGACAACCGGAGAGACGAAAATAGAGTTTGTCGGCGCACGAAAAGAAAGTTATTCGAAAGATTCCCGCAAGCCGGCTGTTGACATCGGATCGCTCCTTGATGATGTTTCTCGCCGCGATTTTACCATCAACACACTTGCGGTCAGTATTAACGGAAAGACTTTTGGGAAAGTCATCGATCATTTTGACGGCATAGCAGATATTGAAAAGAAATTAATTCGCACGCCACTCGATCCCCGTCAAACATTTGATGATGATCCGTTGAGAATTATGCGGGCAATTCGTTTTGCTTCTCAATTGAATTTTGAGATTGATTCGCACACTCTTAATGCAATTCCCGAAATGAAAGAGCGGTTGTCGATTATTTCTCAAGAAAGAATTTCCGAAGAGTTATTGAAGATCATTGCAAGTGCTAAGCCGTCGATCGGATTACGTTTATTGTTCGATACGGGAATTCTTCATATCATTTTCCCGGAACTTGCAGAGATGGCGGGGGTCGATCAGCGTCAAGATCATCATCATAAAGATGTCTTTTTGCATACCTGTCAGGTTGTTGATAACATTTCACAGAATACGGAGAATATTTATTTGCGTCTTGCAGCATTATTGCATGATATCGCTAAACCAAAGACGAAAAAATTTGTCGAAGGTATAGGGTGGACCTTTCATGGACACGAAGAAATTGGGGCGCGAATGGTGAAACATATCTTCCGTAGATTAAAATTGCCTCTGGAGCATGTCCCGTATGTCGAGAAGATTGTCCGATTACACCAGCGACCAATGCAACTTGTCGATGAGACCGTTACCGACTCTGCTGTGCGTCGAATACTTTTTGAAGCAGGTGAGCAAATTGATGATTTGATGACTTTATGCAGAGCGGATATTACTTCGAAGAATCCGAACTTAGTAAAAAAATATACAGACAATTACGATCTTGTTTATCAAAAAATGAAGGAAGTTGAAGAGAAAGATCGTTTACGAGCATTTCAACCGCCCGTTCGGGGAGATGAAATTATGGAAATTTGTGCTCTTCCTCCTGGGAAACTTGTGGGAGTGATCAAATCGAAGATAGAAGAAGCGATTTTAGAAGGAATTATTCCTAATGAACGTGAACCTGCTTTGCAATACCTGCATTCAATTAAAGATGACGTAATAGCTCAATATAAGGCAGAAGTTGGCGGATAAGTTCTTATTTATTAGAACAAAACGATCATTTAATTAAAATTTCCCTGCAACTTTTAGTGTTATAAACCGTTTACACCATCAGCTTTATCGAACATTGTATCATCTTGGAGAAATGTATGATTAGAACCCTTCTTTTTTTGAGTATTTTGGCACTTCTGACTTTTACAGCTACCGCTCAGGAAAAGCTGACAATGCAGCAGGCAATTACTATCGCATTAGAAAAAAATATTGATGTGATTAGAGCAAAAAATAGTTCACAAATTCAATCGGCCAATGTCACTGCAGCCGTTGGCAATCTTCTTCCATCATTATCCGCATCTGCAACCTGGAGCCGAAATGGTTCTTCATTTAAAGCAACACCGATTATTCCTTCTGGATTAACTGCCGATGGTTCTGTTGGTGCGCGGTTAAATGCCGATGTAACGCTGTTCGATGGATTCAGAAATACAACGTCGTTAAGCAGAGCTAATGCAAATGCCGATGCAGCGGGTTTTGATTTTGAAAAACAAAAACAAAACACTGTTCTGGCCGTACAACAGGCATATTTGACGGTTCTTCGCAACAAGCAATTGTTGACGGTGAGTGAAGACAATTTAAAAAGGAGCAAACAGCAGCTTTCTCGTATCGAAGAATCAAACAAGGTTGGCGCGGTTGCAAAGGCAGATCTTTTCAGACAGCAAGTGCAAACGGCGAACGATGAACTGTCGGTGATCAACGCCCAAAACAATTTTGATAATTCCAAAAATGATCTGATCTATTTATTATCAATGGATGTTACAAAGGATTACAATTTTGATGATGAAGCTGTCTTAACACAAATTTCAAATATCAGTGATGATTCTCTCCAGCAGGAATATTCCGATTATAATGCACTTGTTCAACTGGCACTTCAATCTCGTCCCGATTATCAATCATCGATGCTGGCGAAAAATATTGCTCACGATGATCTTTCGATTGCACGATCCGGACATTACCCTCGATTAACACTTGGCGGTTCTTATGGAATCGGTGGAAATAATTTTTCTACAATTTCTGATAGAAAATCTTGGGATATAGGATTGACACTTTCGGTGCCGATTTTTAACGGTTTCCAAACCAGCACCAATGTTCAAACAAGTCAATTGAATTTTGAACTTGCGGATCAATCCCTTGAACAGGCAAAACGAAAAGTTGCAAAAGAAATTCGTACAGCATTATTAAGTCTTGAAACTGCTCGCAAGCGCAATGAGGTTGCCAAGAAAAGTGTCGTTTCTGCTGAAGAAGATCGGCGTATTGCCGAAGAGCGGTATAATCTTGGAGCCAATACTTTGCTTGATCTTTTGGTGGCAACTTCCAATTACACGCAGGCACTCAGCGATAAAGTCAACGCATCGTACGATTTTCTCTATGCGAAACAGGCATTCAAAATCGCAATCGGGAAAGAAAAATATTAACAGTCTTATATATTTGGAGTAGTTATGGCTTCTAATGGCAAAAAAAATAAAAAGAAATTATACATTTTTTCCGGACTCGGCCTTGTTGCGATTATTCTGGTTCTTGTCGTTGTTCTTGGAAGCAAGCGGGAAAATGTGATAACCGTTCAAACCGAAAAAGTTTCGAAGCGAAAGATCACGCAGGTTGTGAATGCTTCAGGGAAAATTCAACCGGAAACCTCGGTGAAAATCAATGCAGAAGTCAGCGGTGAAATTACCGAGCTGCCGGTAAAAGAAGGCGATCGAGTAAAGAAAGGTGATTTGCTGGTTCGTATTAAACCTGATCAATATCAAGCACAGGTGGATCGAAGCGAAGCGGGATTGCTGCAAGCTCAGGCTAATCTTGAAAAAGCAGAATCCGAATTTAAACGTGGCGAAGAGTTATTCCAAAAGAAATTACTTTCGGAGCAAGAGTATGTCAACTTAAAAACGAGTTATAAGGTCGCAAAATCTTCCTATTCATCTGCATTAGCTTTGCTGCGAGATTCGAAAGAAAGTTTATCCAAGACATCAATTTTTGCTCCTATGGATGGGACAGTATCCCAATTACTTTCTGAACTCGGCGAACGTGTCAGCGGAAGCAGTTTTACACAAGGTACTCAAATTATGACTGTCGCAGATTTGTCGATGATGGAGGCGCGGGTTGATGTCGGAGAGAATGATGTTGTGTTGATTTCAATCGGGGACACAACGAGGATTTCAGTCGATGCTTATCCAGACAGAAAATTTAACGGCACTGTTTATGAAATTGCGAATACCGCAAAAACAACCGGTGTTGGGACGCAGGAAGAAGTAACAAATTTTGAGGTGAAAATTCGTATCATTGATAAAGACGTTGCATTACGTCCCGGAATGTCGATGACCGCAGATATTGAAACGGAAACAAAATCAGACGTATTTGCTGTCCCAATTCAAAGCGTAACAACCCGTGCGCCAAAACAGGAAGAGAAAAAAGAGGGTGAGAAGAAAGACCAGCCGCAGCAGCCGCAAGGTCAGACCGGCGGATTTGGGTCAGCAGAAAAAGCAATTGAAGTTGTGTTCACTATCGAGAATGGGAAAGCAAAAATGATTCCCGTAAAACGCGGAATTAATGACGATGCCTATGTGGAGCTTTCCAAAGGTGTAAAAGGCGGTGAAGAGGTTGTAAGCGGAAGCTACAAAGCAATTAACAGAGACCTTGAAGACGGTCTTGTTGTGAAGGTTGAGAACACGCAAAAGAAATTCGGCATGGGAAACCTTCAGGAGAAAAAATAATACAATCGGCGAGTGACAATTACGACAAAATTTAATTTCTTATAACGTGAGAATAGTATGGGCCCAGTAATCAAAATTCAGCACATCAGAAAAACATACGTGATGGGAACGGTCGAAGTAAATGCCCTCGTCGATGTTTCTCTGCAAATAAATAAGAACGAGTATGTTGCTATTATGGGTCCTTCGGGTTCCGGTAAGTCAACGTTAATGAATATTATCGGATGTCTTGATACACCAAGCGCCGGACTGTATGAATTCAACGGCGTGAATGTTTCCGACATGAACGACAATCAACTCGCAAACATTCGCAACAAGGAAATTGGTTTTGTCTTCCAAACCTTTAATCTTCTTGCTCGGTCCAATGCACTTCACAATGTAGAGTTGCCGCTTGTGTATGCTGGAATCAAAAAGCATGATCGTCGTATGCAGGCAGAAGAAGCGTTAAATCACGTAAAGCTTGGCGATCGAATGCATCATAAGCCAAATGAACTTTCCGGAGGTCAACGGCAGCGTGTTGCAATTGCGCGCGCGTTAGTAACAAAGCCATCAATTATTTTGGCTGATGAACCGACAGGAAACCTAGATTCGAAAACCGGTATTGAAATAATGGCGCTCTTCGATGAACTTCATCGTCAAGGGAACACCATTATTCTCGTGACTCATGAAGAAGATATTGCCCGTTATGCTCATAGAATCATTCGCGTACGCGACGGACTTGTTGAAAGCGATGCGAAAGTAGATGATAGAATAGTTCACCATTTTGTACCAACCGAACACCAATGAAACTCACTGATTTTGGATATGAAGTAAAAGAAGGTCTTGCGATTTCATTTCAGGCCATTCGTGCAAACAAGATGCGATCCGTGCTAACAACGCTCGGTATCGTGATTGGTATTGTTTCAGTCACGTTAATGGGAACTGCGATTGAAGGCTTAAGCCGCGCATTCAACGAAAGCGTTTCGAAGATCGGTGCTGACGTTCTCTACGTGCAAAAATTTCCATGGTTTTTCGGTGGTGACGATTGGTGGAAATACCGCAACAGGAAAAACTTAACGATAAAACAATATAAGTCTGTAAAAGATCAAGCATCAACCATCGCCTCGGCAACGCCGACAATGGGCTCACGTATGTCGGTAAAATATAAAAGCCTCACTTCTGAAGGAATTATAGTGATTGGTGCCAATGAACAATATTTACAAACGACGGGTACGTTGTTGGAGGCAGGACGATTCTTTACAGCAGCTGAATCTGATGGCAGCAGACCAGTTGCCGTTCTTGGTTACAATGTAGCAGAGAATCTTTTTCCCAGCGAAACGCCTCTTGGGAAAAATGTAAAAATCGGAAGTGGAATGTACCGCGTTGTTGGCGTACTCGCAAAACAGGGAAGTTTACTCGGCATGAGTATGGATGACCGTGCAGTGATTCCGGTAACAAAGTTTATACAGAAATATGGTACGCGTCGGGGAGTGGATATAAATGTCAAAGTTGCCGACATCAAAGATATTGAAAATACGAAAGAAGAACTCCGTGGCATTTTGCGAAAAATTAGGAATGTTAAGCCTGGACAAGAAGATGATTTTGCAATTAATCAACAAGAAATGTTCATTCAAACGTTCAATAAGATCGGTGTTGTTGTTGCGGGAATTGGATTATTCATCACGGCACTATCGTTGTTTGTCGGTGCAATCGGAATTATGAATATCATGTTCGTTTCTGTGACTGAGCGGACGCGAGAGATTGGAATCAGGAAAGCGATCGGAGCAAAACGTTCGACAATTTTGTTTCAGTTCTTAATTGAATCTGCCGCACTTTCTCTTATCGGTGGATTGATCGGCATAGTTATCTCGTATCCACTCACATTAGTAATTGATCAGTTTCTTCCAACGTCGATGCCGATTACTGTTATTCTCATCGCAATTTTCATTTCATTGATCGTCGGTGTCGTTTCAGGATTTTTACCGGCAAACCGTGCATCCAAACTGGATCCGGTTGAAGCGTTGCGGTATGAATAGATTTTTGGAATAAAAGTATGCAAATACAAGAATCGATAAACATGGCGGTCAATGCAATTCGATCGAATAAACTTCGTTCGACATTGACATTGCTAGGAATCGGCGTTGGTGTGTTTTCAATCATCGGCGTGATGACAGCAATGGGCGTGCTGCAAAATGCGATTGAAAGCGGGTTGAATGAATTGGGAACAAATACGTTCCAAATTCAAAAGTATCCTATCATGTTTGGACCGCACGATCATGCTCGCTTTCGCAACAGAAAAGATATTACATACGAACAGGGTGTAGAATTTGCCGACCGAATGACCATCGCAAGATATGTTGGTCTTGAAACATGGACTGGTGGTAAAGTCGTTGAATATAAAAATCAACGAACGAATCCTAGCATTGGCGTTGTCGGAGAGAACACGGATGGATTTCCGACCAATAATTGGAACGTAAAAGAAGGAAGAGCTTTTAACAAGCAAGAAGTTCAATCAGCGGATGAAGTTGTTGTACTTGGTGATGGTGTAGTAACAAAATTATTTCCTTATGGTGGAAATCCCGTTGGCGATTATGTAAAGATTAACGGCGTTCGTTTTAAGGTGATCGGATTAATTGAACCTCGCGGCGCTGTGCTTGGAGGAAACAACGGAAACTTTGTTGCAATTCCTATTACGACGCACATGCGATATTACGGAAAAGACCGCTCGATTAATATTATGGTGCAGGCAAAAAATGACGAATTGTATCCTGAAACGCTGGAACTTTCGCGTGCGGTGATGCGTGTAATTCGACACGTTCCGCCCGGTGCACCTGATGATTTTGAATTTTTCTCTAATGAAACATTGATTCAAACATTCAACGATTTAACATTCATGATCAAGATTGGAACTCTGGGTATTGCGGCAATAGCGCTCATTGCGGCCGGTGTTGGAATTATGAATATTATGCTAGTTTCAGTGACAGAAAGAACAAAAGAAATTGGAGTTCGGAAAGCACTCGGTGCGACAAAAATTAATGTGTTGTCTCAATTCCTTACAGAATCGGTTGTCTTCAGTCAGATTGGAGGTATTATCGGCATCGTCACCGGCTCCATGTTGGGAAATATTGTTTCAATTCTCATGAGTGCGCCTCCGATTTTTCCATGGAATAACGATGTAGTTATTTTGCAAACGCCAATTTTAAATCTTACGGCATTACAAATGAACATTGTCGCATTGATCTTCTGTTCTTTTATTGGAATTGTTTTCGGAGTGTATCCTGCGTGGAAAGCTGCTAATCTGGATCCGATTGAAGCGTTGAGATT
Source organism: Ignavibacteriales bacterium (assembly GCA_037443785.1). Taxonomy (GTDB): domain Bacteria; phylum Bacteroidota; class Ignavibacteria; order UBA10030; family UBA8401; genus JAQUOA01. Next base: position 672 of record JBBINR010000059.1, on the reverse strand, counting down.
CGAATAAACGAAATTTAAGATTACGTAGAAAAACCGATCAGTATTTCCTGATCGGTTTTTTATTTTTGGAGAGTCGAAATAACTTCCTCATCAAACTTTGGCAGTTCGCCGAATTGATTCGCTAATTCTTGATACTTCGTAAAAAAATCTCCCGGTCCATTCTGAATTGTTTCTGCTAATGCAGTTCGTCCTAATTTTGAATCGATTGCAAATGCCATGAGCAATCCTGCAGTAGCACCATAATTTTTTTCGTAGTCACCGGAAAGATTTGAATTCATGATTAAATCCCGTGCACGCGATGGTGCGATCGTTGGTGACGAAAGTTCGCGTATGGCATCATTTAAAACAGCGATCGTTCGTTTTGCAATAGCAAGCTGTTGCTCGGACATGCGGGAAGAACCATGTTGTTGTAGTGAAATTAAATATGCAATGCCTTCGTTCTGCACCAATTCAACGAGAGGCCAATATGGTTGCGGCTGTTGCTCAACCATTTTCCACACAGGTGAAGATTCTTGATAGACTCCAAATGCAGCGTGAAATGTTTCATGCGCAAGCGTGCTCATCATATCAATGAATTGTATCTGCACGTCGTGGATATACTCAGTTGATCGTGTCAGATTGACGACGATGGTCAATTCTCCTTCGTCTTCGCCTACAAAAATGGGGATGTTG
>JBBINR010000058.1:0-14860 GCA_037443785.1 Ignavibacteriales bacterium | reverse complement strand
TCCAGCAGGTGATTTGTATATCCGAATGAAGCCGCGGGAATCGCAGAAGTGCCGATTGTTGCCGGGTTATAAAAAATTCCAATCGGATCGCCACTCATTGAAACGAAACTTCCTGCCATGGCCGATGAGCGTGGACTTACATCCTGTCTTAGGAATTCGTATGTTGGATTATCGCCGGCACGAGAAATAAGTGAAATGAAAAACAGGGATAAAAAAAATATGCACGTTCGCATCGAATCTCCTACAATTTCTTACATCAATGTAGCACTCTGGGTCTTGAAATTCAATATACTTTTTTCTGAGGTGAATTATCTCTATACTTCTCAAGTTCAATAAAATTAATGTTCGAATAAAATATTTGTAGAGTAATGAAATTCAAACAGTCGATAGTTTTTTTTGTTACACTGCTTCTCATCGGATGCGCCGGACAACGAATGCCTGAGGGGGGGCCACCAGATACAATTCCGCCGGAAGTTATTTCAGTGTATCCTGCACCGAATACAATAAATTTTTCGGATAACAAGATTGTTCTGGAATTCAGCGAGTATGTCGACAGGCGCTCAGTCGAAGAAGCATTGTTTTTTTCTCCGGCAATTCGCGACGTAGAATTTGATTGGAGCGGAACGGAAGTGTCGATTATCTTTCAAGAAGCCCTGCGGAAAAATACTACATATGTCGCAACGCTTGGTACCGACGTAAAGGATTTTCGCAACGGCAATCGGATGGCGAGTTCATTCACAATTGCTTTTTCCACCGGAGAAAAAATCGATAAAGGAATAATTTCGGGAACAGTGTTTGACGAGAAGCCGGACGGCATCATGATTTTTTCGTACCGAATGAATGATATCCTTGCCGATACATTAAACCCTGTCCATACCCACCCCGATTATATTACGCAGACGGGGAAAACGGGGAAATTTACATTGACGAATCTTGCCGATGGAACATATCGGCTGTTTGCTGTTCGCGATGAATACAGAAATTTATTATACGATCCTGAAGTTGATGATGCTGGAACAACTAATGATGTATTGCTTTCGGCAGCCGATACGATGAAGTCAGGAATTCAATTTATTCTTGCAAAAGAGGATACGACCCCCCCGAGAATTGTTTCAATTCAGGCATTGGATAATAAGCATATTAGTGTGACTCTCAGTGAATCATTGGATTCATTATCTGTTAAAAAAGAATCATTCAGAATCAGCGATACGCTTGGCACCGTTGAATTGCCAATTAAAACATTTTTTCCCGGTTCTGAACAGTATACGCAATTCACATTGGTTACTGACAAACAAAAGGATAAGGAAACATATCTGCTTTCGATCGCCGGAGTAAAAGATCTAAGCGGGTATGAAATAAATCCGCTGGCAAAGCAAAAATTATTTACAGGTTCGAATCTTGCCGATACCATTCCTCCTCGAATTGCATTGAATACGGTCAAAGACTCGATGGCGATGTTCTTTTCGGACGATAGTATCACTTTACAATTTACCGATGCGGTGAGGATTGAGAAGGTTGACTCGGCGTTCGGAGTGATAAAACGAAATGACAGTTCTTTTATCGGACTCAATGCGATACAAAAAAATCCTGCAAAATATATTCTTAAACCGCTTTCAGCGTTAGGAATCAATCAAAAATATTCCTTGAAAATCCGCTGGAAGTTCATCGAAGATCTTTTTGGTCATCATGAGAAAGACAGCACAACCTATTTTCCTTTTACCATTATTGACCCAGAACAGTTTGGCAATATCGATGGAAGTTTTGCAGGGTTTGGAAAAAAATCTCCGATGATGATTCAGGCAGAGAATATTGCCAACAAAAATCAATTGCCCAAAATGATACATATTTCATCATTTGGAAAGTTTAGTATTGTTCGGCTTCCGGAAGGACAATATGTACTAAAAGCATTTAGCGACGATAATAATAATCAACGTCACGATGCGGGGAAAATTTTCCCGTATCATTGTGGTGAACAATTTAAATATTATCCTGATACTCTTCGTGTTAGGGCGCGATGGCCTGTTGATGGAGTATTTTTTAAGTAAAGGAAAAACTTACTTAAAAAAACGATCTACTTCCCGACAGATGTGCTGTCAATTGGTTCCGGAAGAGGAGGTTTTGGAGGTTGATTGATAATGACATTGTCAGGAACGATCCACGCAGTTCTATAACCTTCCCTTTGCAGTTTTTCTAACAGTGTTTGAGCTTCTGATCTATTGACAAAATCCCCGGCGCGTATTTTATACGACGGAGTTTCATAAACGTTATAAATCCAAAGCTGCGGATATGTTACCGTAAGTGCGTTGCGAAGAGAAGATGCTTCTTCATAATTCGTTGTTGAAAGCAGTTGAACACGGAATCCCTGCAATGTTTCCGGCGGAGCACTGGTTATCTGATCGATTGCTGTACCAAATATTTTCGCTGTGTCTGTTTTTCGGAATAAATACACTTCATTATCGTAGAACGAAGGTTTAAACGACCGTTCAAATGTACTGAGCTTTTCTTTCCGCAATGACGGATATCCAGAAGAGTCGATGATGCTTTGTGCCAGCACTATTGTGCCAAAAGACGGGACTATTATCACTACAAAAAGCAAAATTTTGATAACAAAAAATGTTTGTTCTCTTTTCATTTTGTAAGTTCTGCAACCCACGCTGTTGTGTAATCTTTAGGGTATTGTTCTTTCATCGACGCGAGGAAAGTATTTGCCGCATGTTTTGTCGGAAAATTTCCAAGGCACATGCGTGTCATTTTTATTCCGCCTTCATAGAAAATAATTACTGGCTGTTTGAACCGTTTTTCCAGAAGCTGCTTATTATGCGCAACATTACTTTCTAATCTAAATGCACCGATTTGAATTGAATAATATTTTTTTTGAGCTGATTGACGAACTTCGATGGATCTGTTGTTGCTAGTCCCTTTTTTCCGTCTGGTTGCACTGAGTGTATCTGCTTGAACATGGAATTGTCGGGGACGGGAATTTTTCGAATATGCCGCTCTTGTTTCCTGTAAAGAACTTGGGTGTGTCTCTTGTGTCGCTGATGCATCGCTCTCAGAATAAACCAATTCATCATCTTCCGTTGTCTTTTCGGATGACGAACACCCTCCAGCAACAAGCGCTGCGATCATTAATAATGCCACTATAGAATACCAATGTCTAATAACCGCCTCCTTGAGTTGTTGCGCCGCCGGCAATTGCTACTGACGCACTTGCGCCGATTCTATCTGCTCCACTCGCAACCATTTTCAGTGCATCTTCGCGTGTGCGCACTCCGCCGGACGCTTTTACTCCCATTGCGCTCCCGACAACATAACGCATCAAAGCAATGTCGCTCGCCGTTGCGCCTCCTTTAGAAAATCCGGTTGACGTTTTCACAAAATCTGCCCCTGCTCGCTTTGCAAGCATGCAGGCGATAACTTTTTCATCATCCGTTAATAATCCGGTTTCGATGATTACTTTGGACAACATTCCATGTTTTTTTGCCACCTGAATGACAGAAAAAATATCGTGCTCGACATAAGCATAATCTTTGGACTTTAATCTTCCGACATTGATTACCATATCAACTTCAGTAGCACCGCTGCGAATAACATCCTCAGTTTCTGCTGCTTTAGTTTCTGATGTCGTTGCTCCCAGAGGGAATCCAATCACCGTGCACACTTGAACTGACGTATCTTTCAACAGCTTCGCGCAGAGAGGAACATAGGACGGGTTAATACATACACTCGCAAATTGAAATTTTTTTGCTTCAGCGCATAACTGCTCAATCTGCTGCACGGTTGCATCCGGTTTTAACAGCGTGTGATCGATCATCTTTGCCAGATTCGGTTCGATGCTGCCTTCTTTTTCAAAGCCTACTCCCGCTGTAATTCTCGATGCTCCATGATCAACAATGCTCTTCACACCTTCTTTGTTGTGAACAATGCAGTGTCCATCTGAGCATACGCCGTCTTTGCAAAGGCATTGATGGTCCGATGAAGTTTCCTTGATCATTTCTGCAATGAGCTGCTCTATGAGATCATGTTTATTCATTTCTGTATCATCAATTTTTTGTTGTCGAAGAACTTTCTGCTGTTAGCCGGTGAAAGCAGATTCCAGAAGGAACCAAATGGGCATCAAAAGATACGGAATAATTTCCTTCCGTTCTAATTCCATCTGATGAAATCACAATCTCCTTTGCCATAATATCAAAAAATTTCAATGAAAAATACAAATTTCAATGTAATCACGCAGTTTCGAAAATTTCTAAAGCGTAACACGATGCATTCCTCTGACTGAATTGCAGAGATAGATTTCATCAGCAGTCTGTATATCTTCAGTATAAAGCACACTTTCTTTTGCATTTGGCATTGTCTCTAAAAGATAGCGGCGATAAATTCCATCCAGCAATCCTGATGAAATTGGCGGAGTTAGAAGTTCGTTGTTTTTTTTGACGAAAATATTGGTATAAGTTCCTTCGGTGATTTCATTTCGTTCATTCAGAAAAATATAATCGGCAACCTTTTCTGCGATTGACCTGTGAAAATATTTATCGTACAGCGGGCGGAAAGTTGTTTTATGAAAATAGAAAGGATCATTTGAATTGCTTCGCTCTTCTGCAATTTTTATCATCGAAGAACTAAATGTTGGAATGAATTCTTTCGATTCGATATTGAGATTTCCATCCCGAGAATACAAAAATCGAATGCGATACTGTTTTCCCCGTTGAAATTTTTTTTGTTCTGTATCTAAAGCTTCGATAATCTTTTTTTTGTCAAAAAAAATAAAAAAATATTCGGCTGAAGATTCCAATCTATCGAGATGTTGACGAAGGAAAGCATAGTTTCCGTTCCAAAGGAGCGTTTCAAGAAGTTGAAAGTCTGGAGTCTTGGACAACAGGAAATTTGCTTTAAGAGTGCACTCTTCAAACTCTTTTTCGGGAATTGAGTCAAACACAATTCCGCTGCCAACGCCCATAGTTCCAATATTGTTGTGCACCTCAATCGTCCTGATTCCTACATTAAATACTGTTTCATCATTAGGAGAAAAATATCCAATTGCACCGCAATAAACGCCGCGTTGATGCTGTTCTTGTTCATGGATGATCTGCATTGTGCGAATTTTCGGCGCACCAGTTACTGATCCGCAGGGGAAGAGTGATTTAAATATTTCGTAGTAAGAAATGTTTTCCTTTAACTTACCGATGACTGTTGACGTCATTTGCAAAACGGTCTCATATCTTTCCACGGCAAACATATTGGTAACTTGTACCGAACCTGACTCACAAATTCTTCCGATATCGTTTCGCAATAAATCGACAATCATTAAATTCTCGCTTCGATTCTTTTCATCGTTATAAAGCCACGATGAAAGTTCATCATCTTCCTGAAGTGTTTTACCCCGCCTGCACGTTCCTTTCATCGGCTTGGTTGTGATTGACTTTTCTTTGCATCGAAAAAACAATTCGGGCGAGAAGGAGAGGATGTGGCCAAATTCAGTGTTAACAAGTGCAGAATAGGGCACGTGTTGCTTATTTCTTAATGAAAAATAAAGATCGATTGCTGAATCTTTTGTTTCAAATTCAAATCGATCAGTGAAATTTACCTGATAGGTATCGCCGTTTGTAATGTAATCTTTTAATTGAAAAATTTTTTGTGCGTAATCCTTTTTATCGATTTTGAAATTCGGATTTTGGATTATCACTGGCAAATGTTCAATTGAATCCAATGTTTCTTTTGGAATAGCAACAGCAGCTTCGTAAATCCCAAGCCATAGTAACGGCTGCAAAGTTTTGCTTTCAAAGGAGGGGACAATCTTTTCGAAATGATACCCGCATTCATACGTAAAATACCCAGCGATGAATTTCTTTTGAGCGATAAACTTTTCTATCTTTTCAAAAACCGCAGGAATTTCATCAAGGGTAGTAGCGGTGAGAATTTCTATTGGCTCTGTAAAAAGCAGATTCTTTTTGTTGAGATCATCCTGGAGCGATGATTCAAGCAAGACACTATTGAGTGTTTGAATTTTTTCCAATAAAAAAGCACGATCAATCGCTCGACCGTGCTTTTGTTGTTCGGAAAAATTAGCCAACCAGCTGCTCCAGATTGATTTTTAGTTTTTCAATTGTCTGTTGGAAATTCTGCTGTTTTGATTTTTCTTTTTCAATGACATCGGCAGGCGCTTTCCCGACAAAACTTTGGTTCGTCAGTTTTGCCATCACACCTTTAAGTTGTCCTTCCAGACGATCGATTTCCTTTTGCAGCCGTTCTCGCTCTACATCGACATCAATCAAGCCTTTGAGCGGAACAAAGATTTCCTGTCCTTTTACCACGGAACTTGCAGAATATCCCGGTTTCGGCAACGCCGTTCCAATTGAAATGCTTTCCAGTTTGCAGAGCTTCTGCAAAAGATTTCTATTGTTTTCAAGCAATGTCTGTTTGTCAAAATCGTTGCAGCTTGCAACAAAATCTATTGTCTTCGAAGGTGGAATATTCATTTCACTTCTGATCGTTCGTACTTGGCTAATTACATTCTGCAAAAAATCCATCTGGGTTTCAATCTCTGTATCGATCAATGTGGTGTCAACGGCAGGAAGAGATGCGCGCATAATTGTGTCGCCGGTTTTGCGTTCTGCTAGATGTTGATAGATTTCTTCGGTAACGAACGGCATGAACGGATGAAGAAGCTTCAATGTCTCTTCGTAAATCTTCAATGCGCGATTGATGATTGCTCGTTTTAAATGGACATCATTTGACTCTTGAAAACGAATCTTCACGAATTCAACATACCAGTCGCAGAAATCTTTCCAAAGGAAATCATACAGTGTTTTTACTGCATCAACGATTTGAAAATTTTCTACGGCATTTGTAACGTCTTTAACTGTTGAATTGAATCGCGAAAGTATCCATTGATCGGTTAGATCTTCAGATGGCTTTGATCCGACAATTGCTAATTGGTCGTTTTCAATTGGCAGTTGATCCCGGTTCATCATTAAAAATCTTCCGGCATTCCAAATTTTATTTGCGAAGTTCCTGCCGATCTCGCATTTCTCATTTTCATACAGCACATCCTGACCTTCCGGTGCAAGGAACATCACGGTAAAGCGAAGGGCATCGGCGCCGTATGTTCCAATCACTTCAATAGGATCGGGAGAATTGCCGAGCGATTTGCTCATCTTTCGCCCCTGTCCGTCGCGGATTAAGCTGTTGAAATAGACTTGCTTGAATGGTACTTCCCCCATGAATTCCAGTCCCGCCATGATCATTCGAGCAACCCAGAAAAAAATAATATCGGAAGCCGTTACGAGCGTATCGGTGGGATAAAAATATTTCAGATCGTCAGTCTGTTCTGGAAACCCGTGAACTGAAAACGGCCAAAGCCATGATGAGAACCATGTATCAAGCACGTCGTCATCCTGACGAATATCTTCCTTCTTTATGTTCGGGCTTTTAATTTTTAATTTTTCGTAGGCTTCATCCAACGATCGCGCTGCAGTAAAATTTCCATCTGGAGCATAATACGCTGGAACCCTGTGTCCCCACCACAATTGACGCGAGATGCACCAATCGCGGATGTTGGTTAGCCAGTTTTCGTAAATTTTTGTGTAACGTTCCGGATAAAATTTTATTTTTCCATCGAGAACCACTTTCAAGGCAGGTTCAGCGAGCGGTTTCATTTTTACAAACCATTGATCAGAAAGATACGGCTCGATCACGGTATCGCATCGATAGCAATGTCCGACGTTGTGTACGTGATCTTCAGTTTTTACGAGAAGATTTTCTTTTTCAAGATCGCGCAATACTTCTCTGCGGCATTCATAGCGGTCAAGTCCTTGATATTTCAGCGGAACGTTTTTATTCATCTTCGCTGAAGTATCCATAATGATAATCTGCGGAAGATTCAAACGAATGCCGGCTTGATAATCGTTCGGATCGTGCGCTGGAGTTACTTTTACCGCGCCTGTTCCAAATGTCGGTTCAACAAAATCATCGGCGACAATCGGAATCACTCTGTTGGCAAGAGGAAGGACAACATTCTTTCCAATGAGATGTTTGTAGCGATCATCTTTCGGATTGACTGCAACCGCAGTATCGCCAAGCATCGTTTCAGGACGTGTCGTTGCGACGATAATTGATTCGACTGAATGTTCAATCGGATATTTGATATACCATAAATGTCCTTTGCGTTCTACAGAATTTACTTCATCATCACTCAGCGCAGTTTGTTCCCGTGGACACCAGTTGACAATATATTTTCCCCGGTAGATCAATCCTTTATCGAACAATCGCACAAAAACTTCTTTTACGGCATTAGAAAGTCCTTCATCCATTGTAAACCGTTCACGCTGCCAATCGCATGACACGCCAAGCTTGCGCAATTGTGTGTTGATCGTTCCACCGTATTGCGTCCGCCATTCCCACACGCGTTCTAAAAATTTTTCACGGCCAAGTTCGCGGATCGTTGTTCCCTCTTTTCGCAGCGCTTTATCGACGACGTTTTGTGTTGCGATACCGGCATGATCGGTGCCAGGAACCCAGCACGCTTCAAATCCTTGCATGCGTTTCCACCGGATAAAAACATCCTGCAATGTATTATTGAGGATGTGTCCCATGTGCAAAATGCCGGTGATGTTCGGGGGAGGAATGACGATGGTGTATGGAGTCTTCTGCGGATTTACTTGTGCATGAAAATATCCGTTCGATTCCCAGTTCTTGTAAATCTTTTCTTCTGTTTCCTGCGAGTTGTACGATTTTGGTAGTTCAGCCATTGAATCAAGTAATAATAAAGATGAATAAATTGTCTTCTTATCTAAAGATAGAAAAGTTTATGCTTGTTTGGAATGAAAAAATTACTCGAAATGATGAAAATGCAGGGTACAGAAACAATATTTTCTATCGTTCCAGCGCCAAACTCAACGCCGTCGTCAGTTTTAAAACATCTTTCGTGGTTTTATTTAAGCGTTCACTGACGATTTTTAAAATATTTTTGAGAATCACGTAGCCGATTTCCTTATCGGATTCAATGAGTTGGAAGAATGAACCCCGCTCTAATACCGCGGTCGTGCATTTGGTAACGGCGATAACACTGGCAGTGCGCTCGCTCTCATCATCAAACAAACTCATTTCGCCAAAGAACGCATAATCATTTCCGGTAAGTTTATTCAGAAGCTTATCTTTTTGGTTCATGCCGCGTCCTGCGATTTTCAGCATGAGCGTACGCGAAACTTCAACTTCGCCATCTAGAAGAATGAACATTGCATCGCCTTGTTCATTCTCTTTGATAATAAAGGAATCAGCGTCGAATGTGAGAATTGATGTGATAGCTTTTACTTTTTCAAGTTTCTCTGCAGAAAGTCCGGTAAAAAGTGGAATCTTTTGTAGGAAATCTATATCGAGTGATTTCATTGGATTGTCCCCAGGATAACGGCGATATCTTTTTTCTGCAGAGTATAATCGAATGCGGGATTTACGTTCACGCGCATTCCGGATTTTTCTGTTACGTTAATTCCAGCTTCGCGGAATTTTCGTTCAATGAATGCATCTATTCCTGAAATATCGTGCGAAAGAATATCGTTCAAACTCACCGTTTCTTCTTCGTTAACCAATCCGAGAACCGTCCAATTTTTTGTCCGTTTATATTCGACAAAAAATTCACCGAATGTTTTCCCAACAAATTCTTCCGGAACAGCGATACGATGAATATCGTTTTCCTTGTCGTAATCGAGCATCTCGTTTGCAAGTTGAGCTGCACCGGGACACAAAATATTATTAGCGAGGAAAAAAGCGACATGTTGATCGGTCACGATTACATCGTCGGCATTCGCGCGCTTCACATGCTGTTTGTTTTCCTTGTTCATGATGTGTGTGAATACTTTGATCTTAGGGTTGAGCGATTTTATCGTCAGCAGCGAAAGCAACGTTTTTTCATCCGTTGCAACGCCGGTTGTATCCGGAACAATGAGCGCGGAAACGGCTTCTTTAATATTTGCACGAGTCAAAATTGTTTCACGCGTATAATCACCTCGAACGAATTTTATTTCGATGTTTTGAAATGTATTGAGAACTGAATCCATTCGTTCCGGCGCAGCATCGTTGATCAGAACGATCTGCATTTTGTTCTCATGAAAGCGGTCGAAGATGCGGAGAATATCTTCAACAGATGCATTCCAGCCGCAGATCACGGTATGGTTGGTGAAAGTAATGTCTTGCAATCCTTGGCTCTCCTTAATTTTTCGTGCAACAAAAACGGATGAAATGGTGGCGGTAAACATGGAAATCATGACAACGCCGCTTAAGATCGTGATGGAAGCAACGATTCTGCCGAATTCTGTTTTGGGAACAATGTCACCATAACCAACGGTTGCAATGGTTACAATGGACCACCAAAGCGCATCGCCGTAACTTCTAAATTGATCGGCATTGAATTGTCGTTCAAAGAAATATACAGCAACAGCAGTCAGGTTCATGATTACAAAAATAGTGAGAATCATTCGTACGACCTGACGATCACGAATAAGATTAATGATATCTTTTAAGAGTGCGAATGGTTTCATTCGGCGACGGTTGTGTGTGTAATTTTCCCTATTCCAGGAATTTCTGCTTCCAATGTATCACCGGCAACCACGTGTGAAACTCCTTCCGGTGTTCCGGTGTAAATAATATCTCCCTCATCAATGGTAAACACTGAAGAGAGGAAAGAAACAAGATCATCAACTTTAAAATTCATTTTTGAAGAATTCGTTTTTTGACGAACCGTACCATTTACGCGTAATGTAATTTCCAGATTATGCGGGTCTTTTATCTTTGAAGCTTCAATGAATGGAGAGAGAGGCGCTGACGTGTAAAATCCTTTTGAGATTGACCATGGCATTCCGATTTTTTTTGCTTCCAACTGCACGTCGCGCATTGTCATGTCCAACCCAACGCCGTAACCGGCAACATACTTCATCGCTTCGGATTTAGGAATATTGCGTCCCGCTTTGCCCATCAACACCGTCAATTCAACTTCGTGATAAACACTTTTTGACATCTTTGGGAGAATGATCGGTGCGCCATTTTCGATAACAGCGGATGACGGTTTCAAAAAAATGACGGGAGATGCAGCAACAGCGGTTCCCATTTCTTTTGCATGTTCCGCATAATTTTGCCCAACGCAGAAAATATTATTGACGCGGATTTTTTTATTGGAAGGGAGCAATGTGACAGTTTTCATAATAGTGCCAATATAGAGAAACGTTTTCATTAAAGAAATATCTCTGTGATACTCAATCATTTTTCATTAAATTCTATGCGAAATTATCAAAAGGAATGAAATCGTGGCACACACATATAAAAAAGCTGGTGTTGATATTGATGCCGGCGAAGAAGTTGTTCGCCGAATAAAAAAATCAGTTCGCTCTACATTCACCAAAAATGTTCTTACCGATATTGGAATGTTCGGGGCGTTTTATGAAGCAAAATTTCCCAAGCTCAAAAATCCTGTTCTTGTGTCTAGTGTTGACGGTGTTGGAACAAAATTAAAAATTGCGTTCGCAATGAAACGATACGACACCGTGGGACAGGATTTGGTGAATCATTGCGTAAATGATATTGCTGTTTGCGGTGCAACGCCGTTATACTTCATGGATTATTTTGCCACTGGAAAACTTGCTCCCCGGGTTGCGGCGGATGTTATCGGCGGGTTTGCAAAAGCGTGCAAAGAAAATGGATGTTCAATCATTGGCGGCGAAACGGCGGAGATGCCCGGCTTTTATCCTGCCGGTGAATTTGATATTGCCGGAACAATTGTTGGCGTCGTGGACAAATCAAAAATTGTGAACGGGAAGTCTATCAAAAAAGGGGATGTGCTGATCGGCTTGCCTTCCGTTGGTTTGCACACAAACGGGTATTCGCTTGCGCGTCATGTGTTGATTCCGAAAATTTCACTCAAGAAAAAGTTTGCAGATTTAAATGGAACACTCGGTGACGCGCTCCTCGCCGTTCATCGTTCGTATCTGAAATCAATTCAATTGCTCACGACGAAAAATTTAGTTAAAGGAATGTCGCATATTACCGGCGGTGGAATTATCGGAAATACGATGCGCATTATTCCCAAAGGGTTGAAGGTAAAAATTGATTGGCTGGCGTGGCAAAGGCCGTTCATTTACGATTTGATTCAATCGATTGGTCAGGTTCCGGAATATGACATGACTCGTGCATTCAATCTTGGTATCGGATTGATTTTTGTTGTTGATAAAAAAAATGTCAACGGAATAATTCAGATTTTGAAATCATCAAAGGAAAGACCAGTTGTTGTTGGAGAAATTATTTAACAAACTTATTTCTTATTTATCGGAGTCTAGAATGAAAAAGATTGGCATGCTGTTTTTATTCTGTGTGTTTTATCTCTCTGCACAGCAAACAGTTATTAAAGGAAAACTGCTTGATGCAGATGGCAAACCAATGCTGTTGGCTCATGTGCACTTAATAAAACCTCTGGAAAAAGAATCGATCTCCAATACTGAAGTTGGAAAAGATGGCAGTTTTTCACTGGCGACAACCGAAAAAGAAATTGTGATGGTGAAATGTTCAGGTGTCAATCATATTCCAATGGAAATTCCATTGTTTCTCGATCCCAAAGAAAGGACAATTGAATTGTCAATTCAGCTTCGTACGTATAAATATGTTAATGCGGCGACGGACATTGCCATTATCGGAAATATGTTTAACACTGTGTCAGAAACAAAAAATGCCATGAAACAGGCAGATGGAACATGGAAGGCCGAATTTATTTCCAATGCAGATACATTTGCATACGAAGTGAAAGGAGTGTGCGATCGGTCTATCAATGGAACGCAATCAGATTTGTTCCGTTATGACGGTGATGGAGACTATCAATCCTTGGTTATTGCAAAAAAAGGTCAACCCATAACGATCACGATTGATCCGAAGAAGTTTTTTATTCGAAATGCCGGTGTGAAAATATCCGTTAAGGATAAAAAATCTTTAAACGCGAAGCTGATCCAACTGAATCTTGCCCGACAAGAACGTACGGAACGCTTTATGGATACGATAAAGGCGTATCAGAAGAGCGGAAGAAATTTGCGTGAATTGGCGTTTGATTGGTCAAAGGATAGCGCAGCATTGACCGCGCAAATGGCAAAAGAAAAAGCGGTAACGGCGAGACAACTTTTATTGTTTAGTTATGGGGAATTAAAATTATATGCATTCAGAAATGCCGATCAGAAAATTATCAATTCCATTCCGGATGAAATTCCGCCGTCATCGGTACTATGGAATTTAAATCCTACCGTCATCCAGGCGATATTTCCGGATCCGGAAAAGTATGATGCCTTTGTCAGTAAGCTTGTCGCAGAAAATCATTACGACGGTTTGAGATCGGTTGTGCTGTTCACCCAAATGCAAATGGCAAAGTACATGGGGAAGACGGAGAAGTTTAAAGAGTGCTATACAAAATTGACAACCGATTTTGCCAATACGATGTATGGGAAGATGACCAAAGAGCGTTTCAAATTGGAACCTGAAATTGCAGTTGGAAAGATCATCCCGTCATTCTCGGTTGTTTCTTTAGAAGATTCAACGAAGATTTATTCCAGCGACAGTTTGCGCGGCAGAATTTTTATGATTGATTTTTGGGCAACATGGTGCGGACCGTGTATTGGTGAAATGGAAAATCTTCACAAAGCATATGAGAAGTTCAAAGGGAAAAAGGGATTTGAAGTCCTCAGCATGTCGTATGATAAATCAAAGGATGATATTGCGCCGTTCCGAAGAGATAAATGGAAAATGCCATGGCTCCATACCTTTTTAGAAGGAAATTTTGGAAGTGAGATTGGAAAGAAGTTTGAAGTGCAGGGGATTCCCAAACCGATTTTAGTCGATGTCGATGGAAAAATTTTAGCGATGGAAGGTGACCTCCGCGGTGAAAATTTGGAAAAAACATTGGCCAGATTTTTAGGCGAGTGATATCTTGAGGCAGGGATGATGAAGCAATCATCCCTGCCCAAATTTATTTTGCCATTCTTAAGCTGTCCATCGATTTCGAAACATCCTGCAAAAATTCCTTCCACTCATCAACATCGTGAGATAATTCATCTACTTTGTGTTTAAAATCTTCTTTGGTTGTTCCCTTTTTGCCAAAAAATTCGTTGACCTTCACTTGGTACAAGGAATCAGGGGTCTTGTTCATCATTTTTTCTTTTTCGTATAAAAGTGACAACTCTGCAAATGTTGTCACAAATTGTTTGTTGTAGTTTTTTGCGCGCTGGGAACACCCGCTTGAGACCATTACTGCTGTAAAAATAATGACGATCATAAAAAATCGAAAATGCTTCATTCCTAACCTTTCCTTGACTATCTAGCACATTCTGGGTATATTATTCAACTTTTGTTCAAAAAATGTTGGTTTTTTCATTCAAAGTAAAGGATTTTTAATAGATTTATGGCAACGACAGCAGATTTAAAAAATGGAGTCTTTATTCGGTTTAATAATGAACTGCATATTGTAGAAGAGCACCAGCACCGCACACCCGGAAATTTGCGAGCGTTTTACCAAGTTAAAATGCGAAATATGCGAAACGGGCGTATTCTTGAAAATCGATTCCGTTCCGGCGAAGAGATTGATCTTGTCCGTGTTGAACGGAAAAAATATTCCTATCTTTATCACGACGGGCAAAGTTATAATTTCATGGATCAAGAAACGTATGAGCAAATTCCCGTTGATGAAGTGCTGCTTGGAGAAGGAGCAAAGTATTTGAAGGAAGGCGAGATCGTTGAAATTATGTTTGACGGCACACAGCCTGTTGGTGCCGATCTTCCGTTCAATGTTAATTTGAAAATTATTGAAACAGTTCCCGGTGTTAAAGGCGATACTGCCACAGGT
>JBBINR010000057.1:0-15764 GCA_037443785.1 Ignavibacteriales bacterium | reverse complement strand
CGATACTCATCCTGACTTAACGTTCCGGTAAGATCTGTAACCGGATCGGTAATGGTTGGAATCGGCGCTTGAGCAAAAATTGTTGAATACACAGCAACCCAAAGAAGGACAAAAAGCAAACCTTTCCATCGATGGGTTGTTACGTAAGGTGTTTGACACATTAGAATTGGACTTTCGGAGCAGTCTCTGCGCCCGCTTGTGCTTGGAAATATGCTTTTTGTTGAAATCCACCGAACGAGGCGATCACATTTGTTGGGACAGTGCGAATATGCGCATTATATTCTTGAACGACTTGATTGAACCGTTGACGTTCCACAGCAATACGATTTTCAGTTCCTTCCAATTGAGATTGGAGCTGCAAGAAATTTTCGTTCGCTTTCAAGTTCGGATATTGTTCTACCGTTACCAGCAAACGTGAAAGTGCAGAAGTAAGCTGCCCTTGACTTTGCTCGAATTGTTGAAATGCTTTCGGATCATTTAATAATTGCGGGGACAGTGTTATTTGCGTTGCTTTCGCTCTTGCTTCAATTACAGCCGTCAATGTTGATTTCTCGAAGTTCGCAACCCCTTGCACCGTTGCGACAAGATTCGGAACGAGATCCATTCGGCGCTGATATTGATTTTGCACTTGTGCCCAAGCTCCGTTGACACCTTCATCCATTTTCACTATGCCGTTGTATTTTCCTACACCCCAGCCGACAACAGCCAAACCGATTAATAAAATTGCCCCAACAATCACAAGAGCAATGACTAAACCTTTTTTCATTATTCCTATCTCCCTTAAAAATTTTATCAAATATAGTTGAATTAATCTACAAATTCATGATTTTAGAGATTCAATTTTTCAATAAGTCCCTTGAAATAACAATTCGCTGAATTTCCGAAGTTCCTTCATAAATTTCAGTGATTTTTGCATCGCGCAAGTACCGTTCGACATTATATTCACGAACATAGCCATATCCGCCGTGAATTTGAATTGCTTCCAAAGCACAATGCACAGCAGTTTTTGAGGTATAAAGTTTTGCCATAGCAGCTTCTTTACCAAACGGTTTCCCCTCGTCTTTTAGTAACGCTGCTTGATAGGTTAACAGTCGTGCTGCTTCAACTTCGGTTGCCATATCGGCAAGTTTAAATTGAATTGCCTGTAATTCGGAAATAGGTTTGCCAAATGCTTTTCGTTCTTTCGAATACTTCAACGCCGCGTCCAAGCTTCCTTGTGCAATACCAAGCGCTTGCGAAGCAATACCAATTCTTCCACCTTCCAACGTCATCATCGCAAATTTAAATCCAAATCCTTCTTCACCAATCATATTTTCGACAGGAATTTTTACATTTTCAAACAAGAGAGAAACCGTATCAGAACTTCGAATTCCAAGCTTCCGTTCCTTTTTACCGTACGTAAATCCCGGCATTCCTTTTTCAATAATAAATGTGCTAATACCTTTGTGGCCTTTTGATTGATCAGTTTGTGCCATTACAATAACATAATCCGCATTGAGTCCATTGGTAATCCAATTTTTAATTCCGTTTAACACATAATGATCGCCGTTCTTTGTCGCGATCGTATGTTGATTTGTTGCATCACTTCCGGCTTCAGGCTCAGAAAGCGCAAATGCACCAAGTTTTTTTCCTAACGCCAACGGGGTAAGATATTTTTGTTTTTGTTCCGGAGTTCCCCATTTATAAAGTCCATAACAAACAAGAGAATTGTTTACGGACATTATGACTCCAGCTGATGCATCAACTTTAGAAATTTCTTCCATGGCAACAACATAACTCAACGTATCTAATCCGGCACCGCCGTATTCTTCGGGGACCATCATTCCCATAAAACCGAGCTCACCCATTTTTTTAATTTGTTCGTATGGAAATAATTCTTTTTCATCTCGTTCATCAGCAGATTGAGACAGTTCATCGTGCGCAAATTGCCGAGCAGTTTCTTGAATCATT
The DNA here is from genome assembly GCA_037443785.1 of Ignavibacteriales bacterium. Taxonomy (GTDB): domain Bacteria; phylum Bacteroidota; class Ignavibacteria; order UBA10030; family UBA8401; genus JAQUOA01. The sequence continues at coordinate 13,814 of JBBINR010000057.1, read as the reverse complement.
TTATGAGTATCAGTAAGGACAGAATACATAGCACCTCTTATGTTTTAAGTGAATGCTGGTTAAATACCAGAGTGTTATCTGACGTTAATTAGTTTTTGGATAATCGTAAAACCCTTTTCCGGTTTTACGTCCAAGATGGCCTGCTGCTACCATTTTTTTCAACAATGGACATGGACGATATTTTGAATCTCCCAATCCGTCATATAATACATTCATGATTGAGAGACACACATCGAGTCCAATGAAATCGGCAAGGGTCAATGGCCCCATCGGATGATTCATTCCGAGTTTCATTACGGTATCGATCGATTCAGGGGTCGCCACGCCTTCCATCACGCAATACATTGCTTCGTTCAACATCGGGAGCAGAACACGATTCGAAACAAAACCGGGATAGTCATTAACTTCAACAGGAACCTTTTCAATCTTTTCCGAAAGTTCTTTTACGAGTGAATATGTTTCGTTTGATGTCGCCAAACCACGAATGATTTCAACCAGTTTCATCATCGGAACAGGATTCATAAAATGCATTCCAATAACTTGACCGGGTCGTTTTGTTGCAGCAGCAATTTCAGTTATTGAAATAGAAGATGTGTTTGATGCGAGGATTGTATTTGACGGTGCGTGAAGATCGATCGTCTTAAAAATATCAAACTTGATCTTTTTATCTTCCGTTGCCGCTTCGATGATGAGATCGGCAGATTTTGCCGCCGCTGGAAGATCAAGCGACGCCTTGATATTCGCAAGAGTTTTTATTTTTTGATCTTCTGTCAGTGTTCCTTTTTTGATTTGACGATCCATATTTCCGCTGATCGTTTTCAAACCGCGATCCAGAAATTCTTGTTTGATATCGTTCAACGTAACACTAAATCCGTATTGAGCGAAAACGTGAGCAATACCATTTCCCATTGTTCCTGAGCCGATAACGGTAATATTTTTTATGGACATGTGAACTCCAAGCGTAAATTTTTCAAAATAAATTAGAAGAAATTACATCAGTTCAACAATCAACCCGCTTGCCTCTCCGCCGCCGATACAAATGGCAGACATTCCTCGTTTAAGATTTCGTTGTTTCAACGCATGTAATAAAGTCACGGTAATTCGCGCTCCGCTTGCACCAATCGGATGGCCTAAAGCAACAGCACCACCGTTAACATTCACTTTGTCGACATCGATTCCTAAAATTTTATTCACAGCCAATGCCACGACAGCAAACGCTTCATTAATTTCGAATAAGTCAATATCGTTAATAGAAAGCTTTGCTTTCTTCAACACTTTCGGAATAACATCGGCAGGTGCGGTCGTAAACCAATCCGGAGCTTTTGCTGCCGAGGCAGAAGAAATAATTTTTGCAATTGGTTTTATTCCAAATTCCTTTGCTTTGCTTGCAGACATAAGAACGAGCGCGGCTGCACCATCGTTAATCTTTGAGGAATTTGCTGCTGTCGCTGTTCCATCTTTTTGAAAAGCAGGGCGAAGCTGCGGTATTTTTTCAAAATTTGTTTTAAATGGATCTTCATCCACTTCGACGTAACTTACTTCACCTTTTTTACCCGCAATCGGAACTTTGACAATTTCATCTTTAAATCTTCCGGTTGTTATTGATTCCTGCGCACGTTTGTAACTTAAAATTGCATACTCGTCTTGTGCTTCGCGTGGAATCTGGCACTCCTTTGCACACTTGTCCGCAAAGTTTCCCATCGGCACACCTTGATACACATCTTGCAATCCATCACGCACTAAGGAATCTTGCAATTCACCATTTCCATATCGGTAACCATATCGCCCCTGCGGAATTAAATATGGTGCGTTCGACATGCTTTCCATCCCGCCAGCAACAACGACCTCAGCATCACCAAGCATAATGGCTTGTGAGGCAAGCATGATTGCTTTTAATCCTGAACCGCACACTTTATTAACAGTCATCGCTTCAACGGAATGCGGAAGTCCTGCGTATAACGCTGCTTGACGTGCCGGCGCTTGACCAACTCCGGCTTGCACAACATTTCCCATGATAACTTCGTTAACAAATTCTTTTGTAATTCCCGCTCGCTTGATTGCCTCTTCGATAACAATGGCCCCAAGTTTTGGCGCAGGAATTGAACTGAGCGTTCCGCCGAATGAACCAATTGGCGTACGACATGCGCTGACAATAACAACCTCATTCATAGTAGGTACCTTTCGATATTCGTCACACAAAATCTTGGCTGACTGTCATCAGAAGACTTTGAGTCTTTATTGTACAGATCCCAATTACAATGGGATAACGATACTGGGTGGGTCAATATTTTATGAGTGTAAAAATACCGATTAGTGACAGAAATTCCAATAATTAAAAAGCCATCCGAAGGGATGGCTTTTTAAGGGATTAACTATTCATTGATTTCAGGAATTCTTTATTCGATTTTGTTCCTCTCAATTTTTCGAGCAGGAATTCCATCGCTTCAACCGGAGTAAATTCGCTGAGGAATTTCCGAAGAATCCAGACTCGGTTTAATTCATCTGCATCCAAAAGAATTTCTTCCTTTCGAGTTCCGGAACGATTCACATCAACGGCAGGGAAAATACGCCGATCAGCAAGTTTACGATCGAGTACGATTTCCATGTTACCTGTTCCCTTGAATTCTTCAAAGATAACTTCGTCCATTCTGCTTCCGGTTTCAACCAAGGCTGTCGCAATAATTGTAAGGCTTCCACCTTCTTCAATATTTCGCGCGGCACCGAAAAAACGTTTCGGTCTGTGCAATGCCATTGCATCCACGCCGCCGGAAAGGATTTTTCCAGAGTGAGGCACAACGGTATTATGGGCACGCGCCAAACGCGTAATACTATCAAGCAATATCACAACATCATGTTTCGCTTCAACTAAGCGTTTTGCTTTTTCGATAACCATATCCGCAACTTGAACGTGACGTTCGGGTGGTTCGTCAAATGTGGAAGCCACCACTTCTGCGCTGACGCTTCGTTCCATATCCGTCACTTCTTCAGGGCGTTCATCGATGAGCAGCATTAATAATTTTACTTCAGGATGGTTGCGCGCAATGCTGTTAGCCATGCGTTGGAGCAAGATCGTTTTACCGGCTTTCGGAGGCGACACAATCATACCTCGCTGGCCTTTTCCAATTGGAGAAAGCATATCCAACACGCGCATCGAATATTCGCCCGGGGCTGTCTCAAGCTTTATCCGTTCCTCAGGATATAAAGGCGTGAGGTTATCAAACAAAATCCTGTCGCGGATATTTTGTGGGTCGTCTTCATTTACACCTTCAACGCGTAACAGTGCGAAGAAGCGTTCTCCCTCTTTCGGCGGTCGTACCTGTCCACTGACGGTATCTCCCGTTCTCAGTGCGAATTTTTTGATTTGTGAAGGTGAAACGTAAATATCGTCAGGTGAAGGCAAATAGTTGTAATCCACCGATCGTAAAAACCCGTATCCGTCAGGCAAAACTTCAAGTACACCCTTGCTGAAAGTTTGGCCGTCTTTATTGCTCTGGGCCTCGAGGATTTTAAAAATCAGTTCTTGTTTACGAAGATCACTGTACCCGGTGAGACCAAGTTCCTTGGCAATACGATTGAGGTCGGAAATTTTCTTGGACTTTAATTCAGACACGTCCATAGGCATAGCGGAAGGATTCCTCCTTAGAAATAAATATAATTAGTGGTTAAAAATGTTATCACAGTTACAGAGACTGCGTAGTTTTGGTCGTTTATTAAAATGGAATTACGTTAGATTAGAATAGTATTAATGATGATTCAGGTCGTGTGGAATTTTACGATAAGAAATTGTTGCGTTACTTTACCCTTTTCAAGGTATTGCAATTGTTTTTGAATGTCAAGAACTTTTTTGAATTTTTTGCTCGGTGTGATCAAGGATTTTTTCCATTTCAGTTATTGCACTCGAAAGTTTTGGAAGTTCGTTTAAGTAAGAATCACAGGTAAGAATTTTCTCGTCGCCGTTCAAAATCTCGCACGATTGTTTTATGGAAGACAAAAAATGTTGAAGCCGATCGATTTCCAATTCCTGCATTGCGGACCGTTCTTGTTTTAATTCACTGGTCAATGCCCTTCGCAGCCGAACGCCGGCTCGAATTCTTGCTAATAATTCTTCTCGTGCATACGGTTTAATCAGGTATTCATCTACACCGGCATCAAACGCCTGGACAATTTCCTCGGTGTGGATACTATTGGAGAGCATCATGATAAAGATGTGTTTGAAATCTGGATTGCTCTTTATTCTCTGTGCAAGACCAACGCCGTCAAAATCAGTAAGATGCCAATCAAGAATAAGAACATCAGGAGAAAAAGTTTTTACTTTTTCCAGCCCCTGTTGCCCCGTTAATGCTTTTTCAACTTGATACCCCTGAGAATGAAGCAAATGAACTAACGGTAACAAGAACATTTCTTCATCATCAACGGCAACAATTTTTATCGTCTCATTCATGGATAAACGATTCGACTCCCCTTTGATTCAAATATACAAATATTTATAAGTGAAACAATTCTATTTTTTTGAAAGATACGATAAAACATCTCCCGCTAAATAATGCGACCCTGTAATAATAAGTAGCCCTTTGGCACCGGCTAATTTCTTCCCGGTGGTCACTGCTTCAGAGATATCGGACTTCACGATAACAGTAAACCCAAGAGAAATACAAACATCGGCTAATGCGTCAACTGCCATAGAACGAGAAGTCACAAGGTGTGTAAGAATTATTGTTGTTGACACTTTCTTTAATCGTAAAAGCATCGCATGATAATTTTTATCTTTCATTACCGCGAAAATAATTACTGTTTTCACTTTGGGCAATTTTTTAACAGCAGACACTAAACTCGAAATTCCGTGGGGATTATGGGCAACATCCAGCAGTAAACGCGGATGATCTTGAATGAATTCAAACCGAGCTCTCAATCCCGAAAGTTGTGAGGCTTTTTCAAGTCCAGTTTTTACAGCATGATCTCCAATAACAAATGCATTGCTCACAACGGTAATTGCCCCAATTGCTGTTCGTGCATTTGCCAGTTGGTGCTGCCCCTTTAAATCAAGAGTGATATTTTTAGGAAATTGTAACTTAGTCGAAAAGAGAATTGGAGATTTTCTTTCTTTTGCTTTCGCAACAATAATACTTTTCGCACGGCCGTCAATTGATCCGAGAACGACAGGCGTCCTGTTTTTGATGATCCCTGCTTTCTCAAAAGCGATTTGCGAAATATGCTTTCCCAATTGTTCTGTATGATCTTTTCCAATTGTCGTGATAACGGAAACAATCGGTTTGATGATATTTGTAGAATCTAGTCTACCTCCCAACCCCGTTTCAATAACAGCAATATCAACCTGTTGATCCGCAAAATATTGAAAGGCAATCGCTGTCGTCGCTTCAAAAAATGTTGCTTGTACTTTTTGAATTTCAGACTTCAATATTTTTGTGTAGTGAACAACATCATGATCCGAAATCATCTTTCCGTTGATGCGAATCCTCTCATTGAATTTTACAAGGTGCGGCGATGTATAAAGTCCAACTTTATAACCTGCGGCGGTAAGAATTGCAGCGGTCATCGATGACGTCGACCCTTTTCCATTTGTTCCAGCGACGTGAATGGTTGGATATGTCTTTTGAGGATTATTGATATAACGGAGCAAGGCTCGAATATTGGCCAATCCGAACTTCATGCCGAATGTTTGAAGGGAATAAAGAAAATCGAGAGTGGATTTCATCAAAGAAAAATCTCTCTACAACCACGAATCAACAATTGAAACGTTTTTATTTGTCTGCAATGATCCGACAAGTGAATCAAAATTATCAATTGATTTATTTTTGCAGTACTGATCGATGCCATCGGCAATAGAAATACCGGAAGCAGGGTCAACAAAATTTGCCGTACCCACCTGGATCATTGAAGCTCCGACGATAAAAAATTCAATTGCATCTTCCCAGGTTTTGATTCCGCCAATTCCAATAACAGGAATTTTTACTGCATTGTGAGTTTCATAAACTTTGGCAAGAGCTATTGGTTTGATAGCAGGTCCGGAAAGTCCGCCAGTGGTCGTGGCAATTTTTGGTTTTCGCGTATTGATGTTGACGGCCATTCCAATGAGTGTATTGATAACCGAAACAGCGTCTGCACCCTCAGCCTCTGCCGCGCGAGCGAATTCGGAAATATGCGTGACGTTCGGCGTCAATTTGATAATAAGTGGTTTTTGAGTTCGTTTACGAAGTTCTTTTGTAATAAGGGCAACTTGCTTTGGATCTGTCCCAAAATTCAATCCGCCTTCCTTCACATTCGGACACGACACATTAATTTCAAATCCATGAATTCCATTTTGCACATCGAGAAGTTCTAATACCCCGCAGTATTCTTCGATACTGCTTGCTGCAATGTTCGCAATAATTTTGGTGTCATGTTTTTTAAGAATCGGTAATTTATCTTCAATGAATTTGTGAACACCGATATTCGCCAACCCTATAGAATTCAGCATCCCGCTTGCTGTCTCGGTAATTCGCGGGGATGAGTTTCCATCTCGCGGTTTCATGGAAAGGGATTTTGTCATGATGCCGCCGAGCTTAGAGATATCAACAAGATCGAGCACTTCATTACCATAACCAAATGTTCCGGACGCAACGAGAACACGATTCTTAAACTCAACATCCCTTAAGGTAAACATTTGATTCATGACAGTTTCACACTTTTCGTTTCAAAAATTGTTCCTTCTTTACAGACTAATTTGTATTTCCGTTCACCTCCCACAATCTCAACATTGCATCCCTGACACAACCCGATTCCGCATGCCATATCGGTTTCGAGAGAGGCATAACATTCAGCATCGATTTCATTCGCAAAATCTGCAAGTGCCTTCATCATGCGCAAGGGTCCACAGGTAAAAAATCTAATTTTTCCGTATTTATTTTTCTTAAAATCACTTTTAATCAAATCAAGCACAGTACCATGAAAACCTTCGCTTCCGTCATCAGTAGATATCTTTACATTCTGCAGCCCGTTTTTTACAACAAGCGATTTATTCCGTCCGCCGAGAAACGTCACAATTTTCTTTGCGGGATTGAATCGTTTGGTTAAAAAAGGAAATGGGGCTACGCCTATTCCCCCGCCGACAAACACTGCAGTATCAAATTCACCTTCGGCAAAAGTGAGAAAACTATTTCCGCATGGTCCAAGAACATCAATTGCATCGCCGATCTTTTTTGACGCTAAAATTTTTGTCCCTGTGCCGATAACGTTAAAAACAATTGAGACTTTATTCCCTTCGATGTTAAAAATGCTGAATGGACGGCGCAGCAATGGAAAATTTTGATCAACTCTGATGTTGATGAAATGTCCCGGAAGAGCGTTCTTTCCAAGGTAATCGGAGACAAAGGTCAGTTCAAGGATTTCGGGCGTAAGATATTTAAATGAATGGATAGTAACGAGTTCTTGCTTCATAGTTTTTGACGAACGGAAAGGGAGTCAGATTTTAGAACTGGGACAACACCTGTCTTGCTTTCTTTTGTTTGAGATTCGATTTCTTTTTGTTTTGTTTCTTCTAATTTTTTCTGTTCTTCTTCCAGTTTCTTTTTTTCTTCTTCACTTTTCTTTTGCTTTTCCAATTCAAGTCGTTTTACTTCATTATCAAACTCATTTACCTTTATGCGTGCAGACGAAGCATAAGGCGATAATGGAAACTTTGAAATTACCCTTCGATACACAGCTAGCGCACTATCATTTTGTCCAAGATCATTTTCATAATACCATCCTGCCGTGTAGAGCGCCTTCGGAGTAATGAACGATTGCGTAAATTTATCACCGATTGCTTTATACAGTATAATCGCGTCGGCGATCTTTTTTTGATCTGCTAATATTTCGGCAGATTCAAACATGACGACGGCCGAATCTGATTCCTTTTTCACGATCGGAAGGCCTAAATTTTTCCGTGCTTCTTGTGCATAAGGAGATTCAGGATAAGTTTTTATAATTGCAGCATACATTGAATCCAGATTTTCTTTTGATGCATTTTTGTAGGTTCGGTAGAGGTCGGCAATAGTAAACAACGCGCGAGGAGCAAATTCACTGGACGGATACAAGGTGACGACATTATTGTACCACGCCAGCGCCGAATCGGGTTGCTGCAATTCGATAAAGAATAATCCGGCCAGTTCAAATTTTGTTTTAATAATTGACCGATAGACGGAGTCGATCAACGCTTTTTGTGATATCACTTTTGCTAAAGCAATTTTAATATTTGTCGAATCTACAGCGATGACAGAATCTCTCTCGCTTTCTTTTTTTCGTTGTGATTTTATTCCTGAGGGACTTTTTGTTTCCGGTTGAATACTGTCGATTTTTCCTTTTACTGCAAGAGAATCTCTCTGCGCAGCAACGGCTGAATCTGCTTTTGAAAGATCCGCAATCCCTTTCGAATAAAGAGAATCATACTTCATTAAATCATTAGAAAGCTGGAGATATTTATTGAACATGATTGCTTTTGTATTTGCCAGCTGGGTAATCTCTGAACTTGGATATTCCGCTCTTGCTCGATTATAATTTATTCTCGCTGAATCATAGTTCATCATTATGGCTTCATAAATTTGTCCAACTTGATAGAACGATTTTGCGCTTTCATCGGTCCTCGCAAACGATGTATCGACAAATTGATATTTTCGAATCGCACCATTGACGTCCCCTTTCGCATACATTGTATTCGCAATTTCAAAATGGATTGTCGAAAAGTATTCGAGGTTCTTGGAATCACTCAGCATCGACGTAAAGTGGTCTACCGCTTCGTCGTATCGTCCTTGTTTTGCAATGGCTTTGGCTTTTCGAAGTTGAGACTGAAACAAGAGTGAATAACTTGGAGTAATATCTTCAGCCTTAGCAAACGCTTGGGCAGCTTCCGGAAAATTCTTCAATTCTTCATAACAAAGTCCGATCGTGAAATAAATCCGTGCAGTGAGTTCACTACCCGAAACGTACTTCAATGCTTCTTGATAATCACCCAAGGCACTTTCAAAATTTTTTGCCCCAAAATAATATTCCGACAACTCGAATGCCGCCCTCCCCGCAATTTCCTCGTTACTATTTTTAGTTCGTTCCATCAGATCTTCGAGTTGCTTGATTCCCTGCTCAGTCTTTTTCTGCCGAATCAAACTTTTTCCATACCACAATTGTCCTTCGGGTATAAGGTCGCTTTCCGGATACTTTGCGAATAACTCCAAAAACTTTCTTTCGGCTTTTACATCATCTTCCATATACGAATACGCTTTGCCGATCATCAGCAATGCGTCGTCGACCCATTTCGAAGTGGGATAGAAAGTGAGAATCTTGGAATTCTTTTCGATTGATGCGGTAAATTTTGTTCGTGCTGTTTGAGAAATCGCGATCGGTTTTTTATTTCCGGGTTTCTGCTGTTGTTCCTTTTGGGCCGTTAACACCTCATCTTCCGCTTCAGTAAATGCCCGCTGAGCGTTATAAAACGTATTAAAATATGAAATAGCATTCGTATAGCGCTGTTTGGTATAATCTGCAACAGGATCATAGATGAAGCAGCCAGACAACAATATTCCGGTTAAACAGAAGAGTGTGATATTGATAATTTTCTTTTGCATCGTTTCTCCATTAAAATACTCAAAGGATAACTTCAATTCAATGTTAAACTTTTGCTTTCATGCATTGTCAAAGAATTATAGTCACAAAGAATTACAACAACCTTATGAAAGGATATCGTATGAAACAAATTATCCTGGTTCTTCTTTTGGCAGCGGTACTTCTCCCCACAGCATATTCACAACCAGCACAGAGTATTGAACCGAGACACCAAAGAGTGATTGCAAAACTGAACCTTACTGATACACAGCACGACCAATTTAAAAAAATCCATTATGAGACAGCAAAAAAAAATATTGATACGCGCGCAAAACTTGAATCAGCACGATTAGAAATCAAGCATTTGATGGATTCCGAGAATATTGACAGAGCATCAGTTGAAAAAAAGATTACTGAAATCTCATCAATCGAAGCGTCCCTCAAGATTAATCGCTTCAATGCATGGGCAGATTGCAATAAGTTATTGAATGCCGATCAGCAAAAGATTTGGAAAAAAGCACTCGCAATGAACCAAATGCAAAAAATGATGCGCCAACGTGAAATACGACGCGAGCGAATGAGGATTGCCCCACTGAGTCCTGATATTCCGATGAAAGAAGATCGTCAGTAAACTCTCGAAGGGCGCATCACCGGCGCCTTTTTAATGCAGTAACAAGATATGATTATGTTCTCGGTTTTATTGTCGGGCGGATGTCTATTTCGCTGACATTCACTCTATTCGGCATTGTCAGCGTAAACAATACGGTATCGGAAACATCTTCAGGTTGAATGATGAACGGTTCGTCTCGTTCCTTATCAGCAAAATGGGTGTTAACGGATCCGGGACAAATTGTAACAACACGAATATTATTTTCGCGCACTTCAAGCATCAATGAGCGCGCAAATCCTATCAATCCCCACTTCGTCGCCGAATAGACTGCACCTCCCGAAAAAGAGTTTTTTCCCGCAAGCGATGCAATATTAATTATTTCACCTCTGTTATTTTTTATCATAGAAGGAATCACTGCCCGACTACATAAAAAAACACCCTTCAAGTTCACGTTCATCATCCGCTCATAATCTTCGTATGTCGTATCCACAACTTTGTTGAAAACCCCGACACCGGCATTATTAATCAAAATATCGATCTTGCCAAACTGTTTAAGCGTTTCAAAAATTAAATTTTTTACGGAATGTTCGGAAGTTACATCGGTCGGTATTGTAACGGCTTTCCACCCCTTCGAACCAATTTCTTTTTCGATTGATGATAAAGCATCTGAATTTCGGGCTGCGAGAACAATTTTCACTCCCCGTTCTGCGAGAGCCAATGCTATTGATCTTCCGATTCCCTTGCTTGCGCCGGTAACAATGGCAACTTTATCTTTTATGTTTATCGCTGACAGTTTATAAGTCTCCTTCAACAGGCCGTACAACAATTTCGTCCGTAACGATTCGCTGGGGCTGGCAGTAGAGTGAAACAATCACATCCGCAACATCTTCGGGCTGCATCATTTTGCTGTGATATTTTTTCCGCACCTGCTTTGACCACATGTCTGTTTCAACAGCGCCCGGTAAAATGTCAACAACGCGAATTCCTTTTTTACGAACTTCATAACGGAGACAGCGAGACAATGCTAAACTGCCAGCTTTGGATGCTGAATAAACCGATGAATGAGAAAAGGTTGTATTTGCGGAGACCGAATGCACATTGAAGATATGACCTCGTTTATGCTTAAGCATCGAGGAGAGAACGCTTTTCATTGTCAAAAAATATCCGCGGAGATTTGTGGACACTATAGAATCAAATTCTTTTACCGTTGTTTTTTCAAACGTTTCAAAAGTTGTGACGCCGGCATTGTTGACAAGCACATCGACATCGCCGACTTTTTTATTGATTGTCGCAATGACAGATCTGATACTTCGTTCAGAAGTGACATCGCATTGTAATGGCAATGCATAACCACCCTGATCGATAATCTTCCCTGCATTGATGTCGAGCTGACTTTTATCCCGCCCCGAAAGAACAACTTTACAGCCAATCGCCGCAAAGGCATTTGCCGTAGCGAGGCCGATTCCTTTTGTCGCTCCGGTAATCCATACAACAGGAACGTAGTTTTTTTCTAATTCAATCACGATAGTTTGTTAGTAATTAAGGTAAGAAATTCCGTTCGGGTTTTGATATTGGTTTCAAATACCCCTAACATTGCGCTGGTGGTTGCAAGCGAATGCTGTTTTTCAACACCCCGCATCATCATGCACATATGCTTTCCCTCGCACACCACGGCAACTCCGTCAGGTTCCAAGATTTCATACAACGTTGTTGCAATCTGCTTCGTCATCCGTTCCTGCACCTGAAGCCTCCGGGCAAACATATCGACAAGTCTTGGAATTTTGCTCAAGCCGACAATTTTTCCGTTTGGAATATACGCAATATGAATTTTTCCATAGAATGGCAGCATATGATGTTCGCACATCGAGAAATAATCAATGTCCTTTACTATTACCATCTCTTTGTAATCTTCTTTAAAGACTGCGCCATTGATTATTGTCTTCACGTCATCAGCGTATCCCTTGGTAAGAAATTGAAGCGACTGCGCTACACGAAGAGGAGTTTTCAAAAGCCCTTCGCGCTTGGTATCTTCTCCAAGGAGGTCGAGCATAGAATGCACAACTTTTTCAAGTTTTGCTTTAGTCTTTCCATTTCGTTTTTGTTTGGCCAAAATTATATTCCCCGATATTCAACAAAGTTATTGTCCGTTTCGTAAATGCGAATCGAATACAGTTTTCCAGATGGAAAGTGAGGAGCAATCTGGTTCCATGCCGCAATAGCAATATTTTCTGTTGTCGGATTGATTCCTTTCATAAACGGAACATCAACATTAAGATTTTTATGATCAACGTGGTCTAAAAAAAATTGCTGGACTATTGCTTTCACTTTTTTAAGATCCACTACATAACCCGTTTTCGGATTAGGTTCACCGGCAATGCATACCTCAATGTAGTAGTTGTGCCCATGTCCGTTGGGATTAGAGCATCCGCCGAAAATTTTAAAATTTTCTTCGTCGGTAAGTTTTGGATCGAAAAGTCGGTGTGCGGCACTGAAATGTAACCGCCGATATACGTAGACAATTCCCATTATTCAGCGAGCGCTTTCAATATTTCTTCTGTGTGGCCATCAACTTTTACTTTTGGAAAAATATGGGAAATGGCTCCCTGTTCATTAATAATAAATGTTGTCCGCACCACGCCCATATATTTTCTTCCGTACATGCTTTTTTCTTGCCAGACACCGAACGATTGCAGCATTTCTTTGTTTTCATCCGACAGCAGCAGAAAATTCAAATCGTATTTCGAACTAAATTTTTCATGCGATTTCACGGGATCAGGGCTTACACCAACGACAATTGCGCCCTTTCTTTTAATCACAGAAAGATTATCCCGGAAAGAGCACGCTTCTTTCGTGCAACCACTTGTATCATCTTTAGGATAAAAGTACAGAACAATTTTTTTTCCTTTGAAATCTTTCAATGAATATTTTTGCCCGTCATTTCCATCAAGAAAAAAATTCGGAGCTTTCGCACCAACTTTTAATTCGGCCATAATTGATTACCTTACGAGAGTGCTTTTTTTACATCAGTATACGGAGGTTCGGTCCCGGGATTTTCAGCAATCCATGCATATGTTACATTCCCATTTTCGTCAACAACAAAGACAGCTCTGTTAGAAGCAGTTAAACCGACAAGGCCTGCAAAATTATTAATGAGTCCGCAATATTGCCCTGCAACGTATCTCGTATAATCGCTGAGCAAAGGAAATGTAAGTCCATTTTTGTCCGAAAAAGCTTTATTCGAAAATGGTGAATCAACACTGATTCCCAATACTTGCGCATTGAGTGTATTGAATTCTGCAATCGAATCACGGAACGTACAAAGTTCTTTTTCACATACCCCGGTAAAGGCTCCCGGATAAAAAGCAACAACGACTTTTTTCCCGGTAAAATCTGAAAGTGAAATTTGTTTTCTTCCTGTATCAGGAAGCGTAAAGTTAGGTGCTTTTTGTCCAACGGTAACCGGCATTGCAATTCTCCTTGTGTTAATGGTGAAAATAAAACATCATAGTTGCGTAAAGTGTTCCCCGAGAAAAATTTTAGTAGTTTAAAGTAAAGAAATGATTCAGGATAATCAAACGACAAAAACACCGTCCCATTTTAGCATGAGGTGAATCCATGAAAACTAATGTGTTGA
>JBBINR010000056.1:0-16318 GCA_037443785.1 Ignavibacteriales bacterium | reverse complement strand
CCCGGCACGAGTAGTTGAAAACAGTACCAGCGCAGAATCGACAGGAAACGGATCCGATTCATCACTGCCGCTGAGATTGAACACGGCGGGCCGAATTTCCCCTGTCCCCATATTGGCAAGATAAATATCATCTCCTCTGCCGGATGTTGACTCCCACCGAGCATACACCATCACCGAATCATCTTTAACGATGCAGTAATAATTTTGAACACCTGCCGTTTGAACGATCGGCGTGACCACTTTTGTAGTAATATCAATTTTATAGATAAACGAATTTGGCTCATTCCCTTCAACGTAGAGAATACTTTTGCCGTCAACCGTTGGATATTCCATCGATTTCTCGCTGAGCATTCCATCATTACTCAATTTCACGACATCTCCGGTATTGATGTCAACGATTCCGATATCCCCGTTGTATTTAAATGCCACATGAATACCGTCGGGAAAAAATTTTGGATCTTGATCCATCAACCCGTTGCTTGGAAGAAGTTCTTTCGGCTGTTCGCCTGATCCGACATTCCAAACGTAAATATTCCAACTGCTGCGTGTGCGTGCACCTTTCGGGACTGCCATAAAAACCAGTTTCGTTCCGTCGGGTGAGAAATGGGCATTTGTTGTATGTTCGATTGCATTCCAGTTCATGCTGATATTATCAAGTGAGCGAGTACCGAAATCATAGACAAATAATTGGCCGTCCCAAGCCGTCCAATCCGTGTACCGATGAAAAACAATTTTCCCTTCCGAAATTGGAAACAGAGCTTGTGATGTTCCTTCCAACATCAAAAAAAACAAAAGCAGCAAAATATGACTTGCTCTTTTCATACAATTATTGTGCATGAATAATTTTTAATTGATTCTTCGACAGCTGCAGCTCATGCCAAATAAGTGCGCTCGCTCCGAGGATTGCGACATTTCCTTTCGTCAAACCGGAAACAAGGATTTGCACTTTCCCTTTAAATAAATTCAAAACATTTTTTTCCATGTGAAATTTTGCCGGGCGGATTAAAAGATCGCCTGCAAGCGCAAGACCTTCAGAGAGAATGATCGCTTCTGGACTGAGATATGCCACCGCATTTGCTAGCGCTTCGCCAAGCATTTTTCCGGTTTGTTCAAAAGCAGCATTTGCAACCATGTCACCATTAATTGCCGCTTTGTAAATCAATTTGGATGTCAGTTCGTTCGGTGGAATTTCACGAAGGACGCTGTCGTCATTGTGCTGCGCAAGCAATTCAGAAACTGTTCTGATAATTCCGCTCGTTGAGACATATGTTTCCAGACAACCCTGCCGTCCGCATCCGCAGTGACGTCCGTCGTGAACAACCGTTGTGTGACCGATTTCTCCTGCAAATCCATCGTTTCCGTAGACGATATTTCCATCAACGACAATTCCACTTCCAAGTCCGGTACCGAGAGTGATTTGAATAAAATTTTTGAAATTCTTTGCAGCACCGTACTGTATCTCGCCAAGAGCAGCAGCGTTCGCATCATTCGTAATGACAACTGAAACATCCCAGTACTGATGAACAATATCGACGACGTTGACATGCTTCCAATTGAGATTGGACGAATTTTCTATTGTGCCCGTTGCATAGTTGGCAGTCGGCGCAGCAATACCGATCCCCACCAATTTATATTTGTCAGAAATGGCACTGTACATATCTTTGAATTTTTTAAAAAGTCTTTCGAAAAGTACTTCTGGCTCCTCATGAGCTTTCATCGGAATTTTATCTTCGGTAACATAGTTTCCGAATCGGTCAATCAGCCCAAATGAAACTCTCGTTCCTTCTATCTCAACCCCAAGCACAACATCGATGATCTTCATAATGATTTTCTTTCTGTTAACGTCCCGAGGTACTGGATAATAATTGTTGAACCGGTTCAATAATCACCAGCTCGCATTGTCCGCGTTGTTGCTTCGCACTTTCTAATTGTGCAGAATATTTTTCTACCAGCTTTCGATCTAAACTTTTTTTCAATTTCAATGTTTGCAAACATTCAAGCCCGATCGTTCCAACAGTAGAAAGATCGGCGGACAAAGTTTCCATTTCACGAAGAATCGGTGATGACGTCATGGCTTTTAAAAACTCAGAATGATTTTCTTTCCATAATTGAAAAATTGTCCGCAACGAATCACTTGAAGATTCTGTTTTGGTTTGAAGATATCGCTTCACAAGCGATTTCACTGTTTGCTTTAATGCTGCATCCGAGATTGCAACATCCATTATCCTGCCGTAGGAAGAATACGAGGTGAATTCTTTCCCTTTATCGAAGCGATTGTATTCTTCCAGCGGTTCGACAACATCAAGCAGACGACGCACGGCAGTTTCATCGCCGTTATTGACTAAACGGCGAATCATCATCTCTCGATTTTTTTCATGCGTCAATCCTAATTCTTCAAGATGAAAACTGACCACCGCAAGACGACGATACATGTCGTCAATATCTTTCACAGATTGCGGTGACCAAAAGCGTTCGGCAATCGCAGCGGAGCGAGGCCAAATCCGTGAATCGACATTTTCCGGCGTAACGAATTCCGACCACATGGTTGTTTCTCCTCCGAGAATAAGTGCTTTTTGTGATTCAGAAAGAACTTCGCCCGCCGGAAACGGATCGTTCACATAATGGCTCTCAGCAGAATACATCAGGTCGATATAATAACCGCGTGATACAACAACTTGGTATCCTTTTTTTAATGCGTTGGCAAGAGATTGCTCCGAAAGCCACGTTTGAATCACCGTACTTTTTAACGTTCCTTCTTGAAGAATCTCTTCCCATCCAATAATTTTTTTATTGTATTTCGTCAGCAGATCGGAAACACGTTGGATAAAATAACTTTGCAGCGCATGGTTGCTTGCAATGTTTTTTTCTTTCTTAAATTTTGAAATCTCCGCGCTTGCGTCCCAATCTTTTCCGTTATTTTCATCACCCCCGATGTGAAAATACTCGTCACGGAACAATTGCGTCATTTCTTTAAAAACATTTTCGAGAAAAACATACGTCGATTCCCGCGCCGGATTCATAACAGGATTGAAAACACCCCAGGATCGTTCGATTGAATACGGACCCGGCGCACTTCCTAATTCAGGATAGCCAACGAACCAGCTTGTTGAATGCGCCGGCATATCGAATTCAGGGATGACCCGGATTCCTCTATCGTTGGCATAATCTTGAATTTCCTGAATTTGTTCGTGCGTATAAAACAAACTATCGGAACCGAGCTGATGCAGTTTCGGGTATGTTTTGCATTCAACACGAAATCCCTGATTGTCACTCAAGTGAAGATGCAATACATTCAGTTTCACCGCCGCCATTCCGTCAATGTTTCGATGAAGCACTTCTATGGGCATGAAGTGACGCGCCACATCAATCATCAACCCCCGCCATACAAAACGCGGAGTATCGTTCACAACACATCCTTGGAAATAATATCCACGCTCGTCAGCGTTTAATAATTGAAGCAGCGTTTCCAATCCTCGCATTGCGCCAATATCTGTAGCAGTACGAAGAACAATTGAATCGCGTGAAATAGACAGCGCGTATGATTCATCTTCGCCGACGGAAAGTTTTCCTGTGCGTGAAACGATTATTTTGAACGATGAATTCTGAACCGTGCGAAATGATTTATAATCCGTTGAAAGAAAAAGCCCCGTACGACCAACAAGCCTGTCGAAAATTCTTATCACATAACTATTCAATCGTGGTGAAGACGATTCTGAGCAATGGACAGTAAAATTTTCGGTAAGATAAAATTTTTCAGCTGAGAGGGTAGCAGAAGAAGGAACGGGCATGAGCGCACTATTGGCTGGCGACGAAGCTAGTGCACAACATTGCGTCAAGATAAGAAGAGTAACAGCCCAAGCATATCGAAATAAAGACATGAGAATGTTCCTTTTTTAATAGT
This sequence comes from Ignavibacteriales bacterium, assembly GCA_037443785.1. GTDB lineage: Bacteria > Bacteroidota > Ignavibacteria > UBA10030 > UBA8401 > JAQUOA01. The sequence continues at coordinate 12,417 of JBBINR010000056.1, read as the reverse complement.
GGTGTTTTTTGCTCCGGAAGAAGCGTCATCCCACCACTTATTTTATTAGCGTCACAATGATCGATTTCGAGATTTTTTCGGTCTGCAAGCGAATAATATAATTACCTCCGGCAGCATTTGAAGCATTCCATGCAACAGAAAAATTTCCTGCTGTGTACGGCTGATGGTTCATCAAAGTCGTAATGCGTCTTCCCAGAATATCAAAAACAGAAAGCGAAACGGCGCTCTGTTCATGAAGAGAAAACTTAATTGTTGTCGATGGATTAAACGGATTCGGATAATTGTTTAGTATAATTGATGTTGGTATTTGATTGTCATTTCGTTTTACACCAAGTGCCAATGAGTCCCGAATCGATAGCAAAACTTGAGGGTAATTCGTAATAATTGCATCAACGTTCTTTGCAATAAACGATCTCATGCTAATAGAGTCATCAATCGTCCACGGCCAGAATTCAATTCCTTGCTGATGCGCATAGTTGATCATTTCCTGCGTGTTCCCGTTTCCAGAACCGATCACACTGCCGCCGATATTTTTTAGCGTGTCAATTTCTGCGAATGAAACTGGATCAACGTAGTATAAAACTTTCATGGTCGGCTCGATACTTTTCGCTTCAATCAACGCACTAATATAGAAGCAGCAGAGATAGACATTATCAACAAGTCCCATTTCTTTTATCAAGTTGACAACATTGGCAGTATACTGCGTATTCTTTACTTCAACACATGCCCTTGCGTTTTTTTCTTTCATCAATGCAAGTACTTCTCTCAGCGTCGGAATCTTTTCATCTTTAAATGTCGAATCGAACCACGATCCGGCATCCCATCGCCGTATTTGAAAATATTTTAACGCGGTAACAGTGCCTGTGCCGTTAGTTGTTCTATCTATTGTATTGTCGTGAATGACCATAAGGGAATCGTCGTACGAATTCCATACATCCAATTCCAAATAATCGACGCCGATGTCTATGGCTTTTTTAAAAGACGCCAGCGTATTTTCCGGAGCAAGTGTTGATGCACCACGATGACCGATGACTTTTATATGCTGGGAGAAAGAATATTGAGTGATAAAAAAAATGGAAACGATGGAAACAAAAAAAATAGCCCGCAATTTTTTGGGAGTAGCGCGGAGAGAAATAATATCAATTTTTTTACAACACGGTAAAAATATAATCATAAGTGGATGCAAAGTATCTCGGACTTGTGCTATTTTCCATCTCAAATCTACGAACGCGACAAATCCGCTGTAAGCGAGCACTTTCGTTCACCGAACGCTGTCCCGAAATAGGAAAATAAAACTTTGAAAAGCTTTTATCGGATACATTTGTCTAATTTTTGCATTCATACTCCAAAAAGAGGTAATTTGGATGTCGATATATTTTCAGATTTGTTACATGAGCAAGCTTAGTAAAATCAATGCTTTTGTAGATTTGTGTCGGCAAAATTTTGTAACTTATAAAAATAACAATGCAGTTCGAATTAGATCGTAAAAATCTGTGAATCAGTCCCCGGACGAATTAAAAAAAACTATCACCGCCTTGGAGCGCCAAGTGATCGAACTTCAAGATGCCTTGATACAAGAGCAAAAAGAAAACTCACTCAAGTCGCAGTTCATCGGAACTGCTGCGCATGAATTCAGAACGCCCCTGACCGCAATTTTAAATTCGGCAGATTTCCTCGGCTTGGTCGGCAGAACGTGCCACGAAGCAAAATACCATGAACATATTGCGAAGATACAACAGGCGGTTCATTATCTCGCAGAATTTTCCGAAGACGTCCTTACGCTTTCCAAGATTGAAATCAGCAACTCGCTGGTAAAGCCGTCATGGTTCAATATCTACGATGTTGCAACGCAATTGATCGACGAAATTTCGAGCAGCGATAACTACCGCCACACAATTTTTTGCGAGACCGAAAATAAAAACCGCGAATGCTATCACGACAAGCATCTCCTCCAGCATGTGATGATCAACCTGATAGAAAACGCCGTAAAATATTCGCCGCACGGAAGTGAAATCCGTCTTATCATCACATTTTCCCCCCGGGGATTTTCATTGGCTGTGGAAGATCACGGGCGCGGAATTTTGGAAGAAGATCAGCAGCAATTGTTCGAACCGTTTGTGCGCGGAACAAACAATACCGACACCATGGGAACCGGACTGGGACTTTCAATTGTAAAAAAATCTGTTGAAGCGATGAACGGCTCCATTACAATTCGCAGTGTGATCAACAGCGGCACGTGTATTACCGTAACAATTCCATTGATTACAGAACCATAACTCTTCATGGCAAAAATTTTAATTATTGATGACGACCAGCCGGTGCGCTCCGGCATCCGCGATTTGCTCGAAGTAAAAAATTATACCGTCTTTACGGTTGATAACGGCATTGACGGGATACGGATCGCGAAAGAAATCAATCCCGATCTTATTTTGTGCGACATCATCATGCCGAAAATGGACGGCTACAAAGTTCTTTCCGAAATAAAAAAAGATTCAGCAACAATGCTGATCCCGTTCATTTACCTCACGTCGAAAACCGACATGACCGATATGCGGTACGGGATGGGACTCGGCGCTGACGATTACATCATCAAACCGTTTTCTGCAAAAGATTTGTACAAATCGATCGAAGTGCGGTTGAACAAACAGCACATGATGATGCAAAAAGCGATCAACGAAAAGAAAGAATCACAGCAGAAAACGACAGAGACCAAAGGTCCTCACGCAGATCATCTTTTCCTTCCCGTTGGAAACGAAATTCAATTCATTAAAATTCAGCAGATAGAATGTATTACGGCATTCAGTGAATACACCAATGTGTATATCGATCCGGGGAAAAAAATTGTGGTGAGAAAATTTTTAAAGGAGTGGGAAAAATTGCTTCCGGCGTCGACATTTCTCCGCATCCACCGTTCCACACTGATCAATCTCGATTATGTGATCAAGATTGAAAAATTTTTCAAGCGCTCGTACATCGTCCATCTTAAGGGAATTAAACAGCCATTCACCATCAGTCAGCGGTACACCGCAAAATTAAAATCGCATAATTTGTTCTAAACACTTTAAAAAAACAGAAGCCATGACTCAATGCCATGGCTTCGCGCTTTTCTTACAATATTTTTACTTCTTTCCTTCAATCTTCCTTGACGAATCAATCGACGCAATTTCATTCAACAAGTCGCGCTTTGTAAATCCGGATTTCTGCATCAAGCTTACCACAAATCCCTGCAATTGCTCACGGGTTTCGTCGTCAATTTCCATCGATGTCATAATCATGACAGGAATCGTGTATGTTGCGGGATTATGTTTCAATTGATACGCCACATTGAATCCTGACACTTCCGGCATCACAAGATCGAGAATAATCAGATCGGGTTTTTCTTTTTCGGCAAGCACCAATCCTTCTTTCCCGTTATGCGCTTTTAACACAGCGCATCCTTCCGCTTCCAAAATGATCTGAATTAATTCTGTCACGGATTTATCGTCGTCAATCACAAGAATCTTCGCCGACTTTTGCGCGTTGGCGGAATCGACTTTCTTGATTGCCGAGAGCAATTCATTTTTTTGAACCGGTTTTACAAAATATTCCACCGCGCCAAGGCCGAATCCGACATTGCGTTCGTCCACCATCGAAATAATAATCACCGGAATATCTTTGCAAAGTGGATGATCTTTCAATTCGCGCAGCACCTGCCAGCCGTCTTTCACCGGAAGAAGAATATCGAGCGTAATCACATCCGGTTTCCATAGCTTCGCTTTTTCCAACGCTTCAACACCGTTGCTGGCAATTTCCGTGACGTATCCGGCTTCGGTTAAATACGTGTGAAGCAATGTCCGCGCATGCGGTTTGTCTTCAACGATCAGTACACGTTTTTGCCGCGACGGATCGGTCGTTTCTGAAATTTTCTTAATGATGCTTTCCGTTTCATTTTCCACCTGCACCATGATCGGAATTTTTACGATGAAGGTACTTCCCTCTCCGTACTCGCTCACCACATGGAGCGAACCGCCGTGAAGCTCGACAAGTTTTTTCGTGATGGAAAGTCCGAGCCCTGTTCCCTCAATTTGTCTCGCTCCCTCCATCGTTTGCTGGAACGGCTGAAACAATGACGACAGTTCTTCTTTTTTAATTCCAACGCCAAAATCTTGAACGGTAAACTCAAGATCGGTGCGGCTGCGTTTTGCGGTTAACAACACACGGCTCTCCTGTCTGCTGAATTTAACTGCGTTGGTAACAAGGTTCAGCAGGATTTGTTTCATCCGCACGCCGTCGGCAATAATATTATCAACTTCATCGGTAACAGTGATTTCCAGCGAGATTTTTCGTTCATCAATGCTCGGCTGAACAGTTTGTTTTATTCCTTCAAATAAATTTCGAATATCGACCGTTCCGTAGTGAAGATCCATTTTACCGGATTCGATTTTTGAAAGATCGAGGATGTCGTTGATCAGATGGAGCAGATGAGTTCCGCTCGAACGAATCGCCGCATTGTATTCTGCAAGCTTTTCAGGATTGGCTTCATCCAATTCTTCAGAGATCAAATCGGAGAAACCGATAATTGAATTCAACGGCGAACGCAATTCATGACTGAAGAACGCAAGGAATCTCTTCAGCTTTTCATGTGCTTCCTGCGTTTGTGCACGCTGAACTTCAAGATCGACATTCTTCACGCGCAGTTCGTCAATCAATCCGCGGCGGCTGATACCGACGGCAACTTCGCTGGCAACTAACGCAAGGAAAGATACTTCCTGCTCCGCTAATTCTTTTGAAAAATTCAATAATATTTCCAAGACGCCAAGCTGCTCGCGTTCAACACGAAGCGGCAGCGACAACAATGTTGTCATTTTGGACGTGATCACTTGCTCCGGTGCGTAGGTAAACAGCACACTGCGTGACACATCGGTCGTAACGATCTTACTTCCCGTGCTGAATGCTTCAACGCTGGCGAGACTGCTTTGCGAATCGACGGAAAGAGAGTAAAGATTTTTTTGAAGTTCGCTCATCGGAAGTTCGGGTGCAAGCAGGATCAATTGCTTGTCGTGCGGACGATGAAAATAGAGCAGCACATTTTGCTCTGGCAATTCATAGCGCGATGAAAGGATGGTAACGATCGATCCGCACAAATCTTCCAACTGCGTTGCCGTGTTGATGACGTGCGATACCTGCAGCAGCATTTCTTTTTGCCGCTCCTGACGCTGTGTTTCAGTAATATCCTGGAGAAAAACTGAAAGCCCGTTCTCGTTCGGGTAAATTCTAAAATCGAACCACTTTTCGAACCGTTCATCTTTGTACTGACTGATGTGCGATTGAAAAGTTTTTACATCCATCGCCCTTCTATACTTATCGCCCAGTTCTGTTTTTTCCGCATTCGGAAAAATCTCAAATACTTTTTTACCGATGACATCGTTTCGTGACAGACCCGTCCCCTCTTCCGCCGCTTTGTTCCAATAGGTGAAACGAAAATCTTTATCAAGCGCAAAGAATCCGCCGGAAATGCTTTCAAGAATTGTTTCGGGATTTAGTGGTGTATAATTCATGGCTGTCTAGATTGTGTGATAAGTTCGATAATTTTATTTCTGTTTCAGGTGCGGAGGTTGAAATCCCCGGTACGTATCAAATTGTGAATCGTAAAATACAAGATTAAAATTACTGTCACGCAGCGTTCCGCCGGAAGGATATAAATAAAATTCAGAGACCGTGTTTGTTTTCTTGGGGGAGAGAAGGCCGTTGTTGGTGTAAAATTTTACGGTGTAAAATCCTTTCGTGAATTGCGCCGTTTCAAGTTGTCGGTGAAGATTGGTTTCGCTATAGAGAAAAAGATCGTCGTTCATTCCTGGCTTAATCCAAGCTGTGCAAGAGTGTCGGGCCGAATGATCATCAGTAAATGCGATTGCTGGATAATCAAATATTGTTTTTGTTCAAATTCGATCTCGATGGCATTGTCCCGTAAAAACAATGCGTAATCACCCTCTTCAGCCTGCAGCGGAATATATTTTACAGGATCTTTCGGCGTTGTCGACCATGGTTCCTGATCCATATAATTCGGATTGACAACCGGATAGCCGGGACCAACTTTTACGATATACCCTGCTTGAACTTTTTCCTTCTCTTTCACGCCCGGCGGCAGATACAATCCGTGCGGAGTTTTCTCCTGATCTTTATCCGGTTGAATCAGGACGCGGTCTCCGACAAGAATAATTTTTTTCTTTGATATAAAATTCATCGCTGTCACTTTTTTTCTGTGTTGAATATACAAAGAAAAAAATGTTTATCACAATAGATCAGCGCAGATTCATTGTACCGGAATGGTAAAAAAGAAGGTGCTTCCCTTCCCCAATTCGCTCGTGGCTCCGACTTCCCCGTTATGTGCTTTCACAATTTTTTTTACAATTGCCAACCCAAGCCCGGTGCTCTTTTCTCCGGCTGTCGGCAGTACGGAAATACGCGAATACTCCTGGAACAGTTTATCCAGCTCGTGCTGAGGGATCCCCTGCCCCTGATCGATCACGTCGAACCGCATCATGCCGTTGTGCTCCGTTATGCGGACGGTAATGGTCGTCTGGGGGTGCGAATACTTGACGGCATTGCTCAAGTAATTATCCAGCACCTGTCTGATTCGTGCTGCATCGACATTGATCATGAAGGAAAGTTCGTGATATTTGATATCGGGAATAATAGAAATATTTTTTTTGCCGGCAAAAAGATTATTCGTATGGATCGATTCATTCACGATTGATGTGACCGGAACTTTCTGCTTGTTCAGCGGAAGATGGCCGCTTTCAATAGCCGAAATATCCAGAAGGTCGTTAATGAGGGATAACGCCTGATTGGCAGATCGTGTAATATAGTCAAGCATTTCCAATTGCTCCGGCATCGTTTGCAGCTGTTCGTTCTCTTTCAGCAAGCCGGAAAATCCGATTATGGCACCGAGCGGATTGCGAAGATCGTGCGCCGCGATGCCGAGAAATTTATTTTTAAGATTATTTAGATCGATCAGCTCTTGATACAGCCGTGCCTTTTCAACGACAATAGCAAGCTGTCCCGCAATTTGCAGATAAATTTCGGTGTGTTCGTTCTTATAAGTATTTTTCTCAAAGCTTGAAAAAAATACGAAGCCGATATTTTTTCCCATCGCAATCAACGGGCAGGTAAAACTCGAACGAACCCCCTCTTCAATAATATCTTTGGTGGCTGCAGAATTCGGATGCTGAACAAAATACTCTTCAAGATCGTTGATAATTCTCGGCTGTTTTGTTTTGATGATTTTTTCCAAGCTGCTGTCGTGAAGCGGCTGATGATATCCGACGGATATTTTTACGTTGGGCGATTCCGATTTTGCCCATCGTGCCCGAACCATCGTTCCGTTTTCTTCAATGAGAGAAAGTCCAATTCTGTTATAGGGAATAATCGATTTAAATGTGGAGTAAAACTGCTCGCACACTTCTTCCAAAAGCAATCCCGCATTAATTTTGCTCGTTACTTCCGAAAGCTGTTGAATCTCATCAAGGTGCGTTTTCATTTTTTGCAATTGCCGTTCGACTTGCTGAATTAGCATTTGCTGCCGTGACAATCGGGCGTTGATCGCGGAAATAACTTCTTTGGGATCGACCGGTTTTGGGAGAAAATCATCGGCACCAAGATCCATCGCGTATCGATGCATTGCCGGATCAGAATGTGCCGTTAAAAAAATAAACGGTATTAAGGAAAGTTCTTCTACTTCGCGAAATGCGTGAAGAGTTTCGTATCCATTAATGTTTGGCATGAAGACATCGCACAAGACAACATCCGGCCGAAATTTTACGGCAACTTCTAATCCTTTCTTTCCGGAGTTTGCCGTTACACAGTCATAGTCTTCTTGCACCAAGATAAAACTTATTGACTGTAAGAAATCTTCGTCATCATCAATGATTAAAACCTTTTTCATTTTTCGGCAAGTTGTAAAAACAACATCAGGGTGGTAATTTGATCAGATGCCCCTAAAACGACGACGTGCAACGGAATTCGTGATCATCATAGCGTTGATGTGACCAATGAAATTTCTCGTTGCACGGTAATATGCAAAAAAAATCGTTAACTGTTTTGAGTATAAAGCCTAGTAATTCTCCAGAGACCTTTATTGAATTGAACGACGGCGGTCGTCTTTACTTGCATTGTCGCCGAACCGCATACCATCGTCGCGGTAGAGACGATTTCGCGCTCTGTTGACGATAATGAAGCCGGGTTTGATGCAGAATACGTTACTATCCCACCCATTGTACTTTTTGTTATGGGAGAAAACGATGTTATCGTCGAATTATTTCCCATATATGCCACCGCTAACGATATTCCGGACACCGCAATCTGCTCAGTTTGGATGGATTGAGCTGTTGATAAAGATTCTTTACTCTGCATTTCATCAGCTGAATTCAGTCCAAATGAATACAATCCGAGAACTACGTAGATACCAGAAATTAATATTATTTTTGATGTTCCCATGAGTGTCTTCGTGAATTATGTTTTGTTCCTTAATCCACTAGCAAGATGGTTTTTCGTCTACTCAAAAGCAATAAAACTATCGTTAGATTATTATAAACTTCGTTGAAGCCAAACATTAGCTTTCTCTAAAGTTCCATTAAAAATATTTTTTATCACCTACCCAAGTTTTTCAAGACCGTCTTAAAAGTAATAACGATAGATTTGCTAAAAGGTTAGGCCAAATAGCGAATAAAGACCAGATGCTCAATATTATTCATTTCAATTCCAGTTAAATAGTTTGAGTTTCAAAATTTCTCAAATTTCATCTCTTTTATCTTTCAAATTGAAAGGTCGAATTGGCATGTTTGTTGTCGTTTTTTCTATACCATCGCCACGGCAATCTGAAAACTTATGATGAACACGATCAACACAGATAAACAATGGGATTGATTTCACTGGATAAAGTACATGAAGGAATGATGATCGAATCAGATGTCATCGATCCCTGCGGACGTATTTTACTGCGAGGCGGACAGCAATTGCTGAAGCATCACATCGATGTGTTCCATTCATGCCGAATCGAAGAAATTGATATTGCGGGAATTGATCCAAAAGATTTCGTAGAAGATACCGGCATCGATCCGGAAATACTTTCGATGGCAGTGTCCGAACTGGAGCCAATCTTCGTTCTTGTCAATTTAAAATGGGATGTAATGATGGAAATCCATCGGTATGCCGTGCAGTCTCACGCACGAAAAAAAATTATATCAAAAAAAAATTATGATCTCACCTGAAAAACTTATTCATGGATTTCGCGGAACAGCTGTTCCGCCAATTATGTATATTCGACTGAATGAAGCGATCAACAATCCCGATTCGTCGCTTGCCGATGTCAGCCAAATCATCAGCGATGATTCTTCACTTTCTGCACGACTGTTGAAACTTGTCAACAGTTCGTTCTACGGATTTTCGCAGCGTGTCGGAACGATTTCTGAAGCAGTCTTTCTTGTCGGAAGTCATCAAGTCCGCGACCTTGCCTTAGTCACAACCATGGTCCATACATTCGGAGGGATTCCGGAAGATCTCATCAACATGGAAGAATTTTGGCTGCACAGTCTTGCGTGCGGCGTCGGTTCAAAGGTTATTGCGCAATCGATGGGAGAAACAGAAATCGAGCGATTTTTTGTTTCGGGTGTCTTACACGATATCGGCCGCGTTATTTTATTCAACCGTGCGCCGGATAAATCACGACGAATGCTGCAGCGATCTATTAAAGAACAGCGTCCTCTTATCGACATAGAGCGAGAAGAAATCGGATGCACCCATTCGGAAATTGGTAAAGCATTATTGGAAGCGTGGAGACTGCCGAGTTATTTTCAGGAAGTTGTTTCACTTCATCACAAACCGGAGTGGGCGCAATATTATCCGATCGAAACGGCATCGGTGCATGTGTCGGATGTGCTGGCACATTCGCTGCAAATTGGTTCAAGTGGAGAACGATTTGTTCCTGCAATGAACAAAGAGTGCTGGGGGAAATTGAACATCACCAATTCTAAAATTCCCACGCTCATGAAAAAAATCGAGCATGAAGTCGACTCAATCGCGTGGCTGCTTCAGAATTAGCAAATAGTTTATTTTACCAAAACTAACTTCCGTGATAAGGAACGTTCTCCGTACTTGAGACGACAGACATAAACACCGCTTGGTAAATTTTCCGCATTGTAATTGATTTCATAATTACCAAAATGTTTTTCCTCATCTACCAAAGCGGCAACATGCTGGCCTGCCATCGTATAAATTGCTAATGAAACGTGAACTGTCTTTGGAATCGTAAATCGAATCGTCGTCTTCGGATTAAATGGGTTAGGATAATTAGTAAGCATGGCGAATGAGCTGGGGACTTTACTTTCTTCCATAACCGATCCGGGAAAACTATTACATCCACTCTGATATAATGATACTTTAGAAGGCAGTGACGGAGGAGTTAACACCGTAAATGTTACCGAGCCGGCGAAATGTTTTGAAACATATATTGTATCAATGGGAAAAGTAACATGTTCAATATGTTGTCGTGTCACTACCGCCGTGTATGTTCCTGCCTTCAATCCGCTCAATGATGTGTATACAGTAAAATAACAACTGCATGTAGCAAGACGCATCGTATCACATTCAGTAATATAAATGGTATCGTGAGATATTGCTGTTATGGGAAAAAACTTTCCGGAACACGACCAATCGAATCCCGCATCCCATATTTTAACCGTGTCACCGTCAAATGTCGCCGATACTTGCGCCGTTACGGTAACGGTAAGTGTGATGAAAAGGAAAATCGAAATACTGATATTTTTCATCTCTGCCTCTTTGAGAGAAGGAGCATGGCGGTGCGCAACAACATCAACTTCCATGACCATTGGGTGCCAATGTTTAGTGCGGAGAATTATTGCGTGCTAATGCAAAAGTCAATGTGCCGGTGTATCCTTTAAAAACCAATGTAATATTTTTGGGGATTCCTTTATTAGCCTGCGTAAACGCAACGACTTTATTCGTCAAAACTGAATCACCATAAACAGTGGAATTCGCCGAATCGATAATTTTCAGTGAAGCATTTCCTTCGGTTTGATTGACGACGGTAAGTGAACAGGCAAGTGAATCTGTAGAAAACGATAAATTATATTCTGCATTTGCCGTATACGATTTTGCAGTCAGGGAAAAGGTAAAAGCGTTTGTCGTGTTCGCAATGACCGGAACATTTGCCGATGTTGAATTTACGGAATCGTCTTTTTTACATCCCGCATGGCAGATTGCCATAATCGCCAGAACAATAAATACGATTTTTTTCATTTTACCTCCTTTGCTGAATGCCGGCAAATGGATTGTATTTAACGGGCTCGCGAATCTTTCCAGATCAGCTTTTCGCTCTTTCGTTCTTTAAAAAAATCAGAATGTTTTCCATCCCCTTGCCCCGTAAATCCACCATCCGGTGCGCCAATTACTTTTCCATTTACATCATAGAGCGTACTGAATTGGTCACAACATTGAGCCGGGCTATAATACACCGTTTGTTTTTTATACTCGTACCGCCAAATCGATTGCGGAGGATTCCCTATTGGTTCGCTCTCATATTTTACAATAAGGCTGGTAATCCATGCAGGATTCTCATCGGGTGATGTAGAGTGATGACAACTACATATCGTCATTAACGAAAGAAGAATAAAAGCCATAGCGTTTTTCATGTGATTTATCTTTTCTTCGAACCGCCAACGGATTGAAACGAACTTGTGCTGCCAAATGAAATGACTGGTCAGACAGACGTTAGCGCAGTAATACAAGTTTAATAGTTTTGCTTAATTTATTTGTGCTCACATTGCAATAGTAAATACCGCTGGTATTATTACGTGCATCCCAAATAAACGTGTGAACACCTTCATTTTGAAATAAATCTTGTAGTGTTTTAACTTCGCGCCCTAACAGATCATATATTTTTACTGTCACCAACCCTTTTTCTGCCAAATGATAAGTGATAGTCGTCGATGGATTAAATGGATTTGGATAATTTTGATGTAAGTAGAAATTTGGGGATAAAATATCCTTGGAATAAACAGAAGTAATTGTGCTTAACAATTTGACTTCCTTTTTAATTTTGATATTGGAAAAATTTCCCGAAACACTTGACTGCCAGATCATAGTGGATAAACCAACATCTTTTGTAAATGTGTTAGGGAGTAAAATGCCATTCCCATCAAGAATTTTGTAAACAACCGTATCGGCACTGATATCGGAAAATCGATAAATATCACCGTTCAGTTTAAGGATGTACATATTGGTGAATAGTCTGTGGGAATTACTCGTGTATTCGTATAGTGGATAATCGCTGCTATCGACCGTTGCAGAGAAAATTGTATCCCGTATCCCAAGAGAATCGAGATGCCATTGTATTGATGTAAAATTAATTATTTCACGAAC
>JBBINR010000055.1:0-16688 GCA_037443785.1 Ignavibacteriales bacterium | reverse complement strand
ATGCTTCGGTGGTCATTGCGGCGAGTAACATCCAAAAAATTTTTCCGATGATGATGACGCCGGCCGGTACAATTCAAGCGGCCAAAGTTTTTATTATCGGCGCCGGTGTAGCTGGATTGCAAGCGATTGCCACCGCGCGCCGACTCGGTGCTAAAGTCGATGCGTTTGATACTCGACCTGTCGCAAAAAATGATGTCCTTTCACTCGGAGCAAAATTTGTCGAGGTTGATCTTGGCGAAACTGGGCAGACAGCACAAGGATATGCCAAAGCATTGACCGAAGAACAATTAAAAAAACAGCGCGAGGTAATGAAACAATATTGTGCACAGGCGGATGTCGTGATCACCACAGCGCAAGTGTTCGGGCGTAAAGCGCCGATCATCGTTACGAAAGATATGGTTGACGCAATGAAACCGGGATCGGTTGTCGTTGATCTTGCCATTGATACCGGCGGAAACGTTGAAGGCGCCGTGCTTGGTAAAATTGTAGAGAAAAAGGGTGTTAAGATTATCGGCCTTGCCAATATGCCGGCACGAATGGCGCTGAATGCAAGCCAGATGTATTCTAACAATCTTTTTAATCTGCTTGATGAATTTTGGAACAAAGAGAAAAAAGTTTTTGAATTAAAACTTGACGACGACATTATCAAAGGATGCCTGATAACGCACGCAGGATCGATCGTTCATCCTACCTTTGCGGTGAAGAAAGAAGACCATTCCGCCGTCAATAAAAAAGCGAAAGGGAAGTAACATGACGAATCTTGTTGAACTATTATATATCCTCATCCTTGCCGGCTTCGTCGGGTTTGAAGTGATCAAGCGTGTAACGCCGACACTTCATACACCGCTGATGTCTGCAACAAATGCCATCTCCGGTATTTCACTTGTCGGTTCGCTTGTGGCCGCTGGAAGCGACCATTTCACGAGTCAGATGCTCGGTTTTGTTGCGGTAACGGCGGCAACGATTAACGTTGTTGGCGGATTTTTAATTACCGAACGAATGCTGAAGATGTTCAAACGAAAGGAGCGGAAGTAATATGGAAGTTCTAAATTATCCGCTCGAAATAACTTACATCGTCGCTTCTATTCTTTTTATTTTAGGATTGAAGGGGTTAAGTCATCCGGAATCTGCGCGCCGCGGTATGCATTTTGCCGAAATCGGAATGCTCCTCGCGGTGGTAGGAACATTGCTCAGCGGTGAAATCGTTTCGTGGGAATGGATCCTGTCAGGTATTGTTATCGGTTCGGTTATCGGAACATTGATGGCCGTATTTATGCCGATGACCGCAATGCCACAACGAATTGCAATCTCGCACGCGTTTGGTGCATTAGCAGCGGTTCTTGTTGGTATCAACGAATATGTTGTTCACACAGAAAAGGCGTACGGGATTATGCCTGCGCTGGGTTTTGAAGTTCTGTTTGGTGCACTGACAGTTACCGGAAGTTTAATGGCATTTGGAAAACTGCAGGGTATTATTCCAAGCGCACCAATCACATACAAAGGACAAAACATCGTGAATATCGGATTGTTCTTTCTTGTCTTAGGAATGTTTGTTTATTTGATTTTCTTTCCGTTTGATGCGGCAATTTTCTTCACGATGATCACGATCAGTTTTTTGATTGGAATTTTTATTGTTATGCCGATCGGCGGTGCCGATATGCCGGTTGTTCTTTCCTTGATGAATTCATATGCTGGTCTTGCGGCTGCGGCAACAGGATTTGCCATCAACAATAAAGTGTTGATCATTGCCGGTTCGCTTGATGGTTCTTCCGGATTCATTCTTTCGATCATAATGAGTAAAGCGATGAATCGTTCATTTGCCAATGTGTTATTTGGCGCCGTCGGTTCACCGCAGGTGGATACGTCGAAACTTCATGAAGAACGTCCGATCAACCGATTTACTGTCGAAGATACGAAATTCGTTCTTGAACAAGCTGATCGCGTCGTTATCGTGCCGGGATATGGAATGGCTGTTGCGCAAGCACAGCATACCGTGCGTGAATTGAGCGATGCATTGGAAAAACGAGGTGTAAAAGTTGATTTTGCCATTCATCCTGTGGCAGGTCGTATGCCCGGACACATGAACGTTCTTTTGGCGGAAGCAAATGTTTCGTACGATCAATTGTTGGAAATGGAAGTAATCAATCCGACAATGGATACGGCCGACGTTTGTATCGTGATCGGGGCAAACGATGTTGTCAACCCTGCAGCGCGAACAGAAAAATCGAGTCCGATCTATGGCATGCCGATTATTGATGTCGATAAAGCGAAAACAGTAATCGTGATGAAACGATCGATGGCGACTGGATTTGCCGGGATTGAAAACCCGCTTTTCTATGAATCGAACACGAAGATGCTGTTTGGCGATGCAAAGAATGTTTTGCAGGAATTAGTTGCAGAGTTCAAGAAAAATTAAATTATATTTCTGAGTTTACGAAAAGGGCTGGTTGTTATTGGCCCTTTTTTATTTGAAAAAATTTCTCAATAACTGCATTTCGCGAATGTCAAAAAATTCAACACACCGGTTAAATTGATCACAATTCTTTTTGTGATAACAGCCACAACCGCTCAATTCTTAATTGACATTCGAGAATCAATTTCCTACGTTTGATCTACCTGAATGGCACATCATACACTAAATAGCCAACACACCATTCGATGCGGCTTTGCATGGAATGATGTTGATTCCTTTCTTAATGTTAAAATTTTTTATTGACGAACGATAGAGCATGAATATGTCTTTGCGTGAGTTTTATGGAATTATTTATTCTTTTTCCCGTGTAAATTATTTTAACATTCCTTCATGATGCGATAACAAAATTTTTCTAAACTTATCATTCGATTAATTTTTCAAGGAGAAGATACTATGCGTATTCTTGGTATAGCATTGTTTTTGCTGTTGGCAATCGGTGCCGTTGACGGGCAAACAAATGTTTCCGGTACGATTAATAAAGATTCTACGTGGACATTGACGGGGAGTCCATACATCCTTACAGCAGATTTAGCGGTTAATCCAGGATTTACCCTTACCGTTGATTCTGGAGTTGTGGTAAGATTTAAATCTGGAACCAGTCTGCGTTCGTATGGTTTCTTGAATGCTCGTTACGCTACATTTACTTCAAATAAAGATACCCTTGGTGGAAATCCTCTTAAAGGAGATTGGGGAACAATTCAATCCGGTAACGGAAGCGGATCTCCTGTTGCAACATTTGATACGTGTCAGATAAAATACGGAGGAGCAAACAGCTACAGTGATGTGTACGTTCGCAATGGCGTGACAAATATTCACGGCACAACTGTTTCTAACTCATCGACCAATGGAATTTATGTAACAGTTGGAATTTTGAATTTTGAGAACTCGAGTGTTTCAGTCGTAACAAATGCCGGTATTGTGTTTGATGGCGGAACAAATGTCAATGTTACCAGCGGTACAATCTCATCGAGCGATTGGCCCGTCTCATACAACAATGGAACCGCATCGCTAATTTTTAATGGGACGAACGTATTTAGCGGAAATACCCACAACGGTATTTATATGAATTTCAGTTCGGCAAACTCCATTGTTTTAGATACTGCAGCAATTCCTTTTTACTTCCCGTATGGGATGACGGTGACTGCCGGCGCAACGATGACAATCTCTTCCGGCGACATTTTGAAATTCAATGGAAATTCATTAACGGTGAACGGTGCGCTTGTTGCCAACGCCGGAATCGGACAAAAAATTTATTTTACTTCTGCGAGAAATGATAACCAGCCCGTCGTTGGCGGCGATACAAACGGTGACGGGACTGCAACGATTCCACACGCGAGCGATTGGTACGGAGTTATTTTTAATAATTCGAGTGTCGATTCAATCAGTTTAATGCATCGATGCGATGTATCATACGCAGGTGCCAGTAATACAGGCGGCATCACAATGTATAACGCAAGCCCGACGATTGACAGCTGCAATCTTGCCAATAATTATTACGGTGCGATGATGCAGGATGTATCCAACCCCATCTTTACAAACAATACAATTGGGTCGAGCACTGTTGTTCCCATTGCAATGTCGTTTGCAGCGAATCCAGTTTTTACAAACAATTCATTTTCTTTCTCTGACAATCAATATGATGCGATTGGACTACTTGCCGGAACCGGTGGTAATTTAGCCGCGGATGCAGTGCTTCCTATTCGTTCAGTGACATCCATTCCAAACGTAACATATTTAATGTTAGAAAGCGTAACGATACCGGGTGGACGCTCACTTACGATCAATAAAGGTATAGTGATAAAGGCAAAAGATTACTATCAACGGATTGTTGTGCAAGGAAAACTTATTGCAAATGCAACTGCAGATAGTTTGATTGTTATGACTTCTTCGAAAGACGATAATTTTGGAAATCCGGGTGACACTAATAAAGACGGATCAATCAGCGTCCCCGGAAAAGGTGACTGGAGCGGAATCGTGTTCGAGGCAACAAGTGATACAAGTTCCATTATTAATTATTGCCGTCTAAAATATGGATCACTTTCGAGTTCATACTATAACACACGCTGGATTGGCGGCGGACAAATTACCATGGTCAATGCGAGCCCGAATGTTTTCAATACCAGAATGGACAACGTTGTCTATGGTGTCTATGCGTTCCAGGCATCGAATCCCAAGTTGATGAACGATACAATCGTGAATACTGATTATACACCGATCGCATTGTCTGTCTCTGCTGATCCGACCTTCTCGGGGATTGGATTCATCAATGCAAAATGGAGAGCGCTTGGAATTATCGGGGAACAATTAGGAACAAGTGGAACGATCAAAAAGCGAGACATTGCCGGAATAACAAATATTACATACATCTTGTTAGAAGATCTCACGATTAATTCCGGAACAAATGTTACGGTCGATCCGGGTATTGTATTGAAGTTTAATAGCGGTACCGGAATTTATGTGAACGGCGGGTTCAAAGCGAAAGGAACGAGCGCTGGAGGACAAATCGTCTTTACGTCGTTGAAAGATGATAATTATGGAAATTCCGGTGCGCCGTTGCCCGGTGATACAAACGGCGATGGCAATGGAACATCTCCTGCGGCAGGAAATTGGTCTACAATTCAATTCTTGTCAACAAGCGATGATGTATTTTCCCTTATCGACAGCTGCGTTATTAAATTTTCCGGAGGAAGTAGTTACGGAGCTGTAACATATACTGATGCCGGAAGCACGCTTTCGAATTCAATTCTTTCGGATTCGTACAATTTCGGAGTTCGCTGCGAAAATAGCTCTACTCCGTTTGTAAATAACGTAACGATTGCGAATTGCCGTCTCGATCCCATTGCAATGTCGTTGAAAGCAAATCCGACATTTACCGGAATTACGTTTACGGCAAATGGAAGCAAAGGAATCCGCATTCTCGAGGGGACTCTTTCTTCCAACGCGACACTTGCTAAGCGCGATGTAGCGGGGATCAACAATATCGCATATATCTTTGACAATCTTACCATCAGCCCGAATGCGATATTGACAATCGATCCGGGAGTCGTCATTAAATTTTCCAATTGGTATAACGGTATAACTGTACAAGGTGCCCTTGTAGCAAAAGGGACTCCATCGCAAAAAATTGTTTTTACATCGTTTAAAGACGATTCAAACGGCGGCGATACAAATAACGACGGTAACTCCGGTGTGCCTGGAAAAGGCGATTGGAGTGATATCGATTTCAATTCATCAAGTGCCGACAGTCTTAATGTAATGCGGAATTGCATATTCAGATACGGCGGAAGCGGCTATAATGCGGGAAATTATACCTACGGCATTATTCGTGTCTTCAATGCAAATGCGGTTATCGACAGTTGTATGCTCGAGCATTCGGCAACGTCTGCTTTCGGAGTTTTCGGCAGTGCACATCCGACATTTAGTAACGACACGTTAACGAATATTAACTCCACGCCGGTTTCGATGAGCATGTTTTCTGCTCCGACGTTCTCAAATATCGTCGCGTTAAATGTTGGATTGATGGCACTAGGGATTATTCCTGAAACATTTTCTGTTGATGCGACAATCCCGGTAAGGAATTTCGGCGGATACAACAATATCACATATTATTTATTTGGAACTTTGACGGTCAATACCAGTACGAAAATAACAATTCCCGCAGGAATTGTGTTTAAAGATGGATATTGGCAAATCAACGGTTCGCTTGCAGTGAATGGAACCCCAGCCCAAAAAGTTATCTTCACTGATTCACGCGATGACAGTTATGGAAATCCTGCCGACATGAATGGAAACGGTTCTGGCAATTTCCCGTCGATCGGAGGTTCTTCACGTATCAATTTTGCTGATGTCAGCGTTGACTCACTCAGCATCATTAACAATGCCGTCTTTCGCTGGACCGATGGAGGAATTTATCTGGCGCAAGCCTCACCAAAAATTTTGGACTGCACATTTGATCGTGTTAACTGGGGTGTGTATTTAACTGGTGTGTCAAATCCTTCGTTAGACAGTTGTGTGTTCAAGAACCTTACCTACGCACCCTTCAGAACATCGCTTGTTTCATACCCAAGTTCGACGTCTGGAGATATTATTTCCGGTACTACATTCAAAGCAATCGGTGTGCTTGATAATGAAACGTTGGTGCAAGATGTAACGTTGATAAAACGTAATTTTGCCGGATTGACCAACGTTCCATATTTGTTTGGCACTTATACTGTTGCAAGCAACTCTATTTTGACAATTGCTCCCGGAGTTATTTTGAAATTCTTCCCGGGAACCGGCATGACAATCAGGAAAGGTTTGATTGCAGAAGGTGGTGCAACCCCGGACAGTACGATTGTATTTACTGATCTGCGTGATGACTTCTATCATGGCGATACAAATGCCGACAGCAATGCAACAAATCCAAATCAATGGTATTATGGGTGGAGTGGTTTGAACTTTGCCGATGAATCACTTGATCCACTGTGCAGATTGCGAAACACGATCATACGATTTGCAGGCCTCGCGAACGGTGGAGCTGCAATCGCAGCAAACAATGCGAGCCCGAAAATCACCTATAGTTCGTTGAATAATAATTACATGGCTGTTGTTGCCAACGGTGCATCGAATCCGGTCGTGAATTATTCCGACATCTATCAAAATTCTGCGCCGACGGTATTCAACAATGCGAACAAATCGTTCAACATCGACGCACGGTGGAACTGGTGGGGAAACAACAGCGGTCCGACTCATTCATCAAATCCCGGCGGAACCGGACAAACAATCAGCGACAGTATAAACTATGCCGGCTTCCTCGGTGCGGGTGCGTTGAATCCGTTGGTTGGCGACGTGAGTTTGAATGGAAGTGTTCAAGCGTTTGATGCGTCGTTGATTTTGCAATGGCTTGCTGATTCGGTTGCTCATCCTTTCAACGATATTCAAAAGAGAGTCGGTGATGTGAGTGCGGCAGCGGGAATAACCGCATACGATGCATCACTCATACTGCAATATGTTGTCGGCAAGATCAGCATCTTCCCGGCTGAATTCAATTCGGTTAATCCCCCGGTTCAATCGTTGCCAAAGACAGCAACATTGGCATCAATTGGATTTAACGATGGTATGATTGAACGCGGCAAGCAGACAACAATTACACTTACGGCGACAGGAATGAAAGATGTGTATTCAGCTGACATTGAATTGTCGTTCGATGGCACTCAATTGAAACCGATCAGTGTGAAAGCTGTTGGAGTTGCGGGAAATGCAACGATGGCCGAAAGTAAAAAAGATGGTTCGATTCGTATTTTGTTAGCCTCGACCGATGCATTCGCCGCAAGTGGATCAATTGTTGAAGTGACATTTGAAGCGTTAGACAATGTTCGCGGCTTGGTGAAAACACCGATCTCGTTTACAAAGTTGATGGTGAACGAAACGAACGCACAATCGAAAGCAACGGAATCATTCATTACCATAAAAGGCAAACCGTCGAAGTTTACACTCGATCAGAACTATCCGAATCCGTTCAATCCTTCAACGACGATTTCGTATCAAGTTCCCGAAAACGGACAGCGTGTGAAAATAGAGATCTATGATATCACCGGTCAGAAAGTGCGTGAACTTATCAATACAGCGCAGGATGCCGGTGAGTATCGTGTAACATGGGATGGATTAAATGATAACGGAGTGCGAACGAGTACTGGTGTTTACATTTATCGCATGACCAGTGGTTCGTTTACCAGTGTCAAAAAAATGCTGATGTTGAAATAATCATCCCTCGTAATCCTGTCAGGGTATACACCCTGGCAGGGTGATCACGGGGAACGGATTCATCATCATTCATGCAAAGACACTGAAAGGATTTTTCAATGAAACATAAATTAATTTTTCGTCTCGCCGGATTGGGTTTGCTGATGCTCATGGCAGCATCGGCAAAAGCGGGACCGATTGGGTTTTCCTTTCACGACACCACTGTTGTGGGAGGAAATCTAGTTGAGTATCCGATCTATATTGACAGCTCGGTTACCGGTTTGAATGTCATATCATATCAAATAGAATTCACATTTAATACTTCTCTCTTCACGTTCGTTGATGCTCAATCTGCAGGTACACTCAGTGCTGGTTGGACAACAGATGTCAACCAAATATCCGTAGGCAAAATAAGCGTCGCCGGAATTGGTCCGGCGTTGTCGGGAAAGGGGAGATTAGTCATTTTTCGATTTATGTCGAATGTATTTGTCAATTATAACTACGGATATTTTTATTTTCAAAAGATTATGTTGAATGAAGGAGTTCCTACAACTGTGAAGCGGGATGGATATATTACCATTCAACCCCCGCCGTTCATCACTGTTAATCCGAACACGGCATTGTTGACAAAAGGAGAGACACAGCAATTTACCGTCAGCGGCGGGAAAGTTCCGTACGTCTGGTCAACGACGAATCCATCGGTTGCTTCGATTAATTCGTCCGGATTGTTAACGGCGTTGCAGGCGGGCAAGACTCAAGTTGTCTGCGCTGATTCGGCAGGAATTGTTGATACGTCGGGCTTTGTTGAAGTTCGCGGATTAAAATTATGGTTCCGCGACACGACACGCTACCAAGGACAGACACTCGATCTTCCGGTATACACAACGGATGTGACAGGTTTGGGAATTATTTCCGGACAATTCTCGGTTTCGTACAATCAAACCTTATGGACGCCGAGCGATATTATTACGACGGGCACGTTATTGCAAACTGCAAACACTCCAACATTTTCGTTGACGGCAAATCAAATCAATGTTTCGTTTGCTACTTCAACACCGTTAACAGGTTCCGGCATTCTTCTCTATATAAGAATGAAAGCTACGAAGGCTACATACGGAGGTTCCGGTTTCAATTTTATCAGTCTATTATTTAATCAAACAATTCTGTCGAACACCAGCAACGGATACATTACCGTTCAACAGTTATCTCCGGTTACGATTACTCCGTACGGAAACCAAACGATGCTGGTTGGAGATTCGATTCAATTTAATGCAACGGGCGGCACTGCACCCTACACATGGTCTGTTGCCGATCCATTGCGTGCAACAATTTCACCTTCGGGTTGGTTGAAGGCAACGAAAAGCGGCATTGATACAGCCATTGCACAGGATATATTGGGATCGATTGGTAGGAGCGGCAAAATCGACATTTATGATTTTCGGTTGAGCGTGCCGGATACATCATTGATCCCTGCTTCAACGGTTGATATACCGTTTTTTGTAACGCCGAACACCGTTGGATTTCCATCCGTGCAGATGAAAATAACTTATTCAACAGGATCGTATGTTCAATTAATGGATATTATTTCAGCGGGAACATTAACTTCCGGATGGTCTTTTGGTACGTCATTTGGCAATGGAACAGCAACAATTGCGGCATCAGGTGTTACTCCTGTTTATTCAGGCGGTGTGTTATTTAAACTTCGTTTTGCCGTCCCTGATTCAACACCGCGTCCGTCGACAATCTATATCAATCTCTCCAGCGTCTTATTTAAAGAGGGTGTGCCGGTTCCATTAATTGACAACGGATATTTTACGATTGCGAACAACGCGGTATTTAGTGTAACGCCTGCGTCGGGAGTTATTCAATCGGCGGCAGTCTCTCAAAAAGACAGCATGACGTTTACGGTTCATAATTCCGGAACGGCGACGCTCACATCGTCAATGGGAATTACAGGATCAAGTGAATTTACGTTATCAACGTACAACATTTCCGTTCCGCCGGGGGACAGTGTGAAGATCAAAGCATACTACTTGCCGACAAATGCGGGAGGCGATACGGCAACAATCAATTTCAATACGAACGATCCGTATCATTCTTCGGTTCATGTTCAGCTGATCGGAAAGATAACGCAATTCCCGATTATTGGAGTGAATCCCTCTTTTATTGATTTCGGAACTGTTAAAGTGGGACAATGGAAAGATACGGCGGTAACGATTTCCAATACAGGTTCGGACACATTGAAAGTTACCAGCGTCGCGTGCAGTATCGGCTCATTTACCGCACGTTCAACGTCGTTCCAGGTCGCACCGGGTAATTCATTTGTCGATACGCTGAGATTTGCGCCGGCATCCATCGCAACATTTACATCGTACTTTCTTGTAACGAACAACGGTTCAAGCTCGCCTGATACAATAAAAGTAACAGGAGTGGGACAAACAGCATTAAGTGTTGGAACAAACAACGCGGTGCCAAATGAATTTGTTCTTCATCAAAATTATCCGAATCCGTTCAATCCGGCAACGACGATACTGTTTAAGGTGCCGAATCACGGGCGGGCATTATTGAAAGTGTACAATATGCTGGGACAAGAAGTTGCGGAATTGTTTAACGATATTGTTGAACCGGGGAAATATTACGATGCGAGGTTCGATGCGAAAAATCTTTCCAGCGGAATCTATCTGGCGCGATTGTCGTTCGACAATGAGCAGTTGATGATGAAGATGACGCTGATGAAATAGAAAAGATAAAACAGGTATAAAAAAAGGGACGTCTGAGACGTCCCTTTTTGTTTAATGCAATTCTTTTTACTTCAGTTCGCTCGTCAATATTCCGCCGCCCATCATTGCGGGCATGGTCATTTCGCTCTTGATTTCTTTCCGATCTGCCGTTGAAACCCAGAATGTTCCCTTCATTCCATCGCCGTCCTTTGGCTCTAATTGTACTTTGTAGGTATCGAATGTTCCTTTGGCAATGGTAACTTTTTCTGCACCAAGATATGTGACAACGAATTGCTGTGTTTTTGCTCCCATCGTTACCAACAAATTGAATGTCGCAGAGTATCCGTCGGCAAAGGGAAGTGTTGAAACAACAACTCCCGACGACGAGGCATCCGGCAGCACCGGTGAATTGAGTTTTACATTAATTGGCATTGTTTGTCCCGGCATTTCCATTTTGCCTGTGACAGACGTATCCGTGTATGCGAAATTCATTTTCACCGGACCTTGCATTGCTTCGCGCTTTACCGGAAGAAGAGTCACACTATTATAGTCCGTAATGTCCGACCCATTTCCCATTGATCCGCTTGTCTCATCGGCAATACGGACAACTTTTTGAGAATCGACTATTGGAAAACTGATTGTACGTTTTACCGCCATAGTAAACTGCTGCCCGCGCATGCTCATTTTCATTTCGTACATGAGTGTATCGGCTTTGATCAATGCAGGATTGAATTTCGGCATTCCTTCAATTTTGGTTTCTGCTTTCGGAGCTTCAGGCATTTTCACTGTCGAAATATCAATAGTGATTGCATCGAGCTTCTTTTGAATATCAGCCGGAACATCTTGCTGCATGCGTCCTCCGAGATGCTTTGCAAAGAATTTTTCCATTGCAACGGTCATGGCTAAGCGATTTTCGCGTCCTTGATATCCGTGCCCTTCATCCGGTGCCAGCATGTATTCAACCTGTCGATGCAAATCACGCAGTGCCGAAACGATTTGATCAGCTTCAGCTTTCTTCACGCGAGGATCATTGGCACCTTGAACAACATACAACGGTGCAGTGATATTCTTCGCTGAATTCAGCGGCGACTGTTCTTCCAGCATTTTTTTCTCGTCTGGTTTTTCCATATCGCCGACACGGATTGCAAATTGTTTTTTCATCGGTGCCCAATACGGCGGAATGGAATTTAAAAGGGTAATAATATTCGATGGTCCAACAATATCAAATCCCGCGGCATAAATATTCGGCGTGAATGCAAGCCCCGCAAGCGTTGCGTATCCGCCGTACGATCCGCCGCAAATTGCGATGCGTTTCGGATCGGCAATTCCTTCTTTAATAAGATATTGCACGCCATCCGTAATATCATGCTGCATAAAACCGGTACCCCATTGTTTATTTCCGGCATTCAAAAACTTTTTCCCGTATCCTGTAGAACCGCGATAGTTCGGCTGCAGCACTGCATAGCCGCGATTCGCAAG
The DNA here is from genome assembly GCA_037443785.1 of Ignavibacteriales bacterium. GTDB lineage: Bacteria > Bacteroidota > Ignavibacteria > UBA10030 > UBA8401 > JAQUOA01. The sequence continues at coordinate 4,295 of JBBINR010000055.1, read as the reverse complement.
AAATTGCGGGTAGGGATTATATCCCCAACCGTCGCGTGCCCATGGTCCGCCGTGAATGAACATCACCACGGGAAGATTTTTTGGCTCAACACCTTTCGGCAATGTAACATATGCGGGAATAGTCATCCCATCGCGTGCAGTATACCGGACAGGTTTCATTGGGGCAAGATTTTCACTTGGAAGATTCGGACGCGACTTATATAAGAGTTCCGATTTTCCGGTTTTAACATTGTACAAATAGCGTGACCCCGGATCGACATCGCTTGTAACAACAACCATCCACATTTTTTCATCATTCGTCATGTTGGTGATTGAAACTTCGCTTTGCGGCAGCGTCTTCAACATCTTTTTATAATCGGATTCAAATTGTTTGTCCTTAAAATAAATACGAACGCGGTCACCGACATACTGCGTTGCAAGAAGTTTATCAGTTTTATCCGAAAAGATTGCTCCGCTGAAATCAACTTCGTTCAACGGATCTTTTTCGAGAACTTGTGTTTTCAAGGTCTTCAAATCAAAAAGTTCGAATTGTGTTTTATCAACATCGCCTTTGTTGGTGACGATATATACTTTTTTACCGTCGTGCGTAAAGCGAATTGTGCCGAAACTTTCATCGGATGTGACGGAATAAATTGGAACAAGTTTTTCGCCTTCAACCGAAAGGAGTTCCGTTCCGCCATCCGGAGTTTGCCGAATTCCAAGCCGAACATTTCCGCTTGGATCAATATCCCATCCCGCGACATTCTCGTCATTTTTACGAAGGAGTTTTCGTTCGCCTGTTTCAATATTCACCCGGTACACATCATGCAGTTCCGGTTTCCGGTCATTCAATCCAATGACAATTTCATTCGGAGTCTTTTTCGGCACATCGTAAATGTAGGCGCGAATTTTTTCCAAAGGAGTAAGATCGCGCGCTGGTGGAACAGGTGATCCCGCATCAGCAGGATTGACGGCATAGACACGATAATTCTCATCGCCCCCTTTATCTTGTACAAAGAGAATATATTTCCCGTTTCGCGACCAAAAATATCCCGAAACAGGACGGAGCGTATCATTGGTAATTGGCTTTGCTTTTTCAAATGAATCTTTTGTGCCTTTTATCCAAATATTTCGTACACCGTTAAACGGTTTAACAAACGATATCCACTTTCCGTCAGGTGAAATTTGTGCGCCGGAAATCTCAGGATCGCCGAAAAACAAATCGCGATCGATGATTGGCGGCAATTGTGCCATCGCTGCATTTGTGACCATAGCGATGAACACCGCGAGAAATAAAAATCGTAGCATTGTTCCTCCTAAGAAATTTGAAATGGGATAAATTGAAAGTACATTAAAGACAAGTTGGACAAAGTTATAAAAAAGATTAAAGGAAAACAGCATTAATGTGGAAAAAAATTTGCCTTCTGGTTTACGTCATTACCGGCCTGCTTGTTGCACAGAATAATCAATCGAATCAAACCGTTGCATCTGTTGGAATTACAGGCGACTATTACCAATCTGCTTATACGTTGTACGGAACAGCGCTTCGAGCCGCTTTACATAATATTATTAAGGGACACACAGCGATAAGTTATAATGAGTTATGGATTGCATTTCAATCGACTGATAAAAAGATGAACGGCAAAGTGTGGGATATGTATTCTGATATTCCGGATGCAACGCCGCCCTATGAATTTACTTTTTCTACCAATCAATGCGGGAATTACAGCGTTGAAGGTGACTGCTACAACCGCGAACATTCTTGGCCCAAAAGCTGGTTTAAGGATCTGACGCCGATGTATTCCGATTTGTTTCATCTCTTTCCAACGGATGGCAAAGTAAACGGAATGAGAAATAATTATAACTACGGAAATGTCGGGTCTGTAATGTGGACTTCGAAAAATGGGAGCAAGTTAGGAATTACTAATTTTCCGGGGAGAGAAGATACTGTTTTTGAACCGATCAATGCCTATAAAGGAGATTTCGCACGCGGACATTTTTATATGTCGGTTCGTTATTACACGGAAGACGCGGGGTGGTCAACAAGTGATGGTACGAACAAAGCTGAATTACTTCCGTGGTACGCCAATGTTCTATATTCATGGCACATGCTGGATACTGTGAGTGCGAAAGAGATTGCGCGCAATGAAGCGATTTACGGAATTCAAAAAAATCGCAATCCTTTCATCGATCATCCGGAATTTGCTGCAGAAATTTGGCAAACATCCATGGCTCCCGGAGTGGTTACAGTAAAGCAGAACAGCGCAACAACTATCCTAATTGATTTTTCCCGCTATCTGGATTCGACGGTCGCAGTGACGAAGGGGAATTTTATTCTGGATAACGGAATTGGAAATCCAACAAACATTGAATGGGGAGTGAACAATGATGTTTCAAAAATTTTATTAACGACGCCTTCACTCGCTTCGGGGATGACGTATGTTCTTCAACTCAAGAATTTGAAAAGTATTAACGCTATCGCGATGAATGATACAACGGTGACGGTTAAAACTTCAGGCGTTGCGGGAATGCACAATGAAAATATTACTGCTTCAGATTTTGAGTTATCGCAAAATTATCCCAATCCGTTTAATCCGGAAACAGTGATCAGTTATCAAATTCCCCTTAATTCCTCTTTACAAGGGGGAAACGATGCGACAGCATCGAGGGGGATTCATGTTACTTTAAAAGTATTTGATACGCTTGGCAGAGAAGCCGCGACATTGGTAAATGCTCAATTACCGTCCGGCACATATACTGCAGCATGGAATGCTTCTGGATTTGCAGGGGGGATTTATTTCTATCGTTTGCAGTTCGGAGCAGCATCCATTGTAAGAAAAATGGTTCTGCTGCAATGATATGGCTGACGAAAATAAAGTAAAATTTCGTCTGTGGCTTATTCCAATTTTTCTTTCCATCCATAATTGTGAAGAAGCTCTGACAATGCCTCAGTGGCTGACGGTGCATCTTCCGAAGCTGCAAAGTGCAATTCCACTATTTTCTTACCTTCACTTTTCATCGACTCAATTATATCTTTCGTTATTACTCGTCACAATCATTCCGTTCGCGTTGACGTTCATCTGCTTGAGAGGAACATTCACCAACATAAAGGTATTTCTTTTGCTTACACTTCAATCAATAATTTTTTGGAATGCACTCGTTCCACATATCATTGGTTTGTTTGTGTTGAGAACATACAATCCCGGTGCGGTCACTGCTGTAACACTCAATGTTCCTTTTTCACTCTATCTCTTGAAAGAGATTGTCGCAGAAAAATTGATTAACGAAAATATTCGTAGAAAAATTTTACTGGCCGGCTTAGTGATCTACTTGCCTGTTGTATTGTCGAATCATTTTCTTGCACAATTAATAAGCCATCTGTGATGATGTATTTTGTCTCAAATCAAAAAAATTGACAACTAGCTAAAATAGACGTACACTTGCAACTGTAATTTGCCGGCTACTGCCGCGAATTGGACTCTGGGATAAACTCCCTTCCACAAAAAAATATTCATCCTTCCCTCTTTCCTTCTCTCGGCTTAGCCGGGAATTCAAACCAAAAACATTCAAGATAAAATTATCCGAGAATGCTCTGGATGATCGATCGTAATTTCTTGATCAGTTTATTACGACACCGAGGTCAATAAATTAGAATCATACTTTATCAAACCTACCAAAACATGAGGGAAGGAGTATGAAACAATGAAGATCACTATAGTTGTAATTTTGCATGTTACACTTTTCTCCTCTTTGCTCTACAGTCAAACCGGAAGTATCAACAACACTCTCGGAACAGGCGGCATCTTCACCATCAAAGATGCCTCGACAACATTCTTTAGTCTCAGCCAATCGAACGGATACCTTGACATTACTAAAAGCCTCAATTTGCCTCTTACTACAGATTCAAGTCTTGGAGTAATATTCAAAGGAACAAATAGGTTCATCCATAACTACACAGCTTCTGGAACGCAAGGGTTTAATACATTTGTAGGAGTGAATGCAGGGAATTTTACGATGGCTGGTACTAACATTGATGCTAGTTATAATACATCTGTTGGTGTAAATTCTTTGAATTTACTCACAAGCGGCTATTCGAATTCCGCATTAGGGTATTTTGCACTTTACTCCAACACAACAGGTTATGCGAATTCCGCATTAGGGTATAATGCACTTTACTCCAACACAATAGGAACCACTAATTCCGCTCTCGGATATACTGCGCTCGGCATGAACACAACTGGCAACAATAGTTCTGCGTTCGGGTATTGTGCGCTCAATTCCACCACAACTGCTAGCTATAATTCCGCATTCGGTAG
>JBBINR010000054.1:0-16790 GCA_037443785.1 Ignavibacteriales bacterium | reverse complement strand
TAATTCGGGAATCATTACATCCTTCAGCGACGGTGAAATTTCGTTAATCAGTGAATCGGGCAGCAATTCCGATGATTTCAAATGTGGATCGGACATGACAGGATTCCATTGTTCGATCGTTGCCGTAGGTTGTTCCACAATCGGTTGCGCAGTAATTGACTCTATCGGTTGCGATTGTAATTGAACGCCTCCCATCAGCAAAAATTCATCGTCCGACATAAAAACATCTTTTTGAATTGGACGAACAGGAACATCCTCATGCTCCTTGACATTGTAATCGGGCATATCGAATGGTTGATTGAGAAATGCCTCGAATAATTTCTCATTCATCAACAAAATATCGCTTTCAAATTGTTCGGGAGAAAAATCTTCTTCCGGACGTTTCATCCGCTCTATCAGCCACTCCATGACCACGGCGCATTTTACAAAACCAGTCACGGCTTTCAATCGCACAATTTCATCGCTGATCGATGAGGTTGATTCGAATTTTTCTTCAAGCTTTGTTAACTTCGCCGCATGTGCCGGAATCAAGCTGTCCTGAAGTCCAGTTGTTGTTCGACGCAAAACGCGGAGTAAATATTCTTCGTAATTATCCATTGATATATTTTCTTGGAATACGTTGTGAAACTGCACAGGTCACTTCGTAAGGAATCGTTCCGATTGCTCGCGAGATATCCCAGCCTGTAATTTGTTGTGAGCCGCTTTTACCAATCAGCACAACGCTATCCCCCACCTTCACGTCTGCCGTGCCAACATCGATCATCACTTGGTCCATGCACACCGTACCCACGATGGGATATTTCTTCCCCTTGATCAGGGCATGACTTTTATTTGTCAGATTTCTGAAATATCCATCGGCATATCCGACCGTAATACTGATGATCGTTGTCTTCCTCTTCGTGTAATACCTTCTATTATAACTGATGCTGGTTCCTTTTTCAACAACTTTTACAAATCCAACTTTTGCTTTCAATGATAGCGCAGGAAAGATTTGAACAGTCTTCTTTGTTTCCAGTGACGGAGCATAGCCATACATCATAATTCCAGGCCGCACCATGTCGAAATACGATTCCGGTAATTGCAGGATCGCACCACTGTTGGCACAATGGATAAGAGGAATGTGAATTCCCTCAAGCTCCAACTGCGTTACGATTGATCGAAATAATGAAAGCTGCTCATTGGCAAATGAAAGATCACGTTCATCCGACGAAGCAAAATGTGTCCAGATTCCTTTTATCTCAATATGCGACAGCTGCGAAACCTTTTTCACAAAATCGACTGCATTCTTGGCCGGAACGCCGATACGCCCCATTCCGGTATCAATTTTTATTTGAACAACTGCTTTGTTTTTTTTCTTCTTTGAAAGCTGGTTCAATTTTTTTGCAGTCTCCAAATCGCATAACGTCACATCAAGATGATACGTTAAATACAATTCGAGTTGCTCATTATTCGGTGCGGTAAAAACGTGAATTGGTTCGGTGATACCGGCTTGTCTGATCGCGACACCCTCTTCAACAATTGCAACACCAAAATATTCGGCGGTTTTATTTTTACGAATTGATTCAACAACCGGAATAACGCCGTGGCCATAAGCATTAGCTTTTACCACGGCCATGATACGAGAATGGTGGCCTATCTTTTTACGAATGTTGCGAAGATTGGTATTGATTGCACGTAGATTTATTTCAGCAAACGTCGGACGCATTGAATTCACGGATGAAATGTATCGGTTACAGACTGAAGATGCAAAAATAAAAAAGCCCACAGAAGTATGCTTCGTGTGGGCGCCGTTTTATGTGATTGCTCATATTACTTTTTTGATGCAATTTTAATTCGATTAATCGAACGAAGCAACGAAGCCTGCGCACGGTCAAAATCGATTTCTTTATCTTTCTTTTGAAGACGTTCCTCAGCGCGCTGTTTGGCTTTCTCCGCACGAGTAACATCGATATCTTCTGCTTGTTCAGCGGATTCGGCCAACAAAATAACTTTGTTTCCTTTCACTTCAACAAATCCGCCGCTTGTAGCAAAGCGGAATTTTCCGCCTTTGGCATCGTTCAATTTTACTTCCCCGACACCGATTGACGAAAGCAACGGAGCATGACTCACCAATACCTGGAAACTTCCAACAACACCGGGCGCTGTAAAACTTTGCACTTCACCGGAATAAACTGTCTTTGCCGGCGTAACAATATCTAATTGAAAATTTTTACTCATTGTTCCAATTCACTTATGCCGCTTGTAATTGTTTTGCTTTTTCAAAAACTTCTTCGATACCGCCGCACATTAAGAATGCCTGTTCGGGAAGATGATCACACTCACCGTCGACAATCATTTTAAATCCTTTAATTGTGTCTTCGAGTTTCACGTAGCGTCCGGGAATATTCGTAAATTGTTCCGCAACGTGGAACGGTTGAGACAAGAAGCGTTGGATGCGGCGTGCGCGTGCAACCGTCACTTTGTCTTCATCGGAAAGTTCATCCATTCCAAGAATGTTGATGATATCTTGAAGATCTTTATATGACTGCAATATTTGTTTTACATTCTTTGCAACATTGTAATGCTCTTGCCCGATGATTAACGGATCCATGATACGCGATGTTGAATCGAGCGGATCAACAGCAGGATAAATACCAAGTTCGGAAATTTGACGGCTCAATACTGTTGTTGCATCCAAGTGAGAGAACGTTGTTGCCGGAGCCGGATCGGTTAAGTCATCCGCCGGGACGTAAATCGCCTGCACCGACGTGATGGAACCTTTTTTCGTTGAGGTAATTCGTTCTTGCAACGCGCCCATTTCTGTTGCAAGTGTCGGTTGATATCCTACGGCAGACGGCATACGTCCGAGAAGCGCTGATACTTCAGAACCTGCTTGGGTGAAACGGAAAATATTGTCGATGAAGAGAAGAACATCTTTTCCTTCTTCATCTCGGAAATATTCGGAAATTGTTAATCCTGTTAAAGCAACACGAAGACGAGCGCCTGGCGGTTCATTCATTTGTCCGAACACCAGAGCGGTTTTTGCAAGTACACCTGATTCCTTCATTTCTAACCAAAGGTCATTTCCTTCGCGTGTGCGTTCTCCAACTCCTGCAAATACAGAATATCCGCCGTGCTCTGCAGCAATGTTACGAATCAATTCTTGGATCAAAACTGTTTTACCAACACCAGCACCGCCAAACAGACCTGTCTTTCCACCTTTGGTGTACGGTTCCAGCAAATCGACAACTTTAATGCCGGTTTCAAACATTTCTTTTTGTGTCGATAATGTATCAAACGCAGGTGCAGGACGATGAATAGGTAAATTTTTTACACCTGTGATTTCTCCAAGCCCATCGATTCCTTTGCCAATGACATTGATTAATCGACCAAGCGTATCAGGACCCACGGGAATTGAAATTGGACCGCCGGTATCGATCGCTTCCATTCCACGAACAAGGCCGTCTGTCGAATCCATCGCAACGGCACGAACGCGATTTTCACCTAAATGCTGCTGGACCTCAACAATAAGTTCTTCGCTGTGGCCTTCTACATTTGTTCTTGGAATTTTAATTGAATTGAGAATTTCTGGAAGTATACCATCTGGAAAGTCAATATCAACAACAGGTCCGATAACCTGGACAATTTGTCCTTTATTCATTTGTTCCTCTAAAATTTGAAACGGTAATTGCTGTTTATTAAAATTAAGTTTATAAATTTAATGAATTTTTGGCAGATAATCAACGTAAAAACATAAGGAAGGTTCACAATGATATGAATACCAAATGATTTACTTTCATTACGAATTTAATAATGCCTGAATGATAATTTTTCCGTGCTCTCGTCCATTTTCAATAAAGATTTGATTATTGTTTTTCCCTGCAACGATAGATCCAGCAAGGTACACTCCTTTAATGTGCGTTTCGAATGTTTTGGGATTATGAATCGGCGCCATCGTTTCCTCATCCAATTTTAGTCCTAACGATTTCAAAAAATCATAATCAGGATGATACCCCGTCAGTGCAAAAACAAAATCATTCGGAATCTCAAACTTCTCACTACCATCCTTTTCCAAAAGAACAGCCGCCACCGTGATTTCTAAAACCTTCGTTTGAAAGTGCGCCGTGATCGAACCTTCCTTAATTCTATTTTCAATATCCGGTAAAATCCAATATTTAATTTTCTCTGAAAGCTTTTCTCCGCGATGAACAATCGTTACATGTGCGCCATGTCTGTACAATTCTAATGCAGCAATCGCAGCAGAATTTTTTGCTCCGATAATCAGCACATTTTGTTTAAAAAAAGAATATGGTTCGTGATAATAATGAGAAACTTTCGGAAGTTGTTCACCTGGAATATTGAGTGAATTGGGATTGTCATAATATCCCGTTGCAAGAACAATATTTTTTGCGTTATATGTACTTTTAGAAGTGGATATTTGAAACGATTCGTCATTCTTTGAAATGGTTTGAATTTGTTCAAATAATTTGACGTCAAGATTATAAAATTCAGCTACGCGTGTGTAGTATTCTAATCCCTCTGCACGTGTGGGGCGCATTTGGGCAGAAGTAAACGGAAGTCCGCCGATCTCCAGCAATTCGGGAGTTGAAAAGAATGTCATTTCGGTCGGAAAGTGCTGAATTGAATTAACAATTGCCCCTTTTTCAATAACACAATATCGCAGACCAGCTTTGTGGGCTTCAATTGCGACAGAAAGTCCGGAAGGTCCGGCGCCTATGATAATAATATCGTACATAAAATTTACCGTTCTATAAATAAAAAATCCGTCGAAACCCGACGGACAGAAAAGAGTGTTTACAATTTAAAAGAATCTTCATGGATTATCAAATTTTATGGAACTTCTTTTGCCTGATATTGTTCTAAGAGTATATCACTTAACAATTATATTCTTTCACCATATATTTTTTGGAGGATTTATGAAGCTACTCTCACTTTCACTCATCGTGCTTCTAATGGGTGTTGTTTTTTCAGCCGATGCACAAACAAAGAAAACAAGCTCCGGCACCATGAACGGATATCTGATTGATAAAATGTGCGGTTCCATGATGGAGAAAAAGACAGCTGAAAAAGCAATGGCAAGTGCTGCAAAACATACGAAAGCATGTGCAACAGAAGAATCGTGTGCAGCAAGCGGATACGGAATTATGATTGATGGAAAATGGACGCCATTTGATGAAGCGGGGAATAAAAAAGCTACGGAATTTCTCAAGAAGACAAAAGCAGAAGATCATCTTTTTGTTGCTGTTTCAGGGGCTCGCGAAGGCAACGTTGTAAAAGTCTCTTCAATAAAAGAAGCAAAACCAAAAGCGAATTAATATAATTTAAACGGAACATCCCGCGTGGTGATAATGCCCGCGGGATTTATTATTTTATACCCCTCTTCTTCTTCTCCACAATCACCTGGACATCAACCGGAGCAGCACAAAGCGAACAAACATATCGGCGCGTGGTTTCATTATAGTCTGGTTCGCGTGTTTGCTTGCAGTTGGAACATTTTATCATTAACGGCTTTTCTTCGTTTTGTTTTGCCATACATTCGAAATTTTCTTTATGAGGGATATTTAAAATAAACTTTTTCTTTTCATTTCGCAATTCGTGCATGAACCTTTCTAATTTCTCGGCAGGTTATATTTTTTTATCCGATCATACAGTGTTGAGCGATCGACGCCAAGAATTGTTGCCGCTTCTTTAATATTGCCATGCGTAGACTGAAGCGTTGACGTAATTGCCCTATTCTCCAATTCCTCCAAGGTGATATTACTTGGAATAGGGAACTGTTTCTGTTCACTTCGATGGTTAATAAAACCGAAATCATCATCGGTGAGAATTTTTGCTTTACATGTCACTATTGCTCTTTCAACCGCATTTTCCAATTCCCTTACGTTACCCGGCCAATTGTGGTTTAGCAATACTTTCAACGCTCCTTCGGATATATCAGTGACATCCTTTCCTAATTCCGGAGCAAGATGCTCAATAAAGTTATTGACGAGTAATGGAATATCTTCTCTTCTGTCTCGAAGCGGCGGCAGTTGAATATTGATCACATTCAACCGATAAAAAAGATCATCGCGAAATATCCCATCTTTGACAGCCTCAGTAAGATTTTTGTTTGTTGCGGCAATAACCCGGACATCAATATGTATTTGCTCAGTACCGCCGACGCGATAAAAATTTTTTTCTTGAAGGACACGGAGTAAATTTAATTGCAGCTTTCCCGAAATATCTCCGATTTCATCAAGAAAAATTGTCCCGCCGTTTGCCAATTCAAACTTCCCTTTCTTTTGCGCTGAAGCTCCCGTGAACGATCCTTTTTCATGTCCGAAGAGTTCCGATTCCAATAAGGATTCTGTCAACGCTGCACACGAAACACCGATAAAAGGTTTATTCGCTCGATCTCCTGAAAAATGAATTGCTCGCGCAATTAATTCTTTCCCGGTTCCGCTTTCGCCTTGTATCAATACTGTACTTTTCAAACTGGCTATTTCTTTCACCAGATTAAAAATATCAATCATTTTTGAATTCTTGCTGATGATATCGCAAAAAACATATTGTCGTGTCAGTTTCTTTCGTAAAATAATATTTTCCCGCTGTAGATTTTTAATCTTAATAATACGGCTGACAAGAATCGAAATTTCTTCCGGATTGCACGGCTTGACAATATATTCTTGCGCCCCTTCTTTCATTGCCGTGATTGCGGTATCAACCGTGGCATATGCTGTAACAATGATGATCGACGCTTCGCTTTGAATCCGCTTTATCTCCATCATTGTTTCAATCCCGTCGACTCCGCCGGGCATTTTTAAATCGATAAAATAGATTGCATATTCTTTTGTCCGTGATTTTTCGATTGCATCCTTGCCTGATACCGCTGTTTCAACATTATATCCGTCTTCACGAAGCCACGCAGCAAGCGATTCGCGCATCACCTCTTCATCATCAACGACCATGATATTCCAATGTGTTCTCATGTTTTATTCTCCATCCCGTGCAACGGGAATAACTGTTTTACATTTTCTTCAAGGATAATTGAACAATTGCTGCACAACTCCTCCGACTTTGCATCGACCAGCTGAATGGCATTCGATAGCGACATGGCGCACGTTGTATTTGAACAATGAATCAGTCCGAATGTGTGTCCTACTTCATGCACCGCTTCTTTAAGGCAGCGGGATAAAAACAATTCGTTGTTTTTAGGAAGATGATAGAATTCCTGCTGCAGGCGTGCCAAGGAAACTACTGCCGCCGAACCATTCAACTGCGCATGACCGAAAACAAAACTTAACATTGGGATGAAAAGGTCACACGACGTTATTCCAAGAATTCGGATGATATCGTTCGTTTGTTTCTTCATCAAGTCGCGGAGTATCAGCACTGAACTAAATTGTTTCCGCTGAGAATCGTAGGCAAACATCGGCTCAGGGAATGCAGGAATCCGTTGAATATCGAATCCAAATATTTGCCACAAGCCGATCTCCAGCGGCTTCATGACATCCTCATCGATATTTCCAAATGGCGCGAGCACTAAAGACTTCACACATCATGTCCTATTTCTGTTGGTGTGGTGATATTTTCAGTCTGCGCTTCTTTCAAAGGAAGTGTCGCAATAAAAATTGTCCCTTCACCAACTTTACTTTTAACTTCAATATCTCCTCTGTGCCCTTCGATAATTCCAAAAACCACCGCCAAACCTAGTCCTACCCCTTTCCCTTCTCCTTTTGTCGTGAAGAAAGGATTGAATACTTTCGATAAATTTTCTTCCGGAATTCCATCACCGTTGTCTTCGACCTCGAAAACGAAAAGATCTTTTGCGTGATCAAGTTTTGTCTTGACGGTTACCATTGGATTTGGTTTTGATTGAGCCGCTTCTGCCGCGTTCATAATAAGGTTAATGACAACCTGCTGCATCTGTGAACCATCGCATTTGACATTCGGAAGGAATTCTTCAAGATGCATGGTAATATCAACACCCATCAATTTCAGCTTATGAAGAATGAGATTTACCGTTGAGCGAATAACAGAATTGATGTCGATGTTGGACCGATAGGGTTTTGATCTTCGTGAAAACGCAAGAAGATCCTGCACAATTCGGCCAACGCGCGACGTTTCATGAACCACTTGGTTAAGATAACGGCGAAATTCTTCTATCCGTTCTTTTGGAACACCATCGTCTTTTAAAATTCTTTGCATCAACATCGAAAGATTTAAGACTCCGGAAACGGGGTTGTTTATTTCGTGCGCAACGGACGCAGAAAGCTGGCCTAATGAGGCAAGTCGATCGCTCTGTAATAATTTTTGATGAGCGAACTTCAATTGTTCTGTTCGTTCATCCACTTTCGTTTCCAAGCTCTGCGTAAATTTATTGATCTCTTCCATGGCACTTTTCAATCGAAGGCGCATCATGTCGAACGATTCCGCAAGCTCGCCAAGTTCTTCGCTTGTTTTAATTTCAATCGGTTTGTCCATCTGCATCGCACTGACAGCATGAGTTCCGGCGATAAGATGCCGGATCGGCGCATCGATAAAATGTTTGGTGAAATAAATGATGAACAAACTCATCAGCACAACAATAGCGAACGAAATAAGAAACACGCGCGACCGTAAAGTTTCCATTTCACGATCGACCGTATCGAGGGTCATGGAAACATCGAGTACACCCAGAACACTTTGCGAAACAGGATGCGCATGACAGTCTGCCGTGCTGCAAGAACTTTCATTGTATATTGGGGTGATCATTGATAACGTTCGATGACCATCAGGCGTTCGATAGACGCGCGCTCGCGTAGGCACATCGACTTTTACCAGCGGGCGTTCGGCCGTATGACACATGAAGCAGGCTTCGGCAGCCTTGTCAACAACTCCAGTATCGCTGCGGACAGTCGAGTACATGATTCGCCCTTCCTTATTAAAAATTCTGATGCGCGTAATTCCCTGCTTCTGAGCAATTGTTTCCATTGTTTGATAGGCAGACTCGCGTTGGTCGGCAAGCATTGCATGCCACGTTGCGCTCGAAATACTTCCGGAAAGTTGATCAGCACCAAGCATCATCGCATTGAGCAATTGTTTTTCTTGAGTTGCGACATGAATGTAGCTGGCAATCAAACCAACAATCGTCATGATAACGGTGAACGAAAGAATTAATTTTTGCGAAAGCTTTTTAGGGGGAAGATGCAACAAGCGTTGTTTTAAATTCATTGTTTTCACTTATAAGAGAATATATTGTTTATACTGCACCGGGCATGCCATGTTTTCGTGGAAACAGCGCAAAGTAGATCCGCCGTTTCAGAAAAAATTTGCCAATTCAATTTGAATTATAACGAGATGGAATTATCCGGTCGCTGAATTTCTCAACGCGAATATTCGTATTAATTTTTTGTCATTTTATTTTTTCCTCCTCCCGAAAAAAATCGTTCATAATCCTTTCATTCTTGACAAAATCTTTTTGTCGGGTATTCCTACTTGATATGTCGGATTTCTCTACACAAGTCACATTTTATTTTTGTCTTTAGGAATTCCCCATTTCCACTATCCCATTGTTTAACAATGCATTGCAGCACTGAAATAATATCAGGCATATCAATTGCAATGATATGGGAAAACCTTCATCATCAATGAAGGGAAATTGATACTACTAACCTAAGGAGATCGATCATGTTCGAATCATTTGATGCTGAAACTTCATGGCTGACAATTACAAATATCGGCTTAGGGCTTGTAACTGTGGCGTGCATTATCGCAATCGGATACGTTGCCGTAAAGGAATTTTTTGCGCATGCACGAGAAAGTGTGCGAATTACTTCTTTGCAGGATGATCATTCTTTTGCATTCGGAGATTTGGGAATTACGATGGCTGACGGCGGCGAGCGAATTGATGAAAGAAAAATCATCGAACAAAAACAATTGGATAAGAATGAACCGAATATCATCCGATCCGAAGAATAATTTTTCTAACAATATTTAGAGAGTGAGGAATGTTATGCGATGCCCGTTTCTAAGAGAAGCCCAGGTGAAGTTTTGCCGTGCATCGGCATACAAGAAAATGATCGTGCGGCTGCCGGAACAACCGGAAAACGAACGATGCTCGTCTGCAGAATACGTTAACTGCCCTGCCGCGAAGACGCACATTGAAGATATGCCGAGCGTCGATCATTGCCCATTCCTCAATGAATCGCTTGTCCAATACTGCACTGCAGCCGCCGTAACGAAATATATTCCCTACAGTGAATCAGTCAACTCACAATGCGGCACCGATAGCCATCATTACTGCGATCTCTACCTTGCTATCGCTCATCCGGGAAAAACGACAATCGGAATTCCCAACATAAAACAGCAGGCAGGTTCGCCGCAGAACGAGGAAGATTTTCTTATCAATGATATTCACATCCCGTCGAACATTTGGTTTTCACCAAATCATATGTGGTTCGAAGCTTCACCGGACGGAATTATTCATATCGGTATCGATGGCTTGATGACCAAGATTCTTGGTACAATTGATCGGCTGACATTCATCACGACAAAAGGCGTTCATCGGCCAACCGTTGTGTTGACAGTAAACGGGGTCGATTTGCAATTAATGTTTCCTCAGCAGGTAACAATCACCAAAGCAAATACCTATCTGAGAACAAATCCGCAAAAAATTTTTTTCGATCCATACCGTATCGGATGGCTCTTTGAAGGAATGGAAGACAAAACAAAATCGCCATCCTATGATGGATTGGTTCGTGGAGTCGATGCAGTGAATTGGATGAACAACGAATTGCAGCGCATGAACACCTTAACGCATGAGCTTGCCTCACGTCCGGATTTGCAGGGCGCAGTGTTGATTGCTGACGGCGGGAATTTTCAAACGGGAATTTGCCAACATCTTCATAAAGAAGATATTCTTCGCTTATTCAACGACTTCTTTTCACCCTTTGCTGTCCGGAGACCGGAAAAATGAAATACACTTCTGCCCTACTCTTTGGAAGCGGATTTTTAATTTCACTGATCGTCGGCTGGTTTCTTTTTCCCGCCGCTTTATACCGCAGTGAACCGCAGCCTATTCAATTCAACCATAAAATTCATACCGGAGAAAAAGGGGGAATGGCATGTACGGAGTGTCACACCACAGATGATGCCGGAAAATTTCAAGGAATTCCCCGCATTGCAAAATGTGCTGAATGCCATGCGGCACCATTGGGTGAATCTGACGTCGAAAAAATTCTTGTTGAACAATACACCACACCAAACCAAGAAATTCCTTGGCATGTTTATTCTCGCCAGCCGGATAATGCATACTTTCCTCACGCATCACACACAACACTTGGCAAAATGAAATGTGTTGAGTGCCATGGCGATCATGGAAATTCCGAGTCACTTGAAGTGTACCAAGTAAACAGAATATCCGGATACAGCAGAGATATCTGGGGAAAAAATATTTCGGGCATTCAATCGCAGCCGTGGGAAGGGATGAAAATGGATAGATGCGTTCGCTGTCATGCGGAACGGAGTCGAAAAGATGGCTGCATTGCTTGTCATAAATAGAAAATACTACCATGCAAAAATCACTCACACGAAGAGATCTTCTTAAATTTGCCGGCGGCTCAGCACTCGGATTGTTATTTACACCGCTTCCATGGAAACTGCTCGATGATTCTGCTATCTGGACACAAAACTGGGCGCTCACGCCAAAACTTTCTCATGGGCCCATCACAACAAAATTTTCTTCATGCACATTATGCCCCGCAGGTTGTGCGGTGAAAGCTCACTGCGTTGACGGACTCCCATTTCGTCTTACCGGTGTTCACCATCATCCCATGAGCAACGGCGCTGTATGCGCACGCGGTTTAGCGGGTCATCATTTGGCATATCATCCTTTACGAATGACAATTCCGCATAAATTTTCGGGAAGATCGGCTGAAAGCAGATTGATTCCGTATACGCTCAATAATTCCATAAAAGAAATTTCAGCGGCAATTGACAGCGCTCAAGGTTCGGTAGTTATTCTGGATCAAAGTCCGAACAGAACTTCTTCAATTATTTTCAAACAGTTTACTGAAAAACTTCAAAACGGAATTTACGCGACCCTTTCGTCCGACGAAGAATCGACTCTTCTTGCACTGCAAGAAATGTTTGATGAAAAAAATATTTCGCTAGGCTACGATTTTGAAAAAACAGAAATGATTGTTAGTTTCGGCGCACCACTCTTAGATGGATTCGGCACTCCGGGACTCATGACAAAACTCTATAATGAACGGAAGACAAGCAGAAAGAAATTCATTCAAATTGAAAGCTGTCAATCGCGCACTGCATTGCAGGCCGATCAATGGATTCCGATTAAACCGGGCGTAGAAGGAATTATAGCGCTAAACATTGCTTTCGTTTTGTTGAATGAAATAAAATTACATAATCAGAACAGCAATGGAGCAAAAGATATCTCAGAATACAAAAAAAATTTGAAGAATTTCATCCCGGAAAGAACTGAACACGCGACCGGCATTCAACCTGGTGTAATAAGAAAACTTGCGCTCGATCTCGCTTCGGCACGATCATCAATCATACTAGGCGGCGCTGATCCCGGCGGCGGGTCGTTTGGCAAAGAGACTGAAAAAGCAATCGCAGGATTAAATCTCATTTTAGGAAATGTGGGAAAATCCGGTGCAATTACCGAAAGAAAAAACGAAAATGTTCAGGCCGAGCCATGGCCGAAAATTCCTGATCATTCAATTTCGGTACTTATCATGGATTCGTATGAAACGGGCTATGCTGTTCCATGGCAATTGATTGAACAAAAATTAATTCCTGACAATAATATTGTCGTTACGCTTCTGCCGTATCTCAATGAAATTTCTGCACACACGGATTATATCATTCCTACGACAACATATTATGAATCGGTACGAGATATTCCGACGCCGGCTGGCTCTCCTGTCAATACATTTGCCATTTCGCAGCCGCTCTTACCAAAGCCCGATGGAACGATCGAAGAGACAGAATTTATTTCGCAAGTGGCATCTGTGTTACATATGGATTTCACGATTGCATCTGCCGAAGAGCGCATAAAAGAGAAAGTGAATTCCATTTATTCTACAAAACGCGGGAAACTATTTTCCTTTTCCGATGGACAATCCAAGCCGCTCATCGATATTTCCACTGCCAATGATTTTTATTCGCAATTACTCGACGGAGCAACATGGATTGATGAAAAAGCTTCCAAGAACCTTGTAAAAAAATTCTCTTTGAAAGCCGATATTATCGCACAGCCAAGTTCACAAGATAGATTGCTTCTTATACCCTTCGGCTGGCGCGGTGCTGTTTCCTCATCTTCTCTTTCACCCATTATGAGCAAACTGTTTCAAGAATCCGAATTGAGAGAGAATGCAAACACAGTATTGATGAATCCACAGACAATTGCAGACGCGAAACTCAATGAAACTCAGAATGCGATTCTCGAAACAAAAAGTGGTTCGATGCCCGTAAAAATTAAATCGAGCAATACGGTTCCATTGAATGTGATATATATTCCCGTCGGTCCGCTTCCCAACGGTTCGCCGTCAAAAGCGTATCTCAACAACTTAAACGCCCTTTCCATGTGCGAAGTCAAATCCGACGGCACATGGAGAATAACGAATGCCGCTATCCGGAATCAAACTGTATGAACTCACTCTCTGAAAAAAAATCACGGTATGGAATGGTAATCGATCTTGATAAATGCAATGGGTGCGGCGCATGCTCCATTGCCTGCACGATCGAAAATAATGTCCCTCCCGCAGAATTGAAAGCGAACAAACGTTCAGGAATAACCTGGATACAAATCCATACTGTTTCGAACAATGAACAATATCCAAACGGCGATGCAGTGTTCATTCCGATGTTTTGTCAGCAATGTGAAAATGAAACCCCGTGCATGACGGTCTGCCCGCAAAATGCAGTCGATATCGACCCGTCGACAGGAATTGTGGGACAAATTCCGCAGCGTTGTTTAGGGTGCCGATATTGTATGACCGCATGTCCATATCATGCACGATATTTCAACTGGTGGGATCCGCAATGGACCGAAGGAATGATGAAACAATTAAATCCCGAAGTTGCTCCTCGAATGCGCGGAGTCGTTGAGAAGTGCAATTTCTGTCACGCACGATTGCATGCAGCGCGCACCAAAGCGGCAGCAAATGGAGAAAGTGAAATTAATCCCGAAGATTACATTCCTGCGTGTGGCGAATCGTGTCCCAGCAAGGCGATTACGTTTGGCGATCTTTCCGATGAAAATTCCGAAGCGGCAAAACTTTCAAAAGAAAAAAATACCTTCAGATTTCTTTCACGGCTGGGCACAGAACCAAAAGTATATTTCCACTCAGAGCGAACGTGGATCAAAGATATGGCAGAAAAAGCGTTGACTCGGACACGCATGGAGGAACATCATGGATAAATTTCTTATTCCTCGAGGACTTCAGCGTACATCATTCCCAAAATTTTTATTGTGGATCATTCCATGGATGATGCTTCTTTCGTTCGGACTCTATGCTATTTATCTCTGCCTTGCCGAGGGATTGAATCACACCAACATGGACAATCGATTTGCTTTCGGCTTATGGATTTATCTCGATCTTACGGTGATTGCACTTGGCGCGGGGGCATTCTTCACCGGCTTTCTTCTCTACATAGTAAATCGAAAAGAATTAAAAGCAGTTATCAACAGCGCAGTCGTCATTGGCTTGATTTGCTACAGCGGCGCAGTACTGGTGTTGATGGTCGATGTAGGACAGCCGCTTCGTGCGTGGTTTACATTTTGGCATCCGAACACCCATTCGATGTTAACCGAAGTTACATTTTGCCTTACGTGCTACTTAACAGTCTTAGGTATTGAGTATGCACCAATTCTACTCAAGAATAGGAAGCTCCGGCAGATTCCAAAATTCTTAGTCTTCGAATTCGAGCTTCACAAATTGATGCCCGTGCTTGCCGGAATCGGGACATTGCTTTCATTCTTCCATCAAGGTTCACTCGGAGGATTGTTCGGCGTCTTGCGCGGCCGACCATTCGCTTTCCGTGAAGAACTGGGCATCTGGCCATCGACCTTTTTCTTATTCGTACTCTCAGCCATAGCGGCAGGACCAAGTTTTGTGTTATTCACAACATGGCTTGTCCAAAAAATAACCCGGAAGCAGCTCGTGCAACCATCGGTCCTTAAATTTCTTGGAAAAATTTCAGGAATACTGTTGATCATCTACATCTTGTTCAAATCCATCGACACGCTCATCTGGATCAACAATACATCACCGTCAACAGGATTTCCCGCTTTTGAATTTTACGAGCGCACATCATTCGGAACGTGGATTCTTTTTACCGAAATAGGTTTCCTCGGACTCATTCCCGCATTGCTTCTTGCGAGCAAACGAATGCGGGAAAAACCTGCCGTGCTTGTCGCCGCGGCGGTGATGGTCTGCGGCGGCGTGATGGTGAATCGATTTGTGATGACCATCCAAACGCTGGCGCTTCCAACACTTCCCTTCGATCAATTTTTGTCGTATGCGCCAAGCTGGGAAGAAATTGCGGCGTTCCTTTTTGTCGTTGCGTACGGAGTATTGCTCTATTCATTCACATTCCGGTATGCACCGATATTCCCTCAGGAGCGTGAATTGAACTTTCTTTCCGCGCAGCAAATTGAAATAGAAAGAACTCCTCTGGAGTATTCGTCAAAAGGTTCGCGCGTGCTGGCGGCACTGGCAAATAAGTTTACATCATTGCGTTCATTATGGTAGAAAGGATGAGCAATCATGTTCCCATGGGTTTATGAATTTCACTGGACAGTATTTCATATTACATTTCTTTTGATATTTTTCGTCCTCTTTATCAGCATCGTTTCAACACTCATTACGGCAATTTTAAAATCACGAAATGATTTTCATGCAAGAAGCGTTGACCATATTCTCTGGCATTCAGATTTCGAAGATCTCTCACCCGCTTCGCGCGTGTGCAGGCATGAATTAAACGGCGAAGTGCAGCACCGCACATGCAACAATGGCTTCGACTGCCGGACATGCACTGCTCACCCTTCATTTGTTGCAAAGAAAGAATCGACAAAACAAAAATCGGTTCTACAATTTGAAGTGTTCGGATTTATAATGCCCCCATACCGAATGTATCATCGCGGGCATACGTGGGTGCAGCAAGAAAAAGATGGAACGTATAAGGTCGGGCTCGATGATTTTGGAGAAAGAATTATTGGAAAATATACCGGCATCGATCTTCCTCCTGTTGGAACGCAATTGCACGTAAGCGGAATCGGCTGGCATGTGCAAAAAGAAAATGCACGTTTGCGCATTCTTTCTCCGCTCGATGGAGAAGTTGTTGAACATGGCGACAAAGAAAAAGGTTGGTTTCTAAAAATAAAACCAAAGAATTCCTCAAATGGAACCACGCATCTTCTCCACGGCTCGGAAATCCGTCCATGGCTGATGAGAGAAATGGAACGCCTGCAAATGTCGTTCGCCACAAACGGCATTGGCGTCACACTTGCCGACGGCGGCGAACTTGTTCCGGACTTTCATAAATATTTCCCAAAAGCGGATTGGGACGGAATTTTGGGACAAATGTTTTTAGAAGGGTAAAAGATGTGGTGCTTCGTCATGCCGAACTTGTTTCGGCATCTATTTTCTAGAAAGATGCTGACATCCGTCAGCATGACGGATGTTGAAATTACATCGTAAAAGAATTAACAAGATTAAAGTTCACTTCACCCGCTTAATCACCACCAGCGTTTTATCATCCGAGTATTTACTCTTCGAATTGTGTGCTTGGACATCGCCGATGAT
>JBBINR010000053.1:0-17047 GCA_037443785.1 Ignavibacteriales bacterium | reverse complement strand
GATTAGTTTCGCACTTGAGCAAAATGCTGTTAAACCCATTGTAACTTTCTCCGCACGCCCACACAACTTTCCCGTCAGGTGTCCCCCACACATCCCGCAGGTCTATGGTCGTGCCGCTTTCCTGCTTACTCCAAGTGCTGCCATCGTAGTGAACTATTGTGCCTGCATTGCCTACTCCATAGATATTGTTATTCAATCCCCATAATTTTTCAATAGTAGCATTCGGATCCGGAAGCGTTAACCTTGAAAAAACCAATTCACCCTGTGCTGAACTCCCATCCCAATGGAAAATACTTCCTGCCGCTAAGTAAATACTGTTGGAACTCATTGGAAATATTCCCTGAATAGAATTGATAAAAGAGTTAGTGCTATAATATAATCTCCAAAGTTTCCACTTCTTCCCATCCCAATGCGCGGCGTTATATGTTGTTTCGGGAGAAGTATAAATTTGTCCCACCGCCCAAATGTCGCTGTCGTTAATTATCGCCACATCCTTAAAGTAACTTGAGCCGGCATTACCGCCGAATGTGTATGTGGTAAATATAAAATTATGGCTGGTGGTATCGGGCGGTTTATTCTCCGGCGGCACAACCGGCGGTTTGTCTTTGCAGTCCGTGCCAGAGAATAAAAGAATGGCTACTATTGAAAGAAAAAATAATTTATGCATGAGTATCTCCGGCTGTTGTTATACAATATACTCAGTAGTTGGAAGCAGAGCTTTGCTCAAACAGCGTTCCCAATCACTTGTCCGCCTCTGGCGGAGAGATTGGGAACAAGAGGATGAAAAAATGTATAATAATATCGTTATGTTCTCAAGTGTAAAAATAAAACGGCTCATCAAAAAAATTTGAAGAGCCGTCACAGATGAACAAAATACATTCATTTATTTCAGCAGCACCATCTTCTTTGCGCTGACAAATTCTCCGGAGCGAAGAACATAATAATAGACGCCCGAAGAAAGATTCCGTCCATCAAACTGAACGCTGTGCAGTCCCGCACTTTGTGTTTCGTTTACGAGCGTGGCAACTTCTCTTCCAATAACATCAAACACTTTCAACGTCACGAATCCCCCCTTCGTCTTCGACGAATTTCCTCCTTGCAAAGGGAGATTAATGGGGATTTGATATTGAATAACTGTCGAAGGATTAAATGGATTGGGAAAGTTCTGTTCAAGCACGAACGAGGAAGGGACAGTATTATTTTCAGCTACATACATCACAGACTTTGTGATTCCAAGATCATCCGCAATGCCGTTAAGAATTGCGAACGCCGTTTTGGTAAACGAATTCGCACTCGGATCATTCATATCTTCGTACGTCAACGCCAGAACGTTTTCTTTGTGATTGTACCAGAACCAGCTTTCGGGATATTGCTTTGCCGCAGAAGAAGTCCAGCTTTGGAAAAAAGTATATGGCTCAATTCCTCCTTGGAATCGACATCGGACCGTATCAATAAATTTTATTTCATGAGCAGAATAGGAAGTAGAAGTTCCTGTTGCAGTGTGATAAACAAAATACCTATGTGGAATTCCATTTTTGTCAGGATACGCCGAATGCATATTGAGCGCAATCTTAATTTGGTTTGGTTTCGACATCAATGTGGTAAACATATTCCGTAAAACATTCACTTCCGGCTGACTGGGAAACGTATTCCAATTGCCTTCGATATCAATGTTGTTTGCATTCTCTCTCAGCTTTCCTAATTCGACCCCATCAGGATTATACATCGGCACAATATTGAAAACGCAGCTGTCGCGTAAAGTTTTGGCAATCGATGAATCGCTTAACAAAATTTTTATGATCTCGTTCGTCACCCAGGTTCCCTGCACTTCTATCGGATGTGTGCGGGCATGAATCCAGATTCTCTTGCGCGAAGAATCCACTTTTGACGTATCCTCAATCGTCAGCATGAACATCGTTCTGTTTTGAAACGTTGCCCCGATTGAATCAATTTTCACAAAGGGACTTTTACTCCAATTGTCGAGATCAATCTTTAATGTGTCGTAGCCGTAGCCAAAGCCGATTGATGCGACAAATTTAGACATCATCGAAGAATCAGGATAGCCGCAGGGATCGGGTTCTTGCTGAACAAGTGTTTGAGAAAATACAAACGAAGTGAATGAAAAAAGAAATAAGGAATATTGTACAAGTTTCATGATCGAAACCTTTCGGCTAAAAATATTACTCTTAATCTTTTTGAAAAACCCGCCGACGAATCAATAAACGAATATCTGATGCATTTGCTGTGAGAATACCAAGGAGTACCAAAAATGTTCCGGCAAAAATATATGACGAGACATGCTCATCTAAAATAATAACGCCAAGAACGACGGCAATAATTGGCGTAATGAATGACGTGAGAGAAAGCAAAACGACTTCCACTCTTTTAAGAAGCCAAAAGTAACTGACGAACGTCGTGACCGAACCAAAGATTGCGAGATAACAAATGCTTGCAACTCCCGTTGCCGTAAAGTGGACAGCTGAGAAGTTTTCAAATATGAGACTGGATGACACTAAAATAATCCCGGCAAACGACATCGGAATAAAACTCACAACCACAGGACTGATATCGTGTCCATGTTTTTTAATCATCACAGCAGAGAAAGCTTGAATCGCCGCAGAAAGAACAATTGCTGCCATTCCAAAAAATTGTTCTGTGCCAGTTCCTAATTGAACGTCCTGGAAAAAGATCGTAACGATTCCCAAAAAACCAAAAATAATTCCAATTATTTTTGCAGCGTTTAAGCGCTCTTTCGGCAAAAATATGGTAGACATGATTGCAACACAAAATGGGAAGACCGCGAAAAGAATCGACGTAAGGCCTGAAGATACTTTTTCCTCTCCCCAATAGACGAGTCCAAAAGGAAATGAAAATGACGTCAACGAAACAATGATGAAGAACCAATACGTTGAGGGATTCCAGGGAATTTTTATTTTTCTGATTTTGATGATCGTGTATAAAACAATTCCCGCAATGATAAACCGTAACCCGGCCGAAAGCAGCGGCGGCATTGTTTCAAGGCCAAGCTTAATGGCAAGCCACGTTGAACCCCAGATCGTACAAATCGCGGTGTAGGCAAAAATTACTTTTAATCGTTCGCTCATTCTTCTTCCATCTTATTGAACACCAAACCGGAAATTAATTTTGGATAGAAGAACGTCGATTTCTGCGGCATCGTATTTCCCGATTTAGAAACCTCACGCACCTGTCCAATCTTTGTCGGGTTCACAAAGAATGCAATTTGTGAAACACCTTTTGCAACTTCATCGACACATTCATGCACATTCTGGATATAATGAATATTGAGTTTTTTCTCCTGCGCTTCCTGCGAAACCGCAAGCAGATCGCGGATGATATAATTATGGAGCAGGACAACATCCAACCCTTTCACCACATCAGGAAGCTGATCTTTCACGAGTTCGTGAAGCAGTGAATCGCTCTTTAATTTTGCCACAAAAAATTTCGAAGAATGATTCGAAACAAAACCGTACGCAAAGCGATTGTGTTTTCCAAGCGCATCCATCATCATCTGCTGATTGGGATAGATATGAACATCAAAATGTTTTTGCAATGTCGAAACAACCGCCGCGCCGTCAAATTTTGGAAGACTATGAAGCACACGATGTGTCGGGAAAATAACCAAACCTTCATCATCAAGATTTGTGAAGAACATCATGATGTAGTTGTATAATTCTTTCCCTGTGTGATTTGGATTTTGAGAACGCATCAGATCGCGATACGCCAATCCTGTTTCATACCGATGATGACCGTCGGCAATTAATACTTGGTTCGGTTCCATTTCAGCAATGATACTCGTGATTACTTTTTGATCGGTGTTTGCCCACAATTGATTTTGCACTTGTTCGAACTCTACATCAACAACGGGTTTACTCGATTTAATCGGATCGACAAATGTGTCGATCTTTTTCTGCGGATCGGAATACAATGTAAACACCTGGCTGAAATTCGATTTCGTCGCTTTGAATAATTTAAATCGATCTTCTTTTGCTTTCGAAAGAGTTTTTTCGTGCGGCAGAACGATCTTCTTTTCAAATTCTTCTAAATGGCATAAAGCGATAAATCCTTTTCGCTGAATCATGTCGCCGTTTAATCCTTTGAATGTCTGCACCAACGGATAAATTGTCGGCTGTGCATCGCGCACTAAGATTTGTTGCTTCTGCCACTCATGATACGTCTTTGCCGCTGCACTGTAGCGATCTTCTTCCCTTCCTAAAATCAAACGAATCACGTTCCACTGATCTTTGTCGTAATATCCGTTTTGTTGTTCCGGTGAAATCACATCGTACGGCGGTGCAACAACATTGGTGATTGAAACTTTGTTTTGATTATAGCGAATTGCTCGAAAAGGTTTAATGCTTGCCATGATAATTGCTCGCTTTCATTATGTAAGGATCGCGCTGATAAAATTCACCGCAAAGGTCGCTGAGAACGCAGAGGTTTCTTAATACACTTAACAAAAAAATTTGGCGATCTTTGCGCTCTCAGCTATGAAAAACACAACATCTAATTTTAGGAGCCATCTCAAAAATGGACTGTCATTGCGAAGGAGCGAAGCGACTGAAGCAATCTTTTGAATTTTTCTGGAGATTGCTTCGCTAAAAAACAGCTCGCAATGACAAATTTTTGATTTTTGAGACTTCTTGCAGAAACGGACTATATTGAATATGCTATTCCTGTTTGTAACCAAACCGCTGAAGCCAATCTTTATTCTCCCGCCAGTTCTCACGAACCTTCACATGCAATTCCAAAAAGACGGAATGACCGACGAATTCTTCGATCGATTTCCGCGCAATACTTCCTAATTTTTTTAACGCGGCACCTTGCCGTCCGATTAAAATTCCTTTTTGCGATTCCCGTTCAACGATAATATCGGCAGAAATAAAATGCTTTCCCATTTCTCGTTCTTTAAAATCGACGATATCAACCGTCGTTGAATACGGAACTTCATTCGAGAATTGTTCAAAAATCTTTTCACGAATAATTTCGCTGACAAAGAATCGTTCCTGCGCGTCGCTGGCAATGTCCGTGTCGTAATATGGAACATGTTCCGGCAAATATTTGGTAATGGTTTGAAGCAATTCTTTCGTATTGAATGATTTCAATGCCGAGAGCGGAACAATTTCATCGAACGGAAACAGTACTTGAAGTTCTACCAGCAAAGGCAGAACTTCTTCTTTTTTGAGAAGATCAATCTTGTTAACAATCAGAAATGTTGTTTTGTTCGCCGCTTTGATTTTTTCAATCGCTTCATTATTTCCGTCATACTCTTTTCGCTTCGCTTTGTCGGCATCAACAAGCAGCAGCACAACGTCGGCATCTTCTACTGCGGACGATGCAAAACGCATCATTACTTCCTGCAATAAATATTTTGGTTTGATAATTCCCGGTGTATCGAGAAAAATAATCTGATGATCGGCTCCACTGACGATTCCAAGAATCTTATGACGCGTTGTTTGCGGCTTGCTGGTAACGATGGAAATTTTTTGCTGCAGCAGCGAGTTAAGAAGCGTTGATTTACCGACATTCGGCTCGCCAATCAGCGCAACATATCCCGCTCGAAAGTTATTCTTTGTTTCATTCATTGAATAAATGTACGGAAAAAAAAAGCTCTAAAAAAATACATTATTGTTTACTTTCAGCATCGATGAATCCCTACTTTGATTCTCACTAATTTCTTAATACTTTAATGCCATGAGCGCACTTGAAAAACATGTTATTTTAAAAAAGAACGAAGAACGCCGGCTGTTGAGCGGACATCAATGGATTTTCAGCAACGAGATTCATCGCAATGAAGGAAAGCCTGAAAGTGGAGACGTTGTGGAGATTCTCCGCTCTGATGGAAAATCTCTTGGCATCGGATTTTACAATCCTCATTCTCTTATAGCGATTCGATTTTTATCTCCAAAAGTTGAACCGGTTGACGAAGGTTTCTTTGAACGTCATATTCGGTCTGCCTATCAATTACGAAAGCGATTATTTCCTGAAAGCGAAACATTCCGTGTCGTCTATGGCGAAAGTGATTTTCTCCCAGGATTAATCATCGATAAATACAACGAACACATTTCACTGCAAACATTTTCCGCAGGAATGGATCAGCGCATCGACATAATTTGCAATGTTATCGAAAAGATTTTTTCTCCGAAAGGAATTGTCGAGCGAAATGAATCAACGCTCCGCACTCTTGAGAATCTTCCCCTGCGGAAAAATATTTTGCGCGGCACCATTGAACCTGCTGTTGTTGATTTAAACGGAGTAAAATTTTCAATCGATATTTTCAGCGGACAAAAGAGCGGATTTTTCCTCGACCAACGCGAGAATCGTCTCGCATTAAAACCATTCGCATCCAACGCAACCGTGCTTGATTGCTTTTGCAATGAAGGCGGTTTTGGTATGTATGCTGCGGCGTTTGGTGCAAAAAAAGTGGACAGCGTCGACGTCTCCGAGGACGCAATCCAGCGCGCAAAAGAAAATGCGGCACTCAATAAATTAAGTACCATGAATTTCCACACTGTCGATGTGTTCCAATTTCTAAACGAAGCAATCGTTGCGAACAAGAAATGGGATATCGTCGTTCTTGATCCCCCCTCATTTACCAAAAGCAGAAAAACGGTTTCGACTGCAATAAAAGGATATAAAGAAATCAACACCAACGGCCTGAAACTTGTTTCTTCTCCTGGAATTTTTGTTTCTGCGTCATGTTCCCATCATATCGATCAAGAGACATTTTTAAACGTTATCAACGACAGCAGTGTCAAAGCAGGAAGAAAAGTCCAATTGCTGCGATTTTCAGGCGCATCGCCCGATCATCCGACACTACCTTCGATGCCTGAAACTCATTATCTAAAATTTGCGTTATTCAGTGTAGAATGATACGTTATGTAGAGTAGAAAATATTTACGGTGAGGTGATATGAAAAAAATACTTCTTCTTTTGATTTGTGTCGCAACGGTTCTTTCCGCGCAACAAACGGATTCGACAATTATTTTTGAATCGCCTAATAAAAATCTTACTCTCCCGACCAAAACGGAAATGCATGATGCATGGGGAATTGATATCCTGCTTTCAAACAATGGTTTTGGTGCGGCTGGATTTTACAGAAGGGAATTTGACCGTGAACTTTCCGGAACAATGACATTCGGAATTGCCGACTCGAAAGACGAAAATGAAATTGAGTATGTTGATTACTGGGGACAAACCTACAGCCCCGGAAAAATAAATCGCTTTTTGTTAATGCCGCTGATGCTCGGAGTTCAGTATCGTATATTTGCCGATGATATTACCGACAGTTTTCGGCCCTACATTAACGCAGGCGCAGGACCAACATTAATACTCGCAGCACCATATGAAAAAGAATGGTTCAGCAGTTGGGGTTATGCGCATTCATATTTTACGGCAGGCGGATATGTCGGCATCGGGGCATTTTTTGGAAGCGATATGGGAACATTATCCGGAGTGAATATTCGATACTATTTTGTGCCCGTTCAAGGCGGTATTGCCAGTATGCAGGGACCGACCGACTACACCGATTTTGCAAATCCCAAGCCCGGAAAAGTAAACAAGAAAAAAGAATTTGGCGGATTTTTTATTACGATCAATTTAGGTTCGATGTTTTAAATACTTCCATAACCTTGCGAAGGTTTAGAACCTTCGCAAGGTTTTATCTTTCACTTCTTCTTTGCATCTTTTACTTCATCAGCTTGCTGCTGACTCATTCCCGAAAATATTTTTGCCACTGTTGATACCGTTGTCGCAACATCAGAAAGATTCGACGGAATAATCATGGTATTATTTTTCTGCGCAAGCTTCCCAAATTCACCGAGATACTGTTCTGCAATTCTCAAGTTCACAGCGTCAGAACCGCCTCGCTCATTTATTGCGGCGGCAATTTCTCTGATTCCCTTTGCCGTGGCTTGAGCAACGCGTTCAATTTCTTGACCGCGTCCTTCCGCTTCATTGATGCGTTTCATCTTTTCACCTTCAGAACGTGCTATCGCTTCTTGCTTATCACCTTCGGCACGATTGATCTTCGCTTGCTTGTCACCTTCAGATTCCGCAATCAAAGCTCGTTTTTCACGTTCGGCACGCATCTGTTTTTCCATCGCATCTTTAATGCTTGCGGGTGGAACGATATTCTTAATTTCATGTCGTGTTACTTTCAATCCCCACGGCGATGCAGCTTTGTCCACCGCCATAACAATTTCTTGATTGATCTTATCTCGTTCTTCAAACGTTCGGTCGAGATCAATGCGCCCGATCTCACTGCGCATTGTTGTTTGTGCCAGCTGGGTCGAAGCAAAAATATAATTATCAACTCCGTATGATGCTTTCACAGGATCGGTGATCTGCATATATAAAATCCCATCTACTTCGACACCGATATTATCTTTGGTAATGCAGCTTTGCGGGGGGACATCGATCACCATTTCCTTCAGTGAATGCTTGTAGGCAATGCGATCGATAAATGGAATCAAAATATGAAACCCAGCTTCCAGTGTTGCGTGAAATTTCCCGAGCCGCTCGACGATGAATACCGTTTTTTGCGGAACAACGCGTGCTGTTTTTAAGAGAATAATAAAAGCAAAAAATATCAGGCCAATAAGAATAATCGCTTGTATTTCCATAACAGAAAAATCCTTTCTGAATGAATTACAGATTTTATTGAACAGGTTTAACTTTCAGCGTAAGATTATTGCGTTCAAGAATTTCAACAATCTTCCCTTTTTGAATTACAACATCCGATTCGGCGTTCCACAGCGTACCGTGAAATTCAACTTTTCCATCGACGCCGTTCGGCATAATATCGGCCATCACCGTTGCTTTTTCACCGCGGATATCATCAAACGTTTGCGCATCGTCGGTTTTTACTTTGCCCTGAAAATATTTTTTCCCGTACCTGCGGAACAGAACGAGAGAAATGATCGACGAGATCAGAAAAATAAAAAGCTGGTCATTAAAAGAAAGATTGATATTAACCCACAGAAGTATAGCAACAACCCATGCGCCGACACCAAAGAAGAAGATAACGAAACCGGGAATCATAAATTCTGCGAGCAAAAAAATCAACCCGATGAGGAACCACATTAATTCGTTAGACAATGTATCGAACATTTTTTCTCCGAATTGTTTGACGTACGATAATATTGAAAGAATAATGTAATTGCAATTTCGCCGATGCGAAATCTTTTGTATATTTCTCTAAATAAGAGAGGATTGTATGAAAATTGAAGTTCGCCGTATCAACAGTGATTTTAAAATGGAGGCAAAAAATGAGAACGGCAATACTATAATTATTGATAATGGAAAATCTTCAGGCGGTAATGATGAAGGCTTTCGTCCGATGCAAATGCTTATTGCCGCGCTCGGTGGATGCAGTTCGATCGATGTGATTTCGATTTTAAAAAAGCAGCGTTTAGAACCGTTCGAGATGACAATAACATTAGATGCGGAACGCGAAACAGGAAAGGATGCAAATCTCTGGAAAACTGTTCATGCTCATTTTCAATTCAAAGGGAATCTCCCAAAAGAAAAAGCTGAACGAGCAGTTGAATTATCAATTACAAAATATTGCTCTGTTTCAAAAACACTGGAAGCGGCGGGGGCAAAAATTACATATAGCGTTGAAGTAGTCTAATCTATTTTCTTTCAAATCTTTTGTAAACAAATCCCTGATGTTTTTCTATTTCCTGAATTTGAAATTCAGTTTCAAATTCAGGAAAAAATGCATCTCCACTCTCTTCGTTATTCACGACCGTCAAAAAAAGTTCATCGACTCGATGCATTGTTTGCCGGAAGATTTCTCCTCCGCCGATGACAAAAACTTTTTCTTCCTCTTTAACAGCACCGAGCGCTTCGTCGATAGAATGGTAATGCTCAATATTAGGAAGGGACTGCGAAGTGATGACAACGTTTCTCCGTCCGGGAAGCTTCTTGCCAATTGATTCGTACGTTTTTCGCCCCATCAGCAACGCGTGCCCCATCGTCAATTCTTTAAATCGCTTCAGATCTTCAGGAATATGCCACGGAATTTTTCCACCTCGGCCAATCACTCTTTTACGATTCAACGCAGCGATGATGATGAGTTTCATACATTTTCAATTGAGATTTGAAAATGATATTACTTCCACGGAATTTGAAAGCCGAGCGCAATAAGTTTTGCTTCGATGTCGCCGCGTTCGCGGTTGGATTTCATTTCTTGCCCTGCCGGCGGGAGCAAATTAAATGAACGTGCTTTTTCAATTGCAGCATCTTTGCCTTGCGTGTTCAACGCTTTAATAATTTCTATTTCTATCTGCGAAAGTGCCGACGCATTCACTTTGTAATCCAAGAATGCCTGCCATGCAAACGGAACCCACTTCGCCACGATCTCTTCACCAATTGTTTTTGCATACATCCGGATTTCATATTGCGCATGTGCGTCCATCCTCAGCCAGAGAAAATGCAATAAGTTATGAAGATCAACTTTCCAGTACGCTTCGGTGTATGTCGACAACGGAAGATCTTTTCTCGCTTGTTCGCGTGCCATTCCGGCATTTACTCGTTCCTCGTAAACGCGTCGAGAAAAATTTTGAAGTTCCAATTCCTGTGCTGAAAACTGATTTCCCTTTTCAAGATCAAAAAAACCTTCGCTCCCCTGTTTGTTATCTTTTGATTGCATTCGCCATTCATTTGACGGTGTTTGCTGTGACGCATCAATGGCAAGCGAATAGCGCGTAGAATATTCATTCACATTTGCCGTGCGGTGACGAATCCATTGGCGCCAGCAATCCATGGGAACACGGACGTGAAATTTAATTTCACACATTTCAAACGGCGTGGTATGTTGATGGCGGAGAAGATAGCGGATCAATCCGCGGTCTTCGGAAACTTTTTTTGTTCCCTTGCCGTACGAAACGCGCGCTGCCTGAACGATTGATTCATCCGATCCCATATAATCAACAACACGGATAAAACCATCATCCAACACTTTAAAAGGAATACCGAGAATATTGTCTAAATCTTGTACGATCGGGCGGGAAAGTTTTTCTGCTTGTTCCAATGCTAAAACCTACTTTTAAATTAAAAATTTATGTTTCTATGTATTGAAAATACTGAAAGTTTGGGACAGTTCAACGAATAAATCGAAAAAATTTTGAGACAAACATGTCTTCTGTTCCATTGCGCAAAAAAACCATATGTGGTTATTCTTTCATTATACAGAAACTCGTCCGATTTTTAATTGTTGGTAGCTTTAATGGTTCAAAAAACCTTATATTTATTCCACTTAATAATTATTGCACTGCATATAAGAAAACATCTTTTTTGTGCGCCGCAATTTTTTTCTAAAGATGACTCAAACAGAGAATCTCCATGTCAATCACCAATAAAACTGTTCTCGTCCTCGGAGGATGGGGACTTGTCGGTTCCGCAATTTGCCGCCGGCTGATGGATGAAAGTCCAAAAGGCATTATCCTCACCTCTCTCAAAGAATCCGAAGCAAAGAATGCATGCGAACAAATGAGAAAGGAATATCCCAAGGCAGGGAAAAATTTCTTTGTTCCGTGGTGGGGAAACATTTTTGTCAGGAACGAATTCAAAGATTTAAACCGCGATGAAATTCTTTCCGATACGCATAAGAGATCAAAATTTTTAGATGATGTGCTTGAAGAGCTCAGCCCTGAAGTTCTCGAACGTTCTTCCCTGTATCAACTTCTCGATAAATACAAACCTGACATCGTTATCGACTGTATCAATTCAGCGACAGCAATTGCGTATCAGGATATTTTCCAGAGTTCGCGCGATGTTGTACAAGCATTACGCTCTTCAAAATCGAATGCAGATTTAAAAGAAGTAGTCGAACGGCTCCTGTGCACACAATACACTCCGCAGTTAATTCGGCATGTACAGATTTTTTATCGCTCAATGAATCACGCCAGCACCGATGTGTATGTAAAGATCGGAACAAGCGGAACCGGCGGCATGGGCTTGAACATTCCGTACACTCATAGTGAAGAAAAACCTTCCCGCGTCCTTCTCAGCAAATCGGCTGTTGCCGGTGCCCATACGCTTCTTCTCTTTTTAATGGGACGAACTCCGGATGCGCCGATTACAAAAGAAATTAAACCGACGGGAGCGATTGCATGGAAAAAAATTGCGTACGGCGAAATTGCCAAACGTGGAAAACCGATTGACCTTCACGACTGCCCCATTGAAGAAGGAATCGTGCTAAAGGATAAATTCCAAATTAGAATGAACATTAATAGTGCAGGTTCGACTGACAAACACCTTCGCTCTGTATTTATCGATACCGGCGAGAATGGAATTTTCTCCCGTGGCGAATTTGAAGCAATTGCAACTCCCGGACAGATGGAATTTGTGACTCCCGAAGAAATTGCCGAGTCAGTGATTTACGAAATCAAAGGGGGCAATACCGGTCACGACATTATCAATGCGTTGGACAACGCAACACTTTCTCCAACATACCGCGCTGGATTCATGTTCCAAAGCGCACTCGAAAAGATGAAACAGCTCGAAAGGGAACACAGCGTCGACAGCGTTGCATTTGAAATGCTCGGACCGCCAAAGCTATCAAAATTATTGCACGAAGCGCATCTGCTCAAACTAGTTTACGATAAAGTGAACACTGTACTCAAAACTTCTCCTCAGCAAATGTCCGACGATCTGACAACGCTGATTCAAAAAGAAGAAGATATCCGATCAGAGATCATTTCGATCGGCATCCCAATTTTATTGCAGGATGGAAAAACACTGCTTCGCGGAAATGAAGTAAAAATTCCTCCGTACCGTGGAGAGAATGAATTGCCCATCACGAAAAAATCGATTGACGACTGGGCGCACAATGGGTGGATCGATCTTCGTGTAAGCAATATGGAGCAATGGAAGAAACGGCTCGCGATCATTAAAAAGGAAATTGATACCATTGCGATTGGCGATACTAGTTCTCGCAATTTCCGAACACCGGAATACTGGAAAAACTTCGACGATATCGATCCTGGAAAAATTGTCGGATGGATTTTTACCGAAGAAGAAAAAGGCAAACGCATGAAATCGTAACACGCACTAAAACAAAAGAACGCAGTACAATATTCAATTCACAAACAGAGGTTCTCTATGAAACAAATCAAGCTTCTTACTGCAGCACTGCTTCTTCTCTTCGCCGTTTCGTTGGCAGACGAAGGAATGTGGACATTCGACAACCCGCCAAAAAAACAATTAAAAGAAAAATATGGATTCGATATCACACAAGAATGGCTCGACCATGTCCGACTTTCGTCTGTACGATTTAACGACGGCGGTTCAGGTTCATTCATTTCTCCAAACGGTTTGGTGATGACCAATCACCATGTCGGATTAGGACAGCTTCAAAAAATGTCCAAAGAGGGAATGGACTATGTCAACACGGGATTTTATGCCGCAACTCTTCAAGAAGAAGTAAAGTGCTTAGATCTTGAATTGAATGTGTTGACCAATATGGAAAACGTTACGGATAAAGTTCTGGGCGCAGTGAAATCCGGAATGACTGATAGAGAAGCGATGGATGCGAAGAAATCAATCATTGCACAGCTGACAAAAGAAAGCATGGAGAAAACCGGCTTGCGTTCTGACATTGTATCGTTATACAATGGAAATGAATATTGGATCTACAGCTATAAAAAATTTACCGATGTTCGTTTGGTGATGGCGCCGGAACAACAGATTGCATTTTATGGCGGTGATCCGGATAACTTCACATTCCCCCGCTATGATGTTGACATGTGTTTCTTCCGAGTCTATGAAAACGATAAACCGTATCAGTCAGCTAACTATTTAAAATGGAAAACAACCGGTGCCGCGGATCAGGAACTTGTGTTTGTTTCAGGACATCCCGGTTCAACAAACCGACAGCAAACGCTTTCCCAAATTGAATACTCACGCGACTTTTCATATCCGTCGCGTTTAAGCAATGTAAAACGTCGCATTGCAGTTTTAAAAGAATATTCCAAGTTGGGAGAAGAACAGCAACGTCGGGCGCTCGTACAAATTTTTGGACTTGAGAACGCACAAAAAGCATGGACTGGCGAGTATCAAGGTTTGCTTGATAAAAAATTAATGGCGAAAAAGGCAAGTGAAGAAAAAGATCTTCGGGACAAAGTGAATGCAAATCCCGAATGGAAAAAACAATACAGCTGGGCGTGGGATTCTATTTCTGCGGCTATTGAGCGAAGTAAGCAACGGTCTACCATTGACACGTATCGCGGTTTAACCGGAAAACTTGCTTCCTATGCGCTGTTGATTGCCCGCTATGCGAATGAAATGATGAAACCAAACGGCGAGCGACTTCCCCAGTATCAAGATGCAAATATCGGAGCGACAAAGTTCAGTCTCTTTTCTAAAGCACCGATCTATACAGATCTTGAAGAGATTCAACTCGTTGATCGTTTAAAAGAATCCTTGGAAAATCTTGGTGCCGATGATCCATGGATAAAAGCGGTATTGAATGGAAAAACTCCTGAACAAGCAGCAAAAGATTTAGTAACCGGAACACAGCTTGTGAAACCGGAATTCAGAAAAGCATTAATCGACGGCGGCGAAAAAGAAATTGCTGCGTCAACTGATCCGATGATTGTTGTTGCACGAGTAATTGTGCCATTCGGAGATGAAGCGCGCGAGTGGAATGAAAAAAATGTTTCTGCAATAATTTCCAAAGCAACGGAAGCAGTCGGCAAAGCACGCTTTGCCGTGTACGGAAAAGAACTTCCTCCCGACGCAAATTTCACGCTTCGTCTTTCGTACGGCCAGGTAAAAGGATATCCGATGAACGGAACGAAAGCCCCATCGAAGACGACAATGTACGGATTGTACGATCGTGCATTGAGTTTCGACAACAAAGGCGACTTTGAACTTCCACAAAAATATATGGATGGATTAAACAAATTGAATCTCGCCACTCCGATGAATTTCGTCACAACAAATGATATCATCGGCGGAAACTCCGGCTCACCAGTGATCAATGCAAAAGCTGAACTCGTCGGTTTGATCTTCGATGGAAATATCGAAAGCCTTCCCGGAAGATTTATGTATTCCGAAGAAATCAACAGAGCTGTTGCAGTGCATCCAGGCGTGATGATCGAAACGATGCGAAAAATTTATGGTGCTGGAAAACTTGCGGACGAAATCGAAGGTGTAACAACTCCGCCAGAACCGCCAAAAGCACCTGCGGTTAAAGCGGTAAAACCTGCAAAGACAAAAAAGAAATAAAGTTCTTTTAAAATAATTTTTAAAAAAGGCATCCATTTACAGCGGATGCCTTTTTTATGTTAAGATGCTTTCATATATTTAAGTATCACAACACAAGAAAGCCATGAAAGCATCAGAAAGAATTTCACTTTTACCTCCATACGTTTTTGGAATCGTTAACGATCTAAAGATGAATGCGCGCCGTGCCGGCGAAGATATTATCGATCTCGGCATGGGAAATCCCGATCAACCGACACCCCAGCATATCATCGACAAGTTATGCGAAGCGGCACAAAAAAATCCGAACCATCGGTATTCAGCATCCAAAGGAATAACAAAATTACGCGTTGCAATCTGCGATTGGTATAAACGCAAATTCGATGTCGATCTTAATCCGGACGCAGAAAGCGTTGTCACCATCGGATCAAAGGAAGGACTTTCGCATCTCGCACTCGCATTGACCGGTCCTGGGGATACTGTTCTGTGCCCAACACCCGCCTATCCAATTCATCCGTACGCATTTGTTATTGCCGGAGCTCAAGTAATTCATGTTCCTTTATTTCCGCAGGAAGATTTTTTTGGAAGAATTCAAGAAGCGTACAAGAATACGCTCCCTCGGCCAAATTTTTTGCTGCTTAATTTTCCGAACAATCCTACAACGGCAATTGTTGATATTCCATTTTTTGAAAAAGTCATCGCTTTTGCAAAAGAAAATAATCTCGGCATTATTCACGATCTTGCGTACGGCGACCTAGGATTTGATGGGTATCAAGCTCCGTCTATTTTACAAGTAAAAGGTGCAAAAGATGTCGCCGTGGAATTTTATACACTCTCAAAAAGTTATAATATGGCAGGGTGGCGCGTTGGATTCTGCGTTGGAAACAAAGACATTGTCGGCGCGTTGATCAAAATAAAAAGTTATCTTGATTACGGGATGTTTCAAGCAATTCAAATTGCCGCAATCACTGCTTTAAATGGACCGCAAGACTGTGTCAGCGATGTCCGCACGATGTACGAATCGCGGAGATCAGCATTAGTCAATGGACTTCAACGAGCTGGGTGGAATGTTGAATTGCCAAAAGCGTCGATGTTCGTCTGGGCGCAGATTCCGGAACAATTTCGTTCCATGGGTTCGCTCGAATTTTCCAAAATGCTTGTGAAAGAAGCGAAAGTTGCAGTCTCTCCCGGAATCGGATTTGGAAAAGCCGGCGATGAGTTTGTAAGATTTGCATTGATCGAAAACGAAGAACGCATTCGACAAGCAACACGAGGAATTAAGACGGCATTTCAGAATTTTAAAGGATAGTGTGACAACAGGCGTAAAAATATTTTACCTTGTGTGTTTTGCTTTTTCATTTCTTTTATCACAATCCAATCCTAACTTTAACGTTTCGCTTCGGTTAGATTTTTCATCGATCGACGGCTTGATTGATTTGCGTGAAGGACGCATTGCCAATGCAAATCGCGTTGCTGAATTGCGCGGGAACCAGATTGCAGCCGCAACCAGTGCACTGCTAGCACGCGAACAATATTCTTCACAAAATTTTTCACGTGAGTTGGAACGATTTAGAAACGGCACAGGCTCTTCTACTGATATGTTCGGTTTGAATTCGACGCTTGAAAATTTTGACAAGATTAAAACACTTCTCGAACAAGTAAAACAGCATCAGCTCGATAGAAAAATTATTGCGACACTTGAACAATTTTTTCCTCCCGATGCACGAATCACCACATCCATTCCGGTTTATTTCGTGGCAATGGGACATGAAAATGCTTCAGCCTATGTCCGTCGAATTATGTGGAGAGGCAACAT
>JBBINR010000052.1:0-17551 GCA_037443785.1 Ignavibacteriales bacterium | reverse complement strand
CGCTGACAATAGCGGGACTATATTGATTTCCCGCTGCGGTGCAGAGGGCAACGCCATCGGCAGTCCATTGAACAACACCCGATGCATTGATTCTCTGCACATAGATGTCACTATTCGTTCCGCTGCGATAATCAGACCACGTCACAATTGCTCCTCCTAAACCATCGCTGACACTGATGGGATTGCTTTGATTTTCCACTGCGATGCAGAGTGCATTATTGACAGCGGGATTGTTTGACCACTGTGCAAAAAGATTTGAATAGACAAGCAAGAAAAACAAAATGCACTTTAAGGAACATTGAATAAAATTTTTCATCAGGCATCCCCTTTGCAAGGTGTGGAAAATTTATGCGTTGAAGTTCCGAACAACTTAGAGAAATCGTTTACGATTGTCAATTATCCATTGTACCACAGAGCACATTGTCTGAGAAAAACAAAAAGTCCGATTCATTGCAAAAATGAAATCGGACTCATTAGTATGATTTATATTTTCAAGTGTTATTTAATCAACATCATTTCCTTCATCTGCACAATATCTCCTGCTACCATTCGATAGAAATATACGCCGCTTGCAATATTTTGAGCGTTAAACTGCACATTGTAGCTTCCTGCTTCCTTCACTTCATCCACAAGCGTTACAACTTCTTTGCCGAGAATATCGTACACCTTCAGCGATACGTGGCTGTTCTTCGGCAATTGATAAGTGATCGCAGTTGACGGATTGAACGGATTGGGATAATTCTGCGACAATGAAAAGACAGACGGAACAAATTTCACTTCCGCTTCAACAGACTGCGAATATTTGAATGATCCGTCACGATCAACGAGTTTCAAACGATATTCGTATTTTCCGTTTGTCACTTTTGCATCGGCGAAGGAATATTCTTTGGGCGCGTTGCTGTTTCCCGCACCTTCAACAAAACCGATTTTACGAAATCCCTCTGCCGCTTCGCGGCTTTCCCCTTGTAAAGGGGGATTAAGGGGAATTTGTTTTCTTTCAATTTCAAATCCATGACTGCTCAATTCCGTCGCGGTTTTCCAATGCAGTTCCACATTGTTTTGTTTTACAGCGGTGCTCACAGAAACCAATTCCACCGGCAGTGGACTGCTTGAAGTGTACCTAAGCGCGCGATAATTACTCGCATCCATAACCCATAGTTTTCCGTTGTTGCTATCAATGGTAACATCTGTAGGATAATTCAGTCCATCTTGCACAGTGTTGGGGGCACCAGACACAAAATCTGTTTGTCCAAGAACATAATCAGCATTCGCTCCGTTGGATTTTGAAGCAGCGTTAAGAAAAACAAGCACCCTGTTGTTGGAAGCATCGGCACAATACAAAGTGCCCGTGTTATCTACCGACACTGCATAAGGATAATTCATTCCGCTTTGTGTTGTCGCGCTACCAACCAATACAAAGTTGGTCTGTCCTAACACGCCATCGGCAGCAGCACCGCTGGATTTTGAGGCAGCATTATCAAAACGCAACACTCTGTTATTGTTTGGATCAGCAACCCATAATGTTCCTGTAGAGCTTATCGCAACCCCAGTACAATTTTGCATAGTGCTTTGATCAGCACCGATTGAACTTGATGTAAAATTCGGCTGTCCCAAAACGATATCCGCATTCGCTCCGTTACTCTTTGAGGCGGCATTCAAATAAATAATCACACGACTGTTACCTTGCTCTGCAACATAAAGATTGCCCGATGCATCAATTGCGACACCCACAGGCTCGCTCATACCGTCTTGCGTTGTATTGCTTGTGGACGAAGTATAATTCGCCTGCCCGAGAACTTGAGATGCGCTTGCACCTGAAGAACAGGCAGCCGCATTATCAAAACGAAGAACTCTATTGTTGACATTATCGGCAACCCATAAGCGCCCTGAAGCATCAATCGCCATCCCATAATTGGCGGACAATTTATCTGCCGCGGTGCCGTTGTTTGTAGAAGTGAAATTAGTTTGACCTATCACAGCTTCAGGTGCCGAGCCGTTTGTCATTGCGGCTGTACTGCTGAAACGAAGGATTCTATTCGCACCGTAGTCTCCGACAAATACTTTTCCAGTCGCATTATCAATAACAATATTGTAAGGTATACTGTATCGATTGCCTGTTGTGCGATAGGTGGAAGTGGTGATAAAATCAGGCTGACCTAACACACCGTCTGCGTTTGCTCCATTTGTCTTGGATGTGATATTTTCAAATCGCAGTACACGCTGATTGTTGAAATCGGTGACAAACAATGTTCCATCATTTCCAATTGCAACACCATTAGGATCGTTCATACCGTTCTGAGTCAGTGCAACATCCGCTGTAACAAAATCGGGTTGACCGAAGACGTAAAATGCATAACCGTTTGTTGTCACATCAACAAATCGTAGAACTCGGTTGTTGTTCCGGTCGGCAACGTACAGATCTGCGCCATTCACTGCAAGTCCCCACGGACCACTGAGCGCAAACGCAGATGTACCCGCAGCGGTTGTAGAATACCACGTAGCGCCTTGACCGAGTCCGCCATCTGCATTCGCCGAATCCGCTTTATTGGCTGCATCCAAAAATTGCAGCACCCTGTTCTGGGTAAAGCACGACACATACAAGGTTCCCGCTGTGTCAACAGCAACATCAGCAGGTGTGCCGAGTGTATTTGCAGCGACACTTCCCGATCCGGTTCCAAGATATCCGGACGGCGAAGCAGAAAGAACTACAGTCGGAGCGGAATTATATCGAAAAACTTTGTTGGCAGAAAAATCCGCAACCCATAAGGTACCTGATGGTCCTATACAAACTCCCGTTGGCTCAATAAGTCCTGTAAACGAAGCATTAGCAGAAGAACCGGTTGACGCTGTTGAAGCGTTAGCAAATCTCAGTACGCGACTGTTATTTCCATCCGCAACGTAGAGATTGCCAGCACTATCAACGGCAACATCGTTAGGACCGAAGAATTGATCAATTCCGGAGCCGGACGAAGTTGATTGACCATTCGGCTGCCCAAAGATTGCTTCCGCGGCTCCACCATTCCGAAGAACATCTACACTGTTGAATCGAAGTACACGGTTGTTATCGAGATCAGTAACGAATACTTTGCCGGTGTTCGGGTCAATACAAATTCCCCTTACACGATTCATACTCGAATCGCTTGTAGTAAATCCGCCCATTGTCGTAAAATTTGCAGCGCCAAGAACAACATCGGCATTTTGTCCGTTGCTCCATTGTGCAGAAAGCTGCGACACTACCGCGAGAGAAAGAAGAAATGTGATTCGTAAAAAATGTCTCAAGTTACCCCCAATGTGTAAAAATAGGAATCGTGAATTGTTATCTTATTTGAAATATCGTATACATTCTCAAGAGAACTATTCGCTTACAACGAATAGTTCTCTCCTATGATCACTTAATCAGCACCATTTTCTTCAACTGCACAAAATCTTTGTTCGCTCCGCCATCCGTTTGGCGTGTGTGGATTCGATAGAAATACACACCACTCGCAAATTGCTGCGCATTCAACTGCACGTCATAACTCCCTGCTTCTTTCATTTCATCAACAAGCGTTGTTACTTCTTTACCGAGTATGTCGTACACTTTTAAAGTGACATAACTATTTTTTGGCAGTTGATAATTGATCGTCGTCGAAGGATTGAACGGATTGGGGTAGTTTTGCGACAACGCAAAGACCGTAGGAATAAATTTCACTTCTGCTTCAACAGATTGTGAATATTTGAATGATCCGTCGCGGTCAACAAGTTTCAAACGATATTCATATTTTCCGTTTGTCACTTTCGCATCCGCAAAGGAATATTCTTTGGGCGCATTACTGTTGCCTGAGCCTTCAATAAAGCCAACGCGTTGCCAACCCCCACCTTGCCCTCCCCCTTGCAGGGGGAGGGTTTGGGAGGAGGTCATACGTTGAATCTCAAATCCGTGACTATTCAATTCTGTTGCCGTTTTCCAATGTAATTCCACATTGTTTTGTTTTACAGCGGCGCTCACGGAAACCAATTCAACCGGCAGCGGATCGTTCGTGCCGATGGCAAACTGACTGAACGATGTAATACCGTTGAACGTGACTGAAGTTGCCGTAAGACTTGCACCGGTAGCAATGGCTGTCCAGCCTCCTTCGTCATTGCTGTTCCTTCTGTATAAAGTGTAATTCGATGCAGCAGCTGTTCCGTTATTTGTAAAGGTAGAAGGAACGGTGAATGTCAGATTTCCGGAAAATGTTCCCGGCATTCCGAATGTATTCACAATCCAATACCGGTCACTTAATGTTGTTGATGAACCGGAGGGAAGTGCATTTGGTGCAACAGAAATTGCTGTCGTATAAAGATCAACCGGATTGTCAAAATCATCCGTCATCGTCAGCGAAACTGAACCGAGCGATGCTGTTCCGGTAGAGAATGAAGTTGATGATGTTGCTGTTCCTTTTCCAAGCGGAGCGGTGGATGTTGTCCACGTTGGACCGTTGGTGAGTGTGCCATTATAGCCGCTCATAATATCTGTCGCACTTGTGCCGCTGCCCTGATTCAATTGATAGTAGGTAATCAATCCCGACGGTGCGCCAAATTGCGTGCGATGCATATCGCTGCGAATTTGATCTGCGGTGCGGACATAATTCCAGATTTTCACTTCATCAATTGTTCCCTGAAAATTCGGCAATCCGCCGCCATTAGAACCGAGCATATATAATGTTCCACCAGACCAAAGTTGATATGGATAGTCTCCGTAGGTGTCATACATATCCGCTTCCTTTACACCGTTCACATACAATTGCATTGCAGGTGAACCGCCATTATAATCTCCCGCAACGATAGCAATATGGTACCATTGGTTTGCGACCACCTGCGTTGTTCCGCTAAGTCCTATAGAACCATAATACCCTTCATCGTACAAATAATGCACAAAAACGCCGTTCTCAATTCTCAGTTGATGTGAAAATGCACCATTTTGATCTCCTTCGGCATCTGTGCGAACGAATATATTTGCATTAGTTGTCACTGCCGGCTTCACCCACATTTCAATGGTGTATGAATGAGGCGAAGATGAAATTGGAAGAGTGACATAATCGTTGGTGCCGTCAAACGAGAGCGCATACCCTGCCGTTGTATCGAACGGATAGGTGTCCGCTTTTCCAAGGGCAAATTGACTGAATGATGTAATGCCGTTGAACGTAACTGAAGTTGATGTAGAACTCGCAGCGCCCGTCGTTACCAGTACCCACGCCGTATCACTGTTCCCTTCGCGTGAATATAATTTGTAGAATGAATTCGGCACACCACTCGTGAATGATGAAGGAACGGTGAATGTGAGATTGGCGCTGAACGAACCACCATCATTAAATTTATCAAGCACCCAGTACCTATCACTTAGCGTGCTTGCCACGCCTGTCGGCTGTACATTTGGCGCAACGCTGATTGCCGTTGCTGTTAACTCAACAGCATTATCAAAATCATTCGTCGTTGTCAATGAAAGATTCGCCATGCTAAGATTTGCTGTGCCCGTTGTAAATGCCGAAGCGGAAGCGCTCGTTCCAACGCCCGCAGTAATTGTTGACCTTGACCAGCCGGACGAAGCATTGAAATTAACATTCACCAACGTACCATTATTCGCATTCACAGGATCGTTTACCGTCGTACCGCTTCCTTCGGCAAATTGCCATTGCGCAAGCATTCCTGATACTGGTGTAGTATAGATGCGGTGCATTTGCTGTCGAATGCTTGTAGAATCAAGCGCACTGTTCCACACGCGCACTTCATCCAACGATCCGGCAAATTGCGGCTGACCGGAATCGAAACGCCTGCCGAGGTACAATGTTCCCGAACCTGAATAATCATTAGCCGGTGCATCAGCAGCAATCACAGCGCCATCCAAAAATATTTTGCGTCCATTCGTTGCCGCGTTGTATGTGAATGCCCAATGATGCCATAGTGTGTCGTAACTGAGCGAAACATTGAGAGCTTCGAGACCGTAGAAATCGAACCTCAATTGAGAAGATGTATTCCAACCAATATGCAAACCCTGATTTTCTGATGCGATTCCTTGACTAAAGATGTAACCTGCGGAATTTGCAGAACGCTTTGCCCAAAACTCAACCGTAAACGAACTGTCGGCGATGTTCACACCAGAGCCCGCATTCACATAATCATCTACGCCGTCAAATTTTAAAGCGTAGCCGGGAGTAGAATCCGTAGCGACTGTTGTCGTTGCAAGTTCAAACTGCCCGAATTGTGTTACTCCGTTGAATGTAACTGTTGTCGAAGTCGCTGAATTCGCGCCGCTGTTCAACAGCGTCCAACTACCATCACCGCCAAAGGAGCGATGGTAGAGTTTATATTGTGAAAGGAAGTTTGTGTTGTTATTCGTAAATGATGACGGAACGGTAAATGTCACGTTCGCGCTGAATGTTCCCGGGTCACCGTACGCATCCACAGACCAGTATTGGTTGCTTAATACTGTTCCGGATGGAACGGAATCTGGTGCAACAGTGTACGAGCGAGATGCGAGCGATACAGCATTATCCAGTGCATCGGTTGTTGTGAACGAAAGATCGCCGAGCGATGCCGTTCCGGAAGAGAAATTGCTCGCCGTTGTTGTCGTTCCTAATCCAAAAGGAATCGTTGATGTTGTCCACGCAGAAGTTGTGTTCATATTGGTCAACGTTCCAACATTTCCGTTAACAACATCAACCGCTGTTGATGATCCGCTTCCTTCAGTAAATTGCCAATATGC
This sequence comes from Ignavibacteriales bacterium, assembly GCA_037443785.1. GTDB lineage: Bacteria > Bacteroidota > Ignavibacteria > UBA10030 > UBA8401 > JAQUOA01. The sequence goes on along the minus strand of JBBINR010000052.1, from coordinate 10,827 downwards.
CGCAAGATTTGTTTGAGAAGATGAATACGATTTGTGCATATCGGCCTGAATTTCGGACTCAGTGCGCGCAACACGCCAAATGCGCACTTCGTCCAGCGTTCCTTCCAATGTTGATGAAAGTGTTCCGCTCACATTTCCGCCAATACCTAGCGGACCAGTGTTTGCATCAATCGTACCCGCAACCGCTGTTGTTCCGCGCAGCGTTCCGTTGACATAAATTTTGAGATTCGTTCCATCAAATGTTGCCGCAAGATGGTACCACGTTCCGGATGTTGCAGAAACACCCGATGCCGTTGCTGTGTACCGTTGGAGACCGACAACAACATCCGCCTTGAATGCATTTCCATTGTTACTATCAAGCGCATACAATTCGTATTTACCTAATTGGTCAGCCCCTTCTTTAAAAATAATTCTGTTGTGATGAGACAACGTATTCAGCTTCACCCATGCTTCCCATGTTCCGACAGAAAGATTAATTGAATCGGAAGCAGGAACAGCAATTACATCGTTACTGCCATCAAACATCAACGCATTGCCTGCTGTTTGATCAAACGCCATTGCTGTAAATGTTTGCGGACTGCCGGTTAAACTTCCGGAAGTTGCTGTAACCATGTAACGTCCGGCTTTATTCCCCAACGTCAGGGTTGTTGTTGCTTCCCCATTATTATTTGTTGTTGTGCTGTACGATGAGAGCGAATGACCAGTTGCCGCATAAGGTGAATCCACAATTGCAAATGTTACGGTCTCGCTCGGTGCACCAGCACCGTCTGCATCTGCTGCTTTTACTTTGAACGGAGTAACCAGCGCACTGTTCAGCGAACCAATCTGATTATTTCCGGAAACTGTCGAAAGTGCGGTTGCACTGCCAACTGCTTGTCCCCAGCCGAACTGTCCATACGCTGTCAATCCGGTGCGATGACCGTGACTAATTCCGCTTGATGTTGTTGCATCAGAATGCGTTCCCTGAAGCGACCAATTGGAACTGCTGTTCGCACGCTGAAGCATACGCACTTTTGCCGCTTGTGTGTAGGAAACATTTTCATTTGAAAAATCAATACCGTATGTTCCGCCGGAAAGTCCGTTGCCGGAATCAACAGTCCAATAACCGCTCGTTTCCGTCAATGGAATAGACCAACCACCTTCAGATAGCGGCAGACCATTCGTCCCGGGATTGCCTGGAACCCAACGCGCCGTTATAGTACCTCCTGTTGTTGGGGGTGTGGAATACGAAAGTGTGATTCCTTTATCTTTATTTGTGGAGTTCGACAGGGGAAATGTTACACTGCTCGTCGTATCAGTCACCCACCGGCTAAATTTTCCCTCAATTTGCCCGCCGGTGGAACTAAATGCTCCTGTATTTAACGTACCCGTTCCAAGCGTTAATATAAAACCACCCGTACCAACTCTTACATGCGATGAATTTATATTTAACTGATTATTTACTTGGGTATTCGAATTCAAGACAACAGTCGTTGTATTTAAATTAAGATTATCAACTGTTGGTATCAAAATACTACTTGCAAATCCAGAACCGTTCAACGTTAATGTTCCCGCTGTGAGTATTCGATTAACGCCGCCGCCTTGCACTCCTCCGTTTGTTGTAAATGTGAGACTGTTTGTTCCAACATTGATACTTCCGTCATAAAAAATGTTTCCGGTATTAGATAGTATTGTCAATGAATCGCTAAATGTAAGTGTACCCGAATACGGACCAGTCATAATTTGTCCTGTTCCATCGCTGCGTCCAATGGTGATCATTTTAAATCCGTCTTGAATGACAGCAAGATCGGATGTTGAAAGATTAAATGAACCAGTTTGAGCGATTCCAATAGTTGTGGAAGCAAGCAATGGTCGCAGCGTTAATCTTCCAATGCCGCGAATAGTAAAGACAGAAAGATTAATCTGGTCTGATGTTGATGCATCGGCTTCAATAATTAATTCTCCCGGAAATGTCGAAGAACCAATGGTCATTCCGCCGTAACCGTCCAGCGCCAGTCCGGTGCCGCTTCCTGTTGCTTTGATATAACACGTATCGCCGTACAAACTTCCTAACAGTCCTATTCCGTCGGATTTGTAAAGTCCAAATCCAAAACCGCTTCCGGTTCCTGTTGCCGTAAGAAATAAACTGCTGGAATCTGCCTCAATGTATGAACTCGAATTCATATACACGCCATATCCGCCAAATCCTGCAGTCGAGTTCACAGTAACTTTTCCGCCGCGCGAATAAATATAGCTGTTTGTACTCAATTCAATTCCGTGATTGCCGTTGGCAGAATTTCCGCCGCCATACGATGAAATATTAAGAGCACCATCTTCCGTTGCAATTATTGATGAGCCGCCGCCGGAGAGATATATTCCATGATTAGTGCCGCCAACACCAGAACCAATTGCAGTGATAGTAAGATTTCCCGTTCCTGTTGTTTTAATATCCGAACCAAAGCCGGTAAAGATGCCGTTTCCTGCGTATCCCGAACCGCTGGTGTCAGCAATAATGGTAACATTATTGCTACTTTGAATAACGGTAGCTTCACCGCTCATTTCAATTCCGTGTCCGCCGTTTTTTGAAGTCGCGTGAATATCAATCGTTCCAGATGTAGAAGAGATTGCGGAGGTTGCCCCGCCGCCATAGCTGTACATATAGAGACCAGTACTTCCTCCGGCACTTCCCGATCCTGCTGTAGCAGTAATCGAAATATTTCCGGAATTCGTCTGAATATATCCCGGCGTGCTTTGCCCGTGCGTCATTCGTAAACCATTATTCGTTGATCCGCCGGTACCGCCTGTTGCAGTAATAGTAATAGCACCGGTTCCGGTCGCACCAATGCTTCCGCCATCTTCAAGAAGCATTCCGTAGGTAGAACCTGCCCCTGAGGTTGCACCGCCATTTGCGTTAATCGTTATCGTTCCATTGCTAGTTTGAATTAACGGATCGTTCACATAATATCCGCTGATCCACACTCCGTATCCATATCCTGTCGGACCGCTGCCTCCCGTCCCGGTGAGATTGATATTTCCATTAGTTGAAAGAATTTTTGATGCGTTGCTCAACCGAAGGCCGGGTTCTGTAGTACTCGTTCCGGTTCCACCTGTTCCGGTTACGGTAATTGTTCCATCCGTTGTCTGAATGGTCGTATTATCAGAATAGATTGTAACACCATATCCCGGAGTCGAAGAATTTCCACCCGCGCCAACAATCGTTACATTTCCTGTGGATGATTGAAACACGCTGGAATTTCCTAATTCAACCCCCGATTTATCACCGGTACCATTTCCGCGAATAATAATTTGCCCTGAATCAGAATAACAATGAACACCTTGAAGATACACACCATAATAGCCGCTGGGATAACCATACGCGGAGGTTGTGTATGGATCGGATCCGCCGCCGAAAATAATATCTCCGCCATTACTGGAAAAATAACAATTGGTAGAGCCACTGTATGGACTGGTTTTTATAAATCCATCTCCATTTCCGTCACCATCGGCATTAAAAATAATATTCAATTTACCGCTTGTAGAAGAAATCGTATCGTACCCTCCGTTAGAGGTTGCATATCCAATCGAAATCCAACTTTTATTGACGGTTGTTGTGGAGGAAAGAAATTTCAATGTTGCATCACCGCCGGATGTTTTTCTGATCGCAACGCTGTCCATCAAATACAGTGAACTGTTCGACAAAATCGTTACAGAGATTCCTGCATTCAAGCGACTCACAATTTCATCTTTATTCACCGTATGAAATGGCGGCGAGTAAATGTTGGTACCATCCGCAGTCCACACTGCAGGATTGCCGCTGTCATCCCACGAACCGCCATTGCTGGCGCTTGAGCCGATGGAAACATCGTATTGCGCGAATGCATCCGTTGACAGTGCAAACAGAAGTGCGATAATGAAATAGAATACGGTAGAAACTCTCATAAATTTGCCTTGTAAATTATCTGGTGAGTAATTGATTGAGTTCTGATAAATTTTCTTTGGTCACAAATCCTATTGCATTCAGCATTTTTGCTTTCATTCTGAACGCAGAGGTATTATGGCTCGTGATAAAAATGATTTTTGCTCTGGAATCATATTCGTAGATTTTTTCTGTTGCCGTAAATCCATCCATCTTTTTCATTTCAATATCCATCAACACATAGTCAGGACGGAATTTGGGAAATTCGGAAACTGCTTCTATCCCATCGGAACATTCCAATACAGAATCATTCTCTCTGCACGCCACAGCGCGGATCATCTCGCGCATACCGGCGTTGTCGTCAACAATCATGAATTTCATGGAGAGGATTCTTTCGATGGAAATAGTCGAATTTTATTGAGAATAATAACGGAGAAATGTGTCTGAAAAGTAATACGCAGGGATACGTAATTCACTACGTACAGGTACGTAGAATGTTTAAGAGGGCTTACACGACAAAAGGTTGTTACAACAGATTTTTGTTTTCAATGGCAAACTTATACAATGCGTTTGCTCCATGCACATCCAATTTTTGGCAGATGTTGTTGCGATGCGTTTCAACTGTTCTCGGAGAGATGAATAATGTTTCGGCAATTTCTTTGGTCGATTGATCTTGTGCGATGAGTGCGACAATCTTTCTTTCAGTTGCAGTTAGTTGAGAGATAGCCAAGACTTCATCACCCCGAAGATTCGATTGTGTCGTTTGTTTCACCAACACGCCGGAAAGGGCTGGAGTGATAAAATGTTTTCCCATGCTGACGCTCTTCAATGCTTCGACAATCTCCGTTGCCGCACTTTCTTTCAACACATATCCCATTACACCAATCTCAATTGCTTTGATGAAAATATTTTCTTTGTCGTACATCGTAAGAAATATAATGCGGGTAGATATTTTTTTCTCCTTCACTGCCGCTGCAACTTCCAACCCGCTCATTTTCGGCATGTCAATATCAAGAACAGCAATTGCAGGTTTGCGCTGTTCGATGAGCAACAGCGCACTTTCTCCATTATTTGTCTCTGCAATAATGTGGAAGATTTTTTCTTCTTCGATCATTTCTTTTAATCCTTTTCGCATCAACGGATGATCGTCGGCAAGAAGGACAGATATGTACTGCATTTGTTCAGACATTGTTGTGAATCGGGATTGTAATCGAAATTGTTGTTCCCTCACCAATTGCCGAGGTAATGGAAAGCGACCCATGCAATATACGAACTCGTTCCGAAATTCCCGCAAGTCCGATTCCATGTTTTATTTTATTGGCGGTAAATCCTTTTCCATTATCTTTAATCGTGAGAGCGATATGCTGTTGTTCCAACTTCATGATAATAAAGATTTCGGACGCACCTGAATGCTTCTCAATATTACTTAACGTTTCCTGAAGAATTCGAATGACATTGATTTCATTTTCTTTTTTGATCATTCCATCAATGGTTTCCAATTCTCCATGTAATTTCACATTTGAAACCTCATGCACAGTCGATAAAATAGAGCGAATTGTTTCCGTCAAACCTAATCGATCCAGCTCCGGCGGACGAAGATTGTGCGAAATTGCACGAACGAGCTTGAGAATATTTGTAGCACCATCGGAAATTTGCTCCAATTGTCTTTTCTCTTTTGATTCTTCTGCAGCAGTCTTTAACCCCATCACAGCACGATTTTTAATCACCAGCAATTCCTGTCCCAATGAATCATGCATCTCCTGTGCGATACGTTTCCGTTCCACCTCCTGGCTTTCGATCAGCATTTGCGAGATTTCGTGCTGGCGCTGCTGTTCGCGTTTTAGCTGCGTTACTCGTCCGTAATAAATTGTCGGTCCTGTCGAGAGAAAAAGAAAAATAAGAATTCCACGAAACCACCATGTCATATAAAACGGCGGAAGGATCGTTATTGCAACAGATGTCCCTTTATTATTCCAAACACCATCACCGTTTGATGCCTTCACGTGAAAGATATAATTTCCGGGATCAAGATTGGTGTACGTTGCTCGCCGGCGGACACCTAAATGAATCCACTCCGCATCGAACCCTTCGAGTTTATAGGCATATTGATTTTTTAACGGTGCAGAAAATTCCAATGCCGCAAATTCAAGGGTGAACACGTTTTGCGAATACTCCAAGGTAATATTCTTTGTTTCGGAAATTGACGCGGTCAGCGGAGATTGAGAAGAACGTTGAGTGACTGATTTATTGAAAAGGCTGAATTCAGTCAATACAACATTTGGAATCACCGGATTATTTTTGATCTCTTCCGGCACAAATGCGTTGTATCCGTAAATGCCTCCAAAATACATTTTTCCCGATTCTGTTTTGTAATATTCATTTCTATTGAACTCGTTGCTTTGCAAGCCGTCGCGAATATCATAATGAATGATCTGAGAGTTTCGCGGATCCATTTTGATCAATCCATTATTTGTGCTCATCCACAAGAAATGATTCTTATCGGACATAATGCCATAGACAACATTATTGGGAAAATCCTTTTGTTGCGTGAACGGTAAAAATTTTTCCGTGCGCACAGTGAAACGATTCAATCCGCCGCCGTCCGTCCCTATCCATAAAATCGAATCGGGGTTGACGGGGTCTTCACAAATTGAAAGCACGTAATTATTGCTGAGCGACGCAGGATCCAATGCACGATTCGTATAATTTTTGATTGAGCCGGTTACGGGATCAAAACGAAACAATCCGTTGGCAGGAGTGCCTACCCAAAAAACGCCGTTGCGATCCTGTATGATCGACGTAATATCTTTGTACGATGTTTTGTTTATATCGTTTTCAGAAATTGTCGAATCCAGATAGAGACGATAATAATCAAATGTCCAATCTCGTTTATCTAATTTGCTGATACCGCCGACAGTGCCTATCCAAATATTTCCTTTTCGATCTTCATAAAGTTTGCTTGTTGACCATTCCCGCATCGTCAGGAATTGTCTTGGATTCGTCCTAATATTTTTCAGTCGGCGAGTTTTCTTTTCATAAAAAAATAATTTATTTGCGGCCATCAGCCATGCATCGCCGTTGCTGTCTCGAAGACACGAAGCAAACGAACCGCCGCGAAGAGAAAAATTTATTCCTGAATTTTTATCGTGAACATCTTTCCGTTTGTTGATCAGCGCCAGTTCATCGCGGAATAATTCGAACAGAAAATTCCCTTCGTTCGCGCCAAACCGCAATACTTTTTGATTGCATATATATGCTCCCCATCCCGTTGTTCCGCACCACACCACATTTGAGCGATCAATATACAAGCCCCGCGTAAACCGCTCCGTCTCTATAGAAGCGATCGTCGAAATTTGTTTTGAAACATAATCATATTTCGCGATGGAGCGCATTGTTCCAAACCAAAGATTTCCCTGCGCATCCTCTCGAATCCGCGCTGTCCAATACAAACCATTTGAATCAGTCGCAGTAAAAAATGGAAGAAAGTGTTTTCCATCGAACAGATCAACGCCATTTCTGTGCGCCACCAACAGCTCGCCGCGCGATGTTTTAAAAATTGTCGTGATCTGATCGTGAACATTATGTGGAGTGAAGAATATATTTGTAATTGTTTTAAGGCGCAGGTCCACCATTCCTAAACCTTCGGCGGTCGCAATCCACGTTGTGTTTCCACTTTCAACAACTTCGGATATATCATTGTTTGGAATAGTTTCGGAACGGCGCAGCGAATTTGGAACAAACCGTTCGCACCTAAATGTTCTTGTATCAAATCGTACAAGTCCGCCGCCGTGCGTGCCTATCCACAAGATTCCATTTGCACCGGGTGAGATCGCATTAATTCGTTCCGATTGTTTTTGAAAAATAGTATCAGATTCAAAATTGATTCTTGTGAATGTCTCTGTCTTCCGATCAAATTTATTTAAACCCCCGGCTATGGTGCCAATCCACAGCACACCGGCAGAATCTTCGTACAAAGAAGTAACGGTGTTATTGGATAATGAATGAGGGTCAAGCGGATCATTTCTATAGACGACAAATGAATATCCGTCGTAACGGTTCAAACCCTCTTTTGTTCCAAACCAAAGAAAGCCCTTGCTGTCCTGAAGAATATCGTAAACATAATTTTGAGATAATCCTTGATCGATAGTCAACGTACCGGTGACCTGCGCCGCCGCAAAGTGAACAAGACAGAGAAGAATAACCGGAAGAGGATAGAATTTTAAAAGCATACTGTTGTGGAAAATAACGACTGCCTGCACGAAAATCAATGAATAAAAAAGGACGATCGAAAGATCGTCCTTAAAATATTTTTGGAGGAAACAGAAATCGTTCTGATAATTACTTCAGCAGCAGCATCTTCCTCAACTGCACTTTGTTTTCACTTTGCAGCCGCGCAAAATAAATTCCACTGGAAAGATGTGAAGCGTTAAAATGAACCGAATAACTTCCTGCTTCCTTTACTTCATTCACTAAGACTGCTACTTCTCTGCCAATTGCATCATACACTTTCAATGTCGCAAAGCTGTTAGCTGACAGATGATAGCTAATAGTCGTTGTTGGGTTAAAGGGATTGGGGTAGTTTTGCTCGAGCGAAAATTCTTTCGGCAGATTAGAGACCGTTACTTCCGCAATTTGCGAATACGAGAAGTTTCCATTGCGGTCAATTTGTTTTAATCGATAAGAATATTTTCCCGCATTAAGATTTTTATCGGAATATGAATACTCTTTGGGAGTGTTGCTCGTTCCTTTTCCTTCCATAAATCCAATCTTTTCCCATTTCATACTTCCTAATTCATCCTTTATCTTTTTCATCTCAATCTCAAATCCATAATTATTTATCTCCGTTGCCGTTGTCCATTTCAACTGCACATTATTTTGTTCTATCGAGACAGCAAACGAAATTAATTCAACCGGCAGCGGCGTTGTCTGCGATTTGAAACTTCCGAATGAAAGCGGCTGATAACTTGTATAATATTTCCATGGACTAAATTTCTGGAATGGATTGCTCGCAAGATCGTATTGTGTTCGTGCTCTCCAGTTGTATGAGGCATTGGTCGGGATTGAACCTACATCAGCATTGAGCTGCTTGCTTGATGTATCTAAATCCGTAAAAGAGTTTTGTGAACCGCTCGATGATGTGCTGAATTGCCCGCTGAATGGTGTACCTGCTGCTACATATTCGTACACTAATTTCCCTTTTGTTCTGCCGAACGGACTTTTTACATAGGCAGACAAACGAACACTTCCATCTGTTGTCGTGCTGCCGTCAGGACCAATGACTGTTGAACTTGATGGTTGATATTGTTGAACAAATGTTTTTAAACCGCCGCCGGCATTTCCATAATAGACGTACGCTTTACCATATGAATTGATAGATGGATACCCTTGCGCGCCTACGATAACATCACTGTAACCATCACCATTAACATCGCCTACAGCAGCTACAGATTTTCCAAAATAATCCAAACTATTTTCACCAATGTATGTCCAAGAAGCAGATGTGTCTGAGCCGGAAGCATTTCCATTATAAACATATACTTTGCCAGTACGTGACGAATACCAGTAAGCGCCGATAATGATATCGCTGTAACCATCTCCGTTCACATCTCCGGCTGTTGAAAGTGAAGAACCAAATTCGTCACCGCTGTTTTCACCGGTCTTTGTCCACGATGCCGTTGTCGACAATCCGGTTGAACTTCCATTATAGAGATACGCTTTGCCGGTACTTGCTGAATATCCATACGCTCCAACAAGAACATCACTGCAGCCGTCTCCATTAACATCTCCGGCAGTCGCTACCGAATAACCAAAGTAATCATTAGAGCTCTCACCTGTTTTTGTCCACGAAGCTGTTGCAGATACACCTGTTGAACTTCCATTGAAAACATACGCTTTGCCGGTAAACGTAGAATATCCGTACGCTCCAACAATAATATCGTTGAAACCATCTCCGTTGATGTCGCCTGCTGTTGCTACTGACCAACCAAAACTGTCGCCATTGTTCTCGCCTATCTGTGTCCACGATGCAGTGCCAGACAAACCTGTTGATCCTCCGTTATAAACGTATGCTTTACCTTTACCGGAAGGATAAGGAAAATTTACAGATCCGATAATCACATCACTGTAACCATCTCCGTTAACATCCCCGGCATTTGATACAGAATAAGCGAAGTTGTCATACGTATTTTCACCAAGCACTGTCCATGACGCTGTTGCGGATAGACCAGTTGAACTTCCATTGTAGACATATGCTTTACCAGTTACAGACGAAAATCCGACAGCTCCCACAATGATATCGCTGTAACCATCCCCATTGATATCTCCCGCCGTTGAAACTGAATAACCAAAATTATCAAAAGCATTTTCGCCGACTTGTGTCCACAATGCCGTTGTTGACAAGCCAGTTGAATTTCCGTTGAAGAGATATACTTTTCCTGTACCTGATGAATAATTGGGAGCTCCGACAATCACATCGCTATACCCGTCTCCGTTCACATCTCCGGCAAGCGCAACGGAAAGTCCAAAACTATCGCTGCTGTTCTCGCCGCTCTTTGTCCATAATGCCGTAGAAGATAAACCTGTTGAACTTCCATTGAAGACATACGCTTTGCCGTTTGAAGACGGGTACGGAGAACTCGGAACACCAACAAGGACATCACTATAACCATCTCCGTTGATATCTCCAGCTGTTGCAACGACAGTGCCGAAATTATCATACGTAGCCTCACCGAGCTTTGTCCACGAAGCGGTGGTAGATAAACCTGTCGAACTTCCGTTGAACACATACGCTTTGCCGATACCGTTGGCAGATGTATAACCGGGCGCGCCAATAATGACATCGCTGTAACCATCTCCATTTACATCTCCAGCCGTTGAGACTGTAACAGCAAAGTTATGATAATTACTTTCACCCGTCTTTGTCCACGATGCAG
>JBBINR010000051.1:0-18157 GCA_037443785.1 Ignavibacteriales bacterium | reverse complement strand
TTAGACTCGACATGGAATATTGCAAAGAACGCGAGCGAATTTCCGCTAAAAAGTCCGAATGAACGCCCCGTCGCGATGGCAGTCTTGCGTGTAGCAGCGAAAGCAGCGATTGAAACTGCCAATAAAACGGATAATGTTGTTGTTCAAGATTTTTTTAAAACGCTTTTTGCGCTGATCAATTTTGCTGATAAAGAAGGCAAGATTCGATCCGACATTTTCGTCGGTATTATGACCGATGTCGGTGATCGGTTGACAATTGCCTTAAATGAAACTTCCAACGGGGTCAACGTGTTGAAATCGCTCACCGCATTTATTGGCGATCCCAAAAAACTTTTTTCGAAGAGATAATTTATGGAAACAACGCTACCTGTGTACGCGGTCATCATGGCTGGAGGGGTTGGTTCAAGATTCTGGCCTCGGAGCAGAGAAAAGTCCCCCAAGCAATTATTAGAGATTGTCGGTGAAGGGACAATGATCCAAAATACCGTTCGCCGATTAAAAGGATTCGTTGAAACGAAAAATATTTTTGTCGTTACGAATAAGCTTCAAAAGAATGCGATCATCAAACAATTACCCGATGTGCCGGTAGAAAATATCATTGTCGAACCTGTCGGGAGAAATACGGCGCCGTGCATCGGTCTTGCAGGATTATTCATTCATCGGTTGGATCCCAAGGGAATCATGATTGTTCTTCCGGCAGATCATATTATCGGAAACGAACAAGAATTTATTCGCGTGTTGACTGTCTCTTCCCAGGTTGCTCAGATTACCTCCGGACTAGTGACGATTGGGATTCAGCCAACCCATCCGGAAACAGGCTATGGCTATATTCAAGTAAAAGATAAGTCGGAAGAAGCCCAGCCGGTCAATATTGATGGTGTTTTTGAGGTGAAAACATTTGCTGAAAAACCAAATTTCGCGACCGCACAAAAGTTTTTAGAGAGCGGCGATTTTTATTGGAACAGCGGAATGTTTATCTGGAGAGTTGATGTTATTCTTGCCGAGATCGAAAAAAATATTCCCGAACTCTCTGCGCAGTTATTCAATCTTCAACCTTCGATTGGAACATCATTGTTCGATCAGAATTTAGAGACTGCGTACGGACAGATTCGGGGAATTTCAATTGATTATGGAGTCATGGAAAAAGCAGCGCGTGTGTATGTTGTGAAAGGCGATTTTGGCTGGAACGATCTCGGATCGTGGGATGAAGTGAATAGAATTTCCGGAAAAGATAATGACGGGAACTGCATTCAGGGAAATGTCGTTACAGTCAATTCAAAAAATTCCTACGTTTATTCAACCGATAAGATTATTGCAACGGTCGGAATCGAAGATTTAATTGTTATCAATACACCCGATGCAATTTTGATTTGCAAAAAAGGTGAATCTCAGAATGTTAAACAGGTTGTCGATCATTTGAAGTTAAAACAAATGAATGAGTATCTGTAACGTGAGCACTCATCAGTTAAATTTTGAAAATTTTGCAGTTGTCCTCTGCGTGTTTTTTGGATTTTTTCTTTTAGGATGCGCAAGCACTCCGCGATTCACGAAGAGTCGAACAGATGAACCATCAATTTCTTCAACGAAAGATATTCAGCCGCCGCCGAATGCAAAACAATCCTACGAAGGAATAGCCTCATATTATGCAACGGATTTTCACGGAAAAAAAACTGCAAACGGTGAAACATTTGATATGCACAAGTTTACTGCAGCACATCGTTCTTTTCCTTTTGGAACGAAGGTAAAAGTAACAAATCTGGAGAATGGGAAAAGCGTTATCGTTCGAGTAAATGACCGCGGACCGTTTAAACTTGAACGAATTATGGATCTTTCGTACGGCGCTGCCGAAGCATTGGATATGATTGCTACGGGAACGGCAAAAGTGAAACTTGACGTTGTCGAGTGGGGAGAATCAACAAGTAATTAGTTTTGTCTCTTACGCGGATTGTTCTTACATTTCTTCCAATGCCTAAAAAACTCATTACAGAAAAAGATATTCGCGACGCGGCCAAGCAGGGAAAACAATCAATCCTACTTGAAAAGAACGTTATTCTTACTCCATCGGCGAAAGATGCCCTTGCACAGTTTCATATCAAAGTAACTTCACCAGACGAAAAACTGCAACCTGCGTCATCCGTTTCTCAATCAACATCTTCATACCAGCATACTGAAATACCGCCGACACATGCGGGAGGGAATCTTATTGTTATTGGAAGCGATCACGGCGGTTTTGCAACGAAAGAAATTATAAAAAAATTTCTTAACGATCTTGGATATAAAGTTCTCGACATAGGAACAAACTCCGAGGAAGCGTGTGATTATCCTGATTATGCGTATGCCGTTGCCCGGATTGTTGCCAAAGGTGAAGCGTGGAGAGGAATTATGATCGATGCGACAGGCGTTGCATCGTCAATGGTGTGCAACAAAATTCCCGGTGTTCGTGCTGCCGCCTGTTATAATGAATTTGTTGCTCAAAGCAGCCGCGAACATAATGACGCCAATGTGCTTACAATCGGTGCAAAAGCAATTGGCATTGAATCAATAAAATCGATTATCAAAGTGTGGCTGGAAACATGGTTCGGCGGTGGAAGACATAAGAAACGAGTCGATAAGATCTCGGATATTGAAAAAAAGTTTTCAAAATAGCGCCTTGAAAACTTTTGATAAAGTCAAGGGCAGGTCATTCTACCCCTGACTTTATTTTGGTGCGTGTCACGAATATTTATTTGATACTTTTTACAGCCTCATCATATGCCGCTTGATGTGCTTGGTCGATTGAAACGAGAAGTTGATAAACACTCCTATCAGAATATCCCTTAAAAACATCCGCTAGCTCTCCGTACTTTGCTTCAAAAAAAATTTTAAAAAGGACCGATCGTGGATTAGAGGTTTTTTTCAACTGTGCAATGTTATTAAGCAGTTGAATCATATTTGCATACGCCTTTTCCGGCTTTGTTGCGAGAAGATCTAATCCCTTAAAATAGTATAAATAAAACCCTTCACGAAACGGTTGAAATTTTGGATTGAGGATGTCTTCGATAAGGCCGTACTTGCTATACGCCGATCCTGTTGCCCGATCCCACCCTGATGCAGAAGAGGGGGCCTGATTGCACATTGTATACGATTTTTGAAAAAACGGTGTTCCGCTTCCCGGTTGATATGAATCATAATCAAATCCAAGGATTAGATACATATAAAAGTCAATAAAGTCCGTTAATGGATCGAATTGTGTGTCATTTTTAAATAAGGGCTGCCCTTTTACATATGTAAAATCCCATTTGTCATCAAAAATTCGTACCATTGAGGTGTTCTTTCCTGACGGATTTTTTCCGGCGAAAATCGGTCGTTGACTTCCAATAAATGCTTGGGCGGAATATCTGTTATCGTCCGACGCAGCGGTGAAAAAAATATTGATTGTGCATTTAATTTTTTCTCCGCCAAGATCATCGGTTGTCCATCGCTGAGAATTGATATAATTTTCCAAATCGTTCTCAAAATTTTGCAATCGATCTGCCGCAAAAGAAACGCTCTGGTAGTTAATTGTTACATCGCATTCAATTTGTGAAAGTCCGTACGATGTTGTTATGAGCAACAGAAATAATAAACGACACATAAATTACCTTTCAAAAGACGATGACACAATATAAACTTTTCATCACGCTCATTCAAGCGATCCTCTTTTTCGATCTTCAAGCATTTGCAGGTTTTGATCGTATTCCACAACCAACGGCCATTTTTGCCAAAGGGACTGCCGGCGTTGCCGATGTGAATCCGCTTGGCATGTGGATTAATCCGGCAGCATCGGGAAAAAACGTTGGGTTTCATTCGGCTTTTTTTATTCTCCATCGCCATTTCAACTTCCTCAATTGTCGAATGCCGGGTTTGTTATTTCTGAACAGATATCTGGGGCAGGTATTGCGGTGGGGATGAATACATTTGGATTCTCGTTGTACCGTGAGAATGTCATTACTGTTTCCGCTGCTCCTGCTATTGCTAATGACATTGTGCTAGGCGCGGGAATTAATGTATACCACGTTTCTATCGAACGGTATGGGACGGAATTAAACATTGGCATTGATATTGGGATGATCGCCGTTCTTTCAGAAAATATTTCGATCGGTGCTTCACTTCAAAACCTCAATCGGCCGAAAATTGGGAATGAAGAAAATTCGATACCGCAAACAATTCTTTCCGGGATAAGTTTTTCTCCATTGTCCAATGCATCAATCGACATCGATGTCATGAAAGATATTCATTATCCACTTTCATACCGTATTGGATTAGAATTTTCTCCTTTAGAAAAGTGTACTGTGCGAGGCGGATTTCATGAAGATGATTCGCGTCTTTTTGGAGGAATTGGGTTTTCCATTTCAATTTTTCAATTTGATTACGGAATATCGACGCACACCGAACTAGGGTTGACCCATTCAATCGGAATTTCAATCATTCCATGAAAAAATATTTACCGATACTTTTTTTGCTGGTATATGCACCGGCGAATGCTCAAACCGATTCATCTCTTCATTCGCCAAAGGAAGCAGTTCTCGAATTCCTTTTTGATAACACAACAGAAGAAAGCAATCAGCAAATCCTTGTTGACGATCTTGAGTATCTTTCTGACCATCCTGTAAATTTACGGTATGCCCCATATTCTGAGTTGATCAAAATACCTTTTGTATCGCCGTTTCTTGCGGAAAAAATTATTCTTTTCCGAGACAGTATAGAATTAAATTCTATTGATTCGCTTCGCCGTATTCCAGAAATGACTGACGAATTATTCAATAAAATCCTTTCATTTGTTACACTAAAAGAAATATCGAATCAGCATTCTTTAGTACACCCAAATTATATTCGTTCTCGTTCACGAATAGAGCGGAGGCTTCAAGATTCCAAAGGGGTTACAAATAATAAATTTGTTGGTGATAGAAATTCTATATACCAACGTATGCAATTCGGAAATGATGTCGTTGAAACAGGTATGATCTTTGAAAAAGATATTGCGGAACGATATCGAGATGGATTTCTTTCCGGCTATATGGCAGCACAGGATGTTGGTTTTATTCGTAAAGTAATTGCTGGGAATTTTTCTGTTTCCAGCAGCCAAGGTTTATTAGTCGGACGAAACATTGGCACATCTAAAGGTTCAAACGCCATAGGTCAAATTCAAAGACGAACTGAAAGTATCACCCCAAGCTTGTCTGCTGATGAATTTCGATTTTTTCGGGGAGGCGCCGTACAGATACAAAACGGCGCAAGTAACGGAATTGCGTTTTTTTCATCACGTCCAATTTCTGCATTCGTTGATTCGACACAAACGATTTTAAGTTTTTATTCTTCAGGATTGTATAGAACAAATACTGATCTTGAAAAATTAAATAAGGCACGCGAGATTGTTTATGGGGGAATATTTTCATTAGAGATACTCCCGAGAATGAAAATCGGTTCAGGGGTTATACGGTTTGGATATGATAAATACCTTTCATCACAATTATATGATTTTCATGGAAGGAAAGAACTAACTGCCGGGAGCTTGTTTTCTGAATTCCAAACTGATCACATTCATATGTTTGGAGAAGTCGCATCCAACAATGCGAAGAATTTTAGTTCAGCGATTGGTTCTATGTTTTCAATTTCACGTTTATTCAATATCAGTTATATCCATCGAAATTATATTCGTAGTTTTGTTAATCCATTTGCACGACCATTTAGCGAAAGAGATAATATTAGTGATGGAGAAACTGGAAATTATTTAGGTATCGAATTATTTCCAACCAAACAAATAACGATTTCATTATTTACAGATCAGTATGTTTTGCCTGCGGTGAATGAATTTAGCGCATATGGTGCGGAATATTTTGTCCAAGCTGAAATGAAGGTCAATAGAAAATTCAATGTATTGTTTCATGTAAAAACTAAAAGGAAGAATCAACTAAATCTGAGACTAACTGATGATCGACGCAATCAAATGAATTACCGAATCGCATATAGATATTACATTGCGCCGGGATTGTTTTTTTCGCAACGATTTGAATATGTAGATGTAAAATATTTTCCATCCTGGTATACAGAACATGGTTTTCTTTCTTTCATTGAAGTAAGTTTTAAGAGGAGTAAAGCCCCAATATCGGTGAAGGCGCGGTTTGTTATGTTTGAGACACAATCGTACGATTCGAGAGTTTATCAATATGAAACAGATATTCGCGGAGGTTATTCAAACCCTCCGTTATTCGGGAAAGGGAATCGTTGGTATCTATTATTGGACTATGCGCTTGCCGATTATTTATCATTTTCTCTTCGATATGCTGAAACTAAAAAGCTTAATACTGTTGTTATAGGTAGCGGTGACGATGAAATTGTTGGAAACATTGACAACCAGATAACTTTGCAAATGGATTTAGAGCTCTAAAATATTTTTAATATATTATTGTATGAAAAGTGAAAAGAAAAAAACGGTTGTGCTAGGAATGTCCGGCGGAGTTGATTCATCTGTTTGTGCTGCGTTATTAGTAGAACAGGGATACCACGTTATTGGCATAACCATAAAAACATTCAATTACGATGATGTTGGTGGGACAATTGAAGGGGACAAGAGTTGCTGTTCGCTTGATGGAATCAATGATGCACGAATCATCGCTTCAAAGCTGGGTTTTCCGCATTACGTGATGGATTTTTCCGAAGTCTTCGGGCGTGAGGTGATTGATAATTTTATTGATGAATACATGCATGGACGAACTCCGAATCCATGCGTCATTTGCAACCGAAAAATTAAATGGGAAGAGCTTCTCCGAAAAGGGAAGCAACTCGGTGCCGATTATGTTGCGATGGGGCATTATGCGAAATTGAGGATTGATGAAATAACAAATCGCTATGTCGTTTCGCGTGGAAAAGATCTTCGTAAAGACCAGTCATACATGTTGTGGAATGTAACCCAGGAATCGTTGAGCCATACATTATTTCCTCTCGCCGAATATACAAAGGAAGAAGTGCGCGAGCTTGGCCGCAAATTTGGATTGCGCACTGCCGAAAAAGGAGAAAGCTTTGAAATCTGTTTTATCACTGATAATAATTATGAGCGCTTTCTGAAGCACAAATTACCGAATCTTGAAAAAGAAGTTGACGGTGGAAAAATTCTTTTGCATGACAATGTTGTAGGTGAACATAATGGATTTCCATTTTATACCATTGGACAAAGAAAAGGTTTGGGTGTTGCGCATCCAGATCCGTTGTATGTAACATCAATTGACTACAAAGAAAATAAAATTGAAGTCGGTTACGAAAACGAATTGCTTCATAAAGGATTGACTGCATCAAAATTAAATTTGATTAAGTATGAAAATCTTTTTGAAGGGAAATACCTCACGGCAAAAATTCGTTACAAAGATACCGATGAATCTGTCTTCGTTACTCAATTAGACGGTAATGGAAATGGTGAAGGAAAAGTTAAATTAGAGTTTGACAAACCGAAACGTGCTATAACTCCGGGACAATCGGTTGTGTTTTACGAAGGCGATGATCTTGTCGGCGGTGCAATCATTGATGGAATCTTTGATTGAAGTGATATGTGTGTGCAATATTTTTCATAATAAAGGGCGCAATCATTGATAATAAAGCGATGAATGTTTATATTTTTGCCAATATGATTGGTCAAAATGGAATATTCACTACTTTTGAATGATGTGCTCTTCGCCTTCCTGATCGGAGGGTTTTCTTTTGGTGCGGGTTTCTCTCTCTTCTTCGTCAAGCAGCAAGCGTCTAACACCTCTCAGCAGTATAACAATCTTAATCGTATAAAAAATTTTGGTTTTGGTTTTGCGGTACTTGCATCTATTTCCGGTTGTTTCCTTTCATTTTTAATTTTGCTTACTGGTGTACCGTATCATTTCGAAATTATTCAAACTCTTCCTTTTGGTGTCCTTGCAATTCACATTGATCAGCTGTCGGCATTTTTCCTTTTAGCAATTTCGTTATTAGGTACCGCCGTTTCAATTTATTCATTTGGATATACGAAAGAGTTTATTCAGCGCAGAAATATTTCGTTGATGATTTTTTTGTACAATATCTTCCTGCTCTCGATGGTGCTTGTCATTATTTCGGGAAACGGTGTGTTGTTTCTCATCCTGTGGGAAATGATGTCGCTAACCACATATTTTCTCATCACGTATGAGCATGAAGATTCTGCTTCACGAAAAGCCGGAATTCTCTACATCGTCATGACTCACATTGGCACTGCATTTTTGGTTGTGATGTTTGTATTACTTGCAGGATATGCACAATCGTTTGACTTTGGTGCATTCCGGAGCGTCCGCGATCAAATTCCCGATTCAATTAAAACAATAATTTTTCTTTTTGCGTTGATAGGATTCGGAATCAAGTCAGGAGTAATTCCATTTCACATTTGGCTGCCGGAAGCTCATCCGGCAGCACCAAGCAATATTTCCGCGTTGATGTCCGGTGTAATGATTAAAACAGGTATTTATGGAATTGTGCGCGTCTCTTTTGATTTTCTTGGACCTGGTCCTGCATGGTGGGGAATTTTGATTTTATTCATCGCAGTTGTTTCGTCCGTCCTTGGTGTTTTGTACGCGTTGATGGAACATGATATCAAACGCCTTCTTGCATTTCACAGCATTGAAAACATCGGCATTATACTTATGGGAGTTGGCGCCGCGCTGTTGTTTTCATCATTTGGATATAAAGCACCTGCAGCTGTTGCCTTGCTTGCTGGATTGTATCATGTAATGAATCATGCAATGTTCAAGGGTTTACTTTTTCTTGGAGCAGGTTCGGTAGTACACGCAACGCATACAAAAAATATCGATGAGCTAGGCGGACTTGCCAAAAAACTTCCGTGGACAATGTTGTTTTTCTTGATCGGCTCGGCAGCAATATCAGCATTGCCGCCGTTGAATGGGTTTATCAGCGAGTGGTTGACGTTTCAAGCATTGCTTCTTGGTTTCAATATCCCAGATCTTGCCGTGAAACTTGCCATTCCAATTACCGTTGCACTGCTTGCATTAACCGGTGCATTGGCAGCGGCATGTTTTGTGAAGGCATTCGGTGTAACATTTTTAGGTCTTTCGCGATCGTCGCACACAAATGATGCTCATGAATCTTCTTTTTCAATGCTTGCCGCAATGGGATTACTTTCTCTTGTATGTATCGTATTGGGAATTTTTCCCGGAACGGTGATTTCTTTTATTGCGCCTGTGACATCATCTCTGCTTGGAGAAAATATTTCAGCGCTCTCGGTTTTTAATGGTGGAAGTATTGCAATTCAACAAGGGGCGGGAAATGGTATTTCACCAATGGTGCTTATCATGTTGCTCGGTGGAATGGTTTTATTGCCGATAGTTTTTGGCTTTGCATTTGCTGGGAAAATTCGAAAACGAATTTCAATGATATGGGCGTGCGGGCTAGAGAATGTGAATCCTCGTTTGCAATATACCGCTGCAGGATTTAGTAAACCAATTCGAATGATCTTTTCGAATATCTATCGCTCGTCCCATGAAATTGAAGTTTCCGAAGAAACGTCAACGTTCTTTAAGAAGACAATTCGTTATGAATTGAAAACCGAATCGATTTTTCAAAAATATTTTTACGATCCGATTCGGAAAATAACAGTAAGCGGTGCGATGATCGTCCGGAGAATCCAGACAGGTCGTATTCAATCGTATCTCACATACATTTTCATCACGCTGATTCTTCTCTTATTATTCGCACGATGAAAGAATTTATAGACACTTTGTTTGTTTTTTCCATTCAACTTCTCGTCATGCTTTTTCTGGCGCCATTAGTGAATGGAATAATCAAGAAAACGAAAGCGCGTTTGCAGAATCGACGCGGTGCAAGCATCATCCAGCCGTATTTTGATCTTGCAAAACTTTTGCGAAAAGAAGTTGTTATCCCCGTAACATCGTCGTGGATTTTTAGAGTTACTCCATATATTGCGTTTGCTTCAACACTTGCGATTGTTCTTCTCGTTCCAACAATTTTTGCTCCTGTTCCATTTCATTGGGTTGGTGATATTATTACAGTCATTTATCTTTTTGCCATAGCACGTTTCTTTGTCGCGTTAGCTGGTATTGATGCAGGAAGTGCATTTGGCGGACTTGGCTCAAGTCGGGAAATGTCAATTGCCTCTATTATTGAACCCGCAATGATGCTTGCAATCTTTACAGTTGCGGTAACTGCCGGCTCAACCGATTTAAGTATCATCGTGAATCGACTTTCGACGACTCCTGCCTCGATGGTTCATCCGTCGCATGTTCTTGCTTTTATCGGATTGTTCATCGTTACAATTGCGGAAACTGGAAGAATTCCGGTTGACAATCCTGCCACACATCTTGAGCTGACGATGATTCATGAAGCGATGATCTTAGAGTATTCTGGCAGGTATTTAGCGTTCATAGAGTGGGCATCACAAATTAAGCTTCTGATTTTTTTGTCGCTCCTTGCCAATATGTTTGTACCAATCGGCATGGCCGCGGATGTTAGTTCCATTTCATTGATAATTGGCATTGCGGCTTTCACCATTAAAGTATTTGTTCTTGCAATAATTGTGGCGCTCATCGAAACTTTAAATGCAAAGTTGCGATTATTCAGAGTTCCTGAATTGTTGATGGTTGCATTTGTTCTCTCACTGATTGCGTTGATCTTGTATTTTATTATCGGAACATAGGAAAAAGAACAATGCTCAATCCACAGTGGATAAGTCTCAGTATTGAAATCCTTGCGGCAACCATCCTTGTCACAGCGTTTATCATTGTGTCAAGCAGAAGCTTGTTGTTTTATGTTCGCTTGTTTGCGATGCAGTCGATTCTTCTCGGCGCAGTTGCGTTGTTGGTTGTTATTGGATACGGTGAAACTCATATTCTTATTGCCGCAGCGCTCACAATTGTTGTGAAAGGAATTGTAATTCCATCAGCACTGACGAAAGTCATCGATAAAATTAAAGTGCGAAAAGAAATTGATTTTACCGTAAACATCACCACATCGCTGTTAATTTGTGCGTTGATCGTTATCCTCGCAGATTCTGTTGCTCGACCGATTCTCGATCAACAGCAGGTGAGCGATCTTGCAGTCTTTCGCGTGCTTCCGGTTTCAATTGCAATCATGATGATCGGATTATTTATCATGATTGCGCGAAAGCAAGCGGTCAGTCAAATTATTGGGCTGCTCACAATGGAAAACGGAGTTTTTCTTTCCGGACTCTCAATTACGTATGGAATGCCTCTCATTGTCGAAATCGGAATTTTCTTCGACATTTTTGTAGCAGTATTGATCTTAGGCGTCTTTGTTTTTCGCATCAATCAAACGTTTGATACAATCAGCACTGATATTTTGAGGAAATTGTGACCCTATCGATTTTTTATTTTTCGTTGTTGTTAGGATTGCCTATTGCCGGTGCTCTGAGCAGTGTGTTTTCCCGAAAAAGGAGAATGGTTGAGATCGTTACACTAACGAGTACGGCACTCACATTTCTTTGCGCGATCTGGCTTTCATCAATAGTGCTGCAAGGAGAAAAAATCAGCTCACCCAAAGAATGGTTTCTTGTCGATGCTCTCTCAATGTTTGTGATGGTTATAGTCTCGGGAAGCACGCTTGTTGTTACGGTATATTCAATTGCATACTTGCATCGTCAGATCAGAAATAGAAAAGTTGATGGACGGATGCTCCGCATGTATTACATTCTGTTGAATGCATTTCTTTTTACCATGCTACTAGTCCTTATTTCCAACAATCTTGGTTTCTTATGGATAGGGGCAGAATCTTCAACCTTAGCAACCGCATTCTTGGTGGCATTTTATGAGCGTGAAAGCGCAATTGAAGCGGCATGGAAATATGTTATCATGTGTTCTGTTGGCATCGCCCTGGCTCTCTTCGGAATTATTCTTACCTATTTTTCCGGACTTCACGCTGTTCCGCCAACAGGAAACGCACTCAACTGGTCAACATTAGTTGGCGTTGCAAAAAAATTGGATCCGGAAATTTTAAAACTCGCATTTATTTTTCTTCTTGTTGGCTTTGGTACAAAAGTAGGACTTGCTCCGCTTCATACATGGAAACCAGATGCCTACAGCGAATCACCGGCGCCGATCAGCGCATTGATGGCAGCCGGACTTGTAAATATTGCCCTATATGCTTTGCTGAGGTTTTATATTCTTGTGAATAAAGCTGTCGATCAACACTTTGCATCCAATTTGTTCATTATTTTCGGTTTACTCTCAATGGCTGTGGCAGTCCCATTTATGCTTGTTCAACGGAATTATAAACGGATGCTTGCCTATTCAAGCGTTGAGCATGCCGGGATAATTATTTTTGCACTGGGGTTAGGAACACCGCTGGCATATTTCGGTGCACTTCTTCATATGCTGAATAATGCATTAGCAAAACTCGTATTGTTTCTAACGGTGGGAAATATCCGTTCAGCATTTAAAACAAAAATTACTCGGCGGGTTACCGGTGCAATTAAAGTAGCCCCTGTTAGTGCAACATTATATATCGTTGGAATTTTTGCAATTACCGGCTGGCCGCCATTCGGATTGTTTATCAGTGAATTCAGCATTATCACCGCAGGATTTTCCGATGGGAAAATATTCCCAAGTATTTTGTTCATCGGACTTATCGCGACGGTATTTGTCGGCTTCATCTATTATGGAACTGGAATGGTGTTTGGTGAACCGTATCGGAAAATGAAAAAAGATGAAGGCAACATTCTGCCGTTAATTATGATTGGAATGCTCATCGTTTTTCTTTTGATACTTGGCACAGCTATTCCATCATTTATTTACGATTTTATTACAAAAGCTGTTGCCGTCATTCAGAGCTAGGATTCTTAATGGTGAAAGAAAAATACAGACAACTTTTTGTTGAGGCATGGGGAGGACTCTTTGTAGAAGAAAAAACCCCGGTCGTGAATGAACTGTATTTGACTCTCCGCGCGAATGCTCTTGCAAAACTTCCTGAGATTTGTTCTTTATTGGTGAAGTCATTGAAAGCTCGATTTGTAACAATGGTGGCGAATGACGAGCGCAAATTGTACGGAAAATTTTTCGTCTATTATGTTTTTTCTTTGCCGGCAGATGATCTTTTTCTCATTTTACGAATACCGGTTGATCCGAAGCATCATGAAATTCCTTCAATCGCGAATGAGATCGATGCTGTGTTATGGTTCGAAAATGAAATTCAAGACATGTTTGGCATTGTTCCGTTTCCGAATATCAGAAAAGTTGCCGCTCATCCTGATTGGCCAGAAGATGTATATCCAATGCTGAAAGATTTTGATGCGAAGCAAACTGTGAATAGAGTGAAAGGATCATTTGATTTTAAACACGTCGAAGGCGAAGGAGTATTTGAAATTCCCGTTGGCCCCATTCATGCAGGAATTATTGAGCCGGGACACTTTCGGTTCAGTGTCGCAGGCGAGCCGATCATAAATTTGGATGTACAACTTTTTTACACGCATAAAGGAACGGAAAAAATCGCTGAGGGGATGGAGCCCTCGAAAGCACTCTATCTTGCAGAACGAATTTCCGGTGATTCATCATTTTCTCATGCGCTCGCGTTCTGTCATGCGGTAGAGCGTTTAAGTCAGATTGAGATTTCTCCTCGTGCGTTGGTGATTCGGACCTATTTGCTTGAGCTTGAACGTCTCTACAACCATATCAGCGATATTGGAAGTATTCTGCTTGATGTTGGGTTTTCAGTCGGTGCGATGCGTGCCTTTCAGCTTAAAGAAAAATTTATGCATCTCAACGAAGTTCTTGCTGGAAGCAGATTGCTTCGTGGAATGGCAGCCATTGGAGGGGTTCGCAGAGAAATTATGGATACTCATGCGAAACGTTCGGCTATTGTCAACACATTAAGTCAAGGGAAAGTAACATTTGAGCAAATCGTTGATCTATTGATGTCGAGCTCCACCGTTCTCGATAGGCTTGAAACGACTGGTATGCTTTCCCATAAAGATGCGTTCCGACTTGGTGTTGTTGGCATTGCGGGAAGGGCTTCAGGCATCGATCGAGATTTCCGGCGCGATCATCCACATTGCGCTTACTCTTCGTTAGAGTTTCATCCAACACATTACGAGAGTGGAGATGTTTTTGCAAGATTGAATGTTCGCATCGATGAAGTTCGAGAATCGTTCCGTATTCTCGAACAGCTTTATGATCGGAAGGATGAAAATTATGTGATGGCAGAGTCACTAGCAATTGCGCCAGGTAACTTTGCATTAGGATATGTTGAAGGATGGCGCGGAGAGATTGTGCATTGGGTGATGGCAGATGACAAAGGGAAAATCTTCCGATGGAAGATCACCGACCCGTCGTTTCATAATTGGCGAGGAATAAAAGTTGCAGTAAGAAATAATATTGTCCCGGATTTTCCCGTTATCAATAAGAGTTTCAATCTTTCGTATTCGGGGAATGATCGATAGTTTTTTAAATGTAAATCTTTTTAATGTATAAGGAAGGAATAGTTCAAGAGAATGAGAACCATCGTTAGTAATTTAGATCCAAGAAAATTCAACATCATCGACTATCTTAAAGATTTTAATTTTTCAGATAATTTCAAATTCAATTTGAAGCATATCAAGGGCGATATTATGGGAGGTATTACAGCGGCAATTGTTGCACTGCCGCTGGCACTTGGATTTGGAATTCTCGCGTTTAACGGTGATCCGCGTGGCGCTGTTGCAGGATTGTATGGTGCAATCTTTACCGGAATTCTTGCGTCACTCTTCGGTGGAACGCGTCAACAAATCACCGGACCGACAGGAGGAATGACAGTAATTCTTACGACGGTCTATATGCAATATGGCGGCGCTGAAGCATTGCTCGCCGCGTGTGTCATTGCCGGACTTTTTCAGATTGGCTATGGCTTTTTAAAATTAGGGAAGTACGTTAGTCTTGTTCCTTATCCGGTCACGGTCGGATTCACAAATGGCATTGCGATTCTGATCTTCATGCAGCAGTTCAAAACATTTGATACTGCTCCTGTGATTGCATTGATAACGATGGTGACAATTTTTCTTGTTCCAAAAATCAGCAAGAGTCTTCCCAAAGCACTCATAGGTTTGATTGTTGGCTCCCTTGTGGCATACTTCTTCGCCTCAACAGATTTTTTCCGTTTATCGTATGATTCTTCTGCAGGGGGACTCACTGTTGCATCGGCAATAAAAGTGATCGGTGAAATTCCATCAAGTTTTCAGGTACCGAGTCTTCCGAACATTTCGTTGGAAACGTGGAAAAAAGTAATTCCAGCCGGTTTTACCATTTCACTTCTCGGCGCAATTGAAACATTATTGGCATCCGTCGTTGCTGATAATACAACCAACACACGGCATAACAGCAACAAAGAATTGATTGGTCAGGGGATTGGGAATTTTATTGCCCCTATTTTTGGAGGTGTCGCAGGAACAGGAGCAATTGTCCGCACAATGGTGAACATTCGTTCCGGCGGGATGACACAGCTTTCGGGAATATTGCATGGCATTGTGCTCGTCTTTGTAATGCTCTTCCTTGGAGGATTAGCTTCTCAAATTCCGCTTGCAGCACTTGCCGGTGTGTTAATGATGACCGCCATTGGTATGCTTGAACTTGAGCCAATTAAATTAATTCCCCGTACCCCGGCTGCCGATGCTGCAGTAATGGTTGCTACAATCTTGATTACGGTATTCACAGATCTGATTACGGCGGTTGAGGTTGGTTTAGTTATGGCAGCATTTTTATTTGTTCACCGCATGAGCGAAATGGGAATGGATAAAACGCTCCTTGAAGAAATGAAAGGTGTTTCGCTTGATGAACCGACACAAAAATTACTCAAAGAAAATAAAATCGTAATTGTTAATGTTGAAGGACCACTATTTTTTGGAGCAGCAAAAAGTTTTGTTCAAGAGTTAGAAAAGAATTTTGATGTTAAAGTCGTCATCCTCGATATGGAGAATGTTCCTATTATCGACACGACAGGTGCAATGGCGCTGGAGGGAATTGTTGAACGGCTTCACCATGATAAAAAACGATTGCTCATCGTCGGAATGAGAAACAATGTCCGCAAGGTGCTGTATGATCTTGGTGTTACCCAAGAAATCGGTATCGGGAATTTCTTAAATACTGTTGATGAAGCCATTAAGTATGCTCTTACGATTACCAAAGATGAAATTGAACGAATGCACTTGGGTGGATATTTAACGGAAAAACTTATCGTGCTTGATGTCGATGCGAGTGATAGAAATGGATTGTTTGATGCAATGGTTGGCCAGGCGTTCAAAGCGGGCATCGTTAAGGATAAAGAAGAGTTTTTTAACAGCATTATGGAGCGGGAAGAGTTAACTCCCACTGTGATTGGAAAAGGTGTTGCGGTTCCTCACGCGCATTCAGGTGGAGCTAATAATCATGTCGTCGTTATTTTTGCACGATTAAAAACCCCGATCACGTACAGCAGTGATGTTCAGGAAAAAGTCCGGCTTGTGTTTATGGTTTCAACGGGACGAAACGAAAAGGAATATCTCAATGTATTGAGATTGATTGCTACAAACATTAGCAATGAAAGCGTCTATAAAAAATTACTTGAAGCGAAAGATATTCATGAAGTTCATCATGTACTTTCTGAAATAAAGAACGTGCAAACACCGCATGTTCACACGACATAGAACCATGACCATATTCGACGAACATGTTTAAGATTCTTAGACAATCGGTTGAAACCGGAATTGTTACCAATGAATTCCCCAAAACCATTGCAGAGCCTCCGGATGGTTTTAGAGGAAAGCCGGTGATTGATTTTGCACGGTGCATCGCCTGTGATTCGTGCGCCACTGCATGTCCTACAGAAGCAATTTCGGCCGAAGTAAAAAATCAAGGTAATTCGCATCCGGAAAAAATCCTTTCGCTCGATTATGGCAAGTGTATATTTTGCGGTGAGTGTGAAACGACATGCCCGGAAACAATCCACATGACGAAAGAATTTCAACTTGCGACTGCAAACAAATCTGATCTTCTGACCCAGGCACGCTTCAAAGTTGATCGAGACGGAAATTGTAATTTTATGGAAGTGACGGTACAATCATCGTCAGAAAATCAATCTGCTGAAGGACTTGGAAATCAGTTGAAGAAAAAAATAAATTCCATCTTCGGCAGATCGCTTCATATACGAGAAGTGGACGCCGGTTCATGCAATGGGTGCGAAATCGAAATTACAGCTCTCAACAATTCTATCTATGACATAGAACGTTTTGGAATTCATTTTGTCGCGTCTCCGCGTCATGCGGATATGCTTTTAATAACCGGACCTGTTACACGGAACATGGAAATTCCATTGCGGCAAGCATATGAAGCAACACCCAATCCAAAGCTTGTTATCGCTGTCGGTGCCTGTGGAATCAGTGGCGGCATTTTTGGAAAAAGCTATACCTCATGCGGTGGGGTGGATACCGTTATTCCTGTCGATGTTTATATCCCAGGTTGTCCGCCTCGTCCGGAAGCAATTCTGCAGGGGATTCTTTGCGCAATCGATAGATTTCCTGAAAAAACTTTACCGCAGAAAAAATAATATTGTGATGGGCGGTTGTCCGTTGTTGGATAGTGATTTCGTTTTCCATTTACCTCATCATTGGAGTATTCATGCCTGCTGACAAAATAAAATCTCTTCGAGAAAAAAAAGAACAAGCACTTCTTGGTGGTGGGAAACAACGGATCGACGATCAACATAAAAAAGGAAAGCTTACTGCTCGTGAACGGATCGATCTCCTGATTGATAAAGGAACATTTGAAGAAATCGGTATGCTCGTTACTCACCGTTCACACGATTTTGGATTACAAGATCAAAAAATTCCCGGCGACGGTGTTATTACCGGGCACGGAAAAATTAATGGAAGAGAAGTCTTCGTGTTCAGTCAGGATTTTACGGTGTTTGGCGGATCACTTTCCGAAGCACACGCCGAAAAAATTTGTAAGATCATGGACATGGCAATGAAGGTTCGCATTCCGGTCATCGGTTTGAATGATTCCGGCGGTGCACGAATTCAAGAAGGTGTCGTGTCGTTGGGTGGATACGCCGATATATTTTTGCGAAACACACTTGCGTCCGGTGTGATACCGCAAATTTCTGCAGTCATGGGGCCATGTGCTGGTGGCGCTGTGTATTCTCCGGCAATTACTGATTT
>JBBINR010000050.1:0-20072 GCA_037443785.1 Ignavibacteriales bacterium | reverse complement strand
GGGACGGGTGTTGTGTTCACCAACCATTAAAGGAGGGTAATCACGGGAATGATTACGGTACAAAAATACGATAAACGTAGGTTGTTATTACTGACGAGTTCCGTCAATTTTTAGGTATAAAAAAAGCCAGTGTTTAAAGGTTTTTTTTGTTGCGGCGGTTATTGGTTTGTTCTTTTTGGTTTGCCCACCGGCAATTACCAGGTTCGTAATTGCCATTTGGATCAATGCGGTCAATTGAATGTTGCGGCGTTGGTTTTCTTCCCATATCTGCAAGAAAGTTTTGAAATGAATTTTTCCAGCGTTTACAAACAGTGATTCCCCTACCTCCGTAATAAATATAATTTGCTGCCTTTGAATTGTGACAACGATACTTCATGTATGCCCAGCTACGATATTCAGATGAAAATTTATGACCTATCGTTTCACCATGCGTCTTATGTGATTGAGTACAGCCGCATGCTATCGTGTTCTTATTCAAAGACCGTGCAACTCTGCTAACTATTTTTCCACAATCACATTTACACCACCAATAGTTACGACTTTTCCTTTTTTCATGAAAGCCGATCACTGTTAATTTTCCAAACCTTTTACCGGGCAGGTTTATTCGTATCATATCACTTTCTTTCCAAACATCTATAGATCACCCAAATCGATTTGCACAATTATTTCTGCTTCGTTGGAAAATTTCATCTTATCATCTTTATTTTTCCCGGTTATTTCGGCATCGGGTTTTAATTGGATCGCCACTTTTTGATGGGCGCGCATTAATAACCCGATCAGCAATTTCCCCACATCATTATTGCTGCGCTCCGTGAGATAGGCAACACGACGAATGAATGCCGCTTCCTTTCCGACAAAATCGATATGCACTTTGTCGTCTTCATAGATCGATATTTTTTTTTGTTCCTTCGCCATTCTCACATATCAATTTGGATAATTGTATTGTTGCCTTCGCCTGCATCTTCATTTGTTTGCTGTACCGGCGATTGTCGCGCGCCGGGTTTACTTCTTTCGAACACCTCCATTCGCAATTTCAATTCATCTGCAAGCATTGTAATATCTTTTATTTCCAATAATGTATATGCCGCGAGCGCGTAGTTTTCGCAATCGAGTTTTTCGTTTTGCTTTCCAGCCGGTAAATCCCATACGATTGTTTTTTTCAATCCTTCACCTTTTACCGTAGGATGTTCCGACGTCAATTGATCAAAATATTCTTTATCGCATGATTCATTGAAGTGCATATACCCCGGTGTTGGCAACGGCTTGTTATGTTCATCTTTCAATTGCTGAATCTGCAGTCGTTCATAGATCAACTGCTTTCCTGCATCAACACCAACAATAATAAGTGACGCTTTTACTTTTTTATTCTTGGATGGCTTTACAAATACTTTTCCAAATCCACCGCGACCGACAATACCAAAGATTCTTGCCTTCGCATATTTTTTTACAAAATCGTACACCTCTGCCGTGTGATGTCCGGATGTATCAACGCCAACGGCATAGACGCCGCCGAGCTGGCCGTACGAACTGACATATCCATTCTCGAATTGCCGTTCCTTAAAAATAAAATTCTCCATCAATGTCCATGTGGATTCGAGAGCGGGTGATCCCCATGCAATATATTTTTCAATGAACCATGATTCCCCGTTCATCCCCCACCCTTTTACTACTGCTTCAAGGCGGTCATCCTGTGTATCAATGCCAATGGTAAGAATGATAACGCCAAGCGGGATCTTCGTATATTTTTCCCGCCGTGCAAGAAATTGGTCTTCATCAAACTTATAATTTATTTTCAACGAATACGGCTCGCCAAGAATCGTATTGACGAACGTCAAAATATCCTTTTCGTTTTTTGCTTTAAGAAATTCCGTTGCGATTTCCGTCCACGTTACCCACGGTGAATATAATTGGTTGAGATGAAAGCCGGCGTGGTTCGTTACTTCCGGATGTGATTTCCACCAATGACCATGCGACAGCATCCATGTTTTTGATTGTTCTTTGATTCCCTTTTTGCAATTCGCACAAATATATTCGACCGATGTTACACGCAAACCTTCGTTGCTGAATTTCAGGAATCCACTTGTCATTTTTGCAAAGCGGGATTTCGGACCAAAGACCAATATCTGTTCATGCTTGCAATGCGGACACGGCACTTTGTAAAATCGTTGATCGCTTTGCTGCCACAGTGTCCAAATATTCGAGATTTCCTCTACCGTCGGAGTGCTGTCATACAAAAATTTGCGATTCAAATAATTCATTGCGCGCATTCTTCCCAACTTCACCGGGTTTCCTTCAACACCAACCGTTGGCGGAAATCTGTCGAGCTCGAGAAAATATACCAACCGCACGCCGTATGCCGAAAATGTTGTCGGTGTGTTCGCGCCACCGATAACAAGATACCCTCCCGGAAAAGTTTTGTATAAAATCTCGTTGTCTTTCGATCTTGTTTTACTGTCGGCAACCAGATTTTTTAATGTATGCGAACCCGCAATCATCGGATCGAGTTCAATCTTACTCCAGTTTTTTCCCTTCTTTTCCGATTCCGCGATGATCTCCATTGGGAACGGCTCTTCTTCGATACAGTAGGCGACAATATTTTTTCCGGAACGCGTCTTCCCCATGCGCGACGACATCATATAGGTTATTTCTTCGCAATAGGGATCGTTGAAACAGTCCTGCATTTCTTTTTGATATGGTGCTGTGCTGACTCGATAATTACCGGGCACTTCTCCGCTTTCGCGGACGAGCATGATGTTTTTTTCTGCGTACTGGCTTACCGTTATCTTTTCTCTCTTCCGAAACAACAACAATGTGTTCGCTATGTCTTGCGTGATCATTTTCGACAAAGCGCTGGAGTGTGTCCGGTACGTTTGCGAACTGACTGATTGTATCATCAAATTCCTCTTGTAATTTTTCCGCTAAAATTTTTATCTCTAATCCATGCACGCGCGGGGCTACACTGCGTCCGAATTGTTTTCCCTTCGTTACTGTGTTTTCTACCGCCTCTCTGAAAATTGGAACAATCTCATTTCGATTAATTACCATACCTTGCTCATGAGCAAGACGTAATTCCTGCCGTTTCGCCTGCGCAATTTTTAATTTTGTATTAGCCGATACTCCATCGGCGCCGCCTTGCTGCAGTTCTTTTATTTTTTTTTCGAGAAATTTAATTCGCCATTGCACGCAATCTTTGATCACATATACACCGGGAGCGAACTTCGGCATTCCGAAACTATTCGTCCATTGTGTAATCGTCCGAGGCTCGACGTTGAATATTGCCGCTATTTGCTCATGCGTTATCTGTCCGGAGGTGTAATAATTTTTTATCCACTGACCGGCTTCGGCGGGTTGAAAATATGTTTCACCGCCCTCCCGTTTGTGGGGAATTCCGAGCTTGATCCATCGCTGCAATGTGTACATATCGACGGCGTAGATCGTACACATTATCGAGCGGGTGGCTAATTTTCCTTTTTCTTCGTCTGTCATTTTAATAAAGCGGGACTTTTTTGTCCCGCGTGTTTTGAATTATTTTCCTGCGGGTCGTTTGTCGAGCTGCTTCTCCACAAGCATCGCCTGAACATCATCAACATGCAAGCAATCAACCATACACGCCGTAGTATATATTTGCTGGACAGGCGCTATAGCACCATTGCAGTAATCGTTTCCTGGCGTTGCGCTGTGCAACACGCCGAAAGCAACAACTTGTCCGTTGGAATCCAACTGAACAATTTTGTCGCCGTTCTTTGCCTCTCTACCATTTCTGTAATGCATTTTTTAATCCTTTCATCTGTTAGTAAATAGGGGCATCCTATTTTAGGATGCGACACAAATTTTTATATCTCTAAATCTGTATACCGAAATCCTTGAAACCCTGACATTGGAATCGGATGCTCAAGTTTAATCACCGGTGCACCAACATCAACCCATGCTTTGCCGTGAATGTCCTTGTTCTTGTTTATTCTTAATGTTGATTCCCCTCGAAATTGAATAATATTCGCCCGATAACGAATGGCTCCATCAAATAGCAAATAGAAAAAAAGCACATCATACTTTGGCTGTCCGGAAAGGGTGAACATAAAATATGCATCATCGCTTCTGTTCGGTCGTTCAAAGAAATGGTTCAAAAATCTTTTCATTCCATATTCTTCAAAGAAACTCAATGGCATTGTTTTAATTATACCTGTATACATCTTCTTATTTCACCGCCATAAAGAGCGTGAAGTTCATATCCTTATCAATGATTGTCACATCGGTAAAGCCAACTTGTTCGAGCATTGCGTAATTGTCTTTGATCACCCGAAGCGGCATGATACCGCGGAGCGAATCGTCTTTGTTGAGAATGCTTTCGGCGGAGAGTCCGCTTTGCTTTTTGTATGCATTGATGTATTGCTTCATCACATCGGTTGCAATGGCGCTTTCCTCGGCGCATTTTTTGAACCACAGGAACGCTCCGCCGGGATTGAGCGCGTTAAAGATATTTTGCAGAATCTCTTTCCGCATTTCCTTTTTGATGAATTGCACCACGAGCGATGCGACCACTAAATCATATTTCTTGTTGAAAAAAAATCGCGTTACATCGACGCAGACAATATTGTAACTGATGACCGGCTTATTGCGATTGTGAAATTTCTTTTGCAGGTGTTCTACCATATCCGGGGATGAATCCACAATGTCGCAATGAACTTCCTTGCCTTTATTATTCCATACCACTTCGATGATGCTTGCTCCTGTTGAACTGCCAATATCGAGATAGGATGAACCGTTTTCGATGAAAAACTGAGAGAGGAAACCGATCTTATTCATCACCCGTTCGTAATTTGGAATGCTTTTCCGGACGTGTTCATCAAAATGCTTTGGCACATCGCCGTTGAAGTGCATCCACTTTTCGAGCTTCATCTTATTATCAATTTTCTTTTTCATTGCCTGTCGCTTTCTTGTAAGGAAATTCCGGAATGATGCTCAGACACGTAATGCCGAGCAGCTGATATTCTTTTATTGTCTTCGGATTGCTTTCGATTGCGACAAATTTTTCGTTGCCGTAATGCCACTCTATTTCTTCTTCAAAGATTTTTTTCTTAAAAAGATGCGGCGGCAGATTTGTTTTATTGAAATAGGCATGATCGGGTTCCCACCCGGTTTTTTCTTTTATACTGCCAAGCGTGACTGCTTTATACTTCTCCGGGCGCGCGCTGATCAGAATTATTTCATGCTTACGAATGAGTTCGATCAAATCTTTACGATACTCCTCATGTTTTATTTGTTCGAGAAATGGCGCGCGTTTGATATGGCTGTTTGCCACGAGTGTGTAGTTTAGATCGAGAAGAATGACAAGTTTCATAGTTGAAAGATTCCTAATTTGCCGTTCATCGGCTTATATTGAATTTGTTCCGGCTGCTGCATTATTATTCCAAAGGGACCGAAAAACCATTTTGATGTTGAATGTTCTACACAATCCATCACACTTACTTTACCAACGAGTCCACCGGCCTTGTAATTGCCGGGTGTCGGCAGATACAATCCGCGAAAATTTTCTTTTATCCATCGATACCCATCCATGTCGAATGTTTTTGATGCGTGCAGATATAATTCTCCGCGGTGTGATGTCCACCATGTACGATTCTCAATATCTTTTCCGGCGAACAAAATGCACCATAGCCAGGGCTGACGGATGGAGAGGGCTTTCATGATTCAATCCAGCTTTTCTGCAAGTTTTAGCAATGGTTCATATTTCTCCACCACTCTTAATGATTCGCGATAATTGAAATCATTTTTATCCGCAATAGTTTCGATATTTTCCTTTGCCTGATTGATTCTTTCACGAATCCTCTGATCGGAATTAATTGCAACAAATGCTTTCATGGATTCAAGTACGTTTATTGCTTTTTCATTTTCACCCACTTGAACACGGATCCCGAGTTCTGTATGCTCAAAATTTCCCGTTGATTTTAATTCTTTGTACCATATCTCGCTTACTTTCATAACACACCTCTTTTTTTGAATGCTTTGATTGCTTCCTTCTCCATAGAGAGCGATTCTCCGTTGGGATATGGAAGGTTGAATTCGAATTCGATTGCTTCGCGGAGTTTCTTTTTGTCGATCCTGCGTGGCATGCTGCCATTCACAAAGACATTATTCCCACCGTCGAAACCGATAATGTTGTAATAAAATTTATGGACTTGCTCTTTCAGTTCTTCAATTGAATAAAACTTTTGCGCTTTCGGCGCTCCGGAAATGATCTCTCCGAGAATTGTATCGTTCTCGTAGTTCGCTTTCATGTTTACGTGCCCGAAATTTCCTTCGCTGAAATTTGTGCGTCCGGTTGCATTCAAATATTGCGGGTCTCTTTGCGAACGCGTGCAGATAAATATTTTGTCACTGAGCGCGGAACAAATCGTGAGGATCTTATCCCTATCCTCTTTGAACGGTACGGAATTAAAAACGGATGAAATGACGATGCTGTCGATCTTTTTCGTGGAGGCTATCTCCCATAAAAATATTTCCGTCAGCTCGCGGCTTCGTTTCAAATTCGGCTTGTCTTGGTTCGTAACATGATACGGCTCGAATGCATGGACGGTGATTCCGACGGAACGAAGCATTTCTGTTTCGTGCAAATGGCCGGCGCCAAAGTCTATGATTGAATTTCCAAAACGGTTGCGCAACTTCTCTACATTTTCCGGCAGCGTGTGATCAAATTCTTCGCATCGCGGATATTCCTGCATCCGGATCCATGCGCTGAAACCGTGTCCGAGGAATTCGCGTTTCAATCGCAGCCGGCGAAATGATCCGTACCGCATTTGCGTGGAATAGGTTTTTCGTAAATCGAAGTCCATCGAAATCTTGTTGAGATAATGCTCGATGTATTTTGCCGGAAGGTTTGTCGTTACGACCGGCACTTGTTCGGTCCCTGCTTTGGCAAGTGCGAATAATCTCTTTGAACCGTTCGCCAGTTTGCCGTCGGATGAAATGACAAGGGGAATAACAACATTCTTGGTGAGCATTGATTTTTGATATTGCCACCCGTCAGCATCGGCATAACTGATTCCGTATTTCATCAGCATTCCTTCCACACCGCGCATTTGCCAATTGAGGCATGGGTACGGATTAAATTTTTGTTTCGGAATTTTTGGTGCAACATCTGAAAGCTGCTCACTCAGCTCAGCGCGACGGAAATCGTTTGTGGCAAGGTTGAACAATATGTTGAGTCCTCGCATTTCGTCTGCAGAAAGCCCGCGCACCTCAACAACGGGTATTTCGGTATAGCCTAATTCCTTCCATGCGCGGGTTCTTTGATGTCCGGACAGCAGAATATTGTTGCATACGTACGCGGGAAGCAGCCACCCAAGCCGGGCGAGCGATTCTTTTATGAGCGCAAATCGCTTTTTGTCGAAGGCGCGGGGGTTATATTCCGCGCCCGTGACCGTTGAAATTGGAACAAGTTGAATATGGAATGAGGGTTGTTTCATTTTATCTGTAGACGTTTTTTGATTTCTGCGACCTGTGCTTCCTTTGCAAGACCCACTTTTTTGGCAATTGCATCAATCCATTTCACGTATTGTTTTTGTGGAAGGGGGAATCGTACATCACCGAGTTGACATAAGACTTCCACATTTTGACGAACTCTCTTTTTTTCTTTCGGTGTGCGATCAACAAGCGCGGCCACATCGAATTCTACTTCCTTCTTTGTAAAGCCAAAGGACACCAATTCGTTGATGTTGAATTCTGTTTTGAGTTTGCTAAAGTCCCACTCGCC
This sequence comes from Ignavibacteriales bacterium, assembly GCA_037443785.1. Lineage (GTDB taxonomy): Bacteria > Bacteroidota > Ignavibacteria > UBA10030 > UBA8401 > JAQUOA01. The sequence continues at coordinate 12,322 of JBBINR010000050.1, read as the reverse complement.
GCCGTTTTTATTCAAACGGATATTTAATTCGCGTTCTTTTTCCGGCGAAAGGTTGACTTCGACGCATGGCAACGTTTTTAATTTCATTTTTTTAGCGACAACAACGCGCTGATTGCCGCCAACAACGATATTTTTTCTGGCCGGATTGATGTTGACAATAATCGGTTGAACGCAATCGAATGTTTCTAAACTTTTGCGAAGTTCTTTTTCCTGTTCTTTGTTGAGCTTTCGCGGGTTATATTCCGCCAATTTTAATTCGGAAATCTTTCTTTCTACGATAATCATGTGCATTTTTCCTTTCAATTTTGCTCCAAAACCCTCGTGGCATGGAACTGTGATTTTTTTTTGTTTTAACTAAAAATGTTTTGCGCTCGCTTCGCACCCTTATTGTAAAAGTTACAAAGGACCCACTCCATCCCCCCTATCCTTACCATTTGTAATTGCATTTCTAAACGTTACAAAGTTGCAATCGGCTGACTCGTCGTATACAATTTGAAACGCAGACTTTGTACTCGTTGTGCATTGCTTCAACCATGAATTACGCACTGTCTCCGACATGACTCCGTTTTCTTCTGCACCTGCATAGATAGCGTAATCAACTCGAATCCTACCATGCTCTTTAATTTCAGCTAATAACCAGCGTTTGTATTCCGGATATTTCTTACGACTAATCATCATTTGCGGTGACATTCGGGTAAACTCACCTACGTTTGATGCCGCATTGGTATCAATCGGACGTTGTTTCCTCTTTCTTTTATCCTTACCGCGAGGATGCAATTGACGATGACAACTCGGGCAACACAAGAACAGGTTTTCATCCCGGTCATTTGTTTTATCTTCATCGGAATGATGAAGCTCAAGTCGTTTAACTTCCGATCTTGGTACCCCACAGATGTAGCACTTGTCCCCGTCTCTCTTTGCTACCAATTCGTATTTTTCTTTTGATAGGTTTCTGTTTCTTTGTTTTTGTTTGCGCATTTATTTGTAGGCAGGTATATATGTATTACTTCATATTATCTGTAAGCTATAATCATTCAACAACTTAAAAACTTGATGCAGAGTCTTTTTAAATATTTGTATAGTCTTTTTCCCCGTAAGTCATTGAAATTTCGTCGGCGCGTACGCTTTAGAACATTTCAATTGTATTCAACTTGTTCCTGCGCGTTTGCCGTGCATTGATTTGATGATGCTCCTTATCATACCGCAAATGACAGCGTTGGCACATTGCTTTTAGATTTTCCTCTCGACAGTCGGTTTCATCATGATTCAAGTGAGCAACAGTCAATATTACTTTACCTTTTGCAAATTTCGCTGCATCGCCGTGCCGTTCCGTGCATCTTCCGGATGTAGTATGCAATCCGCATTCGCCCGCACATTCACATTGTCCTTTCGCCCTTTCAAAGCGTATTCGGTTCGAAATCTCTTTCCAATTTTTTGGATATTTATTCTTATTCTCGGGCTTGATCGGCATAGTAATTATTCAAAAACTTGGCTCAGCTGTTTGCGCTGTGGTTCCCTCATCAATTTTTTGTAACCCTATTTCCGTTGCTTCGATCTCCGCAATCTTCACTTTGGCAACTATCACTCCTTTAATTGCAAATGGCGCTTCCCATTTTAGATTTTGACCGTTGCAGACAAACATCCGCTCACCGGCTCCGATAATGACTTTCCATTTCAAGAGCTGTGCACCTTTTAATATCTCGAGCGGAAGAAATACTTCGCTCTTCGCAGCTTCCTTCACCGTCCCGCCAATCAAAAACAAGCGCTCATTTTCAAAACTCATCATGATATACCCGATCAATGTCCTATCGACATAGAGCGGGCGTTCGAGCTTGAACTCCCGTTGGATCTCGCAATACTGTTTCAATATTTGGGGTAGGTAGCCACTCATTTCGTTTGTCTCTTTTTGCAATGAGTACATCGCATCTGATTATTAACCGTGGCACAATGAAATTCAAAAGTCTTTCCACAATGCCGACAAACCTCTTCATAAACGTTCACATTAATACTTCCTCGAGCAAAAGGTTTGGAATAACTTCGAATAATTTTTTTTGCTGATAATGTGATATCGTTTTCCTTCCTTGGCTTAGAAGTTTTTCCGAATGCATTTGTCGGCTGCCAGTTTGCAATTACATTATCTTTCATTTTGTCTGTGAATTCTTTGCCTGCAATAGTTTGAATCCATCACCTTTTAATTTTTCAAAGAATGTTAGATTGTTCTGCATGTCGTATGCTCGTGTTAGGAAAACCTCAAGCAATTCCATTTGCCCGAGTTTAATATCCGTCGCGTCCATTTGAATGCGATCGAATAATAATTTCCACGCCGTCCGCAGTGCTTGTTCACGAATTTTGTCTTTCGTTTCTACCTTCGCCGCACTGCGCGGAGAAACATCACGCCATAATATTTTGAACACTTCATCCGTGCGCGCTTTTAACTTAAAGAGCATCGACCGCCCCTCAACCACGATCATGAAAATGATACCGTCGATTTCCTTTTGTTCGTTGATTGACTTGCTGATATTCGTCGCACCGACATCAATCAGCAGCTTTTCAATCAGCATAAGTGACCGTTCAACATTCACTCCGGATGTGTAATTTTTAATGGCCATGTTTCTTCGCTTTCTTCACCGCTTTTTTATGTTTTGCAAGGCATTTTTTTGTCTTCGCTTTCTTTGCCTGATTGACCGCGGTTCGTAGGCAGATAGGATTGTTACATAATGTTCTGGTATCATTCGCCCATCCACACGGTTTATCTGTTTCAGTGATGCATGGATTTTTTTCCGTGCAGCCACAAATTCTACATTTGCCGGGCTTTTGCGAAGCGGGAATTTGATCTTTTACATCGTTAGTCTCAATCATATTTCCTCCTAATTTTTATTGATTGATTAAAATAATTCCCCTTGCACCGGATCATTATTCGATTCTTGTTCCTGCTTTTCTTCTTTCGTGTCCGCCGTCGGAATTTCTTCCGTTGTCATTTGTCGCAGCATCAAACGCAGCGGCCAATCGGTTATCCAATACACCGGCGTATAGAGCACTCTGAATGTTTGCATCGTTATCGTGTTGCCGTGAATGATTTTTGCACCGATGCCATAAAGAGAGATTTGAATGTAGCACATCATAAAGGCGATCTCGCTTACATCCTGTGCGACAACAAAAACATCACGGCTCGGATTGCATTTTTCTTCAATCATCACTTGTCGCATGGCAATCATCATTCCCCCGCTGCCGCATGCCGGTTCGTTTGCTGTGATAAATCCCTTTTGCCCGATCAAGTCTTTCATACCATGCATTGTTACCTTTGCCATCATTAAAGAAACATGAAACGGTGTAAAGAATTGTCCCTGCCGGTCATTGGCCAGCTCGCATTCGCCGAAGACCTCGCCTAAAAAATCGATATGTGTTTTTTCCAATTCGTTCACCATGATCGCAAAGGCTTCATCAAATAATTTTATTTGGTCGGTTGAATATTTTTTCGTGACTCGGGATATTTCTTCACGGGCGATATCGCCATGAAAAGGAAGTGCGAGCGAGTAAGTGCCAAGTCTGCAAAAGTCATCGAAGATCTCATACATATTTTTTGAGTAATCAATCTTCCTGAGAAGATTGATGAATTGTTTTTGTGCCGGTGTCACCATTCTCCGCTGGTATCAATCCAAATTCTTTTCGTTTCTCGTTCGTGTGCTGAATAATTTCCTTCACCGTTGCATTCTCCGGATAGGAGTATGACGCATTGTTGTTGCGGACATCAATCCCCACCCAATAATTTCCCTTCGGCGATTCCTGAAAGCCCACAATGTCAATGCCTGCAATTGCAAAGATCAATCGCTGATCACGTGTCAGTTTCCCGGTCATGCCAATTTTTCTTTCTTCACAAATTTTTTCATCAACCGCATAATCCAATACCCTGCAGTGTGCCGGTCAATTTTTGCTAATCCTTCGTCGAGCAATTTCGTATTGTTCGAATGAATCTTATTTGATTCGGAGATTTTATCAGTCAGAGATAATCCTTGTTGTCCCAATAATAAAAATGCTTCCTCCAGGTTCTTTAGGCGCGCAAATAATTCGGCAAAGATCGTATCTTCCATTCCCGTCTTCGCGCAGTAGCAATAGACCAATTGCTTCGTTTGGTCCTTCTCAATTTTTATTCCGAGATATCCCCGCCCGCCGCAGCTCTTACAATGCGGATTCGCTTTGATCATTTTTAATTCTTGCAGAAAATTTTCGCGGTAATCGTTCGGTTGATCCATCGGTTTGCCTTTCAAAAGATTGTTCATTAGTAAATGTCTTCTTCGCCTTCGTAACTTTTATTTGCTTCCTGGAACATGGCTTCTTCGCGCTGGCGCTGCTTCTCCTTCCGGTCAGTATAGATTCCATAGCCGGCAAAGATGATAAACAGCATCACGCCGATTGCTCCTAAATGCTCTTGAATGAAATTCATGACTTCACCTTTTTCGGATAACGAATAGATTGGTCGCTTCTCTTGCCAATGGCACAAATCGCCCACGCATTTAAGACGATGTATGCTGCTGCAATAATTACAATGATTGTCATAACTCCCCTTTGCCTCTCATTGCATGGATTGAGGCATTTCTGTTTTTGATTCTCGGAAAAATTCATCCAGTGTAATTCCTGTTGCGTTAACAAATTCCTGAATGGCATCATCCACCTCCGCAAGATCGCGTCCATCAAAAAGCGTCGGTTCTTCACCGTCCCACTGATACATCCGCTGTACCTGTTTCAATTGTTTGAGGCATGACTGTTTTGTGCGCTCCGCTGTTGGCCTCATTTCTTCGCGTGTCCTCGCCAAAAAATATCCCATCGGTTTCGTTTTAGAGCTGCCAATTTTGAAACCGATATATCGTAATATCTCCACGCAGTTTGCAACCGTCCGCCAGTTAGTACCCAATTGATCAGCAATGGCATCGCCAATTATCGGATTGTCAATCGTCCGGTCGCTGATCATTTTCAGCACCCGCATAACAAGATCGTTCGGTATTTTCTTTTGTCCGTCCATCGTTCCATTCCGCCGATTGTTATATCCGTTCCGGTTTCCGTGTGGATGTTATCTCCATCGCTTCTTGCGAGAACATAATTGAAAGTTTTCCCGCCGGTGTTATGCATACCGCCGCACCACTTTTCCGATTTAATTCTACATTCATGCGTATTGCTGTGAGAATATTTTTTTCTAAATCATCATCGAACATTACCATTGGAACCTCCTGCGTTTTTTCTTCATTGCCGATTCTCAATTTTAATTCTCAACGACCTTGCAATCTTTTTTTTCAAGTCTGTATAAATTATCTAAGCCGCAATCTCTAATGAAATATGCTCCGCGCGTTTTTGATGTCACCGTAAATTTTCGATTCGCTCGAAAGATGTACCAATACTCTTTTAATTTGTTTTTACGGATTTGAACTTTCATAGATTTCTCTGAGTTTATTTTTGAATTTCCAATTCAAAACGCCTATTGACACTCTTTCTTTTCCCGGTTTCCAATCCATAACCCCCGGAGGTATTTGCCATTTCATAATTTTCAAGCCAGTCTATGGGTATACGAAATTGCGATTGATTACTGGTAAATATTTTCAGCGAACGTAACACTTCGGCTTTGCATAATTTTTTTATTGTATCGACAGAAACTCCCCAACGCTCCGCGACTTCCTTCGCCGTAAAATATTTTTTGTTTTCATTGGAGATCATGTTTCCGCATTTTTCTTTTTGCAATTGCCAATAGGATTTGGGCGGCGAATATTATCGCAAGGGTTACCGGTAAAATATATTGCCTGATGAGATCTTCCATAAATTTATTTCGACTCATTCACTTTCAGCTTACTCACTTCGGCGCGAATGTGTGATGCGAGCTTTTCAAAATTGTTCGCAATTTGTAAAAGTTTTTTATGCTCGCTTTTTTGCACTCCGTCTTTCATGATTTCAGCGAATTTTCCGTTTTCGTTTGTCGCTTCTAAAAATTCATCCAAAAGATTCCCGTCGGTAGGATCTAATTCAAATTCAGTAAATCGACCGCCGATCGATTGCAGCATTTCTTCCGCTATCCCCCGTGTGAATTCATTATCGTATAAAAGTTTTAACTGATAGACGGCAATGTTGATGTCGTTATCCGGAGATGTCATCCGCGAGACTGTCGATTGGTTCACATCAAGAATGCGCGCTATGACTTCTTGCTTTATTCTCCGCGCTCGGATTGCTTCGAATAGATGGAATTTTACAAGATTAGCGTCTTCTTGTTTGCTTGGCTGATTGGTGTGCATATTTTCTCCCGTGATTATGCGTGATAACTACAATTGATGAGCGTATTTTGATTTCAGTAATTCAACACGGTCAATTTCTCTTTTAATTATTTTTGGGATTACTTCTTTGATGCGTATCGCTTCTTCGTATGTTGGTTCCATAGTTCGGCGGACAATAAGAACAAACCGTGCGTATTTGATGCCGCTTTCTTTTGCAAAAATAGTCATCGGTATGTTGGTCGCCTTGATTTGTTCGACGAGAGAATCGGTGTGCGTTTGTTTCTTTGATGCCATCTTATTATTTTAGAATGTGTTGCAAAATTCTTGTAATAGACTACAAAACAAATATAAGTAGTTACTAATATCTTGTCAAGTGTTTTTATTAGTTATTACTAATTAATTTAAAATGACAAAAAAAACCGCTGAAAACAGCCATTTAAAGAATTGGGCTCTTGCTACCTTTGGTAGTGTGAACGAATTTGCGCGGGCGATGAATATAGGTCAATCAGCGGCAAGCCAGTTGCTCAATGGCTATTATGAACCGGGTTTACATACGCTTAAAAAACTGAATGCGCTTGGTTACCCTCTTGATGAATTGCTGAAATTGGAAGAACAGATAAAAGCAAAAGGTGGGTATACTATCAATAACAATCAGAATTTAATCAAAGAACCCGAGGTACACTTCTTCGCCCCTTCCGGTTTATCAAATAAGACAAAGGCAAAATATAAACTATTGGCAAAACTTCTCGAAGATGTTTCACCCGATGATATCGAAACAATTGCTACAATTGTAGAAAAATTTGTATCACTAAAACCGAAAGGAAAAAAATAGAGAGGTTGGCGGGGTCATAAAATGGTACATCGTTTGCATGCTTGGCAGAAAAATTCATTGAGCTCATTTATTGCTTATTAATTTCTAATATCTGCGTAAGCGGCATTGCTTCGGTCTGAAAACTGAGAATTTCCAAACGTCGAAAGCAATCGTCATGCTCATTATGGGCGTGGCCTGATTGCTCTTTGGCGTTGGGCATCTCAGTGCCTCAGACCGGGTGCCAGTTGGGTTGCGCCCTTTTATTTGTGGACAAGTTACTTCCGGCGATACAATCGTTTCAACGACAATATCAACACCATTTTTGTATCATTAAAATTTGCAATGCCTTTGATATAAAAATTATCCCCGCTTACTTGGAAAAGGAAGTTCATGGAACATTCATCCGAACCGGGCACTCAAATATTTTTATCTATAACAAACATCTTTCGCCGCAGGCTAAACGCGAAGCGCTCTGGCATGAGCTGTATCACTTCCTTTTCGGTCCCGACCGTGACCAATCGATTGCGTATGATTCCGATGATATTAAGGCGCGCACGTTTGCTCTCCACATGCTTTTCTACGAAAATTTTTCTCCTCATTGCATTTGCGACCGGGGCATGCTCTGACTACCATCATCAACCAGAATCCAAGGAACGAGGGAAATACGTCTCTGACTATGAAAAAGAATGTACGTTTGCACGGCAAAATAAGATTAAAAAAATAACATGGAAAATTTTCACTGTCTTTTATGGAAAACAACTTGCGAAGGAACCCTATCGGTTTGGAAGCAAACGTTATGATAGATCCGGAAAATTAATCGAAACGGCAGATTGGTTCCCCAATGATATCTCCGAAAAAGAAATTCAAAAATATTATTACGACTCGCTCGGACGCTTGTCAATCATTGATGGCTGGCATGAACGCACGACATTTCAGTATGATACCGCGAATAGGATATCACTCCGCGCAAAATATCGTTTCGGCGATTTAGAAGAAAGAAGATCTTATCTTTATGACCACAATGGATTTCCGACGAAGGAGGAAACAAAATCTAATTTACATACCTCCTATGACGATATTGTCTTTGACAACCATGGGAACAAAATCTCAGAAGATTATCATACCTATATTTACAACGGCGCCGGTTTTATGACTGCCGATAGTTTTTCGTTCCCATTGAATGGCTGGTATGGCAGAAGATTGATCTATGATGGTTCCAATTTTTTGCGAGAAGAATATTACTTCGATGAATTTGGTGAAAAGAAAGTTACCCGATATTATTCCTACGAATTTTATAAATGATGTATGGAACTCTACCGCCGGAAAAAATCAAAATTTTGGTACGCCGATATTGGCGTTGGTCCTCGCCGCGTTCGTCGTTCACTTAAAACCACCGATAAATTTGTTGCACGGGTGAAGGCCAAGAACTTCGAGAATCAACTCCTCAATCAAGGCATTCCGGCAGCACGTTTGCCGATGCAGGAATTTATTTCCCGTTACCTGGCATCGCTCGAAAATCGCGTCCGGAAAAAAACCATTGCCGCTCGAAAGAATGCCCTTGATAATCTCTTAACGTTCCGGCAATTTACATCACCAATGCAAATCACCCCTGCAATTGCCGATGAATTTCTTTCCTGGCTTCTCAAAAAGCCTATTAAAATAGACAAAACGACGCAAAAACCAGTGAAATTCATGCGTCCGGTGAGCGCAAATACGAATATCCGCAACCTACGGCAAGTCTGGAATTGGGCTATAAAATCAGGTTATTCTAACGAAAACATCTGGCAATCCGTGCGACTCGTTAAAGTCCAACAGCAGGAAGTCCGAATATTATCAAGGCAGGAAATTAAAAAGATGCTCGCTACTGCAGACCGGCTCTATCCCGACCGCTCGGATATTTTCCGCTTTTATCTATTGACCGGAACAAGGCTTAACGAAGCGTTGAATTTAGAATGGGGTGATATCGATTTTGTGGCAAAAGAAATTTTTATCGGCAGGGCAACAAAAGCAAAATACAACCGAAAAGTAATGATGCTGCCACCGACTGCGAAGCTGCTGAAAGCCCGAAAAAATTTATTAAAGCCATTTCCCTACGGTGACCGGCGATTGAAACGAGTCTATGAACGCATCGTTGACAAAGCCGGAATAGACCATACATCCATTCAAGATCTTCGTGCTACCTGCTATTCCTTCCTCGTATCGCTGAATGTACCGCAGCAGCTCATTCGAAAGATCGTCGGCCATACCGGCGACCGAATCGGACAGATTCATTACTTCAATATGCCGACAAAAGAGGTTATGACCTTCACCAGGGGGCTTGCAAAAATCATAGGCTAACGGCACACTTTATCAAATTTACGGCACACCTTACAATACCAATCAATCTTAAATAAAAAAGCCCTGATTTTACAGGGCTTTTTGTGATCGCGGATGGTCTCGAACCATCGACCCTCTGCTTAAAAGGCAGATGCTCTACCGCTGAGCTACGCGATCGCTTTTATAACGTAGTGTATAAATATAAAAAAAAAATTCGCGTTTTGCAACGGTAGATTTAATTTTACTGCGATATATTTTGTGAAGATGCTAACGGCTCATTGCCATTTTCACTTTTTTTCTTTCGATAAATAATTCCAAAAGGAATGATCACACAATATCCCACCACGAGAAGAATCGGTGCCAAGGTTAGCGGAAGAAACCCATCCCATGGTTGAGCACTGAGTGCAAAATATCCGATAACAATAACAAGGACACCCGCTAAAATAATCTTGTAATTTATCGATTCTAAACTGAGAAGTTCTTCCCGACGTATTTTCTTTTTTCCAGATTTTTCTTTGAGGTCTTGCTTTGCCATAGTGCTTTCCTTTGAATAATAAAAAAAGCCAGACGTTGGGGGGACCGTCTGGCTCGACCAGTAATATGCAACACTCAGGGGAGGAAGCGTTGCAAAGGTCGATTAAATATAATTAGAATTTTCTAAAAATCAATGTCCGTCTATCGCTTTCTTTTGTTTTGTGATTTCCGTCGTATTCCTTTTTTTTGCTGTTTTTGGGTTTTCTCATCGATACGTTTTGTCTTTGTTGTATCCTCTTTGACTACTTTCTTGGACAATAGTTTTTCTTTGAAACTCTCTACTTGAAATCCGGCATCAATCGAATTTGACACAAGAAGATCAATCTTTTCTAAAACTACATCCTTTTCTAGTAAGAAAGGATTATTTGTTTTAGTATTCCCTGAATTTACAATAAATCTGATGGACAATACCGAGCGAATCAATGTCTCGAATTGTTCCTTGTTAAAGTACCAGATATCATTATGAAGATTAACGTTGAGAAAATCTGCCGTTTCAAAATCATTAAAGAGTCCTTCAATCAACGTTGAATCGGAAATTCCGGCATCGAGTATAAGATTTCTATTTTTTACTAATACCTTAAACAGGGCAACCTGATTGTGTATTTGGGCATCCTTTGTTCTCGAAAGGTGAAGGATTCCTCCAAAAACATTTTCAAGTTGAAACACAGAAAAGACCGTTTCTCGTCCACTATTTTGTAATTCAGAATTAAGATTTTCTAATTCAAAGGCAATATAAAACAACATATCGAATAGTAACGCACCGTTTCCTTTGGCTTGTTTTTTTGGAATACCATTCTGTTCATCTGAAAGATATTTTTCCGTACTGACGTAAAATTCTTTGAAGACTTCCCGTCGCTGATTGATATTGATTGATAGACGAGTATATTTTTGCGTTTCGCTGATTACCGTTTCATACTTTGAAAAAATAGCGGACGTATTTCTTTTCATTACCTCGCCTGCAAATTCACGGATAGCTTTGTGCAGTGGTTGCAAATGGATAATTCTAAACAGATCGTCCAAATTGGAAACACCTTTTCGATGAACTTGTTTGGCAATTTTTTCGTATTCCCCTGATTCATCATAGATTTCTTGAAAATCCATCAGAACGGCATAGTGGAACGCTTTCAATTCAAATCGCAGACCGTGCTGGTGGAGTTCCTTGCCAGAAATCAGATATTCCAGATTTGATTTTCGATCTCGATACCGATAAAATATTTTATCGTTGCCATTAAGTTGTAATCCTTCGCCTAATGAAACAGAACGAATCTTTCCTCCTTCGCTTTCAGCCTTTGGTACGGAAATTCGTATCCAACCCGTCGTTTCAGAAAACGTATTGTGAAAGAGTATGACAGCACGTTCGTTGCCAATGATGTTGGAGTATGCAAAAACATTTTCATTAACAAACCCGCGCTCGTCGTGAAAATCATAAAATTCAAAATGCGATACATGGCTGAAAAGGTACCGCTTATGCATCAATGGGAATATTTCATGTTCGTGCCGTCGCACCAACCACTCATCGGTTGATTCGTTATAATAAGCGCGCTGATATTCCATGCCATATTTTTCCGTGAAGCCTTCAATTTGACCGTGTGCGAACATCGGCAATCCGGGAAGCGTCACCATCACAGTTGACACTCCAAAATATTTATCATCTTTTCCAAATTGTGCAACAGCCGTTTCCTCATCGGGATTACTCATGAAGTTGACGTACCGCTTCAAAATTTCCGGATTATATTCCAGCGTATTCTTTATGAGATTCCGGAATTTCTCATTTTCTTCTTTCATGAGCATGTGCATGAATGCACTATTATACACGCGGTGCATCCCAAGAGTTCGGACGAAATATCCTTCCATCAACCAAAATGCTTCGGCAAGCAATAATGTTTGCGGCATTTCTGCATTGAATCGATCGACGACCTCCCTCCAAAATTCTTTCGGGAACATTGCATCGAACTCCGAACGGCTCAATCCAAAATCTTCCCTTGATGGAACGCCGCTTGTTCCGGGCATTGGATACCACAGACGCTGGAAATGTTTTTTGGCGAGGGTCATGGCAGCATCGAAGCGAATGATGGAAAATTTTCTCGCAACATGGAAAATATTTTGAATGACTGCTTCGCGAACGTCGGCCCGCAGCACATTAAGCTGCGCTGTATCATTCCATGGCATGCTCGTTCCGTCGTTGCCATGATAAATGTAACGGACATCTCCGTATCGCTTATCGACACGCTGAAATACGACGGCAGCATCACTTCGGCTCCAGTATTTATCTTCGATTCGTAATTCGATGGTTGGATCATCGGATAAATTCGGGCCGGTAAACTGATAGTTTGGATATGGCGGACGATCGGATTGAATAAAATATTCCGGATGTTCGATTACCCATTTTGAAAAAGGCCCATATGATTCG
>JBBINR010000049.1:0-20280 GCA_037443785.1 Ignavibacteriales bacterium | reverse complement strand
CACTCAGTGCCATGAACACATCCGATTTCACAGTTCCAATTGATTGCGCCGATTCAGCAAATGTCAACACACCGTCATGAAGGGCAGAGAACCAGAATGATTTGAAATCAACTTTTAATTTTAGCGTTGGATAAACTTCCTTTTCCCAACGATTCATCACATACTCATGATAAATATTTTCTTTGTAGCCTTCTGGATTTCCAATCGTCCACATCAACAGCACGGATTCTTTTTGTCGCGTATTGTATAACGGAGAAATAACGGGTTGCTGCAAGCTCAACAGTCCGGTTCGTGTTTTGTGATCTCCCCACGATTCAAACATGTGATGAGAAGGCAGAACAAATCCACTTACTGCCGAAGATTCGTTTTCATTTTCTGCAAGTGTAACAACCGTTCCAACTTTCTTTAATGCTTCATGATATCCAAAATCAGGAGAAAGATGATAAACGGGATTCGAATCAAAGTGAACAACAACTCCAATTTTTCCTGCATTCATTGAGCCAATTAATGTATTCCATTCATCAGCTTTTGCAAGCGCAATATGTTCCACCGGAGATTGCGTCTTGTTATAGAGCGAAGAATTTCCGAGAAGATCGTTCAGTATGTTTACGGCAATATGAACAGATTCTGGTAAACCATTACCGGCGTGAATAATTGATTCACCTTTATTTTCTCTCAGATCGGAAACTAATTGTTTTAACGCCGCTTCATCAAGTCCATTCTTTTTACCAAATGCAGAAAGCGAATAATTTGCAAATTGCCCGCTTGGTTTGAACTCATTGATAAGGCTTAATACAAATTCCAACTGTTGATCCGGACGAATGCGCAAACGATAATCGGCATTCATTGCCGTTGAACTCATCGTCGCGTCAGCGCTGTACAGACGATTGAAATTCTTTCCCTTCATCACATCCCGTTTCGACGTAAACATTCTGGTCTGTTCAGGCATGTTCCCTTCATACCCAAGAATGTCCGATTCCAACGTGAGAATGATTTTTGCTTTATCCCATTGAATCAACGGAAACGTATTTCCGCCTGTGGATTTCTGCCAGGCAGATTTTCGATTGGAATTGTTTAAGAGTTCGTAGGAATAAATTTTTACAGTTGGGTACTTCGCAGAAAATTCATTCAGCAATTTCTTCTCTGACGGCGATGTTACAGTGTGAGTGATAATCGCAATTTCTTTGCCTTGATTGACAGCAGCAGTTAATGCGGCAATAATTTTTGTATCAACTTCTTTCCATGAACTTTTCGACATGATTCCGGATTCAAGGATCATCGGCTCTTTCAACCGCTCAGGATCATACAAATTCAGAACACTTCCCTGCCCCTTTGCACAAATCTTTCCCTGGTTCACGGAATGGTCAGGATTTCCTTCAACTTTAATCGGACGTCCTTCTCGCGTCTTGATCAAAATTCCGCATGCGTGCTCACAACCTGTACATGTCGATGCATAATAGTTTGCAGTGCCAAGAGTGATTTCTTCGGGTTTCTTTGTGTAGGGGATAATCTCCCCTTTGTCTCTATAATTCGAACACCCTGCAGCTGCAAATGCTGCGGATGCTGTAACAAGAGCCAAGAATTGCTTGCGAGACATTCCAGACATTGCATCGGCATCAAATGTATCAGTTACACCTTCTGCAAACTCGCGCGCTTTTTCTTCTTCAACTTTTGGATCATTATGATACTGCCGCAAACTTTTCCAATATTTGGATTCATGCTTATTGTTCAAACTATCCATTACGATCAACCTTTCCCGACTCAAAGGATTTTTCTGGACGCGATCCCCCGCCTGGCGTGGTCCTTTTCACCGCCATCGGATTCACTGAAATTGAAACAGAGTGTTTCGACGTTTCATTATTTCGGGAAACTGCGGAAAATAATTTTGATGGAAGAAACGACATCAAACCCGCGCTAAGCGCACCAATGCCGAGGCGGCTGAAAAACTTTCTTCGTTCACTATTTATTTTTTTTGTTTTCATAAGAGATCGACGATGTTATCGATGACAGGTGTAACAATTTTCAGGACCTTTTTTCACATTTTGAAGATACGCTAACTTTTTCGGTGCATTGCGGTGGCAATCCAAGCAGTTCGCCATTGTGAATGAATTGACCTGGCGGACAACATCCATTTCCTGGACATTTCCGTGGCACGACTGGCATTCAATCCCTTTGTTCACATGAACACTATGATTAAAGTATGCGTAATCAGGAATTTTATGAATCCGTTTCCATGGAAGAGCTTTGTTCTCGTTGGAATATTGTGCAAGGCGGATAATGTTCGGTTTGGATTTTCGTGCAACGGAATGGCAGTTCATACACGTATTCACTTGCGGAACCATCGCATGGCGTGATTTGGATGCACCGGTATGACAATATTGACAATCGATCCCCATCATGCCGGCATGAAGAGCGTGAGAAAATGGAATCGGTTGTTCCGGTCCATATCCGACGCCGTCGCGTTCTGCGCGTGAGACATAGTATGTCAGAACAAGCGAACTGAGTGCGACAAAAATGATTATGGGAAGGCGAATTTTTAAAAAATAGTCAAGAAATGACTTATTCATCGACTACACCTGCGGGCTTGGGAATTTGATAGAGGCAACGGTTGGTAAACAGAAAAACGTATGATGGAGTAGTACACAATCTTCATCGATAAAATCGTTGGCTGTAAATTAATTTATAAACGTTGCACTAGGATTGAGCGGGGCCGACGAGACTCGAACTCGCGACTTCTTGCGTGACAGGCAAGCGCTCTAACCAAACTGAGCTACGACCCCGTATTTTTTACGAATCAAATATACGCATTTTTGGCTACAGTTCGCAAGATGAATTTTAGTTTTTTTGACTTTTTTACAATTTAATTCAGACTGGAAATTAAACTACATATGGAAGTCTATGTTTCGGCATTTTATTTGAAGTTGCGGGTGTAGAAATAAAACGGAATTGCGGAACTGATCTTCCTTATTTTTTTACTCGTGAAAGAACGTAAAAAATTTTCCTCTTCGTATCTTTCCATCGAGCGACAATTTCTACTCCCTGCAAAACAACGTTCATATCTTCATTCCGGACGTCCTGATGTTCGATTGCATCCTGCTTTTGAAGTGCTTGGAGCGAAATCCCCATCGTTCGTGCAAGAGACATATATGAATTTTTTTCCGCGGTCTGCCATGAACTCTGCTCGTAAAAATATTCCTGCGATAGCCCTACTCCGTAAGCAAAATCTTTTTCTGACGGCAACCGTTCTACCCATGAAGGCTGTACGATATATTCAACGCGAACCATTGAATGAGTCGAATCACTGATCGTACACGATGAATCTCCAATCAAAACGATTGTTTTTTGTTTATCGCTGTACGAATCCAATACTCTCAATCGTGAATGAAAAACGCCTGCGAGGGCCTGGTCGTATTCTTCTTTATAATTTGATCCAATCGCAAACGTACCGGCTTCCGTAGCCCAGAATGCCTGACCGCCGGATATTTTGAGAAATGAATACCGGGCAAGAAGATCACAACCAGCAGTAAATCCATTTGCGATCGCAGAATCGCGGTAAAAAGAAGACGATGTGACAATCGCTACCGCATGCGGCGAACACTTCACTTCGTTTTGGAAAAGAAACCATCGAGGATATTGCTGCGAGAAAAGAGGAAGCGCAAAAATGAAGAATAGAACTTGTAAAAAGAAAAGCCATCGGAATCCTCTTCCGATGGCTTTTAAAAATTCGATGGTACGATTATTGACCATGTTCTTTTTTATACTGCTCGTATTTATCAACTTCTGAATCGAGTTCTTTGTAGGTTTCCGATGCACGGAATCGTGTATACAACTGTTCATTGTTTTTAATTTGTTCTTTCAATGCTTGTTGTGCTGCACCGAGAGGATATTCGACAAGTACATAGGCACGCCAGTTGTTTCCGTCTTTCACGATCTTTTTATATTTCTCTTTCGATCCCGACAATGATGTAGAAACGATTGTCTTTGATGCCTGGGTGAATTGATCCAGCAACTGTGCATCATCGCCAATGCCCGTTTCTTCCTGGAATCGTTTTTGCAATGCGTTGATCTTTGTTTCTACCTGACGGCCAATGCCGGTACGTCCAGCTTGAACAGCTTTATCGACCGCAAGCTGCATGTCTTTTGATGTGGCTGTCGCTGGTTCATAAAGGAAATTCGGATCTTCGGGTTTGTTCAAATACCAATCCGGTACATCGCCGGTATCTGTTTTTTGAAGTGGCTCCGATCCGCCGCAACCAACCATCACAGACGCAAATAAGGCAACAGCAAAAAGTGCAAAAAGTGTACGCATAGAAACCTCCATTGTGTTAATTGATGAATAGTTTGATCTTACCATAGTTTTGAAGAATTAAATGTCGCTCATAAATTACACGCCAATATAGATAGTTTCCCACCCAAAAGAAAGATTCCCCTGTTACCAAATTATTGCCGGTATGATACAGCGCACGTCAGCATCCTACGGCAAACACTTGATGGCTTTATTTTTTTAACTGCTCCAAAATTTTCGGAATCACTTTCTTCTGAAGATCAACCGCAATCTCATCATACGCTTTCATCCCTGCTTTTTCAGCGTTAATACTGACTCCTTTGACATTATTAAACGCTGTCTTATACACTTCTTCCCCGGAATTAAGATCAAGAACGGAAATATTCGCATCAACGTACACCGTATATAATCCGTTATATTCGCCCCCGTCTCTTCCATTCGATTTTATGGAGATCATAAGACTCGCTTTTGCCGGATCATCCACAAAAGAAAATCCCTGGCTCGATAGGGAATTTTTTAGCATTGGTTCGATTCGCGGTAATCTCAATTTTGTTCCAAATAGCATTTCTTCCGTTTCAAAAGCGATGGAAAGTGAAGTTACATTAATCGTAAAGCGCGTGAACGGAACCGAAAAACCTTTTAAAAGAGTTTGTAACAGCGGCGAAGCATTCTGTCCCAACACAGATGCTGGATCTCCTTCCGCTTTTATCAATTGAAGTTTGTCTGTCGCAACAATCTTTGTTACCTGGGTTGACGCAACTCCATTCTTATCGGACGTTGAAGAACCGATAAGATCCCCTGAACCTTTGGTAAATGAATATTTAACCGGAAAATTCGGGACAGCATTGCTCTTCGCAGTGTTTGAAACAATAACCTCCAATGATTGACGAATCGGTTTACCCACTTGCGCATCAATTTTTGGATTCTTTGCTTTTAATTCGATCTGATTGAGAAGCGACTGCAATGAACTGAATATTTCGTTACTAAGATAGATGGAAGAGCCTGAGTATTGAACTTGGATCGATTCGCCTAAAAATTTTTCAATGGACGCAAGTGCTTGAACATACGATTGAATTGCTTCTGAAATGTTGTTACTCTTTTCAGAAGTTTTTGCTTTCGTGAAAAAATCTAGCGCAAGTGAAGTTGCCTTGCGGAGTTTTTCTGCGTGATTTTTTTTGTATTCTTCAATCGATAAGCGATAATAAACCCAATAGTTATCATCTCCATCCCACGTATCGACGGTTTCAAATCCATCCAGATCCGCTTTGGTTGAAGTTCGAACCGCGGTTTGGTATTCTTCGCTTAACTCTCCCATCTTTTCGGATAACTTGCTCATCTGTTCAGCATCAATCGACACAACAATCTGCTGTGCCATATCATTCAATGCACCATCCTTTGCCCGCTGGATATATTCCTGAGGAGTTCCGGTTTTTGCCGCAACACCAACGCCAATATAATAGCCCTGAATATTCGGCCGTTTTTCAACCCATGATGGTTTTTTCCCTTGCCCAAAAATCAAAGAAGAAAGGAGAACGAAAAGTAAAATTTTTTTCATAGTTATGAGGACTAATGAATCGTTATGCCATGCTGAATTTAATTTTTGACACTCCACTCGTTGTATATCCCCATCCGGTCTGAAACCTTTGCAACGTATTGTCGCGTCTCGTCGTACGGTAAATTCTTTTTAAGAAAATCAAACACTTCGGCTGATGTCATCGCATTGATCTTCGGGACAGCGAGCGCAACATTTCGCTTGCCGACAAAAGTTTTGGCAACATTCCCCGGTCCCGTATTGTAGGCCGAAATTGCACAATAAATTCTGCTCTTCGGGTCTTTGATATCTTTGAAATCGACAGCCAGTAATTTGGCAAGATATCCGGCGCCAAGTTCAATGTTTTTACCGGCAATATAAAGATACTCACCCGTAACAAGCGTATCCCGATGAAACACAAAAAGATATGCATCGCGAGCGCCCGATTGCGGAACAAGCTGCATTAATCCATACGCCGGAACTGCCGATCGCGCCATCGGATTGAAATAACTTTCGGTGTGCATAACGGCGAAAACAAGCGTTGCGTCAATTCCGAATTTTGCCGCCTGCAACTGCACCTGTTCTTTGAATTCTATCGCACGTTTCTTTACATGGTCAGGGACCAACGGCAATTGTACTCCCAGGACAACTCGTTTTACACCATCGCTTCCCGTTACAACTTCTTGAGTCACAGAAAATGATTGAACCGCTTGGTCAGCAAATTGTTTAGCAGACGATTCCGTAACCGGTTTTCCATCTTTTGTTTGAATTTGATCGGCAACCAGCGGCTTTGGTTCAGGAGTAATATTGGTTTTTACTTCAAGCGGGTCGTCGCCACCTTTGGTTGTAATAATTTTTTCGATCTGTTCCTTTAATTTTTCTTGAACCAATTTTTGATTCTTTGCATCAGCTTCGCTCACGAGTACTTCTACTTTTGCAACTCCGGTTTCAAAATTTATTTTGTTCCGTGAAGAATATGCCGCATCGTATGCAACATATTCTTTTTTAGTGCTCGTTTCAGCCAGTTTCTTTCCCCACTTTTTTTCTATTTGACCAACATATTCTTTAAAAAGACGTTCTTGTTCAGCGGTGTAATCGGCAAATTGCTTTGTTACTTCTGCTTTATATTGCTGAAACGATTCTTCCTGCTGGCGGATTCCTTCCTTTTGCGCCTTTTTAAATTTTTCAAACTCGCTGTTGTCATCTTTATTTTGCGCCGATGCATTATGAACAAATCCGGCAAAAAAGATTATGGCAAGCACGAGCAATTTTTTTTTCATAAGAAGTCCAATGCCTTTCGTCATCATTCTCACCGCACACCCGAAGTGTTCCGGAGAAATCGTTCATCATAATGTTTCGATACGAAAGATCGATAACCTTCATCCCGAACGATTTCTTTCGCTTTTAACAATCGTTCTTGAAATTCATCTTTCTTCATATAGTTATCATCGAAAATATCCGGATGAGCCGCCGGTGCCTGCTGAAGTTGTTCTAACACGGTAACAAACGAAGTTGGATCATATCCTGCACGCTTCAAATAGACCATGGCCAGCTCATCGGCCTCAGTTTCGTATGTTAACAAGCGCGGGGCGATGATATTTTGATATGCGTTATTGGCATACTCTTCAAGGTCTTTTTCCACTTCGCTCATCTCGCCGGTATCTTCTTCCAATTCGGCAAATGCTTTTTCGGATTTTATCTTTGCCTCGCTCAATTTTAATTCTTTTAATCCATGCCGCTGAACGACGTGCACCATTTCATGGGCAATCACCGCGGCAAGTTCGGATTCATTGCTGCAGAGTTTTAGAATTCCCTTCGTGATAAAAACGTATCCGCCGGGACACGCAAATGCACTTGCACGACCATCGTTGAGAATATAAAAACGAAATCCAAGATCGTACGCCCGGGTGTATTTTGAAAGATAATTTCCGATAAGGTTGATATACCGTGTTGCCGTCGGATCTTCTACCAATCCTTTTTGCCGGGCAATTTTTTGTGCAATGCCTAACCCAATTCCTTCTTCATGAAAATACAGATCGAACGGTTTTTCAACTTTCCTATATCCGCGAAACGACTCAATGGTAAAACTATGTTCAAATTCTTCCATAGCATCGGGAGTCACTTCGGGTTCGGAATATTTACTAATATCATCCGGTGTGTCACCGCTGCCTTCGACATATTTTTTCCCAAATCCTTTTATAGCGGCTGCCAATTCAGCCCGGGAAGCACGCGAAGAAGCTTTTCCTTTAATCATGTTTTCATTGCGCGTATCGGTTCCGGCGCGTTTAACAAAACTATTTTCGGAAAGCCAGCCAAGATCGTTCTCTGCTTTCACTTTCAGCCAGCTTCCCTGTTGATCAACTTTGCTGACTTCCGTTGCAGCGGGCAGCATACTAATAATTTGAAAATAGGATGCCGGGCCTTCACGCAGATAATTCGTCGGCTGTGTCGTTTTAAGTTTTTGTGCATAGACGAGTGAACCCATACACAGCCCACACACAACCAGTAGATTTATTTTCATACATTTTCCGATCATTATTTGTTCTTAAACACATACACTCCATCCCAATGTGCATCCGGAGGAGTTTTTTGAAATTCGTTACATCGTTCAATGTACATTTTTGAAGCGTAATCGTTCTCTTTTTTCTGAAGCACGGTTGAAAATATTTTAATCGCATCACTCCAATGTTGTTCGCGGTAAAGTTTCAAAGCTGATTCAAACGTTTGAACGATTTGCAGCTGCACCTCTGAAACATCGCCTTTTTTACAGACAACTTCATAGATTTTGATTGGCCGAGACTTACCTTTCACGCGAATCAAATCCATCTCTCTCAACAAGAACTCGTCGCGAATCTGATCTGTTGCTGTTGCTTCACTGATCATGAGCGACGATCCGTAAAATTTATTTACTCCCTCCAGCCGTGAAGCCAAATTCACCGTGTCTCCGATAACGGTGTATTCCTTTTTGGAACGTCCACCAATGTATCCGACAACCATAGTACCGGTATTGACACCGATCCTTGTTGAAAAAACCGGCTCCCCTTTTTGTTTCGCTTCTTTTGTCATTTCCGCCACTGTTTGGGAAAATTCAAATGCAGCTCTTACGGCGAGGATTCTGTGGTTAGGATTCTTCAGTGGGATTCCAAACTGCACCATCACCGCATCACCAATAAATTTATCGATCGTTCCTTCATGCTTAAAAAAGATATCGTTGGCTACGGAGAAATAGTCGTTCAAAAATGCGACAAGCTCTTTTGGTTTTTTCGTTTCAGAAATGGATGTAAATCCTTCGATATCCGAAAACATAATCGTCGCTTCAACTTCTTCTCCGCCAAGTTCTACACGTTCAGGATCATGACTCAATTGTTTTACAACATGCGGATTGACAAACTGGCCGAAAATTTTCTGAATCTGCCGCTTGTTTCTTCCTTCCGTTGCAAAACTCCATCCAATAGAAACAACGTATGACAACACGATGGAAAATGTTGGAAAGACAACCTTAACCCACAAAAGCTTTGCGATGAACAGTTGCGTTATACCGATAAATAACAAAACAAGAACAGCGAGCATACTAACGGTTGACGTAACAACACTTTCGGCATAATTGGAGATGAACGAAATCAAAAATGATGCGACAATACTCAGCAGCACAAGCCAGATAATCGAAATTTCTGAAATAAAATGTCGCTGAAGAAAATTACTGAGTGCGGTGGCGTGAATTTCTACGCCGGGATATGGTTCAA
Organism: Ignavibacteriales bacterium; assembly: GCA_037443785.1. GTDB lineage: Bacteria > Bacteroidota > Ignavibacteria > UBA10030 > UBA8401 > JAQUOA01. The sequence goes on along the minus strand of JBBINR010000049.1, from coordinate 10,721 downwards.
GATACGTAAATGGCGTTGGCCGCAGATCCAACAATCCCGGAGCATTTGAACCGATCAGTACGATTTTGTCTCTGAACACACTTGAAGGAATATCCGGCGTCATTCCAAATTTTTCTTTTGTTGCCGAAACGATCACCGCGTGAATTGAATAATATTTGAACACACCATCGGGTCCGCCTTTTCCGTACCAATAAATTAAATATGGTGATTGAACAAACTGCTCGATGGGATCTTGAGCATGGGACAAATCATGATAAATACTGTACGACAACGAGAAAATTTCTTTGTCATGCAATCGGTATACGAGTGGAATTCTTCTGCATATTCCATCTTCATCCGTCGTAAAGTTGACGACTCCAATTGCACGCGCGCCGGTCTGAAATGCAACCAATGGTGAATATGTTTTATCAAAATCATATTTTTTCGTCTCACGAATTTTCATGCCACCCGACGGAAAACGAAGCAGTGTATCTCCCGGCTGATCCTCTTCAGACGATTGCGTGAGTTGCGCGGCAAGAAAAACATTTCCCGCATTTTTAATGGCAGAGGCAAACAAGGTATCGTTGTACGCGCCGGTCGAACCCGCTCTGTCTTCATCAGGTTCATTGAAATGAAAATCATAGACGATCGCTTTTGCTCCGCCTTTGGCAAGGTAATCCGTCGTGAGAGCATAAAAATCACGGGGCCACGGCCAACTCGTTGGACCGTTCCGTTTAAAGTATTGAAGACTATTTTGATCGATGGAAAGGATGACAATGGACGAATCGGCTTGCCGCGAATTCATTGCAAAGCGGAATTGAAGATCAAGAGTATTTAGTTCAATGTCTCTTCCAAGTGACGAAATGCTGATAAACCACGCCAGCACTATTCCTACAATCGCCGAAAAAAGGATTCTTACTTTCTTCGTGAAAAAGAATTTTTTAACAGATTCGCGGGTAGACATGTAATCCTAAGATGTGTGGACGAAAAAAGGAAATTTTTACGTCAAATTCAATGCCACTCAAACATTATTCTTGCAATCCGGAGCAAAATCACAATTCTGCACGATATTAAAACCAACACGGATCGATGGTTCACGGAACTATCTTTATAGCGATGCGTCTAAAATTACGACCCCAAAACAAACACTTTTTCCACTTATTTGAAGGAGGATTTATGAGAATAAAATTTTTACTCATTGCCTTACTGCTTTTGGGGTTCAGCCATTCCCAACTTCGAGCAGAAGACGACGTTCATATTGTAAAACACAAAATTGCCAAGAAGCACGGCTGGCTCGGCGTTTCAATCACCGATGTAACACCAAAGTTTGCGCGCGAGAATGATTTGAAGATCAAAGAAGGTGCATACGTGAATGATGTTGTTGATGACAGTCCGGCGGATTCTGCGGGAATAAAAGAAGGTGATGTGATCACCGAATTCAATGGAAAAAAAATTGAAGTCGCTGAAGATCTTTCGGATGCTGTCGGTGGAATAAAACCAGGAACGAAAACCTCAATCACACTTTTGAGAAACGATGAGAAGAAAAATCTCAGTGTTGTTGTGGGGAAACTTAAAATGAGAATGCCGATGGCAATGGGAATGGCAATGCCGCGAACACCGAACATCGTAATTGATAAGATCGGAAAAATTGAGGGGATGGAATTAATGGAATTGAATTCTCAACTGGCGGAATATTTCCAGATACCGGGAAATAAAGGCGTGCTTGTTAAGGCGGTTGAAAAAAACAGCAGTGCAGAAAAAGCGGGCGTAAAAGCCGGAGATGTGATTACCAAGATCGAAAAAAGTCTCGTGACCGATCTTGACGATATTCATGAATCATTTGAAGATGCCAACGAAGGAGATAAGATTGATATTGAGACAATTCGAAAAGGAAAAACAACAAAGGTTTCTCTTGAAGTGACGGAAGAATATGAAGAGCCGATGATGTGGCAGTGGAATAATTTCAATGTCCCAAATTTTCAATTACACGGGGATCCCGAAGTCGATCAACAAATTCAGCACCGCATCCAAAAGAAATTGGAAGGCGCACAAAAGAATCTTCAAAAAATTGAAAGAAAATTTAATCGAGATGAAGTTTAAAGTAAATACGGTGGGGTGATGATGGGGTAAGCGGCGGCAGAGATGCCGCCGCTTGTGGGCTTATTTCCCATTTATCATAAAATTTCGCACCGCAGTAAGATAGTTTCCTTCTCCCATTGTTGCCGGAACATTCGAATGATCAGCACCAGACACCACGATGAGTTTTTTAGGATCATTCGCATTAGCAAAGATCACTTTTCCATTTTTCCCGTAATCAATAAATTTGTCATCCGCTCCGTGCAACAATAAAAACGGCGCGGTTACTTTTTTGATTCGTTCGGCGTTATTGTATTCCCCCTTCATGACAAATGTGCCGGGAACATCGAGCAGTGTTCCGCTTTGCACCAACGTCGATGCGGATGCAAACGCGGATTCAGTAACGAGAACTCTCGGTTTAAATATTTCTGATGCTAAATAAATAGCCGGCGCTCCGCCAAGAGAAAATCCGTACACGGCGATTGTTGTATCAGTGAACCCTTGAGACTGAACAAAATGATACGCCGCCGTCGCATCAGAATAAATTCCTTCTTCAGTCGCCGTCCCCTCACTCATTCCATACCCTTGGTAGTCGTAAATGAAAACATTGAATCCCATTTTATAAAACAATTCGACTCTGTCCCAATAAAATTGCAAATGGTCGCGGTTGCCGTGGTTATACAAAACACAATACTCTGGATGAAGCCCGTTTGACTTCACAAAATATCCGTAGATTTTCTTCCCTTGCGATGTCAACACGATTTGGGTTCGTAGCGATTCAGGAATGACTGCCGTCGAAAGTTTGTAGGAAGAAAGCTTTTCATTATTGAATAATGAATTATCTAAATCGAAGCAGCCTGCAAAAAATACAATGCAGCTGACAGCAATGAGAAAAATATGTTTGATGGGAATCTTCATTTCAGCGTCATTTCCATTCCTAAATAGAAACTAAAATTTCCCCTGCCTCCAATTGAAGTTGCGCCTTCGAACACCCCGTGGCGTGTATCTTTATTCGCCGCAAGCCATTTTGTTTCAAATTGCATTGTCATATTCCTGTTTAATCCAAATTGATACCCGATCAATGGCGCAAAAAAATAATCTGCCTTATGAATTTGAAAAAGATTATCGGCGCCAAAATAGATTAACGAACGATCTCCCGTTGAGTAACTTCCTATGATCGATCCCATCGGAAAGACTCGAATGTTGTTGCTTCGCATAACATCCCAGAAGAAAAACAATTGTCCCTTCGCCGTAATTTCCGGGTACATTCCTTCTTCATGATTCAACCGAACAGCACATCCCCCATCAACGCCGATATCTTTAAAAAGAAGAGCGGTCGTATGGAAATTCCCAAAAAGTGTCACATTTTCTTGAAAGCCATATTGCACTCCCATATTTAAATATGGAACAGGAATTGCGATAGTACCAAGAGGAATAATAGGGCCGCCGAAACTGGCTTGAAGGCGTGTTTCATCTTTTGGAATGACATGAACAGGCTGCGTAACACCGCAATGGATTGAAAAGAAAAATGGAATGGAAATCAAAATATGAAGAATGATTTTCTTCATCGATTAAGCAAAATATTTTTTGAACTGTTCCGGGACACGCACAAGCTTCCGTTCCTGATAATCAAAAAATGCAATGCCGGTTTTTGCATGCACAACATCTCTCCCTGTTTCACGTTCGCGGATCAGATAGTAGACATCGCATCCATACGTAGAGAAATCTTTCACGGCAATTTGGATGCGCAGCGACTCGCCATAAAAAGCTTCTGATTTGTAGATAACCACCGAATCAGTCATAATAATTCCGGCACCTTCAATGTTAAATTCAGTGTATCCTTTCTCCATCAGGAATCGAACGCGCGCTTCGTGAAGGATAGAAAGCACAGCATCATTGCCAAGATGTCCGCCGTAATTGATGTCGGTAATTCTGATTGGGATTTCAGTGGTACAATGAAATGTCTTCGGAAGGTCAAGCTTTATGCGCGGCATAATTTTTTGCAGACTTGGACTTCACGGAAGTGTCGTGAAATCCAATCTGCAGTTCATTTATATTTTGTGAAACTCTTGAATGCTCTTAACGTGAAACTCACCCTGCTTTATCCGTTCTATCCCTTTGACGGCTGTCCCTGCCGCTGATAACGTCGTGATAAATGCAATCTTTTGCTGCATCGCCGCCCAGCCAATAGCATATTCATCGTAGCGCGATTCCTCGCCAAGCGGAGTATTGATGACCATTTGCACTTCGCCGTTTTTGATCGCATCAACAATATTCGGACGCCCTTCATTCACTTTAAAAACAGATTTCGCATTGATACCGTGCGACTGTAAGAAGTTAGCCGTTCCTTCGGTTCCAATCACTTTAAATCCGAGCTTTTCATAGTCACGGACGATATTCACGGTTTCCATTGTCTTGTCGTTGTTGTTTACGCTGACAAAAATTGTTCCTTCTTTCGGAAGTGGATTGCCTGCCGCCAGTTGTGCCTTTGCAACTGCGGCGCCAAACGATTGTGAAATTCCCATCACTTCACCCGTTGACCGCATTTCCGGGCCGAGAAACATTTTTACTTTCGGAAATTTATTGAACGGAAAAACGGACTCTTTCATCGATACGTGTTTCACTTTTCTAAAATCAAAATCGAGCACGCCGAGATCTTTCAATTTTTTCCCGACCATTACTTTTGCCGCCACTTTTGCGAGAGCAAATCCGGTCGCTTTGCTGACAAACGGAACTGTACGCGACGCACGCGGGTTTACTTCCAGCACATACACAACATTGTTCTTCATTGCATATTGAACGTTGATCAATCCCTTCACATGAAGAATGGCGGCAAGTTTTTTTGTCGTCGCGATGATCTCTTGAAGTTTATCTTCCTTCAACATATACGGCGGGATAACACTTGAACTATCGCCCGAATGAATGCCTGCTTCTTCAACGTGCTCCATCACACCGCCAATGAGCACGTCGTCGCCATCGGCAACAGCATCAACATCAAATTCAAATGCATCTTCGAGGAAGCAGTCGATAAGAATCGGCTTATCCGGAGAAACATCGACGGCAAGCTTCATGTATTCTTTTAAAGAATCGGATGTATAACAAATTTGCATTGCACGTCCGCCGAGAACATACGATGGGCGAACAAGCACGGGATAACCGATTTCTTCCGCAACAAGCAGTGCATCTTTAACGGAGTATGCCGTTCCATATTTCGGATGAACGATATTATGCTTTCGAAGCAATTCGCCGAATCGTTCACGGTCTTCCGCGAGATCGATTCCTTCTGTCGACGTGCCAAGAATCGTCACGCCGTTTGCTTCGAGTGCTTTCGCAATCTTCAACGGAGTCTGCCCGCCGAAACTGACGATGATTCCTTCAGGCTTTTCGAATTCACAAATATTCAAAACATCTTCAACCGTGAGCGGTTCAAAATACAATTTGTCCGTCGTATCGTAATCGGTTGAAACGGTTTCCGGATTGCAATTCACCATGATCGCTTCATAGCCGTCTTCGCGGAGAGACATGACGCCGTGGACACAGCAATAGTCAAATTCAATTCCCTGCCCAATACGGTTCGGACCGCCGCCGAGAATAATGACTTTCTTTTTATCGGATTGTCTCGCTTCGTTTTCCTGATCGTATGACGAATAGTGATACGGGGTTTTCGCTTCAAATTCTGCGGCACAGGTGTCGACAGTTTTGTAAATCGGAATAACGCCGAGATTTTTTCGCATTGCACGAACACTTGCTTCGTCACTCTTCCACAAAATTGAAAGCTGTTTATCGGAAAATCCATACCGCTTTGCTTTATAAACTTCTTCTTTCGTGACTGTCGTAATCGATTTCTTCTTCAATTCAATTTCTTCGTCAACAATTTGCTTCAGATTAAACAAGAACCACGGATCAACTTTGGTTAATCCAAAAACATCTTGAATTGATAATCCGAGTTGAAATGCATATCGCAGATAAAAAATATTGTTCGCTTTCGGTCTGCGAAGCTGTTCTTTTACTTTCTTGATCCACTCAGTTTTCTTTGTCTTTGAAAGCGCATCAATTTCAAAAAGATCTTTCCCATCAGCACCGAGTCCGGCTCGGCCTTGTTCAAGCGAGCGGAGTGTTTTTTGGAGTGCTTCTTTGAATGTTCGGCCGAATGCCATTGCTTCGCCGACAGATTTCATCTGCACGCCGAGTGAATCATCGACACCTTTGAATTTTTCAAAATCCCAGCGCGGAATTTTCACAACAACATAATCGATCGTCGGCTCGAATGACGCCGGCGTCAATTTCGTGATGTCGTTCGGAATTTCATCAAGCGTATAACCGACAGCAAGTTTGGCAGCAATTTTTGCGATTGGAAATCCGGTTGCTTTCGACGCAAGTGCCGAACTCCGCGACACGCGGGGATTCATTTCGATCACATACATTTTTCCATTTTCAGGATTCATGGAAAACTGCACGTTCGATCCGCCGGTATCAACACCGATTGCGCGCATCACCTTCAATGCAGCGTCGCGCATGTATTGATATTCTTTGTCTGTCAACGTTTGCGCCGGTGCAACGGTAATCGAATCTCCGGTGTGCACGCCCATCGGGTCAAAATTTTCAATCGAGCAGATGATGACGACGTTATCTTTCGTGTCGCGCATAACTTCAAGTTCGTATTCTTTCCATCCAAGCACAGATTCTTCAACAAGCACTTCGTGAATCGGACTTTGAATCAATCCATGTTCAACAATTTCCTTGAACTCTTGAATGTTGTACGCAATTCCTCCGCCCGTTCCTCCCATGGTAAATGAGGGACGAATGATGATCGGAAATTTTGCAATACCATTTGCAACTTTAACTGCTTCATCGATTGTGTACACGAATCCGCCGCGGGGCATTTCAAGACCGACTTCGGTCATTGCCTTTTTAAAGAGCTGGCGATCTTCTGCTTTCTTAATCGATTCAAGATTTGCACCGATCAATTCAACATTATATTTTTTCAACGTACCGCGTTCTGCAAGCGCTACTGCCGTGTTCAGTGCCGTTTGTCCTCCCATGGTTGGAAGAATTGCATCGGGCCGTTCTTTTTTGATAATCAGTTCTACAAATTCAGGAGTAATTGGTTCTATGTAGGTTGCGTCGGCAAGTTCCGGATCGGTCATAATTGTTGCCGGATTCGAGTTAATGAGAATTACTCGATATCCTTCTTCCTTTAAAACTTTGCACGCTTGCGTTCCGGAATAATCGAATTCGCATGCTTGACCTATGATAATCGGTCCGCTGCCGATGATAAGAATTGATTTAATGTCGGTACGTTTTGGCACTCTACACTTCCTTATGACAGAGAAAAACCTCCGCGAGATTTTTCCCTGGAGGTTTTAGAATTGGGTTTTATAAAAATACGAAAAATCTTTTCTCCTTACAATGATTTTTCTGGCAGCGATTCAATTTCGAATCTACGTCATGCCGAACTTGTTTCGGCATCTAAATACTACAGATGCTGACATTCGTCAGCATGACGGCGCTATTATTTAAAAACGACCAGCCACCATTTACCTCTATCCCAGTCCATAACCGGGTGGAACGAAACCGGGCGCATTGCCATCAACAATTTTCCCGTCAATAACGAACTCTTTCTTCACGAGAACCCGATACCATTTTCGAGCGGAATCAAAAAGAATGATAACGGCACAGACAATCAGAATCAGTGTCAATGTTGTATTGACGTACCCTTGCGATGCTGTTGCAGGATTGTTCGTCAACGGCCAGAAATTATCGGTAATATTCTCAACTCCCGCAGTGAGCGTTGTTGTTGCAACGAATGTCAGCGGAACAGCGGACACCCATGCATACTTTTGTTTCCCCGCATTGATAATTGCCGATGTTACAACCGATAATGCGACGACAGCAAGCAACTGATTTGCCACACCAAACATCGGCCAGATGGTGCTGACATTTCCCGTATGAATAAAGTACGCCCACGAAATAACAATGACCGCAGTTCCGATAATCGCACCGGGCCAGTAATCTGTTCGCTCAAACGGTTTATATAATTTTCCAAGAAATTCCTGGATAAGAAATCTTCCCACCCGTGTTCCTGCATCAATCGTGGTAAGAATGAATAACGCCTCGAACATAATTGCGAAATGATACCAGTATGACATCAATCCGCGCATACCGGGAATTGCAGAAAATATTTGTGCGAATCCGACCGCAAGAGATACTGCGCCGCCCGGTCTTCCGGCAATCACTTCACCGACTTCTCGTGCTAAAAATTCAAGATTTACCGGCGTCATATTCAGTGTCGCATATTTTGCCGGGGGAACATTGATCGCAAAATAATCGGCAGGATGAAGCGAGCACGCTGCGATGAGCGCGATAATTCCCACAAGTCCTTCCATCAACATTGCCCCGTAACCAATAAATCGTGCGTCAGATTCTTTGTTGATCATCTTTGGCGTTGTGCCGGATGAAATGAGCGAATGGAATCCCGAGATTGCGCCGCATGCAATGGTGACAAAAACAAACGGAAATAATTTTCCGGGAATGATCGGACCGCCGCCCCCCGCAAACATTGTTACCATTGGCATTTTTAAATCGGGCATCACAATAAAGACACCGATGACAAGTCCCGCAACGGTACCGATTTTCATGTACGAACTTAAATAATCTCGAGGAGCAAGAAGCAGCCACACCGGCAAAATGGAAGCGAGAAATCCGTACACTGCCATCCAATTAATGATTGCGGTACGCGAAAGAGAAAAATAGGGGCCAAGAAAAGAATTGGGAACGTAGCCGCCGAGAAACACGCACATCAACACACCAAAGACACCGATGTAACTCGCTTCGGCAATTTTTCCTTTGCGAAAATTATTCATGTACCAGCCAACGAACAATGCTAACGGAATCGTCATTGCAATCGTGAATGTTCCCCATGAACTTTCGTGAAGCGCATTGGTTACGGCGAGACCAAGTCCCGCAAGTGCGATGACAATAATAAAGAGAATGGCAATCGATGCAATTGTTCCGGCAAGCGGACTGACTTCCTTGCGCGCAATTTCTGCGAGTGATTTTCCGTTTCGTCTGATGGAAAGCGCAAGCACAGTAAAATCGTGCACCGCACCGCTGATCACAACGCCGATGAGCAGCCATAAAAATCCGGGAAGAAATCCGAATTGCGCGGCGAGCACGGGACCAATAAGCGGACCCGCTCCGGATATTGCGGCAAAGTGATGACCGAACAACACCCATTTATTTGTGGGATGATAATTTTGTCCATCTTTAAATTGATGAGCCGGTGTAATTCGTGAATCGTCGAAGGCAATGATCTTAGCAGAAATGAACGCGCTGTAATAGCGATACATGATCACCATAACGCATAACGCAGCGAGCAGAAACGGAAAGGCATTCATAACGTTTATATTTAATTGTGGCTAAATTCGATTAGCCAAATGTATAATAATATCGTTATGTACTCAAGTGTAAAAGTAAAAACGGCTTCTTACAACTTTAACATGGAAATTTAACTCTCCTCCATCTTGTTTTTGTTTGTTAGTTCCGCCGGCCTACGTATATCAATCCTGCACCAAATCCAATCCCGTAATCTGTTCCGACAGCAATGGCAATGTTATTTTTTATATTTGCTCCCATTAAAAAATAATTAGAGTTCTCGAGTAGCTTTTTCCAATCAACTCCATTGTAATGCCACATTCTTCCCCCTTCACCACAAGTGAGCATATCGTATTCCTCATTTCCTCGAAGACTTCGAGAATATTCTGAAAAATTATCTTTCATCTTTAGTGAAATTGTGTCTTTTATCTGAAAAACTCCGTTGCTTGAAGTGATATAAATTGCTTGTTTTTTACTCCATACGCTTCCTACATTATAACCATATGGTTCAATAGAATTTGGGCCGTTACGCTCCCAAATAGTTTTCCATTGATTGTTTTCATACTTCAGTAATATACTAGCGAAACCATTATTACTTTCTCCGCACGCCCACACTGTCTTTCCATCGGCGCTTCCCCACACATCTCGTAGGTCTATGGTCGTGCCGCTTTCCTGCTTGCTCCAAGTGCTGCCGTTGTAATGAACGATTGTACCTGCGTTGCCTACGATATAAAGATTGGTGGAACTTGTTCCCCAAATCTTATTCACTGCACCATCGGTTTGAGATAATATTCCCATATCAAATAGGTGATACTGTGTCCAAGTATTTCCATCGTAATGTGCTGGAACACCGGATGAAACCCAAATATCAGTTGAAGAGAATGTAAATATTCCTTCAAGATTAGGAGTTATTTTGTTACCATTATAAATGACAGAGATTTTTTTCAACTCCCATTCTTTTCCATTCCAATGCGCAGCGTTGTAAGTTGTTTCGGGAGAAGTATAAATTTGTCCCACCGCCCAAATGTCGGTGTCGTTAATTATCGCCACATCCTTAAAGTAACTTGAGCCGGCGTTGCCGCCGAATGTGTAAGTAGTAAATGTAAAATTATGCGAAGTGGTGTCGGGCTTATTTTCCGGTGGCACAACCGGCGGTTTGTCTTTGCAGTCCGTGCCGGTAAAGAGAAGAAGGGCTACTATTGAAAGAAAAAATAATTTATGCATGAGTATCTCCGGCTGTTGTTATACAATATACTCAGTAGTTGGAAGCAGAGCTTTGCTCAAACAGCGTT
>JBBINR010000048.1:0-22575 GCA_037443785.1 Ignavibacteriales bacterium | reverse complement strand
CAGTGCATCGCTGTTTACGTTTGTGCAATTATCAACAATCTTTGGTGTAATATATTTTGGAATGGCGTTCATCAGCACGTTATTCCATTTACCGACAGCAGAAGCGTTTGACAGGAAACAGTCTGAAATCAGCTCTCTCCACAATCTCAGCAGACTGATCAATCAAGTTTTTGATTTGAAAGATCTGGGAGAGACTGCGGTAAAAATGGCGACGGAAGTTATTCAAGCAACGAGTGTGTGGCTTGAAATTGTTAACAACGACACTGATATTCCATCAGTTGATATTTTATCTGCCAACAATATCACGCACGATGATATTGAAAGGCTGTTAACCGGTACGGGAAAATCAATTCGTTTAACAGTTCTTCAAAGTAAAAAAGTTTTGATGATCGATAATGTAAGTGAAGATAAAAGGACGAAGGATGTGGTTCCGATCCAAAAAATCGGTTCGCTGCTTGTTATACCCCTGCTCTCTCACGATAATGTTATCGGTGTTTTATATGCAACAAAAGAAATTAGCTATGGTTTTGATCAGGATGATGTTGATATCCTTTCCGGATTTGCAGATCAAGTTTCCATTGCCGTGGAAAATGCACGATTAATAAAGCGCTCATTGGAAAAAGAACGGCTTCAACGCGAATTGATGCTTGCCCAGGAAATGCAAAAAAGACTGCTTCCTCAACAGCTGCCGAAGTTTTCGAACGTTGATATGCAGGCAATTTCGTCTCCCGCGCTCGAAGTTGGTGGTGATTATTACGACGTTGCCCAGCTGGATGATGATCGAGTTGGAATTGTTATCGGCGACGTCTCCGGCAAAGGAGTTGGTGCGGCATTTTACATGGCAGAAGTGAAAGGGATTTTCCAATCACTTTCAAAAATCTACAAATCGCCGAGAGAGTTTTTAATTAAAGCCAATGAATCGCTCGTCAGTAGTATTGACAAACGTTCGTTCATCAGTCTAATTTATTCCACCATCAATACGAAGACGGGAGAATTAATTGTTTCGCGTGCTGGTCACTGTCCAATGCTTTATATCTCAGCATCGCAGAAAGAATTCATTAAACCGCTTGGCTTAGGTTTGGGTTTGAAAGCGGGGAAAATATTCAATGAAAATGTTGAAGAACAAAAAATTCAAATGAAAAGTGGAGATGTTTGTGTATTTTATACCGACGGCGTTACGGAATCGCGCTCGCCATTTGGAGAAGAATTCGGGTATGAACGTTTACTTGATCTTGTGGACAGAAATAAAAAAAAATCTGCCGATGATATTAAAGAAGCCATTGTCCAGACGGTTTGGGAATATACCGATGAGCAGGGATACCATGACGACCTTACCGTTTTTGTTGTGAAGTGGATTGGTGCATAAATTATCATGGAACAAAGTTGAAATTTAACCGTTTATTCTAGTAGGAGCTTTTATGAGTGATTTCAAAGTCACAGTTCGAGAACGAAATGATAAAATCCACACGTTGGAATTGAAGGGGTATCTTGATGCCCACACAACTCCAATTTTGGAAGATGCATTTCAAAAACTTTTGAATGACAAAAAGTTCCGCATTATCGTCAATTGCAGAGACCTATCGTATATCTCCAGCGCAGGTCTCGGCGTTTTTATGGCGTTCATCGAAGATGTTCGTGCAGGAAGCGGAGACATCAAAATGTCCGATATGACGCCAAAAGTTTTTAATATTTTTGATCTTCTCGGTTTTCCCATGCTCTATGATATTGTCTCGACTGAAGAAGACGCAGCAAAAAAATTTGGAATGTAGAGGATTACCAACTCAGTGAAATCATGACATCCGGCAAATTACATAAAGCGACAGTGAGCATTCCAAGCAGGACGGATCGGTTAAGCGATGTTCGCGGCTTTGTGTCTCTTCATGCACGCAAACATGGATTTAGCGAGGATGATATCAACAAGATTACTCTTGCTGTCGATGAGGCATGCACTAATATTATCAAGCATGGGTATAAATTTTCGCCGGATTATACAATCCGAGTCGAAATTGTGAGACATGGAAAACAGTTTGAAATCATTATAGCCGATCATGGGAAGCAATTCGATCCGAATAGCGTTGTATCGCCCGATATGAAAGAATATCTCAGCCACTATCGCCGAGGGGGACTGGGAATTTATCTTATGAAACGAATTATGGACAAAGTAGAATTTAATTTTAACAGCGAACAAAATATCCTTCGCATGGTGAAATCCCTTCAATAATGTTGTGACCACACGAACAAAAACATCCAACTCCAATTCTGATCTTTTGCCGCTGCTGGAATTCAGCACTGTCGTCAATTCTTCACTCGATCTTCGGTTTATACTCGGGACGGTCCTGCTCACGATGATGGGGAAACTTCTTGTGACGCGCGGGGTTGTACTGCTGCGAAAAGACGGTAAAATCTTTCATGTGGAAAATGGCAAGGGCATTGCAAAAGAAATCCTTCACACCGATATAACCTTATCGCGGTTGACAAAAAAAAGTTTTACAGTAAAGAACGGCGAGGGATCTTTCAAAAATATTTTGACGAAGAACGGAATCAATAGATTTTTCCCGATTGTTTCTCAAGATGCGGTGATGGGATATTTCGGAATTGCTGAAAATCCGCACCGGGTGATGACCAGCGAACAAAAGAAGTTTGTTGAAACGCTGATCAATATCTCTGCCGCAGCAATTGAAAAAGGATTGACATTTGACGAACTGAAGAATGTCAATCGGTCTCTCGACGGCAAAATTCAACAGCTAAAAACATTGTTTGAATTGGGGAAGGGATTCAGCGGGATCCTTGAAAGAGAAAAACTCCTTAAATTATTTTCTTTAACATTGATGGGACAGGTTGGAACAAACCGATACGCCATATGCTTGAAAGACGGCACCAGCATTTATTCCAGGATCGATGGGACAACGATGGAAGTCGATAAAAAAGCAGTCTGTGAGCTTGTCACATCGCCGATGTTAACCGGGCAACTCCCTGCAAAAAAGAAATATGCAAAGTTGAGAGAATATTTTTCTGCTCAAAAAATTGCTGCAGTAATCCCTCTCCAACTTCAAAATGAAGTGAAGGGCGTTTTGTGTCTCGGCGAAAGGATGAGAGGCGGCTCGTACACTCAAAGCGATCTGGAATTTATTTATTCGCTGGCAAATCTTGCCTACGTATCGCTCGAAAATTCCCGTTTGTTCGACGAAGCGATTGAAAAGCAAAAATTAGAAAATGAATTACTGATTGCAAAAGAAATTCAACAAGGTCTGCTTCCGCGGGAATTGCCGGAAATAAAAAATTTTGAAACTGCAGCGGTGAACATTTCTTCCAAGCAAGTCGGGGGAGATTATTACGATGTTATCACAGCGCCGAGTGGTGAATTCATTTTTGTTATTGCGGATGTTTCGGGAAAAGGAACGCCGGCATCGTTGTTAATGGCAAACGTTCAGGCAACGGTTCATGCACTTGTTCCAATGAATTTGTCGTTGAGTGAAACGACATCGCGCATCAACGATCTTATTTTCCGCAATACAAGTTCTGATAAGTTTATCACCTTTTTTTGGGGATCATTGAATCCAAGTTCGAATCAATTTCATTATGTGAATGCCGGGCATAATCCTCCTTTTGTTTTACGTGCGAATGGAATGATTGAAAGATTGCAAGACGGTGGATTGATTTTAGGAATCATGAAAACAATGATGCCGTATCAAGAAGGAATGATTGAACTTCACAGCGGTGATTCTGTTATCATGTTCACCGATGGAGTCAGTGAAGCAATGAATGTTGACGGAGTTGATTACACGGATGAAAGATTGGAAGTGTTTGTGAAAGAATTGAATGGAAAATCTGCGGCAGCTATTCTCGATACGATTCGGGTAGAAATTCAGCAATACTCCGAAGGTGCGCCTCAATCCGACGATATTACGATCATGGTATTCCGAGCGAAGTAATTTTTTTGTTTCTCCCTCCATAGTTTTGTATTTTCATATCCATGAGAAACGCAATCGAATATTTCTTTTTTCGGACGATGGTGGCATTCGTTCGGCTTTTCCCGTTCCGGGTTGTACAAAAACTTGGACGCGCATTCGGTAATTTAATTTTTACGGTTGTTCGCTTCAGGAGAAAACTCGTCTTTGATAATCTCAGCCGTGCTTATCCGGATAAGAACGATGATGACATCACCGCGCTTGCTAAAGCCACGTATCAAAATTTGTTTAATGCTTTCTTTGAAATTTTTTATTTAGACAAGCTTTCTGCAGAAGAGATAAAAAAAATTGTTTCATTTCCGGATGCGGAAAAGATTAATGAAATTTTGAATCGTGGTAAAGGCCTTATCATTCTCACCGGACATTACGGAAGTTGGGAATTAGCGGCACTCGCCACGGCAATTTACGCACCAAATAAATACACCGTTATCGTTCAGCAGCAGCGCAATCCGTATGTTGATAAATTCATGACAGAAATGCGTACGCGATTTGGAAGCCGGATGGTTCCTATGAAAAATGCTTTCCGAGAAGGATTAAAGGCTCTTTCCAATAATGAAATTGTTGCCCTTATTGCCGATCAGAGCGGTCCGGAGAGTGGAATTTATGTCGATTTCTTCGGCCGGCCGGCATCAACACATCAAGGTCCTGCAATATTTCAAGTGCGAAGCGGTGCTCCGATGATTGCTGTAATGCTCATTCGTGAGCAGGACGGGAAGTGCCGATTGGAAGTCGAAGAGATAGAGACCGAAAATATTGTCGGAACCAATGAAGAAAAAATTTTTACTGTAACTGAACGCCATGTAAAAAAACTCGAGAAATACGTCCGTGCGCATCCCGACCATTGGCTATGGATGCATAAACGATGGAAACACACGGAAAAATATCTTCAGCGCACAAAGCAAGGACAGCAATGATCAAGACACCAAAAAAAATTTTAGTGTTTCAATCGGCGTTTCTCGGTGACGTTGTCCTTACTTTGCCGATGATCCAAGTCTTGAAACGTAATTTTCAACATGCGGAGATTGATGTCGTAACGACGCCTACGGCGGCTGAATTACTTCAAAATCATCCGTCAATTTCCAACGTGATTGTTTTTGACAAAAGGAAAAGTCAAAAGGGAATTCGCGGAATTTTTGCGCTTTCCAAAATTTTGCGAAAAGAAAACTATGATCTTGCAATTGTTCCGCATCGATCATTTCGCAGTGCTGTCATTATTGCCTTGAGCAAAATCCGTGAAAAGATTACGTTTTCTACAAGTGCAGGAAAAGTCTTCTTTAATCATATTGTTCCGTACATAAAAGAACACCATGAGGTGGAACGGAATATTTCATTGCTCGCTCCGCTGGCTATAAAAACCCACAAGCGTGAACTTCCATCTCTATATCCAGCTTTAAATGAAGTGAATTTTGTCGACAAATTTTTATTTGAACGTGAAATTCTTCATCAAAATAAAATGATTGCCGTTGCGCCAGGCTCGGTGTGGAATACAAAACGATGGCTGTTGGAACGGTTTACTGAATTAAGTGTTCTTCTTGCTGAAGATGGATGGGAGATCGTTCTCATCGGCGGGAAAGACGATGCAGAGCTTGGCAGATCAATCTACGAAATAGGGAAGCATAAAAATATTCATGATGCTACCGGGAAGTTATCATTGCTGCAATCAGCAGAGCTCATTGGTCGATGCAATGTATTGATCACCAACGACAGTGCCCCCCTGCATTTTGGCGTCGCTATGCGAACGCCGGTAGTGGCAATTTTTGGCGCCACCATTCCTGCATTTGGTTTTGCCCCATACGGAAAAGAAGATGTCGTTGTCGAAACACATGGGCTCGAATGTCGTCCATGTGCAATTCATGGCGGGGATAAATGTCCTATTGGCACGTTTGTCTGCATGAAAAATATTGAAGCCCAAACGGTTTATGAAAAAGTGCAAGAAATCGTGAAAAATATTTCATCGGAACGGCGCAAAGGAGCAAAATAAATTACCGACGCATTCTTTTGCAAATCGCATAAAAAAAACCGCCTACTGTAACAGTGACGGTTTTTTTATTTTAAATATGTTGCCCTTTAAAACTCAGAGGGATTTCCTGACGAAGTTGAGTCTGCACTCGTATGAATATCGCACTTTGGGGGAAGATATTTTGAATTGAAGACCTCGATCCGTTTTATCGGACAAAATTCTGTTGCAAGTTTATGGGAAACGACGCAGATTGAATCCTTTTCAACTCCATTCGGCATTTTGAAATACGGCTCCGAAATAGGGATTGTTTTATCTTCGTACACATATTTCATAAATCGACCCCACAACGGTGCGGCAGCGCGCCCGCCTTGTCCATCGGCGCTGTTAAAATTAATTGCTTGGTCATCAAACCCAACCCATGCACCCGCAGCTAATTGCGGCGTAAATCCCACAAACCATGCATCTGCATAATCTTGCGTTGTACCAGTCTTTCCGGCGGCAGGGTAATGGAAATAATTTCGAATGCGAGTTCCGGAACCGTAATTTACCACATCTTCCAACATGCTTGTCATAATGTACGCAGTTTCTTTACTAAGCACTTCATGGCGTTCGGCAACGTTGTCTTCGATGACATTTCCTTCTTTGTCTTCAATCTTCAAAATAGAATTTGGCTCCACGGCAACGCCTTCATTCGGAAAAACTGAGAATGCCGAAGTGATTTCCAAAGGAGATACTTGTGCGGTGCCGAGTGCAATGGATTCAAACGGAGGGATGTGTGATTTTATCCCCATTTTTTTTGCATACTCAACAACTTGTTCTTTTGGTGAAACGCCTTCGGTGATCAACCGAATGGCGACCAAGTTAACAGAGTTTGCTAAAGCTTCCCGTAACGTATATTTTCCGCCAACATCACCATCGAAATTTTCGGGCCTCCATTGAGTTCCATCTTCTAATTGAATTGTTACCGGTTGATTGAGAATTTCGTACGTCGGGGGATATCCATTGTCTATGGCAACAGTATAAACGAAGGGTTTGAATGCGGAACCCGGTTGGCGATGGATTTGCGTTACGTGATTTAATCCATAGCCGAAAGTGCGGAAACTTCTTCCGCCGATCATTGCACGTATGCCGCCGCTTTTCGGATCGATGGCGACAAATCCAACTTCGATAGTTTGCCACACATGTTTCACCGAATCGATAAAATTTTGATTCCTTTTTAATGAGTCGAGAATATTTTTTTTATCCTGCGATCGCAAATAAATTGATGTTTGACGAGCCGCTCTGTCGACAATTTTTGAGAGGAGATCTTTTTTCGCAGTCCAGTTCCAGACTTTATCAAAATCTGCTTGTTTTTCAGTAAGATGTTCTTCTGCAGCACGATTGGCATATCGCTGCATTCGGCTGTCGAGAGTTGTATAGACCGAGAGTCCGTCTTTATAGATATTGAATCCGTATTTTTCCGCTTTCTCTTTCATTTGTTGACGAATGTATTCAACAAAGTGTGGAGCAATTCCAAGCGCTCCGTCGGTTTCATCGGTCGTAAAATTGAGCGTCTCACTTCTTATTTTATCCGCTTGTTCTTGAGTGATTTTTCCATCTTCGAGCATTTGACCAATCACCAATTTCCATCGTGTTTCCGCTCTATCCGGATGACGAATGGGGTCGTAATATGCGGGACCATTGACAATGGCAACAAGCATAGCCGCTTCACCCGGTGTCAGTTCTTCAACACTTTTTCCAAAATAAAATGCCGATGCTGCAGATATTCCGTAAATAGATCCACGCCCGAAATAGACAGTGTTCAAGTACATCTCAATAATTTCTTTCTTCGTGAAATTCTTTTCGATCTGTACTGACGTAATAAACTCTCTCAATTTCCTTGTCGCTTTATCAAAGGCACTTTCATTTTCTTTTTGAAAGCCATAAAGACCGCGGGATAACTGCTGTGTGATTGTGCTTGCTCCTTCCCGCAGGCGGAGAAAGAGAATATTTTTCCCAAGCGCTCTGAGAAATCTCCAGGGAGTAACACCCCAGTGGTGATAAAATGCTTTATCCTCGGTCGAGATTAACGCATCGACGACACTTTGAGGAATCTGTTCGTACGAAACATGTGACCGATTTTTTGTCAGGAAGAATGACCCGATTACTTCGCCATCAATCGAATAAACTTTTGTTGCAAGATCCGGCTTCGGATTTTCAAGTTCTTCAAGGGAAGGAAGTCCGGAAAGAACGTAATTCACATAAACGATCATTAAAACGATAAGGAGCACCGCAAAACCTGCAAAGTAGTACCAATATTTCCGGAAAAATCCTTTGCCTCGTTTCAACAATTCTCGTCGATACGACGGATCGTTAAAATATCGTTTCATTTGTTCAGAGCTATAATGTGGTTTTTTCTTTTCTGCCATGTTACATTTTCCATGATTTCAATTCAATAACCTTACCATCAAACTCAGCATACGTGTTAAACGTAATCCAATCCCCTAAATTGAAATATAATCCATTATCAATTGGCACTACCGACGGTTTGTGGCGGTGTCCCATCACGACAACATCGTAATGCTCTTTTTCAATTTTTTCTTTCGCGAATGATATCATTCCGTCTGTTTCACCAAAATCTTTATCTCCGGTGTATTGTCTGCTTTTGTGTGAAGAACCATGCGCAAGAGGCGCTGTTAAATCCGGATGAAGCATGGAATAAAGAAAAATATTGACTGGATTCCGTAAGACTTTTTTTAAAATACGATATCCCGTATCACGCGTTGCCAGCCCATCTCCGTGGTGAAGGAAAAATTTCTTTCCCCGGAGCTCAATGCCAAATGGATCTTTATAAACAGGGATGCCGAGATCGTTCGGGAAAAAATCCCGCAGCCAAAAATCATGATTTCCGGCGACGTAATGTATTTTAATTCCTTGCTCAACCATCAATCCCAATTTTGAAATTACGTGGTGATACCCGCGGGGAATAACGTGTTTATATTCAAACCAATAATCAAAGAGATCCCCCATGATAAAAAGCTGTTCCCCGTTTTTTTCAACATGAGAAAGGAAGGAGAGCAATCGCTTTTCTTTTTCCTTTTCCCTTTGTTGATCATGCAATCCGAGATGAACATCGGAGAAGAAGAAGATGTTTTTCATTTGGAAATTTCGACGAGTACTTCAATTGGCTGAACATGCCGGTTACACCAGCCTTCTTTATCCGAGCAATAAAAATATCGGAACGAACCTTTGAGAGTTTGAGTCCCCGGCCCTACGCCTTCTTTCGCGATAAAAGTATAAATAACCGGTGATGAAGTCGCGAGATATAAATTTTTATTTTTTTTGAAAATCGGCTCGCCTTTTACTTCAAAACTTGAATTTTTTTCAAGGACAAAGTCAAACGCGGGATTGGTATTAATATGAATGCCTTCGGCAGGGGAAAGGAGGAAAGAAATTTTTCCTGATTTTGCTTTGCCGATTTTTTGTGATGCTTCCACAGTTATTTTGACGTGTGCATTGTCAGTCAATTCTTTCTTTTCAATCGGTATGAACATCAAAAAAAATACTGCGGAGAAAAAAATATTCACCATGGTTGCTCCCAACAAATATTATCGCACTGTTTGTGTATCATCGACCTTTTGCAAAAGAATAAATCCCACGATAAAGAAAAGGCTGATCGTTAAAACGGAAATACGTTGATCGCCTGTAATATACGAAATCAGTCCGAACAAAAAAGTGCCGACAACGGCAGATGCTTTTCCGCAAAGTCCGTCAAAAAATCCGAAGAATTCTGCCTCGCGTTCTTTCGGGGTCAGATGTGCCATTAAACTGCGGCTCGCCGCTTGCGAGGCCCCCATCGAACTTCCTGCAATGACACCGATGAAATAAAACATTTCTTTCGATTGGACAAAGTAAGCGCCTGCCGTTACTCCCATCCATAAAATGAGATTGATGTCGATTGTTTTTTTTGCTCCAATCTTATCTGTGACAACGCCGAAGATCAGTGATCCGATAATCCCAGCTGCTTGAACGAGGGCAAACAGGATGAGCACTTCTTGCAGCGTGAAGTGCAGAGATTGGGTCGCAAAAATCGATGCAAAGGAAATAACTGTAAGAATGCCGTCATTGTAGATGAAGAATGCCAAGAGAAAACGAGCAACATTTTTATAATTCTTTAAGTGGCCAATTGTATCGCGAACGCGCTGAACACCTGCGCCGATGTACGAAACCTTTTTTTCAAAATGTGTTTTATGGTCGCGAAAAAAAATGAAAAGCGGTGCTGAAAAAAGAAGGAAAATAAATGCCGCAATGAGAAAGCTTTCGCGGACGTTTTGAAGATTTGTTTCGACAAAACCATTTGCGTAGAGCGGCATGGCAATAAGAAGTGTCACAAGAGATCCGACATATCCCATGGCAAATCCGTACCCCGAAACCCGTCCGTAGCTTCTCTCTGTTGTAAGATTGGGAAGGAACGCGTCGTAAAAAACCAATCCGCCTTCAAAACCGATATTGGCAAGGATAAAAAGAACCATTCCGGTGATGATCATTCCGGCATGGACAAAAAATAATAACGCCGTACAGAGAATACTGACGATCGTAAAGCCAAAAAGAAATCGTTTACGCCGCGAAGAAAAATCTGCAGCCGCGCCGAGCACAGGAGCAATGAGAGCAGTGAGCAGCATTGAAATGCTGACGGCAACTCCCCACAAGAGATCTCCACGGCCACTTCCGCCGGCAACAATTTCTTTGAAATAGAGAGAATACCCAACGGCAACCACCATCACTGAAAATGAGGTGTTTGCAAAATCAAACAGCGTCCATATAAAAATTTGGAAACGAGAACTCGACGAAGAGAATGCTGCCATCAGCTTGAGGTTTTGGATGTTTTTTTTATAGTCGATTCAACCAATCCGCGGCCGGTTTTTTTCAATGAGCCTTCATGTTTCATATCATTCAAGATTGCATCAAGAATTCCATTGATGAAAGTTCCACTGGAATCGGTACTATAATCTTTTGCAATTTCGATTGCTTCGTTGATGCTAACTTTCGGAGGAATGTCGGAGAAGAAAACGATCTCGCCCATTGCAATTCTCAATAATAACTTGTCAATCAGCGCAATGCGATGGAATTCCCAGTGTTCGGTTTTTTTCTTAATGAGTTGATCAAGTTCCGATTGATGATTGACAACCGTAAGAAATAAATTAACTGCAAAGTCATAGTCAGTCTGACTTTTTTTAAGATCGTCAAATAGTGTATCAATAATATGCTGCGGCGAGTCTTTCGATATCTCTAATGCATACAGCGATTGCATTACAGTTTCTCGAGCATGGCGGCGTTTCGGTATTCGTTGTTCTGTCATGGTTGTAAAGATACGGAAAATGTGCTGGTGAAGCAAAAAAAGCGCCGCTGCAGCTCGCTAAATATTCTTATTGGTTGTAAATCTTTTGATTGGTATTTTAACGCTCATGAATATTGTCGACAAACTTCTTCCGACACCACCGGATTTTCCCAAAGAGAAAATTTCACAGCTCCGCCGTAATTTGCATGTGCATATCGGGGACGGCTCCATTTATGTGTTAGGAATGAGCCTTGTCTCTTACCAGACAATCTATCCAGTCTTCATCAAAGAATTGGGAGGTTCGGCTGTTGCGATCGGTTCTGTTCAAGTTCTTTGGACATTGGGTCAAAATATTCCGAGTGCATTTGTCGCCCAATATTTGAAACGCCGTTCGCTGTATACTCTGCCAATGGTGCAATGGGGATTTGTCCATCGAGTGATGCTGTTGATTTCCGGCGTGGCCGCTATATTTCTTATCGGAAAAATTTCAACATCGTTTACCGTCGGCTTATTTCTCATCTTGCTTTTGCTTACCGCTGCGTTTGGAAGTCTTTCCGGACTTCCGTGGTTTCAAGTCTACACAAAAACTGTTCCGGTAAAACTTCGCGGCAGATTGATGGGGATTCGTCAGTTGCTTGGATCAGCGGCGGGAACAATCGGTGCATCTATTGTGGGAATTGTTCTAACAGTCGTTGCGTTTCCAACGAATTTTGCTCTGCTCTTTTTTGGCGGATTTACCTTTACAATGATATCGTTTTATTTTTTAACAAAAATTATTGAAGATGAAACGAAGAGTGCCGTGCCGTATAGCCATACCCGTTTCAATATCATTATTGAAGCAAAAAGAATCATTCGCACGGATAAAAATTATCGCCACTATCTTTTATTTGATGCTTTTGGATTGATGTCGCTTGCCGCAGCGTCATTTTATTCGGTGTATGCTCTCGAAAAATTTTCGCTTCCTGCGTCGTATGCCGGTACATTTACCGGGATCGTGATGGTGACAAATATCGTCGCAAATATCGCCTTCGGAATTATTGCCGATGTTTACGGGCATAAAATAAATTTACTGGTGTATGCAATAAGCTTATTTCTTGCCGCAGTGCTGGCGATTATTTCATCCAATATTTTTTTATATAGTTTTGTTTTCGTTTTTTTAGCGTGTTCAATTCAGATTCAGATGATCTCCCGCACGCAATTTATTGCTGAATTCTGCAGCGAAAGTGACCGGCCACTCTATTTTGGTATCACCAATACATTAACGGCTCCGACAGTTTTAGCCGGGGTAATTTTTGGGTGGTTGATTCCGGCAGTGGGATATCAAACGGTCTTTCTCGCAACATCACTGATTGCATTGTGTTCATTTTTTATTTTATATAGATTTGTGGCAGAACCACGAGCAATGAAACAAGCATAGAAAGTTTTATTTCATCATGCGGCCGACTTCAATTAAACGAACTGATAAAGAAACGATTACGATCACATGGGATGACGGAACGGTGAGTCCGTTTGCGATTACGTTGTTGCGGGATGAGTGTCCGTGTGCCGGATGCAAAGGGGAAACAATTCTCATGCACCAGATATTGCCAGTCGTTCAACCGAAACTTCCCGGCCATTATGATTTGAAATCAATTTCCCCCGTGGGCAGCTATGCAATTCAAGTAACATGGGGAGACGGTCATGCAACAGGATTGTATTCTTGGGAATATTTACGGAATCTTTATCTCAAGACAGCCAATAAATAATTTATTGCGAATATCATAGGACAAGAATGGAAAAACGTACTAAGGCGGGGTTGATAGAAAGAGCCGTTGCGGCAAAAAAGAAAGCGTATGCACCGTATTCAAAATTTCGCGTCGGCGCCTCTATTCTTACCGGTGACGGTGAAATATTTTCGGGATGTAATGTTGAAAATGCATCGTACGGATTAGCAATCTGTGCTTAACGCAATGCCATCTTTCAAGCAGTGCACGCAGGTAAAAAGAAAATTTTAGCCGTTGCGGTTGCTACCGACGAAAAATCGTGGATTACACCGTGCGGCGCTTGTCGACAGGTCATTGCAGAGTTTGCTGATGCCACGACCGAAATCATCCTTACAACCATCGATGGAAAATCTAAAGTCGTTCCATTTTCAAAAATTTTTCCCACGCCGCCATCATTGGATAAATTGAAAAAATAAATGCTGATTCAAATTGCGAGTACGCGTTTCCCGAAAATAAACGGCGTTAAAAAAGCCGTGCATTCCATTGCCAAAAAATTTCAGATTCCAACCGAAGAAATATTGTTTGAAACAACGGAGACCAATAGCGGAGTTTCCGATACTCCAAAATCCATTGAGGAATTGATGCGGGGTGCACAGACTCGCGCGAAAAACATTTTTCAGAAGAGGAATGACAGCGAAACATTTTCAGTCGGTGTTGAAGGAGGGTTGTTTCGAATTTCGGGAAAGGTTTTTTTACAAAGCTGGACGTGCGTGTACGATGGAACGGAATGTTACTTTGGATCTTCCGGAAGTATTGAAATTCCTGCCGCGCTTTCTGAAGCGGTGATGGATAACGGAGCGGATTTGGGAATTGTCATCGATGGATTTGCAGAAAAGCGTGATGTGCGAAGCAAACAGGGGACCTTTGGCATTTTAAGCGATGATATCATTTCGCGGGAAGATTCGTTCGAACTTGCGACGATCTTTGCCATGATGCCGATTTTTAATAGGAAAGTGTACGATCGAAAACTTAACATATAGTTAACACATGGTCGATTGAAGCCGATGGGACATTTCCATATATTCGTAGCGAATACTAAGGAAAAGAATGAAGCAAAAAATTCTCATAGCAGACGATGAACGCGATATTATTGATTTTTTAAAGTATAATCTTGAAAAAGAGGGCTTTGAAGTCCTTGCCGCCAAAAATGGAGTGGAAGCCGTTACACTCGCAAAAAAAAGTCCCAATCTTATTTTGCTCGATATTATGATGCCGGAAATGGACGGCTTGGAAGTTGTTCGCACGCTGAAAAAAAATCCCGCCACGGCAAAAATTCCCGTGATCTTTTTGACGGCAAAAAGTGCAGAATTGGATGAAGTGGTTGGACTCGAACTTGGGGCAGACGATTACATTGTAAAGCCGGTCAGTGTTCCGAAATTAATTGCGCGCATTAAATTAACCCTTCGTAAAAAATCACCATCCGATCATGACGGAGCGAATGCTTCGGATATCATGAAACACGGCATTCTTGAAATCAACCGTTCACACTACAAAGTATTTGTAAATAAGAAAGAAATATTTTTCCCAAAGAAGGAATTTGAAGTACTTTCATTTCTCGTTAAAAATGCCGGCAAAGTCGTTACGCGCGAGACACTGTTATCACAAATTTGGGGGAGCGATGTCTACGTGATCGATCGGACAGTTGATGTCCATATCCGGAAAATTCGCGAGAAACTTGGCACAAATGCAGATTATATTGATACCATTAAGGGTGTTGGGTATCGAATGAAAGAAATTTAAATTTATCGATATCGTTTGACTGTCAAAAACCCTTCGCTTTACGGAAGGGTTTTTTATTTTAAAAATTTAAAATTGAACTGAAGGAAATTTCACTATAAACTCGTATCTTTTTACCAATGTATTCACTTAAAATTCAATTATTGTTTGCGATTGTTGCTGCCTCCATTGGCGGAATTGTGGCAATGTTTTTTTTCTTGCATTCTCCAATTATCGCGGCAACAATTCTTGCCAGTTCGATGACGCTTTCGGCGCTTGCAATTTATGTTTTTGTGTATCGTCCGATCCAAAAAATTCAATCGGTGATTTCCGCGCAGAAAGATAAAAATTCTTTGCACCGCGCGTCAGTCTATTCATCGAACGAATTACAAATCCTATCGGATTCTATCAACACGATGCTCGATTCTTTTCATGCCGATATTGCGCAGATGAAAAAGCTGGAACAAGTTCGGTCGGAATTCCTCGGAAATGTTTCGCACGAATTGAGAACGCCGATTTTTTCAACTCAAGGCTTGATTGAAACGTTGCTGCATGGTGCCGTGGATGATAAAAAAGTGAATCGAAATTTTTTACAAAAGGCGTTGAACAATATCGAGCGCTTGAACGAACTGCTGTCGGAATTGATCGATATTTCACGCATTCAATCCGGCGAAATGAAATTGCGTTTCCGGTTTTTCGATATTGTCGCGTTCTTAAAATCAATCGTTGCTGACATGCAGACGTCGGCAGAGCAACGAAGTATTTCGCTTTCCATTGTCGGAACAACGGAAAAGCAGATCGATGTTTATGGAGACCGGGAACGTTTGCGACAGGTTATGGTTAACCTGATCGATAATGCCATCAAATATTCTGAACCAAACAGCACCGTGGCGGTCAGGTTTAATGATCTGAATGACCGGGTACAAGTGTATGTTGAAGATACCGGTATTGGTATTGCTCCGCAGCATCTTTCAAGGATCTTTGAGCGGTTTTATCGCGTTGATAAAGATCGTTCCCGCGATGTTGGGGGAACAGGATTGGGCCTTGCCATTGTTAAGCATATTGTCGAAGCGCACCATTCCGAGGTTCACGTTGAGAGCGAAATCGGGACGGGAACAAAGTTTATATTTTCAGTCATGAAGAAAAGTGTGGGGTAAACACGTACTGCCTGTACCAATGAACGCTCAATCCAACATCAAAGGGAGGGGAACTGCATCAAACCCGAAAAATCGGTTTGAAGCGTATCATTATGAATTGATTGAAGAGAGCGAATATCGAGACGACAAGAAAAAAATTGTTACACAATATTTCCGTGATACCACAAAAACTCCGCTCGCAAAAAATTCCAGTCCCGATCTTCCGTTTGCCTTTGATTTGAATCCGTACCGCGGCTGCGAGCATGGCTGTATTTATTGTTACGCCCGCCCGTCACACGAGTATCTTGGATTTTCTGCCGGATTGGATTTTGAAACAAAGATCATGGTGAAGTCCGACATTCACTTGCTGCTCGAAAAAGAATTCAGGAAAAAATCATGGAAACCGCAGACGGTTGCTCTTGCCGGCAATACGGATTGCTATCAGCCGATTGAACAGAAACTGCAATTGACCAGAAAATGCCTGGAAGTATTTTTGAAATATAAAAATCCCGTTGACCTCATAACAAAAAATTATCTCGTTACCCGTGATATTGATATTCTTTCCAAACTTGCCGAACAAAATCTTGCGGGATGCACAATGACCATGACGACGCTCGACAAAAAACTTCACAGTAAAATGGAACCCCGGACCTCGACGCCCGAAATGCGTTTGAAAGCAATCCACGAGTTGGCAAAGGCGGGAATTCCCGTTTCTGTGAATGTGGCCCCGATTATTCCCGGACTCAATGACAGCGAGATTCCCGCAATTTTAAAACGAGCGCGTGAACATGGGGCAACCGGTGCCTATTGGATTATGCTTCGTTTACCGATGGCTGTCAATGATCTGTTTGTTGAGTGGCTTAACCGGGCATATCCCGATCGCGCTGCAAAGGTCATTAATAGAATTAAAGAAGTCCGCGAAGGGAAGATGAGCAGTTCGCAATTCGGGAAACGCATGAGCGGTACGGGTGAAATTGCTGATTCGATCTCGCAACTATTCGACCTTACCTGCGAAAAAATTGGCATCAACAAAATACATCGGAATTTATCGGTCGATAAGTTCCAAAATAATTCCAGTAACCAGATGGATTTGGGATTTTGAATCTTGTCAATCGTCAATTTGATTTTAGTTCAAATTATAATAGATTGACTTCAAAATTATACGATCTTTTTGCTTGACCGACCTCCACCTTGATAAAATTTCTATAATAATTCTTAATGATCAAAGGAGAACCAATGAAGAAGCTATTTCTTCTTTCGTTATTCTGTACTGCCATAATGGTGGCGCAGAGCGTGCGGATTTCTGTTCCGTACGAACGCTTCACGCTTAAAAACGGATTAAACGTGATCCTTCATGTCGACAAAACTACGCCGACGGTTACGGTGAGTACATGGTATCATGTCGGATCCGGTTATGAAAAACCGGGACGTACCGGCTTTGCGCATTTATTTGAGCACCTAATGTTTGAAGGATCGAAAAACGTTCCGGAAGGGAAATTTGACCAATGGCTCGAAGCAGCCGGCGGCAACAATAACGGATCAACCAACAACGACCGCACAAATTATTTTGAAGATATTCCAAACAATGCATTGGAACTTGCATTGTATTTAGATTCGGATCGAATGGGATTTCTTGTCGATAATATGACACAGGCAAAATTAGATGGCCAGCGCGATGTAGTAAAAAATGAACGCCGTCAATCGTACGAAAACCGTCCGTACGGTTACGCGGATCTGATGTTGGACGACGCGTTGTTTCCCGCGGGTCATCCATATCACTGGCCGACCATTGGAAGCATGGCCGATCTTTCCGCAGCATCGCTTAATGATGTGAAAGATTTTTTCAGATTGTATTATGCACCAAATAATGCAAGTCTCTCTATTGCCGGCGATATTGATGTTGAAAAAACAAAAGCATTGGTAGAAAAATGGTTCGGCGATATTCCGATGGGAAAACCTGTTCCGCAACAAGATAGAACAATTCCTGTGGTGAATGAAGAAAAACGATTGTCAATTGAAGATCGTGTACAACTTCCGCGGCTCTACATGGCATGGATTACGCCGCCATCGTTATCTCCCGGTGATGCAGAGCTTGATCTTTTATCGAGTGTTCTTGCGGGTGGGAAAAATTCACGGCTCTATAAGAAATTGGTGTATGAAATGCAGATCGCCCAAGACGTTTCCGCCTATCAACAGTCGGCGAGAATTATTTCTGAATTTGTCATTGTTGCAACTGCTCGAACCGGACATACGCTTGATGAAATTGAAACGGTGATTCACGAAGAAATCAACAAAGTAAAGAATGAAGCTCCGGAAATTCGAGAACTTGAACGCGCGCGAAATCAATATGAAGCAAGTTTTCTCAATCGATTGGAGAACATCGGAAGTTTTGGCGGCAAAGCCGATTTGTTGAACAGTTATTTCTATTCGACCGGCAATCCGGATTACTTTAACGAAGATCTTGCTCGTTATTTTGCAATCGATCCACAGGATATTTCACAGATTGCAAAAACTTATTTGAAAGACGACGGACGTGTTGTGTTGAGTGTTGTTCCAAAAGGGAAAACGGAACTTGCCGCAAAAAATTCACCCGTAGTTAGCACGGAGGGCAAATAACATGAAAACTGAAAATCAAATTATGAAAAAAGTAACACTATTGATATTTACTTGTTTCATTATTCTCTCTGCGCAAGGTCCGGATCGGACAAAACCGCCGGTACTCGGCCCAACTCCGTCGGTGAAGATGAACCCTGTACAGAAATTTGTTTTGAAAAATGGTGTGCCGGTTATTGTCTATGAAAAGCACGAAGTACCGATTGTCCAAGTGAATCTTGTGATCAAAGCGGGAAGTGTGAACGAAATGCCAGACAAATTAGGATTAGCAGGGATGACGGCGAATATGATGGATGAAGGGGCGGCAGGGAAATCATCTCTCGAACTTTCCGATGCGATTGATTTTCTTGGTACGTCGATCAGCGTCAGCGGGGGAATGCACACGTCAGGTGTTTCGATGCGTTCAACGGTTTCAAAATTCGATGAATCGTTGAAATTGTTCTCCGATATTTTGCTTCATCCCGATTTTCCTCAGAAAGAACTCGATCGACTTCAGAAACAATATTTGACTTCATTGTTGCAAGCGTATGATCAACCAAGAGCAATTGCTGCGGCCGCAACGTCAAGTCTTGTTTATGGAAAGGATCATCCTTATGGTCGAACCACAATAGGAAACGAAACGACTTTAAAATCTTTTACAGTCGATGATCTGAAAAATTTCTATTCAACCTACTACCGGCCGAACAATTCCTTTATTATTGTCGTCGGAGACGTCAAGGCAGCGGAAATTGTTTCTAAACTGGAAACGGCTTTGAGCGGATGGGAAAAAAGAGATGTTCCAACAATTTCCATTCCCTCAGCAAAACAGGTCAGCGATCGAAAAATTTACTTAATAGACAAACCCGAAGCCGCCCAATCAGTCATCAGAATTTGCCGGATTGGAACCGATCGTCTTTCGGAAGATTATTTCCCACTGCTTGTGATGAACACAATCCTCGGCGGTTCCTTCACGTCGCGTTTGAACAATAACTTGCGGGAAGAACATGGCTATTCATACGGCGCTGGCTCGGGATTTGCGTTTCGCCCTTTGCCAGGTCCATTTGTAGCGTCATCGGATGTGCAAACGGATGTCACCGACAAAGCAGTAATCAAATTTATGAAAGAACTCAACGGAATTTCGAAACCTGTTTCCGACGTGGAATTGGAACGGGCAAAAAATTTCATCGCCCTCGGTTATCCGGATAATTTCAGCAACGTATCTTCGATTGCGGGGCAGTTAGTTGAAATGGTACTGTATAATCTTCCGGACGATTATTTTAACAACTATATTAGAAAAGTTCTTTCGGTAAAGAAAGACGATGTTCGTCGTGTTGCAAAAAAATACATCGATACGGATGACCTTGCTATTATTATCATTGGCGACAAAACAAAAGTCGAAAAAGGGTTGAAAGAAACGAAAGTCGGGAAGATCATCAACATGGTTCCGGCCGATGTTCTTGGACCGATGCCAAAGTTGTAACATCGATGGAAAAAAGCCCGAAAGAAAATTCGGGCTTTTACTTTTTTAAGGTGTTCCAACTTTCAATGTGTGAAGCCTCTCTAAAAACGAATTTTCATCTTTGAACTTTCGCAAATAGCTCGTATATTTATGCGTTATTTTTTAACAATCACTTTCACTTAATCAGATTGAAGAATGTCGTTTGAACAAAGTGTTTTTTATGGACTCGCTGCAGTATCAGTATTTTCTGCTGTGATGATGTTGCTTCAACGGAACCCTGTCAACAGCGCTCTCTATTTAATCCTCAATTTTTTCTGTCTCGGTGGACTTTATCTTACTCTCAATGCACAATTTATTGCCGTAGTACACATTACGGTCTATGCCGGCGCCATCATGGTGTTGTTTATTTTCGTTATTATGTTGTTGAGTCTTGGTGATGATAAACGACTCAGGGAGCATCTTGGCTTGAGGATGTATTTAGGGATTGCATTTTCTGTTGCACTGCTTGCCGAGTTGTTGTATATCCTTGGATTCAGCAGTGCAAATAATTATACGACACAATCACCCGTTGCTGCCGAAATGGGAACGGTGGAATATCTCGGAAAAGTTTTATTCACAAAATTTTTATTCCCGTTTGAAGTGACCTCATTCTTACTGCTTGCTGCGATTATTGGCGCGGTCATTCTCGCAAAGAAAAAATTAATTCAATAATTATGATTCCGTTAAACAACTATTTATTACTTTCGGCGTTCATGTTTTGCTGCGGTGTGCTCGGTGTCGTTGTTCGCAGGAATGCTATCGTCGTTTTCATGTCCATTGAGTTGATGTTAAACGCCGTAAACCTTACACTGGTTGCCTACTCGTCGTTTCTTGGCGATGCAACAGGACAGATGCTTGTATTCTTTGTGATGGTTGTTGCCGCTGCAGAAGCTGCTGTTGGTCTTGCGATCATCATTTCATTGTTCCGTAATAAACAAACGGTAAACGTTGACGAGCTCAATATTTTGAAGTGGTAAAAATTTAATCGTGACGAAAAAAATCTAAAAATTTAAATCCGAAATTTAACAATCCAATGTACTCACTTGCACCTCTTATCGTTGTATTTCCGCTCGTCGGTTTTCTTTTTAACGGATTGCTCGGACGCAAAATAAAGAGCGAGGCTGTTGTCGGAAGTATCGGCACCATTGCTGTGTTTGCTTCGTTCATTATTGCGCTTGGAATCTTTTTTGAAATGCTCGGGCTTCCGACGGAGGAACGTGGTAAAGTTATCTCTCTCTTTACATGGATTTCAGCCGGCTCATTTACCGCAAACGTGTCGTATCAAGTTGATCAGCTTTCAATTTTGATGACCTTGATTGTTACCGGAGTAGGAAGTTTGATCCATCTGTATTCAATTGGTTATATGCACGGCGATAAAGGATTCTGGAGATTCTTTTCATATCTCAATCTTTTTATTTTTGCAATGCTCAATCTTGTTCTCGCGGACAATTACCTGTTGATGTTTCTCGGATGGGAAGGGGTCGGTTTGTGTTCGTACTTGCTCATCGGATTTTGGTATGACAGGAATTTTGAAAAAGGAACGACAGGCGATGCAGCAAAAAAAGCATTTATTGTCAATCGCATCGGTGATTTTGGTTTCTTGCTCGGACTGTTTTTAATGTTTGTAACATTCGGTTCGCTGAATTACGAATCGGTATTTTCGCAAGCCACACTTTTCGAAAAAGGGAACTCCGTCATCATGTGGATGACGTTGTTTATGTTCATTGGTGCAACCGGAAAATCAGCACAGATTCCATTGTTCGTTTGGCTGCCGGATGCGATGGCGGGTCCAACGCCTGTTTCCGCGCTTATTCACGCGGCAACGATGGTCACGGCTGGTATATACATGGTTGCGCGAAGTTCGGTATTATTTGCGCTCGCACCTGCAACGATGGAGATTGTTGCGTTTATCGGATTAGCGACGGCATTTTTTGCCGGGGCAATCGGTCTTGTGCAGAATGACATTAAAAAAGTGTTAGCGTATTCAACTGTTAGTCAGTTGGGATATATGTTTCTTGGCTGCGGTGTCGGCGCATTTGCCGGTGGATTATTTCACGTAATGACTCACGCATTCTTCAAAGCGCTTCTTTTTTTGGGATCGGGCGCAGTCATTCATGCAATGCATGATGAACAAGATATTCAGAAAATGGGCGGTCTTAAAAAATACATGCCATGGACATTTAGAACATTTCTTATTGGATCATTTGCAATCGCAGGATTTCCACTCTTGTCTGGATTCTTTTCGAAAGATGAAATTTTATGGAAAGCATTTGCCGATGGCGCTCCGTGGTTGTGGGTTATTGGTGTTTTAGCGGCCGGTGTAACAGCGTTTTATATGTTCAGACTTGTGTCACTCACGTTTCTCGGAGACGAACGATTCGATCATCACCACGTTCATCCGCATGAAGCCCCGAAGACGATGCTGATTCCG
This sequence comes from Ignavibacteriales bacterium, assembly GCA_037443785.1. Lineage (GTDB taxonomy): Bacteria > Bacteroidota > Ignavibacteria > UBA10030 > UBA8401 > JAQUOA01. The sequence goes on along the minus strand of JBBINR010000048.1, from coordinate 194 downwards.
CTTCTCGTTCTTGCCGTTCTTTCAATCATTGGCGGATATGTCGGTGTTCCGCATATTCTCGGCGGCCATAATTATTTTGAAGAATTCTTAGAACCAGTGTTTGCTCGTGCCAATGAAAAGATGGCACTGCCCCTTCACGATTCGCCTGGCCTTGAATGGGGATTGATGCTCGCATCAGTTGGTATCGGGTTGAT
>JBBINR010000047.1:0-23142 GCA_037443785.1 Ignavibacteriales bacterium | reverse complement strand
ACTCGTGAAAGGAAATTAAGAATATGTCGGTCTATGAATCAATGATCGCTGCATCCAAAAATAAATCTGCCGGATATTTCGTCTTGATCGATCCGGATAAAATTTCCACGGCAGTAATCCCCGAATTTGTTCAACGTGCTGAAGAAGCCGGGGTTGATGCTTTTTTGGTCGGTGGAAGTTTGATTGTTGATGATTCTTTCGAGCAATGCATCAAAACAATGAAAAAACATACCACACTTCCCGTCGTGATCTTTCCGGGGAGTGTGATGCAAATGTCTTCGTCCGCTGATGCAATTTTGTTTTTATCATTGTTGAGCGGAAGAAATCCCGAACACCTTATCGGCAGCCAGGTGCTCGCCGCACCGGTAATAAAAAAAATCGGACTTGAGGCGATTTCCACCGCGTACATGCTTGTCGAATCGGGACGGCAAACGTCTGCAGAATTTATTTCCAACACCAGTCCCCTGCCTCGGCACAAACCGGATATCGCTGTTGCTCACGCATTGGCAGCAGAAATTCTCGGATTCAAAATGATTTACCTTGAAGCTGGCAGCGGCGCATTGCAATCTGTTCCCGAAGAAATGATCGGAGCGGTATCGTCCTATTGTTCCGTTCCGCTGATTGTTGGAGGCGGCATCACAACACCGGACGATGCACAAAAGAAAGTCCGCGCAGGCGCAAACTTTATCGTCACTGGAAATGTTCTTGAAAAGGATGGGAACATCAATTTGATGAAAGAATTTGCCGACGCAATTCACAACGGGTACGCACGAAAGACTGTGTAAATATCTCATACTTTATTATTTAACCTTCACCCATGGCACATTTACCATTAACACTCGTTTATCGTCAATCGTTTATACAAGACTCCCTCAAAGCAAGCGCCGAAACGAAACAGTATATTTCGGAAAAATGCACGGGAGATATCTCGAAAGCAATCGATTTCATCATCCGCGCATTCAACAATAAAAAGAAAGTGATGTTATGCGGCAACGGCGGCAGTGCGGCTGACGCGCAACATCTCGCAACCGAATTTGTAATACGACTTTCACCAACGATCAAACGTCCGGGACTTCCTGCAATCGCTCTTACAACCGATGCATCGAACTTAACTGCCGGTGCAAATGATATCGGTTACGACAATGTTTTTGCTCGATCGGTTGAGGCGCTCGGTCAGGAAGGCGACATTTTGATCGGTATTTCAACCAGCGGAAATTCGCCCAGCGTGAATAACGCTTTTATAAAAGCACGCGAAATGAAAATCAATACCATTGGATTTCTCGGCAAAGACGGCGGCAAAGCAAAAGATTTGTGTGATATTGCCATCATTGTTCCGTCAAACGACACACAGCGAATTCAAGAGGGTCATATCACGATCGGGCATATCATTTTTCAAGAAGTTGAACAGGAAATGTTCGGATAGTTATCAGAGAGAAATTATGAAAATACCAGGGCTCGGAGATTTACAAGATGTGATGAAGCAGGCGCAGGAAATGCAGCAGCGGATGACTGCCATTCAAAATGAACTTGCTCAAAAAACTGTCGATGCCGAAAGCGGCGGAGGAATGGTGAAAGTCACAGTTAACGGCAAGCAGCAAATTTTGAAAATCAAAATCGAAAAAGATGTCATCAATCCGGACGATAAAGAAATGCTGGAAGATCTTATTGTCGCCGCCGTCAATAAAGCTATTGATGCGTCACAAAAAATGGCGCAAGGAGAAATGAAAAAAGCCACTGCCGGAATGCTTCCGAATATTCCGGGATTAAACATTCCGGGTTTCTAATGATCTATACGTCCGAAACAATAGAGCAACTCATCGAAGAATTTGCACAGCTTCCCAGCATCGGGCGAAAAACTGCGCAACGCCTTGCGATGCACGTTTTAAAAATGCCGAAGGAAGAAGTTGCTGCTTTTGCAAAAGCGCTGATTGACGTCAAAGAAAAAGTTCGCTATTGCTCTACCTGCTTTAATATAACCGAAAGTGATCCATGTTCGATTTGTGCAAGCGCTAAGAGGAATCGAAAAATTATTTGTGTTGTCGAAGAACCAAACGATGTTATCGCTGTTGAAAAAACTCACGAGTTTAACGGCTTGTATCATGTCCTCGGAGGAGCACTCTCTCCTCTCGATGGAATTGGACCTGAAGATTTAAAAGTGAAAGAGCTATTGAGCAGATTGAATGGTGAAATTGATGAATTAATTCTTGCCCTCAATCCGAATGTTGAAGGGGAAACGACAACATTGTATCTCGCAAAACTTTTAAAACCCCTCAATATTAAAATTACCCGGATTGCCCGCGGATTGCCGATTGGAAGCGACCTCGAATTTGCCGATGAAGCAACATTAACACGAGCATTGGAGGGACGCGTTGCGCTCTAATGTTACCATTCTTGTGATTGCGCTGCTGTCTATTTCATCCGGTTCTTGCAACCTTTTCGATCCACGAGATGCCAGCCCTCCAAACAGCTCTAACGAAACACTCCCAAATCCGACGAGTCCTGAAGCACTACTCGCGAATTTTATTTCTGCCTTTCAGCAAAAGAATGATGTAGAGTATGGGAAATTATTTGCTGATACAGTAGTGTATCATAAACGATTTCAATTTATTCCCAATCAATCAGCATCGGCGCGATATGCCGTAATTTTTTCTACGTGGAATAAAACTTCTGAAATCGAATATTTCAAAAAGGCGGCGGCTTCAATTGGTGCAAGTTCAACACCGGTGATCAGTTTCAATAATCCATCCCAGCTTGTTCATTATCAATCTGATTCGGCTTTTTATTCAGCAACATACACGATATTTCTTGCACACAACCGTAGCGGCCTGACACAGCAATTTACAGGACGATGCGAACTCTATCTTGCTCCCGATAAAAACAAGGTGAACTGGATGATTTATCGATGGATCGATTTTGAAACGAGTAAAGATTCCAGTTGGAGTGAATTAAAGGGGCAATTTTCGCAGTGAAAATTGCATCGTTAATATTGATGTGTGCGGGCTTTGCAGGATGCGATAATCCGTTTTCACCTCGACTTGACACATCGACTTCGGAAAGCCGATCTATTCTTGGAGATCAACGAACGGTCGAAGGCGTGTTTCAAAATTTTAAGCAGGCATATGCCTTTCGTGATACGTTAATATACGGTCAATTGCTTGCACCAAATTTTATTTTTGTCTATCGTGATTATGATAAAGGTGTCGATATATTCTGGGGACGTGACGACGATATGCGGACAACGTACGGATTATTTCAAAATGTTCAACGATTAGATCTTGTTTGGAACACCACAATTGCTTCAAATATCGAGCCTGACAGTTTGAGCGGGTCAATCACAAGAAATTTTAATTTGACCGTCACGTTCGGCCCGAGTGACGTCGTTAGAGTTGACGGATACATGAATCTTACCATTCGTAGATTGCAAACGTCCGATCCGTGGCAAATAACACGCTGGCAGGATGAATCGAATTATTAGCAGAGTATTATGAGTTCAAAACTTCTCGTCTCATTTCAAGGAGAACTTGGCGCTTTCAGTGAACAAGCAGCTCTTTCGTATTTTAAAAACAAATGCATTCTTCTGCCGAGAGAAAATTTTCGGGATGTCTTTGATGATGTTAAGAAACAATCATCACAATTCGGTGTTGTGCCGATTGAAAATTCTTTGTTCGGAAGCGTTAGCCAAAACTATGATCTTTTGCTTGAATATCCTCTGGTTATCGTCGGAGAGCTCAAGCTGCGAATTAAGATGAATTTAATGGCTCTCCCGCAATCCACAATCAAAATAATTCGCCATATCTATTCACACCCGCAAGGCCTCGGTCAATCGGATAAGTTCCTGCGTTCATTGAAAAACGTTACGACGCATCCATTTTACGATACCGCCGGCGCTGCAAAAATGATTGCGGAAAAACAGAAGTTCGATTCAGCAGCAATTGCAAGTGAACAAGCGGCATCACATTACGGATTGAAAATTTTAAAGCGAAGCATTGAAACCGATCATCGTAATTTTACGCGGTTTCTTGTTCTTTCAAAGCATGAAACGACACCGAAAGCTAATGCCAAGACATCAATCATTTTTGCAACAAACAATACTCCGGGATCGTTGTATCATTGTTTGAAGGTATTCGCCGATAAGAAAATTAATATGCTTCGTATCGAATCACGTCCATATGTCGGCAGGCCATGGGAATATCTTTTTTACGTGGATGTGTCGGTTTCGCAAAAAAAACAAGAGTTTCAAGATGCGATGAAAGCATTAAAAAAACTTACACTGTACGTCAAAATTCTCGGATCGTACGAGATTGGAAAAGTGGTGCATTAATATGGCTCTCTTCTATTCGTTTAAAGAAGGTTTTTCGGGATTTAAGCGCGCACGGCTTTCAACGATCATTTCCATCTTCACGATGACCATTTCACTTTTGTTGTTGGGATTGTTCGTGATCATTTATTCAAATGCCAATCGAATGATTCAATCGTTCCGCGATAAAGTCGAAATGGAAGTTTTTCTTTCCGCGGACATTGATTCAACCGGCGCAAAAGCATTTGAAGAACGGTTCCGATCCATGAAAGGAATCGCCGGCGTTACCTATGTATCAAAAGAGCAAGCGGCAAAAATTTTTAAGAAAGAATTCGGCGAAGATATTAACACCGTTCTTGATTTCAACCCGCTCCCGATTTCATTCAAACTCCAGCTTGCCGCTGAATATAAAAATTCCGACAGCACCAAAGTGCTGCATGATTCCTTAGCGGCGATCGATGGCGTTGATGACGTTCTCTACCGGAAAGCATTACTTGAGATTCTCGACAGACGAGTGAAAACATTTATCGGTGCCAGTGCTGCCATCGGAGCGACATTATTGATCGCGGCAATTTTTCTTGTATCGAACACGATTCGATTAACGATTTACTCAAAACGAAAAGTGATTATTACCATGAAGCTCGTTGGCGCTACCCGAAGATTTATCCGCCTCCCTTTCTTAATCGAAGGAATGCTGCAGGGATTGATTGGAGGATCGCTTGCGGCCGGATTAATTTATGGGATTATTTTCGTTGCGCGTAAATTTGTTGGGAGTGATCTCGCGGAATTTTTTGATGCAGATATTGCATTTTATGGAGTGATGATTGTTGTTGGAATTTTTTTGGGATTATTGGGAAGCAGTTGGTCGGTAAAAAGATTTATCTCTGAGAATATCATCCTCAACTAATCCATATGAGACGAAAAGCAAAAAGCCCGGAAAATACCCGGGCTTTTTTTATTGGCATACATCAAGCAATTAGAACTGCGCAGAAATAAATTCTCTGTTCAATCGTGCAATGTGCGTCACGGAAATCTGTTTCGGGCATTCTGCCTCACACGCATACGTGTTTGAGCAACTGCCGAATTTTTCTTCATCCATTTGCGCAATCATTCGTGTAACACGTTCTTCCCGTTCTGCTTTCCCTTGTGGTAAAATTGCTAATTGCGATACTTTAGCAGAAACAAACAACATTGCCGATGAATTCGGGCATGCCGCGACGCACGCACCGCAACCGATGCATGCCGCCGCATCAAACGCTTCATCGGCAACCGGTTTTGGAACTAAAATTGAATTGCCATCCGGCACGCCGCCCGTTTTTGCCGATGTGTAGCCTCCAGCGCGCATGATTCTGTCGAAGGCTGTGCGATCAACCATTAAATCTTTTAACACCGGGAATGACGTCGAACGCCACGGTTCAATCACAATTGAATCACCGTCGCTGAAACTTCTCATATGAAGCTGGCACGTTGCAATACCTTTTCCCGGACCATGGGCACGTCCGTTAATCATCATTCCGCAGCTTCCACAAATTCCTTCGCGGCAGTCATGGTCAAACACGATTGGCGTTTCACCTTTCTTGACAAGATCGATATTAACGACATCGAGCATTTCAAGAAACGACATATCCGGCGACACCTCGGTCGCGGTGTATTCAACAAAGCGGCCTTCGTCATTTTTATCTTTTTGTCTCCAAACCTTAAGAGTCAAATTCATTCTTACAAGCTCCTTACTTATAACTTCGTTGTGAAGGATGGACGTTTTCAAATTCTAATGTTTCTTTGTGCAGCTTCGGAGTATGAATCTTTCCGGTGTATTCCCACGCCGCGACATACGAGAATTTTTTATCATTGCGTTTCGCTTCACCCTCTTCCGTTTGAAATTCTTCTCTGAAATGACCGCCGCACGATTCTTCTCGGTTTAACGCATCGAGAGCAATCAACTCTCCAAGCTCCATAAAATCTGCAACGCGCTGCGCTTTTTCCAATTCCGTGTTGATGTCGTGAGCATTGCCGGTGATCTTCACTTCCTTCCAGAACCGTTCACGTATTTCCGGAAGAAGCTTTAATGCCTTTTGAAGTCCTGCCTTGTTGCGCCCCATACCGACATAATCCCACATCACTTTCCCAAATTCTTTATGGAATTCATCGACTGTTTTCTTACCGTCAATTCCCAATAATTTATTGACCGTCGCAGTTACGGAATTCTCCGCATCTTTAAATTCAGACTTTTCAACTGTTACCGGCGTAAATTTGTTCGACGCAAGATAATCGCTGATAGTATACGGTGCGATAAAATACCCGTCTGCCAGCCCCTGCATCAATGCGCTTGCACCAAGTCTGTTTGCACCGTGATCGGAGAAATTTGCTTCGCCAAGAACGAACATTCCGGGAATCGAACTCATCAAGTTATAATCAACCCATAATCCGCCCATCGTATAATGCACTGCGGGATAAATTCTCATCGGGACTTCGTATGGATCTTCGCCGGTGATCTGCTTGTACATATCGAGAAGATTGCCATATTTTTCGAAGATCGCTTCACGCCCGAGACGTTTGATGGCATCGGCAAAATCAAGATAGACTGCCATCTTCGAAGCTCCAACGCCAAAACCTTTATCGCACATTTCTTTTGCTCTGCGCGATGCGACATCACGAGGAACAAGGTTTCCGAAGGAAGGGTACAATCGCTCCAAATAATAATCCCGTTCACTCTCAGGAATCTGATTCGCCTGACGCGTGTCTCCTTTTTGTTTCGGCACCCATACGCGTCCGTCGTTGCGCAAGCTTTCGCTCATCAATGTTAATTTGGATTGATGATCACCTGAAACTGGAATACATGTCGGGTGAATCTGCGTGAAGCAGGGATTTGCAAACAGTGCACCTTTTTTATGTGCACGCCAAATTGCTGAGGCGTTGCTTGCCTTCGCATTCGTGGAAAGATAAAAAACGTTTCCATATCCGCCGGTTGCAAGAACGACAGCATCTGCAGCATACGATTCGATTTTTCCACTGATCAAATTCCGTGTAACGATGCCGCGGGCTTTTCCGTCAACCAGAACGAGATCGAGCATTTCCCTTCGTTCATAAAACTTTACCGTTCCGGCATCGATCTGACGGTTCAACGCAGAATATGCACCGAGCAACAACTGCTGTCCCGTCTGCCCACGCGCATAAAATGTTCTGGCAACCTGTGCGCCGCCAAACGATCTGTTGTCAAGATATCCTGCATAATCACGCGCAAACGGAACACCTTGTGCCACACATTGGTCGATGATATACCCGCTCACTTCAGCGAGACGGTAAACGTTCGCTTCACGAGCGCGATAATCGCCTCCTTTTACCGTATCATAAAATAAACGAAAGACACTGTCGCCATCGTTCGAATAATTCTTTGGTGCGTTGATTCCACCTTGGGCGGCAATACTGTGCGCACGACGCGGGGATTCATGGTACGAAAAGGCATGCACGTTGTATCCAAGTTCACCGAGCGTTGCCGCCACTGACGCCCCTGCCAATCCTGTTCCGACAACAATAATTTTGTATTTCCGCCTGTTGGCAGGATTCACCAACTTCATGTTGAATTTGTGACTTGACCACTTTTTTTCAAGCGGTCCATCGGGTATTTTTGAATCGAGTGTCATAGTTGTGTTATCATTAATGAACTGAAGCAACCGCGCTACCTGCGGAGAAATAAATAATCAATGGAATAAGGGCAAATCCGACAGGGATGACGAACCAGAAAAGCACTGCCGCAAAATCGATGATGCCAAAATATTTTTTTGTCCGTAATCCTAAGGTTTGAAATGCAGATTGAAAACCATGTCGTAAGTGATACGAAAGGATAATCAGCGAGAAGATATAAAATCCGACGTATACCGGATTGTGAAATGACGAATACACGAGTGACGCAATTGATTCCGGATCGAGAAACCGAGCAGGAACCCAAAATGTTCTAAGATGAATCGTAAGGAAAAGAAACACAAACGCCGCCGACAATGCCATCATACGGGACTGCAATGTTGTGTTATCCGAAAGTTTATAGACGCCGTATTTTTTATCTCGAGTTCTTCGGTTGTAGAGCCAAATTCTTGTGCCGTTAAGAATATGAATAATGAAGATCGCCAGCAAACCGATTTCGAGTGTTCGCACAAGCGGATTACCACCCATGAAATGCGCATACGTGTCAAACGCAATTCCTCCATCCATCTTTAACAAGAGTAAATTGCCGATGAGGTGTTCGATAAGAAACAGCGACATAAAAATTCCCGTCAGGCTCATAAGAATTTTTTTGCCGACTGATGAATTGATGAAGTTAAAGAAAGCGTTCATAAGAGTGTCTAAATATTTTCGGAAAAAGGCGATAAAATTTTTTCTGCTCCCAAAGTATAAAAGAAATGTGGGAAATGCAACGAAAGGAAAATATTTTTGGTACAAAAAAAGATGGAGTTCAACTCAAAATCGGACTCCATCATTCAGAATGTTCATCAAATCCTGTGGTGAGAAATCTATTTTTTCGTCATCACAAACACGCCGTTCCAATCCGGCGGCGGCGGAGAGTCGATGAATAACGTCGACCGCTGAATATAGAGGTTGGAAACAATATCATCACGGCGAATAGATAACGCCTGCTGAAACTGCGTGATTGCGGATTTCCACGCGCGTTTTTTGTAGGCTTCCAACCCATTGTGGTAATGTTCCAAAAATTTCTTCGTCGCATCGGTCTGCACTTCATCGGCCAAACCAATCAGTTCGTAAATACGGACAGGTTCAGTTTTCCCGACAACCACAACAAGATCCATTTCACGGGAAAGGACTCTCGCGTTAACTAAACGATAGGTATTTTCACTCATCAACAACCGTGTCCCGTATTCTTTGTTCACCCCTTCCAGGCGTGACGCGAGATTGACAGCATCGCCGATGGCGGTATAATTCAATCGCGCTTCTGCCCCCATATTTCCAACGACCGATTTCCCGGTATTGATTCCGATCCGCTGGTTTACTACCGGACGGCCGTAATGAATCCATTTTGTATGGAGTGCCAAAAGTTTTTTTTGCATCCTGATTGCAGCAGCACACGCGTGATAGGCATGGTCATCATCATTTAATGGCGCGCCCCAAAAAGCCATAATCGCATCACCGATATATTTATCGATTGTGCCATATTCTTCGACAATGACATTGCTCATTTCCGTCAGATACGAATTCAGCATTGCAACGGTGTTTTGCGGACCCATCTTTTCTGCCATACGAGTAAAGCCTTCAATGTCAGCAAACAATGTTGTCAGTTCTCGTTCTTCGCCGCCAAGTTTTACCAGCGAAGGATTATCAATAATTTGCTTTACTACTGTTTTATCGACGTAGCGTTCAAACATCCCTTTAATCATTGCTTTCTGCCGTCCTTCTGTTGCGGCGGTAAAACTCATTGCCGAAGCATAGCAGAAAAAAAGAGCGAACAATGGTTCAACGAAATAGTACACTTCGCCGGTGTTAACGAATGTGGAGTATGTAAACCACGCATAACCGACGGTTAACAAAATACCGATCGGCGCAGACCAGCGAAGTTTCAATAAAATCGCCGCAATCGAAACGATCAATGCCAGAAAGATCAGCACTGTCATTTGTGATTCAAACGGCGCATGAAGAATATACTTTCCCATCATGATCTGATCATATACGTTCGCATGAACAAAACAATTGGGAGAGATATCTGTCATCGGAGTAGCATTGTGATCGCCGATGGATCGTGCCGTCGGTCCGATGATGACAATTGCATTCTTAAAAATCGATAACGCCGCCATATCTTGTTTCATGTACGCATCCAGCACTTCTTGAAATGAGATTTGTTTGAATGCATCATTCCCGCCGGCAAAATCAATTTGAAGATCACCGCTTGGAAGAAGAGGAATTTCTAATTTCCCCGCGTGCACTAATAACCCATTCTCCTGCCTCTCTACCGTCACTGTTTTGAGATTCACTTTTGCAGCAGCAAATGCAAGCGACGCTCCGAATGTCGGATAATAATCCCCGGCAAATTCAAAAAAGAACGGTACAGAACGAATGATACCGTCGATTGTGTCAGGCTGAAGAAGGACATGTCCTACTCCTGCAGATAATTTTGCCAGTTCATCGAACGGACGCTCATCAATATATGTTGCACGAGGGAAAGGGAGTTTCCCGCTTTTTGCAGGAATTGAAAATGGATGAAGTGATGCTATTGCTTCATGATCTGTTGCACCAGATTCTTCTTGAACACCATCCTTTGGGACAAATGGGCCAATAGCATGAAAAACATTCGGAGCAAATTTTTCATGGAACATTAAGAATTGATCATTCTGGGCAAGTGAAGCACTATCCTGCCTCACTGTCGCTAAAATAACATCAACGCCGACTGCAACTGCACCACTTTGAGAAACAATGGCAAGAAGTGATCCGAGTTTATCGCGCGGAATTTGGTCGCCCAGTTCTTTAATTGTGTATTCGTCGATCTTCACAATCACAACATTGTTGGTATGAGGCCTGTCGCCGCGGGCACGAAGCATAGCATCGTACGCTTTTCTTTCTAACGATTGAAAAAACTCAAGGCGAAAGAGCAATGTTGTAAGCGCTACCGAAAGTCCCGCAAACAAGATTCCAAAAAGTACTTTAGTGAGTTTTTTATTCATAGAGATTACCAGAAAATGGTGAAAGGAATTGAGTATCGACTGCTATTGTTGAATTGATGGTTCAAAAACAAGTTACCCTCCAATTCGGAGGGTAACTTGCGAAAAAATATCGATTTTGTCCAACTATATTTTCCAATACAGAAAATCTTTAATATTGGCAAGCGCTGTCGGATCGATACCGCGTCTGCCGCCGAAAACAAATCTGTTTTCGCCGCGACGCACCGTCCGGCTGACCGTTCGCGCATTCTTTCGTGCCTGCAAATCTTGAAGTGCATTAAAGAGCAGACTCTGCAATTCACCTTTATCGACAACGGTATTTTTTTCTGCCGCCTTCGTCTGGCCTAACTCCGCTACAATATTATCAATGCCAAGCTCGGCATACGCCTTTTCCTCAGACGGGAATTTTGAAACGGCATCAGCAAACGACGCAACGGTTCCTTCGTGATCGCCGCCAAGGTATTTCAGCAGTCCCATATTCAAATCAATTCCGCCGTCTTTTACATCAATCTTCGCGGCGGCAGCGTAATTCTTAACCGCATTCAATGAATCGCCTTTCAGCAGATAAATATTTCCAAGATTGTTCTTTGCCGACGCCGAAGTATATTTCTTAATGGTTCCGATCGCTTCATCATATTTCCCGGCATTTGCCAGCAGCATTGCTGCTTCATTCGACGATTGTTCTGTGTTTTGGGATTGAAGAAATTTTACTTTCTCGCTAAGCATTTGTTCATTCGACGCAACAAGGTTCTTTGCATCATCAGAAAGATAATTCTCAATCACCGTCGATGCAGGAGTCTCTGCAATCTTTTCATCGCTTGCCAAATTTGTCGGCGGTGATACCTCCCATGCTTTACGAACATCGATAATATCCAGCTTCCCTTTCGTATCGACAGTCTTGTAATATCCATCGGCACCTACACGCCAACCTTCGGCAAAAGATTTCCCAATGATTGTTGTTTCCAACGGAATCCAAACTGTATTATCGCGAATAACATACTCTCTCTCGTTTAGACTTACCCGAGACGCATTTTTCCTATTCACACCTGTATCAAACATGATAAAAACATGATCGGCTGTTCCAATTAATGCCGTTCGGATGCCCAAATTTTCCAAACATGCTGCAAGAAGAACAGAGCTGTCGTCACAGTCTCCGGCTTTCTTTGCAAGGGTCTGCCGCGGGTACTGAATTTCGTCCAGGACATCTCCTTCGGCAACAGTCCATGGATCAGAGACATAATTGATCGAGAACGCGCGGACCGCATCCCAAATTTTCATTGCATTCACCATATTGCGAGAGGCATTCGGATAGGCCGCGGGATTGAATTTCACATTGCCGATAACGTTGCGCGAGAAATTTTCGACGGCAGCATCTTTGTATGTTACAAACGAACCGACCTGCGTCGACTTATTCCAGTTCACGGAATTTTTACTGTAGATCGTTACCGGTCTTGTAATGCTGCGAATTTTATCTTCCCCGCCTTGAGTGAAACCGATCTCCGCTTTAATCTGCGCAACGGTATTTTCACTCACCGTCTGCAATTTATCTTTATCCAGCGTCGCAGAGACATCAAAAGTTTGTTTTGTTCCGGCTTTCAATTCCGGAATGACCTGCTCTGACGCCAATTGCATGTAGGTAGGGATAAAAATCTTTGCCTTAATATTTTTAATATCTGTATTCCCGGTATTTTCCAATGTCACTTTCCCGATTGGGTTTTTAGAATAATAGACAAATTGCGCCGGAAAAATATTTTCAGCTTTGAATTCAGAAATATCGAGCGAGCTGGAAATTGCCATACTTGCTTTTTTAATGCCGGAAGTTTTTGTTGAGACATCCAAGCGATTACCGGAAGCACCGACGACAGAATATTCCTGCATCGATGAAAATGCCTTGCGGAGATCATCGATTGTTCCTTTCATCGTCACATCGTAGGATGCGGCGTCGCCTTCCAAGTAGCGAAGCTTCATTCGTTGAATCAACGAAATCTTCGTCGGCAATTCCTGTTCAATTTTTACGAGCGATGCATCGTTCACACCTTGAAGGATAAGTTCCACGAAAATTGGTTTTTCTTTCATCTCCTTCATCTTTGCATCCAGCTTCGACAGCAATTCAACTGCCAACTGGTCGCCGATATCCTCAAGCGATTTCGAGGCAGCCTGAGATTTTCCCTGCGATCCTTTTTTCGCTGTCGCACTTGCAACGGCTAAAATCTCTCCGGTATCGGTGATAATCACTTTCACTTCACCGTCAGCAGTATAATCGACGGTTTTTATTCCATACACCTCGCGCTCGCCTCCCATCATTGTTTGCGCACCGCCAGCAATTATCAATTCTGCACCATACCGACGGCCGAGTTCTTTCGCTTTCGTCGGATTCATATCGCCAAGCGCCAAATCACGTCCTTTCACTGCCTCAAATTGTTTTGCATCGACGATGCGATATCCTTTTTCAAGCAACGCTTTTTCAATCTTGCCGGCAACTTTTCGTGCCGTCGCATCTTTATCGTCGATCTTTTCATCGACAACAACCATCACACGGGGCATATCTTGTGCAATCATTGCCGCACTCGGAAGCATCCCGAGCAATATTGAAAAAGTACACAGTAACGAAAAAAAGCGTTTCATAATTCTGCTCCTGAATGAATGATTAATTATTTCAATTTCGAAAGTAACTCTGCCATCTCCTCAACCTTCTGCTTGGCAGGCTCATAGCCGTCTGATTCATCCCACGCTTTTTGGAACATCAACTTTGCATTTTCAAATGCAGAGCGTGCTTCAACTTTCTTTCCCTGCTTTTCCAACTTTTTTCCCTGGTCTTCAAAGTTCAACGCTTTGGCGTACGTTACGTAGCCATTAAAATTTCCATCTTTAGTCGCTTCTAAACGATCTTGGTCTTCCGATGTCAGTTTCACTTCAAGATCACTTGCTATTTTCTTCACCAGTGATTGAAGCATCGTCAAAAATTCATCGAGTTCGCCGGTCTCTTCTTCAGCTTTTAAAGTTTCCCCGGTCTCGGTTCGAACAATCCTGATATCAATTCTAAGTTTATCATTGAACAAATTTGAAAATCCACCGAAGAGCATTACCTGTGCACCAAGTAATTTTCCCATTTTTTGCGTCGACGATTTATCCACAAGATCGGTTTCACTGAGATTCAATTCTTCGATGATCGATTGAATACGCTGGCGTTCGACAACTTTTATCCCTTTAATCTTCGACATTTCGGTGATCATCATATCGGCAAGACCTTTTTTTAGCGGATCGAGCTTATCTTTATCAACAACACTGTTATTCTCAAAATATAAAACAGCGATAGTATTCGTATTGCCTGCTTTTGCTATTGAAACACTGCAAAGATTCAATACCAAAAAAGCGCACAGGTAGACGATACTACATGACGTAAAGGAACGTTTCATACTGTTTTTCCTTCCAGTATTATGATTAATAATGTGAATAAAATTCTTTAGAATGATACCTTGACACCAAGCGATACTTCAAATCCATCGACGTCGCTTGCTATATCATCAATAATAATATTTCCCATGGCATAACGGACAGTCAGCATCGGCAGAACAACGTCGGATATGTGAAATTGCAAATCCATCCCGCCAGAACCAATTCGAGCTTTTCCCGTTTCGATAACGTTGTTGGCAATAGGAATTTGATCTGCGGTATAATATTTCCCCTCAACTATTGCATTCCCCGTCAACCAAGCGTTCATCGGAATTGTTACGGCATACTGTCCTTCAACCTGTGTCGTTGCATCGTATTCTGTCGTTCCCGCATTGCTGTAAAATGTATTTTTCAATCGATAGCGGACTCTTACGTTTACCAGATGTCGAAGTTCTCCTGCATTGAGTGAATAAACAATAAATAGCATGATGCGGGGGCCCGACTGAAATACCTTCCCGCCGTTAAATTGATCTGCAAAAAAATATGAGCCGGAAAAATCCGCAGACATCCGAGCCGTTTTAGAGTATGTGGTAAAATTAAAACCAGCGTTGCCGGAAATCTCGTCTCCCGGATCGTAATCCGATGCGCCTGAAATCGGTTTGTATTTTCCACGATACACATATGATGTTCCCAATCCAAATACAAGACGGCGTGTCAATGAAGATCCATAGGCAAGCCCGATATTTCCTCCTAACCCCTGCCCAAAAACCGGCGCTTTATAACTCAGCGAAGTTTGTGAGATCTTTGTCATCAAATTCAATTCATCAACTTTCAATTCCGCTTTCCCCGTGGGAAGACTTGCTCCCGCGCTCAGCCAAAATTTATCTCCAGGAAGAACGTACGACAACGACAACCGTGTATCAACCATCCCTGATACTTTTGTCGTATCAAGTGATGTCAACGCCGCAGAACTTGCCGCAGTAAATAAAATTCTATTTGAAATCGGGAGAAGAACTGAAATGGGTGCAGACTGCTGGCTTACAGTTCCTATTTTTTTTAAAGTCCACTGCTGCGTAGTCGCTCCAACCGTTACACCCGAAATTCCGCGAAATAGTAATTTATCATCGTATCCCGGTTTTGATGTCTGCGCAGCGCTAATCGATGCGATACACCAAAGGGCGAATAGAATATGACAAGAACGAATATGATGTATCGTATTAATCATCACAAAG
The DNA here is from genome assembly GCA_037443785.1 of Ignavibacteriales bacterium. GTDB lineage: Bacteria > Bacteroidota > Ignavibacteria > UBA10030 > UBA8401 > JAQUOA01. Next base: position 7,561 of record JBBINR010000047.1, on the reverse strand, counting down.
ACAAATTATTTGATAAGGGTCATTTTTTTGATAGCGGTAAATTCATTGGCCTCTATTCTATAATAATAAACACCGCTTGCGGCTTTACGGCCAAAATTGTCTGTCCCATCCCACCGGGCAATATACTCACCAATTGGTTGAAATGAATTAACGATCGTTTTTACTTTTTGACCTAAAACGTTGAAAATCTCCAATTTTACGGAAGCACTGTGAGACAGTGAGTATTTTATCGATGTCGATGGATTGAAAGGGTTCGGAAAATTTTGTTCCAATAAATACTGCAAAGGAACAATCGGGATTCCTGAACTGCTTTTTTCGAGAAAACTTCGATTACCAACAACGAAACGAAAATTTCTTGCAGACTCATTTTTGTGCATCGTTACCGCTTGTGTTAACGATGTGGTCACATCAAAAATTCGCTCAGTAACAAAATCAACAAGATACAATCCAAAATTCTGCGGGATTTCTCCAAACGTGTCAAAAGATAATGTTACAGCTTCATTCGCTACACTTGATGAAAGTGTAAAATCCCAATAATCGCCTTCATTCGACATTGGACGATAATCTGCAGCAAGGACTTCTTTTCCATTCTTCAACATCACAGAAACATATTCACCGGGAGAAACTGGCGGCTTTGAAAAGTCATTGTCGTCGAATTTTTCCGATGCGCCGTGCAGCATACCGACAAACGTATTTTCATCTTTGGAATGCGAAGTATTCGCCTTTAAACGAATTTTCCATTCATGGTCTAAAAGGGTAGACGAAAAGGCATTTTCCTTAGATAATGAACCTGCAACAACTTGTTCTGAATTAATCCAAATCTTCTTCGTTGTTGAGTCTCTATTCTTAATAAAGTATCCGGTGAATGGCTCCATGATAAATGAAGTTGAATCGTACGCCTTATTAAATTTCCAAATAACATTTTCAATTCCTGCTTCGCGCTTGGAATTATACCAGCTTACCCTGTAAGGAAACGGATTGCCGATAAGATTATATCCCGGCGCAAGGACGATTTCAAAATCATCTTCCGAGCCTTGAATTGTAGTCGTTCCAAAATCGATTGTGGTCGGTTGCTTTGTGATCAGCCAGTACCCCTCTCCTCGGCGAATCGTCTTAAAATCTTTTGGAAATTCTTCATACTCTTTTTTCCGATCATTCCATCTCCCGAACATTCTCCACACATATTGATTTGGTTCTCCCAAATTTTTGAAGAGTGTCTGAACGGATGAATCGGCAAAACTATAGGGAATACTGATAAGTTTATATTCTTCTTGCGGCGTCGGTTCGGGCAGTCGCGCCAGCAAATTATCGACCAATCCAAAAATATTCAGAGCAAATTGAAGATTATCTCCGGCAAACAAGCCTGCAGTTTTTAAAGTATCATCAGCATATCCATTCCACCAAATATCATAATCGGACACTGCGATAATTTTTCCTTTCCCCACGCTCGCCATTGCCGCAACAATGGCAGACTGTATTGGATCAAAACTAAACGTTGTATCTTTGTGATCTTCTGAAAACAATGATTTTGATTTCGTGACTAATAATGGTTTTACAGAAATAAGTGCAGAATCAATTGTTAAACTTCCTGCCCATTTCAGAACGACAGTATCAATTTTATATGTGTAAGGATTGAATGCCGGAGGAACAGCGGCAATTATTTCGCCTCCAAAATGTCCGGCAAACGAGGTGTCGATAAGAGCATTGGAATTAAAATGAATTCCCGTTTTGATATTGTATTTCGTTTTCCATGATGAATCTTCAAGAAACGAATTGAACGGAATTTGCGACAATGGACCGGCATCACCAAGCACCGCTAATGTTCCGCCGTTCATTACATAGCGTTGCAAGGAATCAACGAGCTCGGCTGGAGGTTTTCCCTGAGGTTGAACGTACAGCAGAGCATCATACGAAGAAAAATTTGATCTCTTCGTCAGATCGACATTGATTCCCGCACGATCAAGACTCAATTTTAATAATTTGAAATATTCTCCCAGTGTAGAACCATCGTATGATACGAACCCCGTTGCGGTATCAAAAAGTACTCTTTTGTTCACATAATTCTTCGACACACCTGTTCCTTGAAACCTCAGTTTGACAATTGGAAAACGCGGGTCAGATGTTGAAAATCCCAAATACGCAATTTTTTCTCCGCGTATTTTTGGCGAGAAACGAAAATCAAGATTTGCCGTTTTTCCTGTATCGATAAGAACGTGTTTTTGTCCAATATATTGGAAAGAGACGGTGTCGGAATTCCCGAGATACGACAGTGAAATCGGACTAAGGCCAAAAGCATTATCAATAGTAATCGAAATTGCAGAATCCTTTCCAACAGTAACAGAACCGAAATCGTACGCTAATTTATCGATTGTAAATCGCAGATACGTATTTGCTGTCAGTACGATTTTAACGACATTTAGCACGACATCGGATGTGGTAAATCTCAAGACGGCCGTACTCATTCCCGGTTGAGCTGCAATAAATCGTACAGGAAGATCAATTGAACTTCCTGCGGGAATTTTAAAATCAATCGGTCCAAGATATTTAAATGCATTGGTATCAGTTAATCCTTCAAAATGAACAAACACGCTTCGGAGTCCAATTTTATTACTCAGTGTTATTGTTTGAGTACTGTCGTTTCCAACAGGCAATGTACCAAAATGATGCAGCACTGTATCGATCGACAAATTCGGATAATCAACGAGAGTAATTTTTTGGCCGCCGATTTCACTCCCCGCGTAAAAAACATTCGGATCATTGGTGTTTGGCGAGAGTAAATAATATTCACGTTTTATCGCAGTATCTGAAACCGGTGCCCACGTTGCGCCTCCATCAATTGTACGGGCAATTCCAAACGGGCCCGAGGCAACAAGACGATTCATTTCATAGAAATCATATTCAACATCGTATGAAGGAATTTGCGTTGCAAGCGGATCCCAGGTAAACCCACCGTCGATAGTTTTAAATAGCCTAAATGCTGTTCCCTTCTGTTCGCTGAACACAAGTGAAACAAACATCTCTTTATTGTTGTGTGGATTGATTGTAGGACTGAGAATTTCCAAACCGGCTTCCCTGTTAAAAGCGGGTAGAAATGCCATCTTCGGCAAATTGGATGAAATGTCCTGCCACGATTTTCCAAGATCGGTAGATTTAAAAATGCCGAGACCTGTATAATAGATTGTTAATGAATCAACAGGATCGAATTCTATATTTTCCGGAACATGCGTCGTGTCAACTGCCACCGGACTTTTTACAAGAGACCAACTTGATCCACGATCAGTGCTCATACGCAACCCGTAGGCTCCTGAGTAAAACATGATCATGTCGGGATTGCGCGGCGAAATTCGGATTGTCATCTCATTTCTTCGGGAATACAATTTTGACGAATCAATCACAACACCGCCATCCACAGCAAACAATTGTGCCCATGAATTTCCTGCGTCCGACGAACGAAAAATGCTTAGTGTATTTCCCGCATAGATCAGTTTATTTTTTTGATCTATTTTTACGGTGGTAACGTACGGATTACCCAAGCCGGTATTTGCTTGTAACCATGTTTTTCCGTTGTCAAACGATCGAATAACGCCGCCGCCAAAAATCCCCGAAAATAAAATTTGGGAAGTGGCGCCTGTATTCAGCATATCCATATTTCGAATAAGCGTATGGAAAATTCCCTGATTTTTCCTCTGCCACGAAACCCCTGCATCATAACTGATGAAAACTCCGTTGGTTGTCCCAATGTAAATTTTCGATTTGTTGACTGCGATAGGAACGTGAATTGATGTAATATCGGTCAGCTCCGAAAATACACGCTGCACGGGAGGAGGTGACAGTGGGCTTATCGTAAGAATCGTACCAAACATTGATGAAATTTTAAATAAACCATCAGTATTCAAATATGGCTGCGGAACTCCGTCAAACTCAGAACTATTTGAAGCGTAGTAAAATGAGAACTGATGTTCATTCGCAACGGTATCGAATTTATCATACACCAACGTTCCAGCAGTAATCACTCCATCAACAGGATGGTTATTATCTTCAATGGCAAGCCAATTTGTGTCTGCATAATTCGTTTGGACGGCGTACATTCCATGGGCAGTTCCGATGACAATGCGAAAATCATTTTTCAATAACCCCGTTGAATCCATTTCCACAGCATAAATTCTACGTGGTTCACCAGGCGGAAGCCCTTTATTAAATGGCCTCCAATTTAATCCGCCGTTTGTACTCAAAAAAACTCCGGTTGAGTCCCAAAAATCTGTCGTCGCAACCAATCGAATATTATTTACGTCGGATGGATGAATGGCGATGTGTTTGATCGATCTGTTTCCGAAATACTGGCCATCTTTTAACGGTATCCAGCTTCGTCCTCCATCGTTCGATCGCAACACTCCGGCATCATCCGAGCCGAAGAGAATATTTGGATTTGCAGGAGTGTATTCAATACTATATCGAGGTGAAGGTGCTACGGCTGTCGCAAGAATATTCCATGTTGCGCCTTTATCTCCGCTCGCAAACAATCCAAAAGATGTCGCCATCAATATGGAATCCGGATAGATCGGATGAAAGGCAAAATCATAAACTTCAAGATTGAATTGAGTGAAATTTGGAAGGGCAACACGCTGCCACTGTTCTCCGCCATCAATAGATCGATAAACGCCGGCATCACGCACAACAGCCAACACGACATCGTCATTGATAGATCCTTCGAGCAACGTAATAGTGCCGCCGCTGGGTCCCAACGGAACAACGTTATCCTTTTGAGCAAAAGCAACATTCACCGCCACGAGCAATGATAAAAAATAGATTTTCATTATAAAGTCCTTTACGGCGGCGTTGGAGGTCCGGGCAGCGGTGTGCGAACTGTCGGCGGAGGTTGATTTTGATTCCCTGATCCAGGATTTAGATTGTTATTGATGGTATTTCCAAGATTGGAAATCATATCAACAACACTGCCGTTCCCGGTACGGTTCGACGGATCGCTTGGAGGAATTTGTCCCGGGTTATTTGTCAATGATAAACTTGTCGACATAGTTTTTGAAGTAGCATTTTTGCCGGAACTGCTTGTTTTTTGATCAGAATTTTGCTGAGTTGAACTGTTTTGTGACGACGAAGAACTTCCTACAAGTTGTTCGGAATTTTTTGCAGATGATGCGTTGTTTTTTGCTTGTGAAAAATTCGGATCGGTTTGCGCAGCTTGTGAATATGCCTCATACGCCTGAGCATACATTCCTTGATCTTCTAGATCCAAGCCGCGCGAATATTGGAGAAAAGCAAAGAAATTTTCAGTAGGAATTTCAAGAATTGATTCACGCTCTTCATCAGAAATTTTGATCTTCATTTCATCAATAATCTTAAAAACAAGATCTTTTTCTAACCTGAAGAATTCCTTCATATCACCGCTGATGTTTGTCGTCGCATCCAATTCGCCGGTTCTGGTCTTTGCGACAAACGCGTCAATATTCACTTGATCTTGTTTTAACTCAAAGAACGAACCTTTAATCAACCGATACGCTCCCAGCAATTTCCCGAGACGTGGTGCCGTTTTGGGATCGACAAGATCGGTTTCTGCAAGATTCATTTCTTCGATCAATTTCTGCAGCCTGATTCTTTCAACAATTTTTAAAGCTTTCAATTTTGAAAGATCGGTAATGATCATTTCAGCAAGGCCTTTTTGCAGCGGATCGTATTCGGATTTCTTTCCTTTATTTTCAAAATACAGGATAGCAATTGTATTGGAGGGAATTTTGGCAACGTCGAGCTGTTTTTCTATTTGTAGTGCTCGCTCTGCTTCTTGTTCCATCTGTTGACGATACAGAAGTTTTATTCGCGCTTCAACAACTTCTTTAAATTCACCGGAAAAGGTCAACTCATTATACAACCGGTAATATTGTATTGCGCGGTCGAACTGACGAAGATTTTCATAACACGCGGCGCTATAATATGCTGCTTGATCATCTTCATCATCATACTTAAGGGTTAGGTCAAACTCTTTAATTGCTTCTTCATACTCTCCGCGATTGTAATGCGCAATCCCAGAAAGCCGATGATATTCGGGTGCTTTCGGATCGAGAAAAATTGCACGCTTCATCCGAGCCAATGCTTCATCATTTTTCCCCTGTTTGATTAGTGAGAGTGTAATTTCTGAAAGGCCGGAACTACAGGATGAAAGAAGTAATGAAGACAAAAACAGCAGAAACACCGGGAGTAACGAAGATTTCATCAATCGACCCTTAGATTTAAAGGAAATATTGCAAAAATTGCCTACCGAGTCAAGGTAATTGAAAAATCCTAATAATCTCTCGCATGGAATGAGTCGTGTGGTATTTTAAAAAAACAGAAAATTTGTACGAATGATGTACAAAATATCACATCATTCGTACCATTGTGATATTTCACGATTATTCGTCATCATCCATCAGTTTTCCGCCTTCTTTTTTCGCCCATTGCGCAAGTGTGTCGCGTTCGGATTGCGAAAAGTTAGCTTCAGGATGAAGCGGAATATATTTTGGCAGAGGCATAGACTTGTCCGAAACAGCTTCATAAATTCCGGAAAGTTTCTGGACTTTTTTCCCCATTTTGTATTTACCCCACTCTGACATATTGAAATGTTTTCTTCCTTCCGACACATCGTAAGAGACCAGCCAGGAAACTGGTGCGATGTAAGCATAGAAGGGCCAACGAGTTTCGTTTGAATGACAATCTCGACAGCCGCGGTCAAGCAGCGATTGTACGGGTGAAGGTATTTTCAAATCGGCGGTTATTGTCATCGCCGAGTCGACCGGTGGATTCGTTCGATTGGGTTGAATAAATTGAATCAATACAAAAACAACTGCAATAACAACACCGAAAACTTTCACTACCCTCTTTATTGTCATGCTGAACCCGTAGTATTATGGAATTGAAAAGTTTAAAATGAATATGTACAATCTCACGAATAATTGCAAATTAGAAAATCACACTGTGATATGTTACCATCCCCTTTGACACCACTGATGCAACCGGAGTTATTAAAAAAATCGCTGCGTCATATTGCAACTATTACTTATCTTTTAACACAAAACCTTGCCAATCCGTTCATCCTTTCTTATTTTGTCCAAACACTTTAATCACTTATGGAATTTTTATGTCGTTAATGGTCAGCATTTCGGGAATCAGAGGAATTGTCGGAGACACCCTTACTCCCGAAACCGTCGTGAAATATTCCTCAGCTTTTGCTGAATATTCACATCAGGGAACAATAATTGTCGGCCGAGACGGGAGAATCACCGGGGCCGGCATTCAAAAAATCGTTGTTTCTGTATTACTCCAAATGGGATGTAATGTAATCGACCTTGGAATTTGTCCTACCCCGACCGTCGGATTAGCAATCGAAAAATTTCACGCTGCCGGTGGAATTGCCATTACGGCAAGCCACAATCCAATGATTTGGAACGGGTTAAAATTCATGGGATCAAGCGGCATGTTTTTGAATGGCGAAGAGAATAAAGAATTTTGGAACATTGCGGAACATGGCTCATTCAAATATCAACCATGGGATAAACAAGGAAAGCTGACCGAA
>JBBINR010000046.1:0-24419 GCA_037443785.1 Ignavibacteriales bacterium | reverse complement strand
AGCGGTGTGGTGCCACAGATTTCGGTAATATTGGGGCCTTGCGCAGGTGGCGCGGTGTACAGTCCGGCGATGACTGATTTTATCTTCATGACCGAGCAGACAAGCTACATGTTTGTGACCGGGCCAAACGTTGTAAAAACGGTAACGCGTGAAGAAGTCACAAGTGAACAGCTTGGCGGAGCAATGACACATGCTGCCACAAGCGGAGTTGCACACTTTGCGTGTGAAAGTGAAAAAGAATGTATTCTTGATATCAAACGATTGCTTTCATTCCTTCCACAGAATAATTCTGAAAAACCTCCGAGACTGGCTTGTGCCGATCCGATTGACCGAAAGGATGAAGCATTGAATAAAGTTGTTCCCGACAATCCTGCGAAACCGTACGACATGAAGCAGGCAATTCTTGGCGTTGTGGATAACGGAGATTTTTTTGAAGTGCACAAAGATTACGCAAAAAATATTATTGTAGGATTTGCACGATTCAACGGAATGTCCGCAGGAATTATCGGCAACCAACCAAAAACACTTGCCGGCGTTCTTGATAATGAGTCTTCGATTAAAGCGGCGCGCTTCATTCGCTTTTGTGATGCGTTCAATATTCCGTTGATCACGTTTGAAGATGTTCCGGGATTTATGCCGGGAACAGATCAAGAACGAAGAGGAATAATTCGCAACGGAGCAAAATTATTGTATGCGTATTGCGAAGCGACTGTTCCAAAAATTACAATTATTACTCGGAAAGGGTACGGAGGCGCTTACGACGTAATGAGTTCAAAACATATTCGCGGTGATGTAAACTTTGCATGGCCTTCTGCTGAAATTGCCGTGATGGGTCCCCATGGAGCTGCGGAAATTATTTTCAAAAAAGAGATAGAGAAATCGAAGGACAAAGAAAAAGCGTTAGCAGAAAAGGTGAAAGAGTATACGGAAAAATTTGCGAATCCGTACATCGCCGCTGAACGAGGTTACATTGATGATGTGATTGAACCGAGTGAAACGCGTCCGCGAATTATTCGGGCATTAGAGATGCTTGAAACAAAGGTTGATACAAATCCGTGGAAGAAACATGGGAATATTCCGCTGTAAACATTCTTATAATTCAATCCTTGCGAAGGTTTTTCAACCTTCGCAAGGGTAATTTCTTTACGCTGCTGCCGCTTCTTGCTTCTTTCCAAACACCAACGCAGCAATAATTCCAAACAACACATACTCAATTATTCCGTAGACGAACCATTGCAAGGCCATATAATACGGAATTGCAATCATTCCGTATGTTCCATATGCCATTCCAATGCTCATCCAAATTCCGATGTATAATCCGTACCGCACGCCTTCAACGATTCCTTTTCCTTCGTAGCCTTTTGAAAAAATAAATGAGAAGAAAAATGAGCCGACAATTCCGATGATATAATACAGCCACATCATGGATTGCATATCCGGACGCCACAGGCTTGCAGTTGCCTCATAGGCGGATTTAAGAATGACTCCATGAATCACAAAATCACATACCTCCATCGCAATAAAAACTGCAAGGGTGCTGAGAAGAACTTTTTTCATTTCTACCTCCGTGAACTTGTTTTGAGATCAGTGAATTATGTATGTGAAGCTGAAATTGGCATAAAAGTAAATTTCTTCTTCGACATTAGCAAATTAATATTTTTACAATTGAAGCTTGCGATTCCATAATTTTTCTCTTATTCTCTTTGCACCCCACCACATTATTTCTTTTTGGAACTCGATGAAGCGACTTCCAAAAGGACGTGTATATTTTTCACCAGCCGGAAGATACAATGAAAAAAATCATCGTTCTCCTTTGTTTTTTTATGGGTTTTTTGTCGGCCCAAATTCCATCGCAGTATCATTCCTATTCAAAACTTTCAGAAGCGCTTCAAAAACTCTCCAAACAATATTCGCTTGTCAAACTTCAATCGATTGCAAAGACTATAAAAGGTCATGCGGTATGGGCGGTAACAGTTGGGAAGGATGAAAAGAATAAAGCGATCCTTGTTGTCGGCGGAATTGAAGCGACACAGCTTGTTGGAACGGAACATACGCTTCGGCTTATCGAATATCTTGGTCAATCATATGGAAAAGTGGATAGCATAACGCAATTATTGGAGAACACGACTATTTATATCATCCCAAGAATAAATCCCGACGCGAGTGAATCGTTTTTTGAAAAACCAATGAAAGAACGGGAAACAAATTATACACCCTTTGATGATGATCGCGATGGACTGACAGATGAAGATGACGCTGATGATGTGAATAAAGATGGATTCATCACGCTTATGCGTGTAAAAGATTCTCACGGTGAGTGGATTGAAAATCCGGATGACAAACGATTGATGAAGAAAGCCGATGCCGGAAAGGGTGAAAAAGGGATGTACAAAGTGTTTACTGAAGGAATTGATAATGATAAAGATGAACAGTGGAACGAAGATGGTGTAGGAGGAACTGATCTCAATCATAATTTTGCTTTCAACTACAAATACTTTTCGAAAAACAGCGGCCGACATCAAGTTTCGGAAGTCGAATCACGCGCGCTTGCGGATTTTGTATTTGATCATCAAAACATAGGAGTAGTCTTTACATTTTCTTCAAACGATAATCTCACGACTGCATGGAAGAATGAACCGCCCAAAGGTGATACACGCTTTATCACATCTGTCGAAAAAAATGACGAAGACTTTTACGGCTTTATGAGCAAAAAATTTGGCGAGATTACGAAATTGACTGACGCGCCGAAACCGGAGAAGGGAGAAGGCTCATTCTCTGAATCTGCATATTATCATGCAGGACGATGGTCATTTGCTGTTCGTCCGTGGTGGGCTGGAGAAATTCCAAAATCAAAAGATACAACGGCTGTAAAAGATTCCACAAAGAAAAATAACGATGGGAAAAAAAGCGGAAAAGAAAAATCGGATGATGGCGACATAAAAACATTGCAATGGTACGATGCATCCGGGAAAAAGGATATCGCTGTGGATTGGCAAAAAGTGAACGATCCTGATTTCCCGAACAACGAAGTTGAAGTTGGAGGAGTAAAACCATTTATTCTCGCAAATCCTCCGGCAGAAAGTCTGAATGTGTATTCAAAGCCGTTTTCAAATTTTATAACATACCTTGCGCAGCAGCTTCCATCGATTACACTGTCAAATCAAAAAGTTGAAAGGGTTGGCGACAATATATTTCGTGTTTCAGTTGATGTTGTGAACAATGGGTATTTGCCGACAAACAGTGTTCTGGGAGTAAAAACGCGGTGGGTTCGCAACGTTCATGTTGTTTTGGATGCGGGAAAAGATGCCGTTTCTACAGGAAAGAAAAAACAGCTTCTCGATCCGATCCCGGGGAGCGGCGGATTTAAAACTCTTTCGTGGATCATTGTCGGAAAAGAAAATGTTAAAATAACGGCTGAAAGTCCCATTGCTGGGAGAGCAGAATTAAAGATCGATTTGAAATAAATTTCATTCCAAAGCGAAAAAATTGGAGCAATAATGGAAAATAAAATCAGTGTCATTCTGAGTGAAGCAAAGAATCTAAAATTTGCTGTTAGGTTAGCTAGTAGATTCTTCAACCCACTCCGTTTGCTTCAGAATGACAAATACTCACTGCGTGGATTTATATTTGTATTTCTTCTTTTAATTCAGGTTTCGAATTCGCAGCAATCTAAAGAATTTACCGCCAGCGCTTTGAAAGCAATCGGTGCTCCTAATAATCCCAAGGTTGAAGTGGCATGGAATCGATATTACGATTATGAACAGCTGGTAGAAATTATGAAGCGAATGGAGAGAGCATATCCAAATCTTGCCAAGATGATCAAAATAGGAAAGTCGGTTGAAGGGAAAGAGATGTGGATGCTCGTTGTGTCGAATCAAAAAAATGGTAATCCGGATGAGAAACCAGCAATGTATATTGATGGAAATATTCATTCGAATGAAATTCAAGGAGCCGAGGTATCTCTTTATACGGCATGGTATTGTACCGAATTATATGATGAAGTTCCTTGGGTTAAACAATTGCTGGATGAAAAGACGTTGTATATCCTTCCAACGATCAATCCTGATGCAAGAGATTATTTCATCCATCAGCCGAATAATATGCATTCGCCAAGAACAGGAATGAGCAAAAGAGATGATGATGGAGACGGCGAATACGACGAGGATGGATATGATGATCTTGACAGTGATGGAAATATTGTTATGATGCGAATTAAAGACCCAAATGGACGATGGAAGGTCGATCCGCATGATCCGCGATTGATGGTTCAAGCCAGAGATGACGAAAAAGGGGAGTACACAATATTGGGTTGGGAAGGTTACGATAACGACGGCGATGGACTAGTGAACGAAGATGGTCCCGGGTTCTATGACCCGAACAGAGATTGGGGGTGGAATTGGGCGCCGCGGTATGTTCAATTTGGTGCGGATATGTATCCGTTTGTTCAACCTGAAAATAGTTCCGTAAAAGATTTCTTTTTGTCTCACGAGAATATTGCAGCAGCACAATCATTTCACAATAACGGTGGAATGATTCTTCGCGGTCCAGGTGCAAAGAACGATGAGAACACATACAGTCGTCCCGATATTCGAACGTATGATTATCTTGGAAAGCTCGGCGAAGAACAATTGCCAGGATACAAATACATGGTGATATGGAGCGATCTTTATACGGTGTATGGCGGCGAGATAGATTGGTTTTATGGTGCGCGTGGTGTGCTCACGTTTTCAAATGAATTGTGGAGCGAGTACGATTATTTCCGTCGAGTGAAAGACACAACACGCGATGTGAGCACTGAAGATATTTATCACTTCGATAAAATTCTTTTGATGAACGAAGGAATTGTTCCGTGGCATAAAGTTCAACACCCACAATACGGCGAAATAGAAATCGGTGGACCAAAAAAAGCATGGACGAGAACTGCACCATCATTTATGATTGAAGATATGTGCCATCGGAACATGGCGTTTGCGTTGTTCAATCTTTACAACACGCCGCAAGTTGCCGTTGATTCAATTTATAGTAAACCGCTTCCTGGTGGATTAACTGAAGTAACAACAATTGTTTCAAACAGTCGAGTGATTCCTACGCATACATTTCAAGATTCGAAAAATAAAATTACAAGACCGGATATCATTTCACTTTCAGGGGCGAAAGTCGTTGCTGGTGGTGTTCTTGAAAACCGATTGCTTGGAATTATGACTGAACAAAAACGAAACCCAAAAGATATTGAAGTAGAAAATATTCCCGGTATGGGATCGGCAAGCGTTCGATGGATTGTTGAAGGCAAAGGACCATATACAGTAAAAATTGTCTCCCAAAAAGGCGGTCATGCAGAACGCATTTTAAAAAACTAATTTGACGTAAAGTTTCAATTTTTAAACCTAACATCTCAATACTAAACGAGGTTTCAATGAAAAAAATATTCACGTTTCTTTTTCTCCTTGCAACTTTTGCCTTCGCACAAAACGAAGCACGGTTGCTTCGCTTTCCGGCAATCTACGGAGACAAAATTGTTTTTACGTACGCCGGAGATTTGTACACAGTTGCTTCCAACGGCGGTGTTGCACGAAAATTAACCAATGATGTCGGCATGGAAATGTTTGCCCGTTTCTCTCCCGATGGAAAACAAATTGCATTTACAGGGCAGTATGACGGAAATACGGAAGTTTATGTAATGCCTGCCGAAGGGGGAGTTCCAAAGCGTTTAACGTACACTGCAACATTAGGTCGTGATGATGTTTCTGACCGTATGGGACCGAATAATATCGTTATGACGTGGAAAGATAACAAAACGATTGTGTATCGATCGCGGCAAATTGAATTCAATGATTTTAAAGGTGAATTATTCTATGCATCAGTTGACGGTGGAATTCCGGAACAACTTCCTTTGCCTCGCGGAGGATGGTGCTCATTTTCTCCCGACGGCAAGAAGCTCGCATACAACAGAGTATTTCGCGAATTCCGAACATGGAAACGATATCGCGGTGGACAAGCTGATGAAATTTGGATTTATGATTTCGCAACTCGAAAAACAGAACAGGTCACAAACGATCCTGCACAGGACAATTTCCCGATGTGGAGCGGGAACAAAATTTGTTTTACGTCCGACCGGGATGGAAGAGACAAAAATAAAAAGTTGAATTTGTACTCGTATGATCTTGGCACAAAAGAAACAAAGCAATTAACATTTTTCAATGAATTCGATATTAAATTTCCCTCGCTTGGTAATGATGCAATTGTTTTTGAAAATGGCGGATACATCTACCGCTTTGATCTCAAAACAGAAAAAGAACAGAAAGTTACAATTCAGATCAATGATGATTTTGAATCAGGCCGCGGCGGAATTATTGATGTCAGCCATAATGTAACAAATTTTGAAATTTCTCCGGATGGAAATCGTGCATTGTTTGGTGCTCGCGGTGAACTCTTTACCGTTCCTGCTAAATTTGGTCCAACGAGAAATTTGACGAAGACATCAGGAGTGCATGAACGAAATTCGAAATGGTCTCCCGATGGAAAATATATTTCGTATATCTCTGATGAAACAGGCGAAGATGAAATTTGGATTCGTACTCAAGATGGACTTGGTACGCCGATTCAGATAACAAAAAATTCAGACAATTATAAATATCAACCGATCTGGTCTCCCGATAGTAAAAAATTATTATGGGCTGATCGCGCACAACGATTACAATATGTTGATATTGAATCGAAAAAAATTACACAGGTAGCGTCGTCAAATGTATGGGAATACAGCGATTATGCCTGGTCTCCTGACAGTAAATGGATTGCATATGCCAATCCCGAACCAGATGTAATGCAAAAAATAAAATTATATTCGCTTGAATCGAAAGAAATAATTAATGCGACCGACGGCTGGTATTCGTCAGGCAATCCCGTTTTCAGTTCGGATGGAAAATTTCTCTACTTCATTTCTGATAGAAATTTCAACCCGACGTACAGTCAAACAGAATGGAATCACAGTTATCAAGATATGTCAGGAATATATTTCATCACGCTCACGAAGGATACGAAATCTCCGTTTGCTCCAAAGAGCGACGAAGTAAAAATCAGCGGTGAAGAGAAAAAAGCAGACGACAAGAAGAAATCGGATGACAAGAAAAAAGATGAAGACAAAACTTTTACAGTTAAGGTTGATGTTGACGGATTGATGCAGCGGATTGAATCTCTCCCAATTACTGGTGCAAACTATCGCGACCTTAATGTTGTCGGCACTAAAGTGTATTATGTCCGCCAGGGAAGTAAAGATGCAAAGCCGATTCTGTTTCTTTACGACCTTGAAAAGCAAAAAGAAACCGAGCTTGGCAATGTCGGCGGATATGAAATTTCAGCTGATACGAAAAAAATGTTGTTCGGGCAAAATGGAAATTACTATATCATTGATCTCCCCGCCAGCAAAATTGAAGCAAAAGATAATTTGAATCTTTCCGACATGAAAATGAATCTTGACCGCCGTGCAGAATGGAATCAGATATTCAATGAATGCTGGAGACAAATGCGTGATTTCTTTTACGCACCTAATATGCATGGTCTTGATTGGCAAAAGATTCACGATCGATATGCGCAGCTTCTTCCATATGTTAACCATCGAGTCGATTTGACGTATATAATTGGAGAAATGATTTCCGAATTGAATATCGGCCACTCTTATGTTGGAGGTGGAGATTTTCCAAAGCCAAAACGTATCAATCTTGGATTGCTCGGTGCAAAAATCGAGCGCGATCCGTCGTCAAAATATTATAAGATCAAAAAGATTTTAAAGGGACAAAATTGGGATGACGGCGTTCGTTCACCGCTTACAGAAATTGGTGTTGACGTAAAAGAAGGAGATTATATCATTGCCATCGATGGAAAACCGACCAATGAAATGAACGATATGTTTGAATCTCTCGTTGGTAAAGTCGATAAGCAAGTTGTGTTGAAAGTGAATTCCTCTGCAAAAGAATCGGGAAGCCATGAAACGACGGTCATTCCAATTTCAAACGAAGCATCCTTGTATTATTACAATTGGGTTCAGGATAATATTGATAAAGTCAACAAAGCGACTGACGGGAAAATTGGATATATCCACATTCCCGATATGGGAGCAAACGGCTTGAATCAATTTGCAAAATATTTTTATCCCCAACTTCGTAAAGAGGCTCTCATTATCGACGATCGCGGAAACGGTGGAGGAAATGTTTCGCCGATGATTGCAGAACGGTTAGATCGAAAACTTGCGATGGTCACAATCGCACGCAACACAATTCCCGGTCCGAATCCTGATGCAATGCATCTTGGACCGAAAGTTTTATTGATGGATGAATTCTCTGCGTCGGACGGAGATATTTTTCCGTATCGATTTAGAAAATACAATATTGGAAAGTTAATTGGAAAGAGAACCTGGGGAGGAGTTGTCGGTATCCGAGGTTCATTGCCGATTGTTGACGGTGGTTTTATGAATCGTCCTGAATTTTCACGGTATGATAATGAAGGGAAAGAATGGATTATGGAAGGACATGGTGTCGATCCTGATATTGTTGTTGATAACGATCCGGCGAGAGAATTTGACGGTATCGATGATCAATTGAATAAAGCGATTGAAGTTGCAAAAGAAGAACTGAAGAACTTCAAATATCGAATTCCAAATCCGCCGCCGTATCCGGATAAGAGCAAATAATGATTTAAAAGTACGTCGGATTGTTCAGTACTTTTCAAAGACCTCACGTGCGTGAGGTCTTTTTATTTTAACGGAAGAAAAAAATTCGCTATATTAAACGCCATGAAGGAAGAAAAACTCTCGTTATTCAATCTCCGAAAAGAATTCAAAAAAGGATCGCTTGATGAACACGATGTTGAACGAAGCCCGTTCGATCAATTCAACAAGTGGTTCAAAGAAGCAATCTCTTCTGAAATCCCGGAAGTCAATGCAATGACGCTGGCGACTGCTTCAAAAACAGGGCGGCCATCAGTTCGCACAATACTTTTGAAACAGTACGATGATAAAGGGTTTGTTTTTTTTACGAACTACGAAAGTAAGAAAGCAAAGGATATCTCTGAAAATCCTCAAGCTGCACTGTTGGCATTTTGGGAACCGCTTGAGCGTCAAATTAGAATTGTCGGAAGTATTGAAAAAATTACTGTTGCAGAATCGTTCGAATATTTCCATTCGCGTCCCATTGACAGTCAATTAGGTGCCTGGGCATCTCAACAGAGCAGTGAAATTTCAGCACGCTCATTGTTGGAAAAGGCGTTTGGAGAGATGCTGGAAAAATTTAAAAATGGGAAAATTCCACTTCCGCCGTTCTGGGGCGGCTATCGAATTATTCCCGATGAATTTGAATATTGGCAGGGTAGACCAAATCGATTACACGACCGAGTTTCCTACAAACTTCAACCTGATGGGAACTGGAAAATTGCCCGGTTGTCTCCATAAATTGATCGGAAGAATCGAAACAATGTTCATTGAAATAGCACTCATCTTTTCGTACATTACATCGTGAAGTTTAACGTAGTTCATACCGATTCTTCTGCACGTGCAGGAATTTTAGAAACAGACCACGGCGTTATTGAGACGCCTATTTTTATGCCCGTCGGCACTCAAGGGACCGTGAAGGCAGTTGAACAACGTGAGCTTGTTGAAGTTGGTGCGCAAATTATTCTTGGAAACACGTATCACTTGTATTTACGTCCGGGAATTGAAGTGATGCGATCAATGGGCGGCTTACACAAGTTTATGAATTGGCAAAGACCAATTCTGACGGACAGTGGTGGATATCAAGTTTTCAGTCTGACTGATCTTCGAAAAATTTCTCATGACGGCGTTACATTCAAATCACATTTGGATGGCTCGTCACATTTTTTTACGCCAAGAAAAGTTTTGGAAATTCAGCGAACAATCGGTTCAGATATTATGATGGTGCTGGATGAATGTCCGCCATATCCATGTGATGAAAAATATGCTCGTGAATCCAACAAGATGACCGTTCGATGGGCGAAAGAATGCCAAGCGGCCGCAAAAGAAATTGAACCATTTTACGGACATCACCAAGCGCTCTTTGCGATTGTTCAAGGAAGTGTTTATAAACATATCCGGACTGAAAGTGCAAAACAACTCGTCGATCTCAATTTTGAAGGATACGCACTTGGCGGTCTCGCGGTAGGCGAACCTACTGAAGAAATGTATGACCTTGTTCAATTTTCAACTCCGATGCTGCCAAATGAAAAACCTCGATATTTAATGGGAGTCGGAACGCCGGAAAATTTGTTGGAGTGTATAGAACGCGGCATTGATATGTTCGACTGTGTTATGCCGACACGCAATGGACGGAACGGGATGTTGTTCACACGCAACGGTCGAATCAATATCCGTAATGCAAAATGGAAAGTGGATGATATTGCGATTGATGATGGTTTTGAGAGTTACACGAATAAGAATTTTTCCCGGGCATATTTACGTCACCTTTTTCAAGTAGATGAAATTCTCGGATTGCAATTGGCGTCCATCCACAATCTTGCATTTTATTTGTGGCTGATGCGTGAAGCGCGAAAACAGATTTTGAGCAATGCCTTTTCTTCGTGGAAGAAAGAAATGCTTGAACGATTATCGGTACGAGTCGAAAATTAACTTACTATTTATATATTCATTTATTATGGAGAGAAACAGATGTTCCAACAGATTCTAGCAATGGCACCACCGCAAGGCGGACAAGGCGGCGGAGAAATTTACAGCACAATCATTATGTTCGCTTTGATCATCGCTATTTTTTATTTTATGATTATCCGTCCCCAGCAAAAACGAACAAAGGAAAGAGAGCAATTACTTTCCACAATTAAAAAGGGAGATAAGATTGTTACTGCCGGAGGACTGCATGGAAAAATTATCGCTGTTGAAGAAAAAACCGTTTTGATTGAACTTGCGGATAATATAAAAGTAAAACTTGAACGAAGTTCGATTGCCGTAGTCAATAAACAAGGCGAAGTAGAAGGCGTAACACAATAATGTCGGTATCACTTAATACCATAGATGAAGCTCTTGTTGATCTTCGAGCGGGCAAAACGATCATTGTGGTTGATGATGAAGATCGCGAAAACGAAGGAGACTTTGTTGTCGCTGCGGATAAGATTACGCCGGAGATAGTCAATTTTTTTGTAAAACACGGCCGTGGAATATTGTGTGCTTCAATTACATCTCAACGTGCGCAAGAACTTCATCTTGATCCGATGGTTGAAAACAATACCTCGCTTCATGAAACTCCATTCACTGTTCCGATTGATTTTCTGCATGGAACGACAACCGGGGTTTCCGCTTCTGATCGGTCGATTACCATACAAGCATTAACCAATCCTAACACAAAGCCGAATGATTTTGGAAGACCCGGACATATTTTTCCACTTCGTGCTGTTGACGGTGGTGTGTTGCAACGTGCGGGGCACACCGAAGCGGTTGTCGATTTGTGCAGACTTGCGGGTTTGTATCCTGCCGGTGCGCTTGTGGAAATTATGAATGACGACGGAACAATGTCTCGTCTGCCAGAATTGCAAAAGCTTGCAGAAAAGTTTTCCTTGAAAGTTGTTTCGATTAAAGATCTTGTCGAATATCGTCGTCATCGTGAAAAGCTGGTAGAAAAAGTTGTATCGACATTTTTACCGACACCGAATGGAAAATTTGACGTGCATTTGTATAAATCTGAAATTGATAATAAAGAGCACATTGCACTAATCAAAGGGAACATTGATAAAGACAAACCGGTGCTTGTTCGTGTTCATTCCGAATGTCTTACCGGAGATGTGTTCGGTTCTCAACGGTGTGATTGCAATGAGCAATTACACACGTCAATGAATCTTATCGAAAAGGAAGGCTCAGGAATTCTGTTATATCTTCGTCAAGAAGGAAGAGGAATTGGCTTGCTCAATAAGTTGAAAGCATATAAACTTCAAGACGAAGGGAAAGATACCGTTGAAGCTAACGAAGCGCTTGGCTTCCATGCCGATGTAAGAGATTATAGTTTTGCGGCTCAGATTCTTTTAGATCTTGGAGTTAAGAAAATCCGGCTTTTGACAAATAACCCGAAAAAAATTGTTGGCTTAAAAGGGTATGGCATCGAAGTTGTTGAACGTGTTCCGATCGAAGTAAAAGCAACAAGTACGAATGAAAAGTATCTGAAGACGAAACGAGACAAGCTCGGTCATTTGATACTTTCTCATACGAAATAAAATTTTTCTTGCTTCTGCATGTAATTTCGTCTAAATTAAATCAATAAAAATTAGCCATTGTCCTCCAAGACGATGGCTTTTGTTTTTCATATCCATAAACAAAGTTTTGAAGCGTTATGAGTGAGATTGTTTATCTGACAAAAGAAAAATTTGTTGAATTAGAAAATGAATTGCGCGATATGAAGGTTAATGGTCGTGCGCAAGTTGCTGCAAAAATTGCCGAGGCTCGTGGCCACGGTGATTTGAGTGAAAATGCGGAGTATGATGCTGCTCGCGAAGAGCAGCGTCATTTGGAATATCGGATTGCAAAATTAGAAGAAACATTATCGAAGTCGAGAGTGATTGAAGCAAAGGATCTTCCGAACGATAAAGTTTATATCCTTTCCAAAGTGAAAGTGAAAGACTCTAAGAACGGAAAAGCAATTGAATATCTTCTTGTCTCACCCGAGGAAGCCGATTTTGATGCCAATAAAATTTCGGTCACCTCGCCAATTGGGAAAGGTCTGATGGGAAAAAAACCGGGAGATGTTGTTGAGATTAAAGTTCCTGCCGGTGTTTTGAAATATTCAATTATTGAAATATCGAGGTAGCAACACTTTTCTTGACTTCAAAACTCACTTTGATTATATTTGTATAGTTTTACGCGGGAGTAGCTCAGTTGGTAGAGCGCAACCTTGCCAAGGTTGATGTCGCGGGTTCGAGTCCCGTTTCCCGCTCTATCCCGTTCCTGAGATATGGAACGGGATTTTTCTTTGGCGCCGTACCCAAGTGGTAAGGGAGAGGTCTGCAAAACCTTTATGCATCAGTTCGAATCTGATCGGCGCCTCACACCATAAGTAGATAAGCCCATATGAATGCATTTGGGCTTTTTTTATTTTGGGAAATTTACTCCACGTTTTTGACAGGGCAATTTTTTTGGCATTGTTCTCGACTTTTGTGTTACTAGGCAAGTCTAATCATTCCCGGCCATGAACCTCAAATTCAAAAATACCTAATTTACGGTATTGCGTTATTCGCAATACTCCTGTATGATAAAGTAAATTTAATATGGTATGAACGATTTCCTTTTATTGATCATAATTGGGACTGCACTTGCAGTTATTTTTGCCGTAGCATTCATTGCCGTGCTCGTCGCAAGCAATAAAAGAATCATTGAGTCGCAGCAAAACCGCCTTCTTGAAATTCAAAAAAGCGAAAAACGCTATAAAGCTTTATTCGAAAATTCTCTCGCCGGTATGTTGAAGTTTGATCCGAAGACGTGGGAAATTGTCGATGCAAATCAATCGATGTACGCAATTTTCCATTGTACATCATTATCTCAGTTGCAGAAAATTTTTACCTCATTCTCTGATGATCAGCGGAGTAAACTCCAAACCTCTCTCTTACAGAAAGGTGTCGTTGGGGAATGTGAACTCATGTATTTTAATTCTGCCGAAAAAGAACAATGGATTTTATTTTCAGGACGAAGAGATTCTGTCGATGGAATGGTTCACAGTATTATTATTGATATTACTGAGAAAAAAAAATGGAAAAAGTGTATATCCGTGCACAAAAAATGGAAGTAATATCTCTCCTTACCAGCAGCCTTGCACACGATCTTCACAATATCCTCGCGCCAATTTCACTATCGATTAGCCTCCTCAATAAAAAGATCTCTTCGCCGAAGACGAAAACCATCTTGCGTGCGGCTAAAGAAAGTACGAATGAAGGAATTCAACTGGCGAAAAATATTCTTGCTATTGGTAAAGGGTCAAAACCCGAGTTAAAAAAATGAATATGGTGCAACTGCTTAATCATGTAATAAAAGGGTTTAAACTGCATAAAAATATTGCAATTTATTTCTCAAAATCAATATACAAAGCTGATGCCGTAATCCTTGGTGATGAAAACCAATTGAAGCAAGTTTTTTTAAACCTTATACAAAATGCGAAAGATGCTATCCCCGTTCGGGGTGAAATTAAAATTAAATTGGATAGTACTATTTCCGTAGAAGAATATCATGATGCTGGCATTACTGATAGGAAAAGATCATTCATAAGAATTGCCGTAACGGACAATGGAGTAGGAATTCCCAAAGAAAACCTTGGGAAAATATTTGAACCTTTTTTTTCAACAAAGGAAGTAGGCGTTGGGACAGGGTTGGGGTTATCCATTGTTTCGGAAATAATTAAGAATCACAACGGATACATTACAGTAAAAAATCATCAAAGCAAGGGAACAACGTTTACGGTATTTTTGCCAGTCTTTAGACTTGATAAATGAAAAAGAAAAAAAACAGTATACTAAAGGTAAATCGTATCCCGATTTGGATAATCGATGATAATAAAAGTTACTGTATGGTGCTTTCAGAATCATTGAATTTAGACAAAAAGGTTTTATGCGAACGTTACTTCCATTCCATCCGCACTGCTTTAAAAGAAATTCGCACTTGTCAAAATCCACCCCCGATAATTTTATTGGACATTAAGATGCCTCAAATGTCTGGTATTAACGGAATCGTTCCTCTGCGCGAAGCGTCGCAAGGAACAAAAATAATTATGCTGACGTCGTATGATGATGAAGCAGAAATTCAAACTGCACTGAATTTAGGTGCATCTGGATATTTATTAAAGACTTCAACGCCTGAGGATATTATCAGAGCGATTGAAAGAGTGATGGAGGGTGGGTCGCCTATCGATCCAATGGTGACAAAGAAAATTATGGGAATGCTTTTAAATGCTTCAAAAGAAAGCCGCTATCTCCATCAACTGACAGACCGTGAAGTAGAAGTCATCCATTTAATTGCAAAAGGATTTAGCACAAAAAAAATTGCTAAAAAACTTTCTCTCAGTCGATTCACGGTCGATACACACCTGAAAAACATTTATAACAAATTGCGGATTCATAATCGTCATTCACTCGTCGCAAAAGCATATACCGATGGATTAATTCGATAAAATTTTTCTTTTACCCTTTTATTTAAAAATACCTAATTTACGGTATTGACCAAAATCATTCTACTTTATACATTAATAAGAACCAAGCAATGAGGTAAAGTTTTTAGTGGATAATATTTTTGTCAATTAAAAGGATAACTGATAAGCGGAAGGTAAATTTTTGTTGTACCCAGGAGTGAGCAATTTTTCCGGATATTATTGTGAAAAACATAAAAATGCCCCTCGTTTACTTTTTCACTATATGACTTCCGGCGAGAAGTGGGTAACAATGAATAAAGTGCGTAGGGGCGATTAAACTCTGACTACAATTTAATAATTCAATTTATATATTTCAACAAAGAAATAATAAAAATTTTTAATTGTCCATACAGGCGTACGTCAGCTTCAAAAGTGTCATTATTGCCGGTTATCAGAGGAAATGATTGCCGGCTTTTTTATTGATAGACATCGAGAAACAGTATTGTCAAAAATCCCTAATTCGTAAGAAATGATATTGAACCTGGATTGTGGATTTTTTGAGTCTTATTTTTAATGTATATTCATTTATAAGTATGAATAGAAATTGACAAAAAATCAATATATAGTAGGAAAGAACCAATGGCAATAAATTTGGAAGAAATACTCCCACCAATGATTGCCGCCGCGAAATCGACTTTAAATGACAATTGGCCTAATGCAAAGGATTGTGCCGTGTCAGAATTGAAAAAAATTGGCGAAAATATTATTAAAGTCGAATCATTGGTAGTACAGGAAAAAATATCGAAAGAAACTGCTCAACTGCATCTTGAAATACAAAAAAACTCTACACGAAATGTACTCTTATCAATTGATGGTGTAGGACTCCTTCTTGCCGATCAAGTTATTGAAACTTCGCTTAGTGCTGTGAGAGAAATTGTAAATAGCGCTTTTGGCACTTCTTTTTTATAATCACTCAGATTCCGTCAAACTTTTGCACCCTTAGATGTAATTTTGTCAAATTTTTAATTTTTGTTAAAATTCATGACAAAGGATTATTTATTTCTTAGGCAAATGCCAGATCATTCTTCAAGCAGGAAATACGACTGGCTCTATTGTCCTCGAAGCAGCACCTGCGGATTTGAAATCCGCAACTGTTGTGATGCACTCGTAATGAGTATCAAATAAAAATGTGATTCATTATCAATTTTCTCAAGGCCTATTTGTAAAAAATTTCACCTAATTACATTAGTGCGAAATAATATTGCGTGAGGCGTAAGTTATTCGTATATTTAAAAATAGCTTGATAGAAGTTGTTCGATTTACATTCTTAGCCGGGATGGCGGAATTGGTAGACGCACAGGACTTAAAATCCTGAGTCTCGCAAGGGACGTGCCGGTTCAAGTCCGGCTCTCGGTACAAAATCCTTGACATTCAGTTCTTTGTTTACAACATTGCGGAAGTGGTGGAATTGGCAGACACACCATCTTGAGGGGGTGGCGCCCAAAAGGCGTGCGGGTTCAAGTCCCGCCTTCCGCACAATCATTCTTTGAACTGCGTACAATGAAAAAACTCATCCTACTTGGTTTCATCGTTGTTTCAATTGCATTCGCGGGTGTTTTCCGTGCCGGATCAATAAGCGCCTACAGTGATGGGAATAATATTACCGTAAAATGGGGAACTGAGGATGAAAGCAACGTAAAAGAATTTATCGTTGAACGAAGTTCAGACTTGCCAAGTAACTTTACAGAAATTCAAAAGGTAGCGAAGAGAGGTTCATATTCATATTATGAATATACCGATCAATCAGCTTTTAAGACGACCTCCGGTGTATACCTTTACCGAATAAAATGTATTTTCAATGATGGTTCTTATCAAGTTTCTGAAGCAACAAAGAAAACCTATCATAAAGTCTCTACGGTAAAGCGTACATGGGGAAGTCTAAAAGCGATGTTTCGATAAAACATTAATGTTAAATTTGAAAAGGCGATTCACTTGAATCGCCTTTTTTTTGTACACAATGATAAAATTAAGTACTCCGCTTATTCTTGCTTCACAGTCACCTCGACGGTCCCAATTGCTTCGACAAATTGGATTAGAGTTTGTTGTGCATCCAAGCGCCATTCATGAAAAGATTCATTCTGAGTTATCATTTCAAGAAAACGTACAACAGCTTGCATTACACAAAGCTCTCGATGTTGCCAAGGAATATTCTGAAGGAATTGTTATTGGATCGGATACAATTGTTGTTATTCATGGGAAGGTCTTAGGAAAGCCTTCGTCCCGCGCAGAAGCGGCAGAAATGCTTTTGCTATTAAGCGGAGAAACTCACACAGTCTTCACAGGATTTGCATTTGTTGATGCCAAATCGAAAAAGTCCTATATTGATTCTGAACAAACCGATGTTACATTTCGTGAATTGTCTACTGATGAAATCGAAAATTACATTGAGTCCGGATCGCCAATGGATAAAGCCGGGGCGTATGGAATTCAAGATGATTTTGGCGCAGTCTTTGTAAAAAAAATTCACGGAGATTACTATACTGTCGTCGGCTTCCCGCTGGCAAAATTTTATCTTCGATTCCAAGAATTTTTGAAAGGGATGGTATGAATCAAAAAATTCGAGTGTTAATTGCTAAAGCCGGTCTTGACGGTCACGACCGCGGGGCGAAAGTTATTGCTGCTGCATTGCGTGATGCCGGTATGGAAGTGATCTATACAGGATTAAGAAAAACACCGGAAGCAATTGTCGAAGCAGCATTGCAGGAAGACGTCCATGCTATCGGTATAAGCTCGTTGAGCGGTGCACACATGACAATTTTTCCAAAAGTATTGAACTTGTTGAAAGAAAAGGGGATGAACGATATGCTCCTTTTTGGTGGCGGGATTATTCCCCAGGAGGATATTGATCGATTAAAAGAAATGGGTGTTGGTGAATTATTTACTCCTGGTGCTTCAACATTCGTTATTGTCGATTATCTCAAAAAAACTTTTGCAGAGACAATTCATTAAGAGTCTAGCTCATCAAATTCTATTCTGCGATTTTCAGTTTTTTCTTGTTCTATTTTTGATTCCCTATTTTGAATTGTTATCGAGGATGGATCGAAGCCGAATAAATCCTCAGTCGAAAAAATTTGCTTAAAGTGTTGTTCAGAAAAAAAAATTTCAAACTTTCCGGAAAACTCGTTCAGCCTCTTCATATAATATTCAGTATTTTCATCAGGAAAATTTGAGTCCCATTCATGCGCTTCTTTTGCATTTTCAAATCCTTTAACATTAGCAGAGTCGCCGGTAATGTAATACTGGATTTTACTCCCGGGTTTATAATTTCGCGATGATGACAATGCTAATTCATATGCCGCCGATTTATTTCGTTTTTCTTCCTTTATTGCATGGGTATAATCTTCCAAAGAATCCTTTAGAATTTCGGTCCGTGCAAAATCGCCAATATCCATGCTGTGTTCGCGAATTGTTCGCTCTAACTCAACGTATAACGTATGCAGGTCAGATAATTTTTCGTTCAACAATGCATCGATACATTGCTGGAGGTAGCTCCGGCCAAATCGTTCGATTGATCGCGAGATTAACGACGATCCTTTAATTGAAATTTTATCCGAATAATGAAGAAGGGCATAATTTTTCTTCTTATAGCTTAACATTTTCTTGAAACGTCCGTTGAATCCTAAATTGATTCCATCTGGGAGTGTAGATGAAAGGCGGGTTACGAATCCGCGTTCGGATTCTTCACCAACGACGTTGTCCGGGGGGATAAAGTATATACCATCAGTATCAACTTCGATCACCGTTCCATTGTGTAATTCGATTTCATAAATTAATTTCTTCAGCAATTCCTGGCCGGTGCTCGTGATGACATCCGCTTGTCCATAGTCGTTAAATAATCCTTTCCCATAACCAAGATATCCATAGAATGAATTAATAAGTATTTTAAATGAAGATTGCATCGCATCAAGTTTCGATTTTTCCTGTTCGTCCAGGGTTGATTGAAATTTTCGTTTTGTCTCAATGCGAAGATTTGTGAGATACTCCAGCGATGTTTGAAAAATATTAAGATCGTCCGTAAGCGGTTTAATTTTTTTTGAAACCATAATCGAGGGATACAACGATTCGACGTCGGCATGAACGATAGGTCCGAAAACACCTGTTTGAAAAATATCGGTATATCCGCCGGTTGTTTGGTACCCCTGTTGAGGTTTAGGAATTGAATGCCGCTGACGTAAATATTCGCGGAGAAACAAAGATTCAATTTTGGCAGCAGAACCAAGCCGTGCAATGGTTCCATAGTTAAACGGAAGCATTTGCGTAAGATAAAATGTGCTGGAAGAAAGTTTTTCGCTCAAACCTCTTGTCTCAATAACATCATCAAGAGCATACTTTTTTAATGTGTCGATGTCATTATCCCAGTACCACGAAATCTTATCGCCTTCAATGTATGTGCGATTAGGTGACGCTACACCAAAATATTTTGCTGCGTACTTCAATCCATGGCTTTCCATATTTCTTTTTGTCATATCAAATGATTGAACAAGAAGCCATGTATCGATAAGATGCCGCCCGGCAATTTCGTAACTGATGTATTCGATAAAATTTTCTGCAAACGACGTCCGTGAACGATAACCAGCAGGGGAAGAGCCGTCTCGGCCGATGGCGAAAGTAATGTCATTCATTTCACAGCGACGGAGGATATACGGAAGATCAAAATTAAATATGTTATGTCCTTCGATTACATCAGGATCTCTTTCTGTAATGATTTTTATGCATTGTTGGAGCAGTTTTTTTTCAGAAATCGTTTTTCCGCCCAAAACAGTTTGCCATCCCGTATTATCTGAAAGGCTGATAAGAATTATTCTGTCTTCTTTTCGATCGGCATTGCTAAATTTGTAATTCTTTGAATACGTTTCGATATCCAATTGCATGCGGTTAAGATCGGAGAATTGCATTTCTTTGAACAGTGTTTTTCCTGTTTGCAAAAGGAACTGGGTGTTCATGTCAGAGCGTAAAAAGATATGTTCGGTATCCGCGTACGAAGTATACCCGATTTTAAACTCTTTGCTGATTTTTTTTACGATAAAGTTGACAGCATCCCACAGAACTTTTATCGTTGGGAATGCACAAACATATTGATAAAAATTTGTCCCATCGAGTTTTTTCAGCCAATACTTTTGTGAAAACCCGTCGATAAATCGTTTATCGGAAAGGTGCAAGAAAGGGAAAAATTCTTCATCGTGGTAGTGGATTGCATTGTTCGTTCTCATATAGACCCTTACCAGTGAATCAGTAAGAGAATTTACCGAAACAATGTGTCTCTCATCGTCATGCCCGAACAGAATAGGATCCATAGATAAAAATAGCTATTCGCTGATTTAAAACAAAAAAAGTGAATTAAAAATTCACTTTTTTTGCAAACAATAGATCGTATATCGCATTAAGGTTTTATATACGCTTGAATTCCATTTTTAGCTTGTGTTTTTGCACCAAAAATCCCTATGCCGCCATTTAATCTATAATGGATTTCCTTCAATTCGCCCCCCTGAGCAGGAATGACTTGATTAAGGAAGTCTGCAGAATTTTCATCGATGGCGAAAATATCAAAACGCGTGTTCCCGAAATAATTTAAAAAGACCCATGGCAGGAGAGTGTTCGTTTGCTCTCTTGGCAAACCCACGCGGTACGCAATTTTTTCGGGGCGTTGGAAATCTTTTTTTGTGGTGTCACCGTAAAATTCTTTGGGAATCATCGCAGCATTTGAATCCAAACTAAAAATCGTTGGCAGATATGTTCCCAACGTTTTACTTGGAGACCAAGCAAAAAGATGGGGACTTGCATTCGGATTATAGATCAAGGTATCATTATTTTTGACGGAAGAATAAATAATGCTGAACGTATCTGGCACGGTTGTCATTCCTGTCACAATTCGCGAATCTGGCGAAGGAGTTTTTACGTACAGCAAATATGTTTTTGTTGGCTCAATCTTTTTTGCAGGATCGTTTGAATAATATCGTCCGGGATTGGAAGTATCGTACCAAAGAGAATCGAAAACCGATCCGTCAGAATTTTTGATAAGCACAATGGCACCCGGAATTGCGAGTGCCTTTCGATCATAGAATTTATCAACTTCACTCGTCCAGTGTAATTTCAACGTATCTACATTTTGCCCCGCAGTAAGTGTCCCGTTGACGACAACCTGTTTATCATAATCGTATCCGGAATTTGGTTCCTCGCAGCCGTTCAATGTAAGAAAAAAGAAAAGCGAGAGTGTGGCTGCAATATTTTTTTTTGGCTGATTCATAGTATAAGTTCCAGTTTCTTAAAATGAAAAATCAAATCCGAATGTGGGGATGATCGGCAACAATTTAACGTCGGTAATTTCAGGTGGATTTTTTGAATTATCGAATTGCTTGAACCACACATTTCGTCGATTATAAACATTGAAGATTTGAAAATACCAACTTCCTTTTAATCCAAAAAACGAAGCTCGTTTCGTAACACTAAAATCTAAACGATGATACGGCGATAACCGATGATTATAAAGTGCTCCTGATTCTGTTTGATGATACACAACACCGATAAAATCAATGTCTTCTCTCGCAACCCCTCGCGTATAGGATTGTCCGGTAGAATACGTAAAGACGGAACTAATTTTCCAATTCTCATCGATTTGATAGCTCGCAGTGGCAGAAATATCATGTCGCCGATCGTACTTTGGCATAAATTCATTTCCATGATTTAAATCGGGAAATTTTCGATATGTGTATGCAAACGTATAACCGAGCGTTCCGGTAAGATCGCCGACACGCTTTTGCAGAAAAAATTCAGCGCCAAATGCTCGGCCTGTTCCAACATGGAATAATTGATCGATATCAACTTTTAAAGTAGAGTTCATATCGCGTTTGAATTGAAGGACATCGGAAAAATGCTTGTAATATGTTTCGACGGTGATAGTGTAATTCTCGAAATAGCGCGTTTCATATCCAAGAACAAAATCAAATGATTTGCTTGCTTTCATTCTTTCATTAATAGGAATCCAAATGTCAAATGGCGAAAACCCCATATCTGTTCCTGCAGGGACGGCAATTAAAAATTGATAGTATAAACCTGTCGCAAATTTTAAAATTGATTTTTCATCAAGGTTATATCGAATATTAAAACGTGGTCCCCAGTCTGTTGCTTTTGACAAGTCTTGGTATTCAAATCGCAAACCAAGTTGCGTTATCCATCGTTCATCAATTGTCCACTCATCTTGAGCATAGATGGAAAGTTGAGCAGGACGGTCTTCAAAAATATAAGGGTCGCCGTCGCCATGCTCTGAATACGTGACTTTGTATTGAGACCACCATGCGCCAAGTTTCACAAGATGATCGTTTGTTGCGAAGAAATCTAAATCTCCGCGCAGCGAATAATCATCAACGGTGTTGTCCTGTCCTAAATGAAATCCTCCGAAATCGATGCTTGTCTGTGCTTTATAAAATGAATAGGACGCTGTAAAATTTGAAAAAAGCGTTTGACTGAAAAGATGTGTCCATTTTAAAGCGTTTGTCCTGTTTCCCCAACGCATATTGATCGAAAGTTCATTATTACCAATTGCCCAGTCAAGATTATCTTGCCCGAGGTAACTGACGAGTGAAAGTTTATCGTCATCGGAAAGATCTTGATTGATTTTTAAATTCATATCGTAAAAATAATACAAGGGAAGCGCATTTTTCCCCGTATCCAGTCCTGCAACAGAAACAATCTTATCGAAATACGTTCTGCGCGCGGATAAAAACCACGAACCGTTACCGAGAGGGCCCTCGCCGGTAAGACGAGTACTTAATAAGCTGATTGATGCCTTTCCGTGAGTATTTACCCTGTCGCCGTCAATATTTGTTACGTTAAGAACTGAAGATAATCTGCCGCCGTACTCTGCTGGATATCCGCCTTTCATCAAATCAATATCTTTGATCGCGTCGTTATTAAACGTGCTAAAGAATCCAAATAGATGTGAGGGATTGTACACAACTGTGCCGTCAAGCAAAATTAAATTTTGATCTGTGCTGCCTCCGCGAACATTTAAACCCGTTGAAATTTCAGAGGTAGCTTTTACACCGGGCATTACCTGAAGAGCGCGGAAAACGTCTGCTTCGCCAATTGTTGGAATATCCGCGACATCTTTCGCTTGCATTACGATGCGGCCCGTTTGTGTTGTATGTTTTTCTTCTTC
This sequence comes from Ignavibacteriales bacterium, assembly GCA_037443785.1. Classification (GTDB taxonomy): domain Bacteria; phylum Bacteroidota; class Ignavibacteria; order UBA10030; family UBA8401; genus JAQUOA01. The sequence goes on along the minus strand of JBBINR010000046.1, from coordinate 1,091 downwards.
ACGTTCCGCGGAAATAATTACTTCGCTTACCTGCACTGATTGATCGATGAGATAAATATCTTGAACCAGATTCTTTTTTTCCTCCGTATTGATTTCAAATGTTTGTGTTCTGTACCCGAGTAAAGAAATCTGTACTGTAAATTTTCCATCCGGAATATTGGGAATTGCATAATATCCGCTGATATTTGTTGTCGTGCCGATTTTGAGATCTTTGATAATCACATTGGCAAACGGTAGAGATTCACCGTTCGCTTTATCACGAACAAATCCGCTGATAGTTGCTTTCGGTTCTGAAAATGAAAATGAAAAAAGGAAGAGAAGTAAAAGTGAAGTTCTTTTCATGAATTTCCCAAAGTGTAAGAGAAAAAATTAACAAGCAATTTTACGAGAGTACTCGAGTGAAGTTACAATCTTGAGTGTAAAATCATATTATTAAATGGTAAAAAGGAAATGAAATCGGTAAGAGGGTGTAAAATAACGGCAAAAAGTAGTCAATCAAGTTTAGAATGCGGAGAGGGAGGGATTCGAACCCTCGATACCCTTGCGGGTATACCAGTTTTCGAGACTGGTGGTTTCAACCACTCACGCCACCTCTCCTGGTTGAATCTTTTGTAAAAATTAAAACACGATTTTACACATTTGCGGAGAGGGTGGGATTCGAACCCACGATACCGTTACCGGTATACCACCTTTCCAGGGTGGCCAATTCAACCACTCTTGCACCTCTCCGTGTTGAATTTCGACACAAATATATCAAAAAATGGATTTGAAACAAAGATAAATTTGGTCACGTTTTCATTTTGATCATCGTAAGAATAAATTTGGATGGTTTAATTGCCGCCACAGCGTGTGGAATATTTGCCGGGAACAATATTGTATCATTCGACGAGATGGAATGATGAACACCGCCGATGCTGATATCAAAACTTCCTTCCACACAATAAAATAACGCGTCAAACGGTGTTGTGTGTTCGCTCAGAAATTGCTGCGCATCGAAAGCAAAGAGGGTAACCGTTCCATTTCCGGTTTTTAAAATTATTTTACTGACGATTGCATCAGCTTGATATTGAATATCTGTCAACACATTAGTT
>JBBINR010000045.1:0-26339 GCA_037443785.1 Ignavibacteriales bacterium | reverse complement strand
AATGTTGACCGCCGGAAGATCTTGCAGCGGATTGAGCGGATTAAGTTTTCGGATATACACGCGGCCATTTACGTTGGTATAGTACCCGCCCGCGCCGGTCAGCTTTGCGATCAGCCTCGTCTGAAGTGCTTCGATAATTTGTGTGGTTCGGATTGTGCTTGCCATGAATTTGTGAACGGTCTTGCGACCGTCCCGACATTAATTTCTGCTTAGCTGCAATGTTGTTACACCGGTTGAATCATCGAACCCCTTGATGATCTTATACACAACGGCTCTCAGTGTGAGCGTCGATCCATTTGGTACGGGATCGCCAACATCGGCAGTTTTCACGAGTGCTGTTGTTTCGGCGTTCTGAATTTTTACCCCCGCTGCCATAATGGATTCTATTTTTTCAAAAATGACATCGATCGGTTTTGCTACCCCGGGGGCCGGCGGTGTGAATGTGCCTTGCTCCGTAAATGGGTTATTGCTGAAAAATGGTGTGACGAGATCGAGTGTCATGGGTTCATGTCTTAAACTGCAAGAACGGTCTTGCGACCGTTCCTACCGTTATGGTTTCCAAATAAATTCCGACGTGTATGTCGTCGTTGAATCGTAATCCGATGTGGTGCGCTGCGCTACCCTGACCCGCAGAACTCTGCCAAACCCTCCAATCCTGTCGACCGTATGAGATCGAAAAATATATTCAAACGTCGTGTCGCGAACGGCGATAAAACTATCGGCGTAGGCTTGCGTCCATGTTGAGCGATTGCGGAGCTTGTAATCGAGATAGATATCGGCTTTCATCGTGTCGGATGAGTGAACGATATATGACACCGTTCCAGCGCCTCCGAGCGTCGCTTGCGTGAGTGTATCGATCTTGGATCGATACGCTTTATTGTTTGCCGGCGTGTTCCCGAAAAAATAATATGACGGGAAATCGTTCGGGTTCTGATAATCTTGCGCTTGTGCCATGGGAGCCACGGCAATAAGCGCGATGATCAGCGTGATCAAAAATATTCCTATGCGTTTCATATTTTCCTTTCCATCATCCGTCGATACCGCTCAGGATGATTTGTATTTATCGTGATTTAAGATTTGGTCCGGCGTTAATTGCAAATGCCGGTTGACTACTTTTTTTCTTCAGCGTCCTCGTAATCGCTCTTGTCGATCTTGTTCTTTTTGAGGAGATCTTCGTCGTAGATTTGCCCTGCGACAAATTTTTGATCGGGAGTCTTATTATCACCCGAACGGAAAATGTGCGTGACTTTCAATCTTACTTGCTTTGCCATATTTTTTCTTTGTATGCCGAATCCCGCATGATGCGGGATTCGTGGTTTTTTAATTTTGTGAATTGAGATCCTTCGCTTAGACTGCAGCGGTTTTCAAACATGCCGACGCGGCTTGATTGATACCTTTGAAGCCAATCCGTTCCGTGATGCGTACTGCTTTTGCATCTTGCTGGAACAGATTGACGGCAATCGATCCATCATCCGCTTGAATAACCGCTTCCGTTGCCACGGTAATTTCTTTTTCGCGGCGCGATCCAAACAATCGATTTTTCGGATTGCCAAAGATCGCGAAGCGTGTTCCAGCTGCCGAAACGAGATCATCAAATACTGCAACACCGTCAGTGTCGGCAATCGGATATCCCCACAGCATACCCGGGAGTGTTCCGGTAGGTGATCGGAATTGATAATCGCCCTGCAGATTTTTCTTTCCTTCGAGAATGGAGACAATCTCCGCCCCCAGGAAGAACATCGCACCCTGTCGATGCGATTTTTTCACCGCATCGCGCAGCGATTTGAAATCGTCAATCGAAACGTCTCCGAACGATGTTTTGCCTGCCACCATATTGACCACTGTTCCAACATCGTTCAACCAGCCAGTCTGGCTTCCGTAGGTTGCCGTTCCATCACCTAAGAATCCGGCTTTATCTTCTTCGTGCCAAATCGACTCTGCGAATGCATCGATAATTATCGGCAATAATGCAATCGCCTGATCTTCATCGAGCTCGCTTGTCCACACGGTAATACCGGCAAGCTTCGCTACATTCAACGTATCTTGAGAGAGTCCGAGATCGGATGCTTTGATACGTCCGTTCTGCAGCGTCCAATACGCCACCACTTTCGACGCGACGGAAGAAAGTTTTAATGAATCGGTGGTGAGATTCATTTGACGGAAATATTTGCGCGCTGCCCCATATTGCTCGACGAGCACAAAAATTTCTGCAAACAACGGCGCGGGATTGACAGCATAGCCGCCGGCACCGCCGTTGAGCGATGACATGACGCGTTTTTGCTGCTTCGGTGTGATCGGCGCGTGCGTAATGATATCCATCGCCTCGCGAAGCTCGTCGTTCTTCTGCTGTTCGGGAAGTTCTTTATACATTTTCTGCAATTCCGTACGAATGGCGCGAGCTTCATCGTTACTGCCTTTTGCTTCGAGCACAAGCGACTTCAAATATTTCGCTGTGCGCACTTCCCACGGTTTCTTCACATCGCCGAGCAATATGATATTGTTGCGCGATTCATCATTGTTCGGTGCCGGTGCGGGATTGCTGCCGATGAGTTTCATCACGTCGCGCTGGAATTCAAGCGCACTGCGTTTTTCGGCAATTGCTTTTTCGCCTGCCGTGACGATATCGGCGCGGTTGGGATACAATGCAACCGTTGCCACGATCTCGCGAACGTTTGTTGCTTCGAGTTTTGCCGTTTCAAGCTCTGCCTTTGCGGCGGTTGCTTCCTGGCGTGACTCTGTCACTGTTTTTTCGGACGCTGCAATTCGTCCTTCCATCTCTGCTACTTTTGCTTGCAGTTCTTCGAGGGTCATTGAAGACTCCTTTCTTGATTGTGAATTTGGTTTGTTATTTATTTTTTGAATCATACTTCGTATCTCTTGATCATTTGCTGTTTCGGGCAAGCCGAGCTGTGTCGCACGGATCGAACGTATTTTTGCATAGTCATCCGCTCCGATTGGCACAAGGGAAAGTTCTCTGCGCGTCCATTGCGTTGCTACTTTCACGGGTCCCGTGAATTGCCGCCCGTTCACGACGGCGGTCGTTCCATCTTCCACCCATACCGATTGTTCAACCGTGTATCCAATCGAAACGCTGTCGATATGTCCTTCTCGAATTTTTGTTTCGATATCCGCTTCAACCGATGAGAGATAAATTCGGCAGATCAGTTTATCGCCCTCAACACGCCAATCGCGAGCGCTGCCGAGAACATCTTCTACTGTCCATCGCATGTGCGTATCGAGGAGCGGCGATTTGTCGGGTGAACTTGACGGTGCACGATACCCGGACATCAACAAGATCTCGTCAACAATTTCCCATCGATCGTAGTCAAGGACTTTTGAACGATTTTCCGTCGCGGCAATTACCTCGAATGAATGTGTTTTCTCGTCGTACGAATTTGGCACGACCGGTAAAACGCGTGTTTCAATTTTTTCTGCTTGTAAGCGGTGCATTTTTGGAAGCGGCATGTTTGTTTTCTCCTTAGGCGACGACCGGTTGTTTGGCGTGGCCGTTTTGTTTTCGTTTCAATAAGATCATGAGTGCGTTTTGCAGCGTACGCTCTTCCATCGCTTCTTCTTCGGAGCGCTGTGAATTTTTCTTTTGCGACGGATCGGCGTTCGGATCGTTTTGATTGTTCGCATTATCCGCATTGACGGCATCCATCGCGAGCTCGTAATTGAATTTGAGCACGATCCCGGCATCCTTCGCGTCTTGCTGCTCTTCCGCCAATTCTGCATTCACTTCCTCGATATCTTTGCCGAGTTCCGCGAGTGCCTGCGTGCGTGTCTCTAAACCATATTCGATTGCGAGTGCGATTGCCATGACGTCTTTCAGCGGATCCATCATTCCCCACCGGCGACCGATAAACCAGGGTTTTGTAAATTTTTCGAGTTTTGAAATCGGAAGATTGACGGCGCCGTTGAGAATGGCAAACTTGATCCACCGCTTGAACCAGGGAATGAGAATTCTTTCGATGATTATTTTTTGACGGAGCTTGTAAATTTCCCGCACGTCCATTAAACCGGTACGCGATGACGAGTAGGATGTATCGCCGAGATCGTTCGTGATTGATGAATACGCATCACCCATACCGGCGGAAAACGAATGCGCCGTTGTTTTGAAAATATCTTCGTGCTGCGGCGACGGGAATTCCGCTTTCATCTGCGTGTAGTCTTTGAATCCGATATCCTGCTGCAGTCCGGGAACAATTTCTACGACCTCATCGCCGGTCTCTTCTTCGTTTCCATCGTCGGTTACTTTTTTCACCGCTTCGCCGAGCTTCATCTCTTACGATTCTTCCGGAAGTTTATCCGAGAAAAATCCGGGGTTGGATGCGGCATACTGCGCGGCGAGCAATACGGCATCTTCATAATCGGAAAGCCGTTTCAAGCGAATCATCGATTGGACAAGCAGCGAGATCCCGCGGGTTTGGTTCGGATATTTTTTGTCGAACAAATGCAGCATTTCATCGGCGGGAATAATCTCATAATCGCCGAGCGAATGACTTGTGCCATATCCCCATAGCTCGCTGGACGTTGTTTTCTTTTTCAGATAGTAATTGACCGGACGGCGCCACTTGTCGATCTCGACACCCATCTTAATGATGTTGCCGTTGTCGAGTTTCTTATTCAAAAATTCATCGACGAGTTCGGGTTCGATGATCTGCACTTGTGAACCATACTTCGCTTCAGCGAGCGGAATAATTCTGAGAAATGCTTCACCGTCCCGCGCCCATCCGACCGCGAGTGCATCTTCAATCCCGCGGCGTGTGTACTGGCCATCGATGGAACATAGTTCGGCAGAATCGGAATAATCGGCGAACGCTTCTTCAATCTTGTTATTGGCGAGTGTGTCGGGAACGTGGTTCCATTTTCCGTTCTTATCCTTTATGAATTCTTTGACGATTGATTGGAAGGTGAAACCGTTCGGTCCCGGAATATTCGTGCGAACCTCGAGAAAGAATCGTTCTGCAAAGTCGTTCGATTTTTCGAGGAAGCGAGCGCGTTCGCGGATGAGCCAGTTGGATGTGAGAATTTTTTCCAGCGGCTCCATGTCGTTGAAATTTGCAAACAGACGTCCGGTGTTCGTTGCGGGGAGTGTCCGCTTGCCGCTGCGTTTCTGTTTTGCCGTGCTTACTGCCAGCTCTCCGGAAAAGAAATGGCGAACATTCTTTTCGACGTTGGCGGCAACCTGAAATATTTTTGGCGTGATGAGTGACATTGGTTTTTATGCGTTCCCGAGTTTCCACAGATAGCGTTTTCGTTTTCCGTTCCGTAATTCGGCGTTCACTGTTTTTATCGTTTCGCGGCGTTGTTCCTGCAATTGTTTCAATTCGTACCGGCGATAGGTTCGCGTGCCGACGACTACTTCGGCAAGCCCGTCCTGAACGAATGCTTTGATGATCGTATTAAGCAGATCCAATTCTTGCTGCGCTTGCGTGCGTTGATCGGTTTGTGATTCTACTTTGAGCGATGCTTCGATGGTGAGCGTTACTTTTGCCAGCCCGTGTGTTTCTTCTGCCGCATCGGCTCCCTTTGTGGCGAACAGATAGAGCGAATAGATTCCTGCGGTGAATATGTTTTCGTTTGCTTTGAGTGTGAACGTCCATACGCCATCGGCAAAATCTCCGGTGATCGTTTTCTTGCCGCCGGTTCCGTTGATCGTATATTTTTGAACGAAGCCGGATGATTGCGGATAGAGTGACGAATCGTATTGGTGAAAAACGATGGTTTCGCCTGCGGTAAATTTTTTTGGAATTGTGAGTGTCAGTTCTGCCATTGAATTTTTCCGTTCCCACACAGGCAACGCGCCCTTGCGGAGTGCGCGTTGTCGATCTGCGTGGTTCTCACGGGAGCGCGTGAGGTGTTTCGTTCAATGGTAGTTTACATAAATTTTAGAAAGTTGGCTATATCATTTTATATCAAAATGAGAAAGAAATAGGAAGGATGAATTATGAGGGATGAAATAAAAAAGCCCGATTACTCGGGCTTGGAAGTCATATTTTCATTTGCATTCGCAATTTCTTTCGAAAGCGCACCGGCTTCGTGTTTGGTTTCTCGGGATTCGCCGGGATAACATCATCCTTCAATTCGATCTCGATTGTTTGTTCCATCGATTTAATATTGCCGATTAAAAAATGCGCGACATAATCAACCGACCAGCCGGTTGTGTTGGCTACGTTGCGGAGATATTCTCCCTGCGTGCCTTGAAAAAAGACGTGTGCTTTATTATCGATCTTGGCACTCATCGGCGTCGCATCCTCATGGTTAGTTTTTTCCGTTTGCGTACGTGCGTGAATTTTGTCTCTGTGTCCTTCGACTCATTCGCTTCGCTCGATGGCTCGGAATGAGTATCATCGCCGGAGTCGGTGAGCTGTGGATCCGACCCCCTCTGTATCTCCCCCTTCTCAGGGGGAGAGTTATAGTTTTGCATTTTTAATTCGAGCGCGGTTTTTATCCTGTCTAAAAATATATCGATGTTTCGAGCGCCGCCGGGTGTGATCACATGCAATGCACCGAGTGCGTAATCGGTGGCATCGAGGACGTGGTTCTCTCTTCCGCTTGGCAGCGACCATACCTGACGCGGGTGGCCATTGATGCGTTTTACGATCAATCGTTCTGATGTGAGCTGATCGAAAAATTCTTTTTCGACGCTCATCGGGAAGTGCATGTATTGCGGCGTCGGCAATAATTTTCCGAATTCATCTTTCTTCGCTTCAACGTTCAATCGGAAGTAGATCGATTTCTTTCCTTGAAACGTATCGATGAGTATCAACGGATTGCGGAGTTTCTTGTTTGCGGAACGAATGACAAAATCTTTTTGCCGGTCCTTCGCGCCTTTGACGGCAAACAATCTTTTATTTTTTCGCGCCTTTACATACGCATTGACTTCTTTGGAATGATCGCTGCTGTCGACTGCAACACCGAGGATCCCGCCGATCTTTCCAAACTTCGACGGAAAACCATTTTCAAATTCCCGCGGGCGCGTAATATATTCGTCGAGCATGTCCCACGTTGTTTTTTCTTCCGGCGAACCGGAGATCATCGCATATTCAATCAGCCAGGCTTCTTGTTCCCTCCCCCATCCCCACACTGTGAGCACCAACCGGTTATCCTGCACATCAACACCGAGCGTTAAGAATGCGACGGCGGTCGGAATTTTTTCGTAAACCTCTCTGCGCATCAGCATTTCATCTTCGGTGAATTCATGCGAAATGTTTTCGGTGAACAATTCCGATAATGCTTTGTTGACAAATACCATGTACCGCTCCGGCCGCTTATGCGTGCGAAGAAAATTTTGGGCGACATCTTTCCACGCGACCCACGGCGAATATAACCGGCTGATCTGAAATCCGGCATGATCGGTCACCTGCGGACGAAGCTTCCGCCATTCGCCATTGCGCACCATTTGATGTTTATAGCGGGGGAGAATATCTTTATGGCAATCGCCGCATTCGTATGCAACATAGGTGACTTCATTTCCTTTGTGCAAAAATTTCAGATATCCTTTTGTCAAGTGAGCGAACATTGATTTCGGCGAGAAGATTAAAATCTGCATTGTTCCGCAATGAGGGCACGGCACATAGTATAACCGCTGATCGGATTCGAGCCAGGATTCTTCGATGCGCGACGCGCCCTTAATGGTTGGCGTGGATGCGAAACAAAATTTTTTGTTCGGGAAATTTTCTGCGCGCTGCATTCCAAGCTCTATCGGATCGCCTTCCTTTTCGGCGGTCGGCGGATATTCATCCGTTTCATCGAAGAGCACTTCTTCCATCGACCATGATGACAACGAACCAGGAACGTTCGCGCCGCCAATGACCAGTAATCCGCCGGTATATGGTTTGAATAAAATTTCGTTTTCCGCCGAGCGTGAATTTTGATCGGGCATTCGTTCTTGAATCATGGGATTGTCTCGAATGAACGTGCGGAGATTTGTCTTACTCCACCGCTTCCCTTTTTTATCGGTTGGCTGGATGACAAGAATATTTCCGGTGTCCTGCACCATTTTGTTAAAGATGCCGCCATTCTCAAGAACGGTTGTCTTACCGGTACGCGATGCCCACATGAGCGTGATCTTTTGAATCCGCGGATCGGCGAATACATCCGTCGGCTCTTTGTGATACCACGCTCGCTCGAGTTTGTAGGGTCCGGGCTCGTTACTTGTTTCGACGCTGAGAATGCGTCTTCCGTCGACGAGTTCGCTTGGCAGCATCTTTTTCGGCGGCTTCATCAACCCCCATGTTGCCTTCACCCTGTCCAGAAAGTTCGCGTAGCCGATTAAGTTCACGGATTCCTGTTTCGTATATGTCTGTAAAGATTCCATCAATATTTTCGTTCAAGATTTTTTCGCGCTCGCCGAATGAATCGATCCCATCGAGCTGCGGATTCGTGCGTTTTGAAAATAATTTTTTGCGTTGTGCTTGAAGGGCATAAAGTTTTTCAAAGATCGGAATGACCTTATCGATTTCGACAAGCTTGCCGGCTTCCTTCTGCAGCCGGAGTTCCTGACGCTGCGATTGCACCCGCTTCAAGCGAGTGCTTTGACTCATTCCATCAACGCCGCCGGATTCGAGCACTTTCATTTTTTTGGAGAGATATTTTTCTCGCCACCCAACAACATCGTTTCGCTTGTAAAATCCCGGTGCGGATTGCGGCATACCGAGATCGTTTTTCCATTTGGTGATCGTGCGGACTTCGACGGCGAACATCTCCGCTGTTTGTTCGAGTGTTAAATACCCGGCGTTGAGATGCTGCACAATCCATTGACCGACCTCCAGCAGATCAAAATATTTTTGATTGCCTTCGACGATAACCGGCATACCGAATTTAATCCACCGCTGCATCATGCCGGGCTCGATGCCAAAGACGGCGAGGAACTGCATTTGATTGAGGTGTGTTTTCGGTTTTTCTTTGGTCGTGTGCGACATTTTATGCTGCGTCTTTCAAATCGTCAATCGGATTTTTTATTTCGAACAAACATTGCTTTGTAGCGTGGGTCCGTTACTCGTGCAATGCGCTGCAAGAGTATTTTCTTATCAATAATCTCCGGCAGCTTTGAGTGATACTTCCGATATGGAATGTCTTTTAGTTTTTCCGGCTGTTTCACCACTTTAGCATAAAAGAAAAGAAGCACGGAGAGCATTTGTTTGTATTGCACCGCTGATTCGATTTCTGAAAGATATTTCTTGATTTCTTCGGCGCCGATATGGGTTGGATGGTGTTTGTCGTTGAATTGGATAAGAAATTTTTTCAGGAACGAGCAATAACATGACTTTGTATCTTCCGCTCGCCCGAGGAGTGTCAGCTCTACGTTAAACTTGTCCAGCCATGTTTGAATCTGCATTGCAATTTCTCTTTTCTTTATTGATTAAAATCGGTGATCACTGTACCAACGAGTTATGTGGACATTTTTACAAAAAGTGCAAATTGCGTCGGGGCGCGGTTAATCGGATTTCTCTTAGTCGGGCTTCGGGTGTTCTCTTAGTCGGCTAATCGGATGTTCAATGTTCACTATTCTCTTATTCGGAGTTCCCCGAACTTTCGGTGTTCGGTGCCGTTTAAAAGTTCAATTAACGATTGAGTGCTTTTTCCAAAGCTGGTTTTTCAGAATTATCTGAGTCAGCGTCGGTATCGCGCAATACCTAAACAGTTTAAGGCACTGTGCAAGCCTTTACCCCTTCGCTCGCAATTTGCATTATTTCAAAGAACTATTTGGACGGCGTTTTATAGTCGTCCATAATTGTTTCACCGATTTCAAGTTCGGTAGAATGGTTTGCCTGTTGTATTGCAAGGTCAATCTCTCGCAATCTTCGTGCGTGCCAATCAAAAGCCGCCGTAACTTCTTCGGGTTTTAATTTCGGCACTTGCGCAACAATGTCATCAATGCTTTCTGTAACTTGTCGCCGTTGCGCTTTTACCTCAAACATATCTTTCACGTTAATTTGTTTGAGCTGATCTACCTTCTGCTGTAATTCTTTTCTTCGCAGAAGTGCGGAAGCAAGTGTTACTTTCATAAAATGTTCTCCTTAATTTGTTATCGCCGCCAAATGTTTTGTAAAAATGCCACATAACAAGTCGCTCAAAACTGACGGCGAAGCCATGAGAGACTTTTGTATGTGTTAAATTTCTATTTTATGCTTCGCCGCATTTTAGCTCCAATCGTTGGGCGGACAAAAATTCCGCCGCACAAAAATTTCAACTATTTGCCTCATCTAAAAGTTGTTTAGATTCTGAATTCATAAAGGAAGAAACTTTTTTAAATCCTTCTTCTTCGTCGGCGTATTCAAACCCGCGATAAGAACATCTTGAAGGATAAGCGTTACTAATAGTTCCATCGTCTTCTTGCACAAGAACAATTGCCCATCCAAACGTATGAAGGATTCTATTTATCCACCAAAGCAAACCAGTGCTTTGAAATTCTTTCCAATCTTTTTTTCCAAGTTCCATAAAAACCTCACTCCATTTTTGCCGCCCAACAAGTCGCTCAAATTTGACGACGTGGACGGTTAGTTTAAAAGACGTGCCATTTTGGTCACGTCGCAATTTAGCTCCCGTGCGTTAGCCAGACGGGCTTAATCGTTTGTAAATAATTTTACATTTATCACAGGTTACATTTGCAAAATCAAAAGGTTCATCAATTCCGAGAGTAGTAAAATATTTTCTACCACAGAGAAATTTATCATCAAACTTAATATGAATCGCCATTGAACGATTGGCATTTGTCCAACGAGAGCATCCGCCATCAAGCAATAGTTTGCGCCCGCTGGCTAACCAGTCGCTCAACGCGGACGTTTGCACGTCCGCTTGTTTTTTGGTTTCTAAGTTTTGATTTTCTGTTTTCATAATTATCCTTTTTGTGTGCAAACGCCGGTTAGCTCCAAATCGTTAGACTCGTCAAAATATTTTCATTTGATCGCCATGAAGAGCGTGAAGTTCATATCCTTATCCATCACCGTAATATCAGAAAAGCCGACGGATTGCAGGAGGGTATAATTATCTTCGTATGCGACAACATCGCATTGCATCGACTTGCCGCGGTTATTATACACGACCTCGAGGACTGACCGTCCGGTTGAGCTTCCAATATCCAAATAGGACGAATCGTTTTCGATGCAGAATTGAGAAATGAATCCGATCTTCTGCATCACCCGTTCATAGTTTGGAATCGATTTGCGGACATGATCATCGAAATGCTGCGGAATCGTTCCACCGAAATGCATCCATTTATCCATTGCCATCCCTTTTCCTATTTGTTTTTTCTTCATTGATCGCTCTTTGCTTTGTTGTGTGGGAATTCCGGAATAATGCTCAAACAGGTAATACCGAGCAGGTGATATTCTTTTATTGTTTTCGGGTTGCTCTCAATCGCAATAAATTTTTCGTTGCCGTAGTGCCATTCTATTTCTTCTTCAAATGTTTTTTTCTTGAAGAGATGCGGCGGCAAATGCGTGTCGTTAAAAAATGCGCGTGCCGGCTTCCACCCGGTTTGCTGTTCAATATTTCCGAGCGTTATCGCTTTATATTTCTCCGGACGGGCGCTGATCAAAATAACTTCGAATGGTTTGACTAAATCGATAAGGTCTTTTCGGTATGTCTCGAATTTAATTTGTTCAAGAAATGGTGAACGCTTGATATGACTATTTTCAACCAGCGTATAGTTGAGATCTAAGAGAATGACGGGTTTCATAATTGAAAGATTCCTAATTTGCCGTTCATCGGCGTGAATTGAATTTGTTCCGGCTGCTGCATTATTATTCCAAAGGGACCGAAAAACCATTTTGATGTTGAGTGTTCTACACAGTCCGTCACCTTTACTTTACCAACGAGTCCACCGGTCTTGTAATTGCCGGGTGCCGGCAGATACAATCTGCGAAAGTTTTCTTTTATCCATCGATACCCCTCCATATCGAATGTCTTTGACGCGTGCAAATATAATTCTCCGCGGTGCGATGTCCACCATGTACGATTCTCGACATCTTTTCCGGCGAACAAAATGCACCATAGCCAGGGCTGACGGATGGAGAGGGCTTTCATTGCTTCGGCTCTTTTTGTTCGTCAATTTCCCAAACATGTAAAACCCAAAAAAATAATCCAGCCATTAAAAACATATTTGGAATGAATGAAAGCCAAATTAGATTTTCTTTCAACAATCCCGATCCTATCCAGCATATTGCCAAGATCGCCGTACTTAACAATAGCGCAAATAAAAATTTCCATTTCATAACACACCTCTCATTTTGAATGCTTTGATTGCTTCCTTCTCCATGCCGAGCGATTTGTCATTGGGATAAGGAAGGTTGAATTCGAATTCGATTGCTTCGCGGAGTTTCTTTTTGTCGATCTTGCGCGGTGCCGAGCCGTGGCAGTACACATTGTTCCCGGAATCGAATCCGATCACGTTGTGATAATATTTTTCGACCTGCTCTTTCAGCTCCGGCAATGTGTAAAATTTCTGCGCCTTGGGCGCGCCGGAAATAATCTCTCCGAGGATCGTATTGCTTTCAAAATTGGCGATCATGTTGGCATGAGAAAATTGAGTTTCGCTGTAGTTGGTCCTTCCGATCGCATTTTGAAATTGCGGATCGCGCTCTGCGTGCGAGAGTCCTTCGACTTCAACGACCGGGATTTCTTTATATCCTAATTCTTTCCATGCGAGTGTTCGTTGATGCCCGGACAACAAAACGCCGTTGCATGCATACGCGGGAAGAAGCCAGCCGAGTTTATTGAGCGATTCTTTTATGAGTGCGAATCGTTTTGGATCAAAAGCGCGGGGGTTGTATTCCGCGCCTTTGATTGTTTTGATCGGGACGAGCTGGATGTGGAATGGTCGCTTTTTCATTAAAATATTTCCTCTGTGTACCGAAATCCTTGAAATCCTTTCATAGGAATTGCAATTTTAGGTTTAATGACTGGTGCGGTTAATATCATCCAATATTTTGCCGTCCATGTCTGTGGTACTTCTCTATCTCTGAAAGTCATTGTTCCGCCTGGCAAGATCTCTGCAATATTTAATCGAAAGCGAAGAAAACCATTGATTAATAAATAACAATGAAGCACGTCATATTTCGGTTTTCCTGCGAGCGACATGTAAAACCACCACTCAGGATTTTTTGCTATTCGCTCGTCAAACGTTCGATTAAGATATTTTTCCCCACCAACTTCATTGAACCATTTTTTAGGAAGACATTTGATAATTCCGGAATACATTACTTCACCTTCGCCGGGATTTTTAAGCGTCGTTTTATTTCTGCGATCTGCGATTCTTTCTTCATCCCCTTTTTCTTCGCCAATTCGTCAATCCATTTTATGTAGATCGATTGAGGAACGACAAAACGAATATCTCCGAGCTGATACGCTACATCCACATTTTGCCGCACCTTGCGCTTGCCCGGTTTTGTTTTATCCACAAGATCGGCGACGTTGATCTCGAGTTCTTTCTTGGTGAATCCCCAGTTGAGCAGCTCTTGAACGTCGAATCCTTCCTGTAGTTTTTTGAAATCCCACTCACCGTTATTTTTATTCAGGCGAATATTGAGCTCGCGTTCACGTTCTAATGGCAGAGATACCTCAACACAATCGACTAATTTTATTTTTAATTTTTTTGCGATTATTACCCGCTGATGCCCACCGATGATAATGTTTCGCCGTGTTGGATGTGAATTGATGAGAATTGGATCGACTAAACCGAATTCTTTAATGCTTTGCGTCAACTCTTTTTCTTGTGCTTCTGTCATTCGGCGTGGATTGTAATCCGCCAAATGCAACTTCGATATTTCTTTTTGAACTACTTTCATGTGTTTTCTCCTATGGAATGGAACAGTGATTTTTTTTGGTTATAACTAAAAACAGATTGCGCTCGCTTCGCACCCGCTTTGTAAAATATTCAAAAAGGACCCGCTAAAGTTCTTTCATTTTTGATGCAAGGATGCGCGGTAAATTCTCATCAATAAAATTCTGTATGTCGTGTTGAAATTCTTTCGATGTCACCATTGTTGATAAGTCAAGAGTAAATCGTTCTTTGATTTGCTCCCTCACCTTCCCCTTATAACTGCCCCGCTTCATTACAGCCAACACACCTGTTCTTGTGAACACCCCTATGTGCCCACTCTGCATCTGTTGGATGAAACCATGCAATAATGTTCGTTGATTACCTATCCGTATAGCGAATGCTACGCCTTCTGCGGTTTGTGTGGGATTGAATTTAATGATACCAATAGGTGCGCCGGAGATAAGTAATTGAGCAATCAAATTGTTTTTCTTTGCAGGTATGATTGTGAATTCACCACGCAATTCAGACCGCCCAATATTGTATATTTCACGAACCTTTTTCGATGCAAATGTCCGGGCTTGTTTCATCGTTTCATTAAGCGCTCTTGAGCCTGCCAAAGGGAATTTTTCGGCTTGTTTTGCCAGCTTTGTCTTATCAAAATTTGATTTAATTGTTAGCATTTTAGTCGTTTTTCTCATCTATGATTTCAAAATCAACATCCACTCCAAGCACTGATGCATCACGTAACTTTACAAAATTCTTCTTTGCCTCTTCATCATGAACAATTCTAAATAACCCTTCACTACTTGCCTCCTCCGGTAGATACGATGTCCTGATTGTGTGCGATGAACATCCTGCAACCTTTGCTCCTGCGTAAATCGCTTCATGCACTGTTATTTGTCCTTCTTTTTTTACTTTTTGATACAGCCAATGGCAAAACATCGGCTTGCATTTGTTCCTGGTATACATCTCCGGAGACATCCTCGATTGATCCATGAGATCATTATAATTATCGAGCGATATTAGCTTCCTTTTCTCAATCTCTCCTCTTCCCTTTCCCCGGGGATTCTTCTTTCGATTGTGCGTTCTACATAGTAGTTGAAAGTTTGACATGTCCGGTGGATTGTGATCTTTGTTTCCATCCTTATGGTCGATTTCTAAATATACCATTGGTGGAATCTGTCCGCACACCCGGCATTTCTCTCCATCTCTTTCACATAACTTTCTGTAATATTTTTTTCGTAGATGCGTATCTCTTGCCATTCGTATTAGTTTTAAGAGTATTAGTAATTAGTCATGCGGGTGTATCGGTAAAAAAGTAAGAACGTGTGTGTGTATATATAGGTACTTTATTTCCCACGTCGCCATTTTTAATTTTTCTGCCTGTGTTTACAATTCAATTTTTAATTTCGCCTAATTACGCGGCGAGGTCTTTTTCCTCGTAAGTCTTTATTTTAGAGGCGCAGCGAAGTCTTTTTTTAACAAAAAGACTTCGCCTCTACAATGTCAGTGCCAAATTATTTTCCCGGCACTGCATTATGCTCAATGCCATCCAGAAGACGCCCCGCTTTTTTCTTTCCTATGCGTACGGCAAAGACTTCATTGTCCCAATAAAAATTCTTCTTCGATCGGTTGTTCATCCCAAGCGGCACAGCGGTTTCTTCCCCGTTTTGTAATTCCCCGGCTAAATAAGTATCAATGCATGTTTCATAATATCCATCCGCGGGACACCATTCGCCCCATTGCTTAAAGAAGAATGGAATTTTCATTTCACAGCATTCATCACGTATCGTCCGAACCCAATCCGGATGCATTGGTCTTGCACCGCGTCCGCTTTCTCCGCCAACAATTACCCAATCGATTCCTTTCAGTAAGGGTTTGATATTAATCCGGTCAATCAATGGCTCAATGGACAAAAATTTTACCGCGGCTGGTATCTTTTGCAAAATTGGTATCCGTTCTCGCGCAGTTGTTTCATCCTCCACACTCACGCCAATCCATACATTTTTCAGCGGCCAGTGCCATTCCTTTGGGTCAATATCAATTGCAAAATAATGATAACATTGAAAACGAATTCGTTCATCCCCCTGCATTCCCGGGGCAACCCACGCTTTATCCTTCCATGCGAAATATTCCAACGCTCGCTCGGGACGCTTTGTTAAAATTTGGTAGGTATGCCAACGTGCCACTGCCATTTGAGCAAAAATAATATCGATGAAATGGAAAGGAATATCGGGATGGAAAAGATCGGACATCGAATTGACGAAAAACATGCTCGGTTTCATTACCCGCATTGGTTCGTGCAGTCGCTCCGGATGCGTCTTGATATCCGTAAACTTTCGTTTCCCCCAAAATCTTTTTGCCATTGTTTCAGCGTAACAATTCTTGCAACCCTGACTTATCTTTGTGCATCCGGTGATCGGATTCCATCGCCGATCCGTCCATTCAATTTTCGTTTTGCTCATCTATTCCCCGCCGATATAGTTTCCGTAATCGGTGGCACGATTCCATCTTCAACCTTTGGCAACCGCATTTCCGTTGCTTCGATCTCCGCAATCTTCACCTTTGCCACCATCACACCTTTAATCGCAAAGGGAGGATCCCATTTTAGATTTTGACCGTTGCAGACAAACATCCGCTCTCCGACCCCAATAATGACTTTCCATTTCAAGAACTGTGCACCTTTCAATATTTCAAGCGGTAGAAAAACTTCATTTATTGACGCATCCTTCACCGTGCTGCCGATCAAAAACAAACGCTCATTTCCAAAACTCATCATGATATACCCGATCAATGTCCTATCGACATAGAGCGGACGCTCGAGTTTGAACTCTGGCTGGATCTCGCAATATCGTTTCAATATTTGTGGAAGATAGTTCACTCCTTCGTCCCGATTGAAATTTCTTTTCGCTGTTTCAGCGTGAATTGAATGTTTGTATCGATCCGATCTCCTAAAAAATATGACCTGACCGAAGCGCCGTCCTTTTTGGCATTCGCGCCGAGGCGCATCAATAATGCGCTCTCGGCGATCGTTTGCGGAATCAAAGTTACTTCAATCAAATTACCGTGATCAATTATATTGACCGTCATTTCTTTACCTTCTTCCCTTTCTTCACCGTCCGCTTCTTCCGATTCGGTTTCGCTGTTTGATGAATTTCTTTGACCCCAATCCCATTGATCGTTCCGGCATTCTCGCTATGTTCCTCCGCTTTTTTTGTTTCCTCTTGTTCCTTGATCGGTTTCAATTGTTCTGTAAATTCTTTCCGGGCTTCGACCAGCGCTTCCTTCTGCAGTTTCTTCACATCCATACCCAACTCTGCTGCTTTGTTGATCAATACTTGTTCGTTATAATCGTTGTCAATCTGTATCCCTAATAGCCCGGCATAGATGATCTGCACAAGTTCCGCTGCCTTTTTCTTTTTTAATTTCCCGATTCTGTTTGAATAGCCAAATTGGTATTTCAGCACTGTCTCGACAAAATTCTCCGCATCACCATTGTCCAGAATCGCATCGGCAATTTCCGGAAGATCCTTCGGCGAGAGTTTTGTTGGAAGTTTGTCGGGGAGCGCTTTCACAATCCATTCCTTGGTGAGCTCCTCGGCGTGATGTTGCATTTCTTTGTTCACCTTTTCAATTCGTTCCTTTTCCACCGTTGCGGCAGATTTTACTTTTTCCTTCGTTTTCTCTACTGCAGAATCATGGCGATAGTCACTGCCCCAATGTCGCGAGCATGTTTTATCCCGGCATATTAGTTCTTCCGTCCCTTTCTTGCTTCCGTCAATTAGGAGACCGACGATCGCTTTACTACATGGCTTTCCTGTAATGGTTTTGAATGAGCGATCGGTGATAGCATTGGGATGATCTTTCGGCTTAGTGAAACCACTGGTGATCTCCACAAACTTCTTTTTTTCCGTTTTTAATTTCGTTTTCACCCGTTCAAGATGTGCCATCTGTTTTTCGTTGAAGCATTTCGGATCGGCACAGATATCGGCTTTCGTGATGTCGTTGAATAATTCCTTATTGAATCCCGTGCGCTTGTTGCAATTAGTGCATGCACCGGCTAACGGGCATAAGGTTGCATCTTTTTTATCGAATGCAGCCTCTCGAAGATCGAGATGAATCTCCTCGGTTATGAATTGCCGCAGATCGCCAAGGCTCTTTGGCTGTGAATTCTCATCGAAATTTTCCATCGCCCATTCGAAGGATTTCATTTGCTCCGCGGGTTCCAATCGGCATATCTCAAGGGCATGACCAAGAGGAAGTTCGTTTTTATCAAACGACTTCTTTACTTCCGGAATCAACTTTAACAACCGGAGTATTCTTACAATATGGCTTTCCGATTTGGCAACACGCGCTGCGATCGTTTCCGGAGCGATACCTTTCTTCGATAGTTCCATGTATGCATTCGCTTCTTCCATCGGTGTAATATCTTTTCGATGCAGGAAAGTCATGAGCTGATATTCTACAACCTCAGCATCCGTAAAGTCTCATATCTCGATTTCAACTTCGTCCTTGCCAAGTAGCTTTAATGCGCGATATCGGCGCTCGCCATCGACGATCTCAAATTTCTTTCCTTCAATTGAACGAACGATAAGCGGGTCCTGCAAATTTTTTGATAGAATGCTTTCGGATAGTTCTTTTATCTCCGAATCCGGAAAATGTTTCCGTGGGTTTGTTTTCGATGGTACAAGCTGAGATAGTTTCGCTATCTCTGGTTCAAGTGTTTTCATAGATTGCTCCCGTGATTGGTGATTAATTATTGTGTGAATGGAGATCAAGTTCTTCCTGCGTTTTCCGCAGCTTGATATCGACAATATCCTTCAGTGCTGCCGATACTTCGCCGGCGACCTCTTTATCGAGCTTGTGAATATCAATTTTCAGATAGACAAATATTTTTCCGTTGTCCATTGGTCCGGTAGAGATCTCTTCCAGCGATATCGGCAAGTGCTTAAAACTTCCAAACTGCAATTCCAATTCCGGCTTGATAAATGCCAGCGGAATCTTTTTCCCTTTCAGCGGCACATCGCCCGAAAGGATATAGGAAACTCCCGCCTCTTTACCGTTAAAATTGATATCGTTGAAGATACTTCGCTCCGTCGTTTCTACCTTGCCGACAATGATTATTCCATTTCCCTTTTCGTCGTCGGCGTATGGCTTCACTTCCAAAATCTCTGTCGCCAAAATTGCATTGAACATAGTCTTATCCTTTGAATGGCTCAGTTCTTTTGAAACTCTTCGAGAAGATTCAGCTTCTCCTCATTCATTTTTATTTTTTTGTCGAGATGAACGGCAAAGCCGGTGTTCGACTTGTCGTATAATACGGAGAGCGCTGCAAACTTCGAATTCTCTGCGCGCAATCGTTCTATTTCTTCCATCAATGCAGCGTCAAATTCATCTCCCTTTTTCTTGGTTCCGTTTTTCGGCGATGGTTTCTTTTGTAATCCGGAAGGGGCAATCTCTCCCGCTTTTCGCATGTCGCATTTCATATTGTAGATGTCCTGAATGACAAGTTTCCCGCCGATCGTGATGAGAATATTTTTTGCACTCTCACCCGATTTTAACATCTGACGAATTCGATCTTTTACATCGTTAGTCTCAATCATAGTTCCTCCTAATTTTTATTGATTGATTAAAATAATTCTTAGCATTTTATTCCCAATTCGTCCCGTAATAATCGATGATATTGATGTTATCCCGGCAGTTCCTTCGTTTCATTAAAGCCTCGCAACTTCGATGCTTTTTCTGCCCGATTATGATTTCTTTGATGAGAACATCCTGTGCAGCGTATTTTAACTACGGTGTATGATTCAAATTCTTCGCCGCAATCGGGACATATCTTTTTTACAAGTGCCATATTTTTTATTTAAGAAAATGATGGAAGATTACTCCTCCATCATCCTTTTTATTAGTTAACAACCTCGAATTCATCGGGACGAAGCCAAACATTATGGATTGTTCCATTCGCGTCAGAGTATTTCACATCATATTTTACTCCGTATTCGTGTTGCCATATTCCCTCGACCTTCCCGTTCAATTGGTTAGATAGAATTTTTACAGAAGTTCCAATTGTAATACTATTCATTGTTTCTCACCTCCTTTCATTAAAATAAATTCAATTGCGCATCACCATCGTTTTTCGTTCCACTATCTACTTCGTCCGGTTCATTCTTCGCCTGCGTATTGTCATCAATGCCCGTTCGTGCATTCCGCAGCATCAAACGCAGCGGCCAATCGGTTATCCAATATACCGGCGTGTAGAGCACTCTGAATGTTTGCAACGTTATCGTGTTACCGTGAATGATTTTTGCACCGATGCCGTAAAGAGATATTTGGATGTAGCACATCATAAAGGCGATCTCGCTTACATCCTGTGCGACAATAAAAACATCCCGACTCGGATTGCACTTTTCTTCGATCATCACTTGTCGCATGGCAATCATCATTCCTCCGCTGCCGCATGCCGGTTCATTTGCTGTGATGAATCCTTTTTGCCCGATCAATTCTTTCATTCCTTGAAATGTTATCTTTGCCATCATTAAGGAAACATGAAATGGAGTAAAGAACTGTCCCTGCCGGTCATTGGCCAGCTCGCATTCTCCAAAAACTTCGCCTAAAAAATCGGTGTGTGTTTTTTCTAATTCGTTCACCATGATCGCAAAAGCTTCATCAAATAATTTTATTTGGTCGGTTGAATATTTTTTCGTAACCCGTGATATTTCTTCACGGGCAATGTCCCCATGAAAAGGAAGTGCGAGCGAGTAAGTGCCAAGTCTGCAAAAGTCATCGAAGATCTCATACATATTTTTTGAATAATCAATCTTCCCGAGAAGATTGATGAATTGTTTTTGTTCCGGTGTCACCATGCTCCGCTGGTACTGTTATGCCGAATTGTTTTCGCTTCATGTTTGTGTAATCGATAATTTCTTGTGGTGTAGCATGCTCATCAAAGTAATAGGATGCTTTCCGGTTATGGATATCGAGACCAATGATGTAATTCCCGTTTTTTGTTTCTTGAACCCCGCCGTTCTCCAATCCGAGGTAGGCAAACGTCAATGTTTGATAGCGTGTCATTCTTATCCCATCGAAAATGGAGCGCCAAAATCATCATCGCCCGAATCATATTTATCTGCTTCTCGACGCATCGCTTCCGAATGCTCTTTCTCGTTGTGCCTCTTTTTTGACAAATGCCAAATAAATGGACCAACAATCATTGCCATCATGCCAAGTCCCGCAACGATCTGTTCTAATGTGAAATTAAACATGATTCTCTCCGTCGGTATGAATGATAGGATTGATAATCACCCGGTATCCTTGTTTCAATGCCTGCATCATTTGATTGGGATCTATCGTGTCTCCCCGCTCAAATGTTGGCATGTCGCTCACAATTACCGTTGGATGTGGATGAAGTGACTTATCCGTAATTTCCATTTCACAAATGATATGCTTCATCTGTACAATCACTTCTTTGGATCCGTCATTGTTCACGGTGTACCTCCCTTGTTAAATTAAAAATTCCATCAGGCGTCATACCCACCGCCGGATGGAATTGCCTGAGTTGTATTTTTGTCCGCCCGGGCTCGGAGTTTTGTAGAATCAAACCGAGATGGCACAATGACAACAACTTCCACAGCCTGTGTTGCCTTTTGCATCCCATCTCGGTTGATAGAATTTTTCAAAGCGAAACTCCTGTCGTCCGGATAAATTCTTGTATCGCATCGTCCACCTCTGCAAGATCGTGCCCGTCAAAAATCGTCGGCTGATCACCGTTCCACTGAAACATCCGCTGCACCAATTTTAATTGAACAAGACATGTCTGCTTCATTCGCTCTGCCGTTGGACGCATCTCCTCCGGCGTTCGTGCGAGAAAATATCCCATCGGCTTTATTTTACTCGAACCAATTTTGAATCCGAGAAATCTCAACACTTCGATATACCCCGCAACCGTCCGCCAATCCGTATTCATCTGCAGCGCAATGGAATCTCCTGTGATCGGATTGTCGATTGTGTGCTCGCTGATGATTTTCAGTGCGCGCATTGCCAATTCGTTCTCTATGTTCTTTCGACCGTTCACGTCAATTCAAACAAATATGTACATGGATGGTCGAAATCGTTTTGGTGACAACTCTCGCTGCTACATGGCGTTCCAATTGTGTATCGGATTTCGGCGGATAGGAATAAATAAGATTGAAGGCGGTATCTTCATTGCAATACCTCTTCATAATCTTCTTTGCCGCCGTCCTGCGCCATACGATTTCTTCATATTCCCGCTGCTGCCGTGCGATGATTTTATGATGTGGTTCTTGCATCATTTTTTCTTTCCCTTGTATCGCTGATTTTTATTCAATGAATCAAGTATTGAAAATACTTTTTGCGAGTTGGCATATTCTTTTAATTTTTCTTCCTGCCATCGCCTTAGTTCCCAACGCGGAATTCTTCTTTCATTTCCCCAGGGTATGAATCGCAATTCACCGGTTATGACTAACTCCCTTAACATCGTCACACTCACGCCCAATTCAGCCGCCGCTTCTTTTGGAAGAAGCATTTTCAAATTGCTTTGAGTAAGGACTTGCGTTATTTGTATTTTTTCAGGTTGGTCAGGCATTCAATTTTTTCAACGCTTCCGCTTTTATTGTGGCAAGTTCAATTTCCAACTTCGCTGCCCATTCAAGAACCTTTTTGGGATCGGAGTCTTTTACCTTCGTCAATTCCCCTTCCAATACATTCATATTCAGCAAATTATCATCAAGACTGCCATCCGTTTTAATTCCCTCCGGCAGCGTTGCAATCTGTTTCCCGAATCGCTGAACGATCCGCTCACATAAGGGAAGGACAATCTCTTTCGGCTGCATCAATAACTGAAATGCCGGCATGTGACGGTCAAGTTCGGGATTCAACCATTGACTGATCGTATTTTGATTGATACACCCAAAATGACCGAGCGTTTCTTGCTTCAAATTGGAATCGATGATGATGTCGTTAAGAAGTGACTTGAATTCATCCGCTGTGCGTTGCGCTTTTTCGTAGTAGGGCATGATTCATTTTCCTTTGTAGGTGGATGAGAAAAATATTTTGGCGTCCCGCTTGCAGAGAAGTTGAACTTCGCTCAGTTTCGGATTTTTCTTCAATGGTTTGCTTTTCCATCTTGACGCGACAAAGAGTCGGGAAACTCCGAAGGGCACTTTCTTTTTACAAATTGCACATCGTTCGCCGTGGTGTTGAACTAATTTTTGGTAGAGTTCAACCGCTTTCCCAAAAGGAAGGGTATAATGCCGCACTCGTCGAAGCCGTTCAATTACTTTTACTGCGGCAAATAGTTCGGTGAGCTTCATATCGTTCGTTTTTATAAAATCTTTGATCAATTGCACATTTGTCATAGCTTCACCTCTGTGCGTATGTGCCCCTCGGAATTTTCAATAAGCGTGTGGTATATTTTCGTGAGTCTCTTTTGGAAGGTCTCTAATCTCGTTTTCATTTTATTGACCGATTTTTGTGCGCGCCGGATCGCGTGAAATGTTTTCAAGTCCGTTTTGCAGTAAAGTTTTAGTTCAGGTTGTTTTTTCTTTTTCGCCATCGTTTTGCTCCCGTGGTTGTTGTGATAATGTTTTTACATTCTATCTCTCTACGTCTGATTGAAAAAGTGTAACTTGAATTAAGTTCGTTGAACAATAGTGACAGATTTTTGTAACGCTTCTTCAATCGCTAACCCTTCATCATAAAGAAGCTTTGTTTTGTCGCTATTAATCAGTGCACGCAGCCGCGGATACCGAATGCGAGAGCGTTCCGCGATCACAATAAGATTGATTCCGCTCTCTTTCACCCGCGTTTTTAACGACTGTGAAGGTGTTTGGTTTGTCTTTGTCATACTTTTAGATATATTTATGAGAGTTATTAAAACGAATATAAGACGTTTGTCTTTATTTGTCAAGTATTATTTTAATACATTTGTCTTTATATGAAAAATGCCCAATTATACAGAAAATACTAACGAAAGGATGAGAGATTTTCTTCAATCTTTACCGGACGTTGGGAAAAAACATGGATGGATAACTAAGGCGGCGAAATTATTAAATCTTGGCGGCTCACAGGGGCTCAGACCTTATCTCGATGGAACAAGGATTCCTGGCAATACATTGCAGGCTAGGCTTAGAAATTTGGGTGCAGATTTAGAATGGATAATGTTTGGCGAAAAAAAGGCCGACAATCTTCAATCGAATCATCTTCCATTGATGAACGTCCCCGTCTATGCTCATGTAAACGCAGGGGAAAAGAAATGGGTCGTTGCCGAAGAAGTTGTTGATTATATCACCATTCCAAAAAGTTCAGATACTACATTGTTTGGGCTCATCGTCAAAGGCGATTCCATGTACGATGAAATCAACGACGGCGATATTATTATTTTATCTGGTAAAGCAGAAGTGAAAAGCGGCGATTTGTGCGTTGTTGAATGGATGGATGGTGACAGGCATTTGCGACGCGTAGCATTTGACAAAAATAATATCGTCCTCACATCGAAGAATAATGAATTATTTCCTCCAATTATTACTCACAAATCAAAAATCAGAAAGTTCTATCGAGTAATGAAACACATCAGAAATTATTGACCAATGCAAATCGGACGTTTCCCAAAATATATTGATTGGAAGATCGTGTTTATTTTATTAATGCTCGCCAGCATTGTTTATTATTGTCGTGCAGACGACTCTTCATTTGTTGTTCTGAAAACCGGGAAACCTGTTGATAAATTTTATAAATCCTTTTTCTCGATTAAACTTTCTGAGAAATCAGAATACGAAACAAATTCGGATTATTATAAACGTTTGCCTCGATGGGATTCATCAAAAATAATAATCTTAAATCTAAATTATAAAACGATCTATAATGCAGAAGAACAGATATTTGCAGTAATGTCGGGTGATGTAGAATATGACAAATTGAATAACTGTTTTCACCTCTCTCTATTAAAAGCAATCTCCAATGATTCATCTTATTTTGGTGTTAATACTTTTGGTGCAATTAAAAAGATTGAAGTGTTTAGAACTATCTCCTATAACCTTATAAACATGTATTTAGATAGCATCGAAGTAATGGAAAACGGGGCGTCAATCACTACTGGTGTGAATAAGTTGATCTCCCTTACGTTGAATAAATTATGGATGGAAATTTCGATGGATTCACAAACTGCGAAGAATTTGTCGAAACAATTAAAAGTGAAAATTGCATTCAAAATCCCATCTTATTTTTCACGCGAAATAAGGTCTTATCGCATTGAACCCACTATGGATGACCCATCTGATAAATATTACACCGATTTCAATCTTGAAATTAGACGATTTACAATATTTTTAATTGATGGGACAAACAATAAGATATTAAAATCATTCACCGCTGATCTAAAATAATGGAGAATACTGCATGGCAAAAACCTACCAACAACAAGTGTCACAGCGTTTAGAAAAATTCGGAAAAAGCATTTGCGGCGATCAATACGGCTGGAAGAGCGCCTTTGCCCGAAAACTTTCTATTAGTCCAAGCGCTCTCGGCACATATCTTTCCGGAACAATTTTCCCCGGCTACCAAATTCTTGCGCGGCTCTATAAACTCGGCTGCTCAAGCGATTGGCTGCTCTACGGAAAATCAATCACAACAAATTTATAATCATGTCCACACTTTACAAACGCGGTAATAAAATCTATATCGACTTCACCGATCAGTGGGGAATCCGTCATCAGAAATCGACAAAATTAAAATCCATCGATGGGAAGATCCCGCCGGAAGCGAAACAGATTCAGAAATCCATCGATGCTAAGATTGCTTATGGCACGTTTGATACGATTAGAAAAGCTCCCTCCATTACTATCAGCCGATTGAAAGAAGAATATTTTACATTTATCGGGAACACACGCGATAAGAAGACGAAAGACATTCACTCTCGAGCCATCAAGGAACTTATCAAATTTACAAAAGACATACCCATCATCGGCATTGATCAAGATGCGATGATTCAATTCCGGAATAGACTTTTGCAAAAATCAGAAGCGTATGCATCGAAGACATTGCGATCCTTATCCCCCCTCTTTCGGTTTGCCGCGGAACAAAAGGGATGGATTCCGACATCGCCAATTAATCGGTACACTAGCGTGAGGGTTTCCAAAAAGCCGGTCATTGCATTTTCTGATGATGAATTGAAATCGTTTTTTTCCTGGGCAAAAGAACACCATCCGCATTTTTATTATCAAATTAAATTTCTTTACCTCACCGGATTTCGAAGCAATGAAAGCTGCACGGCTGAATGGAAGCATGTTGATTTGAAACGCAAGATCATCATGCACTATGACGATAAAGCAAATGAGTGGCTTCCCTATCCTATCGATAATAACTTAACAAAGTTTTTTAAGACTTTGCCGCGCACCGATAATCAATATATTTTTCGATACCGTTCAATCCATTCCCTTGATCATATTCTTATTGAAGCTCGCAATAAGATTCCGCTCCGGAAGGAATTGAAAATTCATACACTAAAAGTGAACTATGTCCGGAACCTAATCGATTCCGGAGTCTCTGAATTGGATGC
>JBBINR010000044.1:0-27194 GCA_037443785.1 Ignavibacteriales bacterium | reverse complement strand
ATTCGTTCGCAACGAATAGGTCGGGAGTTCGATCCTCCTCAGCTCCACAAAAAATGCCAAGCCCTGTGCAACTTTTAGTTGGACAATCCTGCCAGGTCCGGAAGGAAGCAACAGCCTCCGATGAAGAGTGTGTTACAGCAAGCTTGGCGTTTTTATTTACTTTCCGCCAATAAACTTACCTTGCAAGCCATCCAATCTTTTACTAAATTTCAAGGAATTTGTGAAGAAAAGGCACTATTTGTATTGATAAATAATGCAACTAGGTGAAGAGCGGAAAAAAGTGTGATCCCGTCATTACGGGAATATTTAACGAAAGGGTTTAATGAAAAAAGAAATTTTAATCAACTCTGTTGGTAATGAGATTCGTATTGCCATTACCGAAGAAGGAAGACTGGCAGAGTTGTTCGTCGAAACACCCGAGAAAGAACGGATGGTCGGCGATATTTATCTCGGCAAAGTTGCGAAAGTGATGCCGGGAATACAAGCAGCGTTTATCGATATCGGAATGCAGCAAGACGCGTTTTTACATTTCTCGGATATTAGTGACTCTCAATCAGAATACAATGCCATGCTCGATGAAGATGAGGAGGATGAGGAAGAGGAAAATGGCGATCAAACTGTAGCGGCAAAACCAAAAGTTGTAGAGCAAAAACCGAAAGTTGAAAGAAGAAGAGAAGTTAACCTTCAAAAAGGCCAGGAAATCATTGTTCAGGTAACGAAAGAACCTGTTGGTAAGAAAGGTGTTCGTGTTACTTCTCAGGTTTCTCTTCCGGGAAGATTTTTAGTTCTTCTGCCTTTTGATGGAAAAGTTGGCATTTCAAAAAAGATTAATAGCTTTAAAGAGCGCCGTCGCTTGCGTAAACTCGTTCGCAGCATTTTGCCGCAGGGTTTCGGTGTTATTGTTCGAACGAATGCCGAAAATCAGGATGAAAAGTTATTTTTGAACGATCTTGAAACATTGCTCAAAAATTGGCGCGACATCGAAGCCAGCGCAAAAGAAGAAAATCCGCCGGCATTGTTGTACAAAGATATGGCGACAACGTCCAGTGTTATCCGCGATCTTTTCAGTGAACAAGTCGAGCGCGTCGTTGTCGATGACAAAAAACTGTACCGCGAAATCAAATCGTATCTCAAGGTTGTTTCTCCGGATATGATGGAACGTGTAGAATACTACCACGAGCGCGAACCGATGTTTGATTCTTCCGGAGTTGAAAAAGAAATTGCAACGCTTCTTTCTCGCAAAGTATGGCTTAAGAGTGGCGGATACATTATTGTTGAGCAAACAGAAGCAATGACTGTAATTGATGTGAATAGCGGCCGTTATGCTGCGAAACAAGACCAAGAATTGAATTCGCTTCGCACAAATCTAGAAGCTGCCCGCGAAATTTGCCGGCAAATTCGATTGCGCGATCTTGGCGGCATCATCGTTATCGACTTCATTGATATTCTGGATGAAAAGAATAAGAAAAAAGTTTACGACGAAGTAAAAAAGGAATTCAAGCGAGATCGTTCCAAACATACAATTCTTCCGCTCACAGAATTTTGTTTGATGCAGATTACTCGTCAGCGCGCGCGGCAAAGCGTTATTCACAGCTTTACGGAACCATGCCCAACCTGCGGTGGAAGCGGAATGATTCAATCCAAAACAACAATTCTTGGAAATATCGAACGATGGCTACGTCGGTTCAGATCAGAATCTGGCGAGCGAAGATTACGTTTGCGAGTTTCTCAAAGCATGGGCGAGTATATCATGAATGGAAGAATTTTCAGCAGAAGAAATCAGTTGGTGTGGCGTTTTAAAACATTGTTGACGGTTGAACCTGACAAATCACTTCCGGTTGATGAGTTCCAGTTTATTTCAGTCAAACAAGATAAAGATATAACTTCCGAATATTTAAATTAAGGTGAGCAATGAAATTTTTTATTGATACGGCAAATATCAACGAGATCAAAGAAGCAAATGCAATGGGTGTGCTGGATGGCGTGACGACTAATCCTTCGCTTGTTGCAAAAGAAGGAAAAGAATTTATTCCGCTATTGAAAGAAATCTGTTCAATTGTGAACGGACCAATCAGCGCCGAAGTTGTCTCGATGGATTTTGATGGAATGATGAAAGAGGGAAAAGAGCTTGCAAAAATTCACAACAATATTGTTATTAAACTTCCGCTGATTAAAGAAGGATTGAAAGCAGCCAAAGCATTTAGTTCTGAAGGAATAAAAACCAATGTTACACTTTGCTTTTCGGCAAGTCAAGCACTGCTTGCAGCAAAAGCTGGTGCAACCTACATCAGCCCATTTGTTGGTCGTTTGGATGATATCAGCACGGATGGTATGCAATTGATCGAGCAAATCGTAACGATCTATAACAATTACGGCTATCAAACTGAAGTGCTTGTTGCGAGCGTTCGCCATCCCATTCATGTTGTGCAAGCCGGATTGATTGGCGCCCATGTTTGTACAATGCCATTTAAAGTTATCGATCAATTGATTAAACACCCTCTTACTGATATCGGTCTTGAAAAATTTCTTGCGGACTGGAAAAAAGGACAAAAACAATGAAACGAACTCCTTTTTTTGAAATCCATCAAAAAGCCGGCGCAAAAATAGTTCCGTTTGGCGGTTTTGAAATGCCTGTTCAATATGCTGGAATTATGGAAGAACATAAAACTGTGCGTAATGCTGTTGGTGTTTTTGATGTTTCGCACATGGGTGAATTTTTTGCCACCGGTACAGGGGCATTGGAGTTTCTCCAAAAAGTTACCGTGAATGATGTTTCAAAACTTGCTCCGGGCAAAGCACAGTATTCAGCAATGTGCTATCCTGAAGGCGGCATTGTTGATGACTTGCTCGTCTATATGATTGCAGAAAACAATTATATGATTGTGGTGAATGCATCAAACATCGATAAAGATTTTGCATGGATGAAACAGCACTGTCCGGCGAATGTTAAATTTGAAAACAAGAGTGATGAGATTGCTCTGCTCGCGGTTCAAGGTCCAAAATCTTTGGAAGTCTTGAAAAAATTAACATCGGTGAATTTATCATCGATTGAATATTATCATTTTGTGCAGGGAAAAGTTTCCGGAATTGATATGACGATTTCAAGAACTGGATACACCGGAGAATTTGGTTTTGAAATTTATTTTCCTGTAGTGCATGCCGAAAAAATTTGGAACAATTTATTTAACGCAGGGAAAGAATTTGGAATTGCTCCAATCGGTCTTGGCGCACGTGATACGCTTCGGCTTGAAATGGGATATTGTTTGTATGGGAACGACATCGATCAAACAACAAATCCACTTGAAGCCGGACTTGGATGGATTACAAAATTGAATAAAGTAGATTTCATTGCTAAACCTATTTTGGAAAAAATAAAAGCCGATGGATTGAAACGAAAATTGGTCGGTTTCGTGTTTACCGAGAAAGCAGTGCCGCGTCATGGATACAATATTATTACGAACGGTGCCGTTTCAGGGGTAGTGACGAGCGGAACATTTTCACCGTCCCTTGAAAAAGGAATTGCAATGGGGTATGTTCCGATTTCATACTCTACGGTTGGTACAAAAGTGAACGTTGATGTTCGGGGAAAATTAATGGAGGCGACAATCGTGCCGCTCCCATTTTTGAAGAGAAACTAGCTTTACATTCCGGGGGGAACATTTGTATGAAAATAGAAGTATTTTTTTCACCATCGCAAATTGACGATTTATTTCTGCGCGATAAAAATGTTGTCGTGATTGATGTTTTGCGAGCAAGCACAACCGTTATAACAGCTTTAAATTACGGTGCTCGAGAAATAATTCCTGTTAGTACGATTGAGTCAGCGGTGAAAGTTTCCGGCAATCTTTTTGGTGATGTTGTTTTACGCGGTGGAGAGCGAAACGGAAAGATGATTGAAGGATTCAATTTGGGAAATTCTCCGTTCGAATACATCGGCGATGCAGTGAAAGGGAAATCAATCATTTTATGTACGTCGAACGGTTCTCCGGCAATGTGGAAAGCCCGGTATGCAAAAAATTTATTGGTTGCGGGATTTGTAAACGTTAGCGCAGTTGTTCAACGGATTAAAGAAATTCAGGATGATATTTATATTCTGTGTGCGGGAAAAAATACTCAGTTTTGTATTGAAGACGCTGTCAGTGCCGGAATGATCATCAAACAGTTGATGGAAGACGATTTGGAAATAGAATTTAATGACTCGGCCGTTGCAGCTCATGCGTTGTACAAGAATGCAAGCAAAAATCTTTTAAAAATGGCGCGCACATCGAGTCATGGAAAATATTTGATCGAGATCGGATTCGAAAAAGACCTTGAATTTTGCACAACGATAGATACGTTCGATGCCGTCCCCGAACTTATCGGCAATGTCTTGAAGTTACGAAAGAAATCAGAAGCTCCCGCAGTTCCTCATGTTCCCATTAGTATTGATACGCACGCAGGTAAAGGAGAGTAATGGAAGATTTTTCACAATTCAAAGAAGATCAACCAGACCTCCCGACTCCGCCCCGTAAGAAAAAAAACGAGAATGGTGCCAAGAAAAATTCCAACCAGCGAAAACAGATCATATCATTCTTGGTTATCATCTTAGGGCTGATGATTCTTTTGAGCATGGTGTCGTATTCTTCCGCTGATGCAATGAACGGCGATATCCATCTTTCTGATCTTGCCAAAATTCTCGATAATAATTCAACGGTTGCGCTAAAGGCACAATCGACATCAAATTGGCTTGGAATTACCGGTGCCATTGTTGCAAATTTTTTCTTTAACTCAACGATCGGTTTTTTTTCATTCGTCGTTCCATTCCTTGTTATCGGCTGGGGCTGGACAACGCTTCGCAATGAAAATATCCGGCGGATGATGCTGTTTACGAACTATGTCGTGATTCTTGCTCTTCTTTCGTCTTCTTTTTTTGGTCTGCTTCGCAGTGCCGGTTTATCCGAAATTTTAATGAAAGAATGGAACGGCGACATTGGCGAATTTTTTGCCGTCGTTCTTCGGCAATCAATTGGGTTAACCGGCGGATTTCTTCTAACGTCGTCGCTTGTCGTTGTTACACTTACCTTAGCAGTCGATCTCGAACTTCACAAAACTGCTGAGCGAATTAAAAATTTCTTCATCGCCATCGGCGAAATGTTCGGAGCGAAAATGGATGAGTGGAAAGAGCAGCAAGCGATCCGTGCCGAACAACGCGAAGAGGAAAAGAAAAAAGCTGAAACAGAAATTCTTGTAAAGCGACCCGACCAGGAAATTATTGCGCAGTCGGAAAAACCAAAACAAAGAATTTTTGAACCTCCATCAAAGCCGAAAATTTTGAAAACAGAAGAAGGCGAGATCATTCTTCCAGCTGATGTAACAAACGCACCTCCGATGGAAATAAAGGAAGGTGTGATTGAAAAAGAAGCCGAACTTGAAGCGCCTGAAGTTGAAGACGAAGAAATTGATTATGTGTTTCCTTCCGTTGACCTTTTGGACCCTAAAAAATATGAAGAGAAAATCAGCGACGAAGAATTAAAAGCAAATGCCGCCTTGTTGCAGGCAAAACTTGCCGATTTTGATGTTGAAATTGCTAATGTGAGTGTAACCCCGGGTCCTGTGGTAACATTGTATGAACTTGTTCCTGCAACCGGCGTGAAAGTTTCTAAAATTACATCTCTCTCGAATGACCTCGCACTTGCAATGCAAGCTCGCGGTATTCGTATTGAAGCACCGATCCCCGGTAAAGGAACGGTCGGTGTTGAGATTCCGAATCATAAACCGCAGATCGTTACTATCCGAAGTATTCTAAACTCTGAAAAATTTCGTGACAGCAAAGCCGCGCTTCCGCTGGCAATGGGAAAAACAATTACGGGCGAAATCTTTATTGACGATCTTGCAAAAATGCCTCATGTGCTCATTGCCGGCGCAACCGGAATGGGAAAATCTGTCGGTATCAATACCGTGATTGCGAGTTTGTTGTACCGACTTCATCCGTCTGAAGTAAAATTTATTCTTGTCGATCCCAAGAAGATAGAATTAAGTCTTTATTTAAAACTGCAAAATCATTTCCTCGCTGTTTCTCCGGATATTGATGAAAAAATCATTACGCAACCGAATAATGCCGTGCTGGCGTTAAAATCCTGCGTGATTGAAATGGAACGGCGCTATGATCTTCTTGCCTCTGCAGGAGTTCGCCATGTTACGGACTACAATCAGCGCTTTAAAGATGGAAAGTTAAAAGGAAAAGATACTGAAACGGTTAAACATCGGTTTCTTCCATACATCGTTGTGATCATCGATGAATTGGCTGATTTGATGATGACAACGGCGAAAGAAGTTGAAGAATCAATCGCACGTATTGCACAGCTTGCCCGAGCGGTTGGAATTCATCTCGTTCTTGCGACGCAGCGCCCCTCGGTTGATGTTATTACCGGTGTGATCAAGGCGAATTTCCCTTCTCGAATTTCATATGCAGTGTCGTCGAAAATTGATTCGCGAACAATTTTAGACAGCGGCGGAGCAGAACAACTTATCGGACGCGGAGATATGTTATATCTTTCGTCAAGCAGTCCGAAAGCACTGCGGATTCAGAACGCCTATATTTCTACAGAAGAAGTTGAAGAAATTGTCGAACATATTGGACGGCAAAAAGGATACAGCAAAATGTATGAACTTCCTTCGGCACTTGAAAAGAAGCGTGGAAGCGCCGGTGGAATTGGCGGTGAACGGGATGAATTGTTTGATGAAGCGGCACGTATCATCGTTCGCCACCAGCAAGGTTCGGTTTCGTTGTTGCAACGGCGATTAAGTGTTGGGTATTCGCGCGCGGCGCGTCTTGTCGATCAATTGGAAGAAGCGGGAATCGTCGGTCCGTTTGACGGCAGCAAAGCGCGCGAAGTGCGGATTGAAACTGAAGAACAACTCGAAATTCTTCTCAAAAATTTAGACTGATAATGAGCAGAGTGATTTCCCGAATCGTTATAGTGTTTTCCCTTTCCGTCGGCATCATAACTTTTTCTTTTCCGCAAGACATTCCATCGGCACAAGAAATTATTGCGCACGTTCAGCAAAAATATTCAACGATGAACGATGCCAGCGCCGACTTTGTGCAAACATCAAAATTACGGTTCAGGGAAAATGAATTGAGTCAGTCCGGTTCTGTAAAAATTAAAAGGGGAAATAAATACCGAATTATATTGTCAGATCAAGAGATTGTGACTGATGGAAAAACAGTTTGGATCTATTCTCCCGTAACAAAGCAAGTGTTGATTGATAATTTTAAGGAGAACAGTTTGGCATTCTCTCCAGAGAAGTTTTTACAGGGTTTCCCCAAAAATTTTATTGCGGGAAATGTTCAAAAGGAAAATGATTTACTTAAAGTTTCTCTCATTCCTTCTTCAAAAAAGAATAATTCTGCCGTTTTTTCAGCTCTTGCCATGTGGATCGATCAAAAAGATTGGTCTATCGCAAAAATTGAATATACGGATCGGAATCAAACAAAGAATTCTGTCGTGCTAACAAAGCGCATGTTCAACAGCGGAATCTCTGAATCTCAATTCCAATTTGTACCGAATGATTCGATGAATGTAGTCGATGCGCGAACCCTGCGGTGAAAAAGCTAGTGAAAAATAGCGCCCAAATTCTCATCAGCATCGGCTTAGCCGCACTGTTTCTTTATCTCGCATTCCGCGGGCAGGATATCAACCGAATTGCATCCTCTATCACGAATGTCCATTGGAGCTGGTTTATTATTCTTTTCTTTGGCAGCATCATCAGCCATATTGTTCGCGCGTGGCGCTGGAAGTATTTATTATATCCAATTAAAAAAGATATTTCACTTCGTAATGCGTTTTCGGGTGTGATGATCGGGTACCTTATCAATAATCTCATTCCGCGCCTGGGTGAATTGATTCGACCGTATGCGATGGGGAAATTGGAAGGCATTTCAAAAAGCGCCACGATGGGAACGATTGTGTTGGAGAGAATTCTTGATCTCGTAACGTTTGCATTAGTTGTGCTGACTGTCTTGTTTATCTATTCAAAACCCTTTGCCGTGTGGTTTCCGCAAATTGCCAATTTCGAGTGGCTATTTTTTATCGGAGCCATAATGATGCTGATGGTGTTTGTTATGATTTTTTTGAAAGCAGATGTATTCTTCAAAATGTTCAAAGGTGTGTCAAGATTTTTTCCTGAAAAATTAAAAAATCAAAGCGAACGAATTTTTGAATCGTTTCTATCGGGCTTTCAAGCAGCAAAACATCCGGGAAATTTTTTGATGATTGGATTTACAAGCATCCTGATCTGGCTTTCATACATTGTGCTCTTGTATATTCCATTTTATATTTATGGCTTTACCACTCTTAACGGGCTTGATTTTGGTTCTGCGACTGTCCTCCAAGTGGCGTCTGGGCTCGCTTTTGCACTCCCAACACCAAGCGGAATTGGTGGATATCACGCATTCACGGCATTTACGCTGACACAGCTTTTCAATGTCGATGCAATTCAGGCGCTGAGTTACGCAGTGTATACACACGCGGTTGGATTTATTGCCACGACAATGGTTGGTTTGTATTATTTTTTTGTAGATAAGATTCACGTTGCTGACCTCATGGGAAAAAATGGACAAGAAAAATAAGTATTTTCTTGCTGCGCTTTGGGTGTGGATGTTTCCGGCTTTTATTTTTGGTCAAATCAAAAATACGGAATCAGCGTTCGAAGATTCAAACAAATCTTTAAATGTGTTTACAGGTATGGGAATAAACATCGTCCGCGCAGCAGATTTGGTTGATTATATCAATACCACGGCGATGTTTTCACAACGAGTTGCTGACTGGGGAACAGCGGTAAATTTTTTTGGGGGTGCTGAAATGTCGATCAACGAAAATTGGGGCGTGAAGATTGACTATTCATATCTCTTCAATTCATATGCATTTATCGGAACAAACAACGGGACGTATGAACTTTTTTATTCAGTTCAGGCACCGTCTCTTTTAGTTCAACGGGTTATTAAAGGGAATGGATTTTTTATAAAGTTCGGTGCCGGCGGCGGACCCCGTTTCGGATATCTCCAGCAAAAATTTTCTCAGTACGGAACGCAGACTGAATATCACGCGAGAGGATTAGGTGTAAAGTGCGAACTGGTTGGTCAAACTGCATTTGATGAGCACTTTTTTGGATACATTGGAGGAGGGCTCAATGGTGAATTTATTGGAGAATTAAAAAATAATTCTAGTTCAAAGTCTCTTGATCCGAGTGCGCTTTCAAGAAATGTTACACTAAATTATTTTGCGGCTGGACTTCATCTTGGCGTGACGTATTATTTTTAACACGAAAGTAAATTCTGATAAAATCTGTTGCGGTACTCGGGAAAGGAAGTATGAAATATATTATTGCTGTCATCGTTGCGCTGATGCTGGTGACGAGTTTTGGAACAACTCAAATAAAAAAAAATAAAATCAAAAAAGGGAAAAAGATCGTGGCACAGCAAATTGAAAACTCAAAAAAAGGATTTGTCGTCATTGAAACCTCATTCGGGAATATTACGGTGGCATTGAACGATTCTGCTGCGCCCAAACATGCAGAGAATTTTCGAAAACTTGCGAAGGAGGGATTCTACGAGGGAACGACATTTCATCGTGTTATTCCCGGATTTATGATCCAAGGAGGCGATCCAAATTCAAAAGATGATGATCGATCGAATGACGGATTAGGCGGGCCTTCTTACAGAATTGATGCAGAGATTGGTTTAACACATAATCGCGGCGTAATTGCTGCCGCACAGCAAGGGGACCCTGTTAATCCGGAACGGAAATCCAACGGCAGTCAGTTTTACATTACGGTTGCCGACGCAAAATTTTTGGATGGACAATATTCGGTATTTGGGAAAATTGTTGAGGGAATGGATGTAGCCGACAAAATTGTTGCGGTGAAACGCGATGCACGCGACAATCCCATAGAAAAGATTGTGATAAAGAAAATGACTGTAATTGAATAATGGCAAAATCGCGAAGGGAAAAATTTGATTCTGAAGCATTTTTAGCCGCGCTCAAGAAAGGCAATTTTGCTCCAATCTATTTCTTTTATGGTGAAGAAGATTTTCTGATCGAAGAATGTGTTCAAGCAATCCTTGACACTGCGGTCGATCCTGCTATGAAAGAATTCAACCTTGATGTCCTGCAAGGAAATGACATTGATGGGGAAAAACTACTAAGCGTAGTAACGTCGTATCCGATGATGGCCGAAAGGCGCGTTGTGGTTGTGAAAGATTTTGACAGAGTGTCCGGAAAGGATATTCTTGAATCGTATATCGAACATCCGTCGCATACCACCGTCATGGTTTTGGCCGCATCGTCTCTCGATCTTCGTAAAAAACCATATCCGGTATTGAAAAAGAATGCAGTGTGCGGGGAGTTTAAACCGCTCTATGACAATGAAACGCTTGCATGGATTGAAGCGCGCATGAAAAAATTGAAACGATCCATTGATCCATCGGCAATTGCCCTGCTGCATTCTTATGTTGGGAATTCATTGCGCGAACTTTCAAATGAAATTGAAAAATTAATGATTGCTGTCGGCGAAAAAGGAATCATTGCTGAAAAAGATGTGAGAACTGTTGTCGGTATAACGAAAGAATTTTCGGTTTTCGAATTGGCGAATAAAATCGGAGAGAAGGATATTTCAAAAGCACTTGAGATATCAGACCGATTAATTAATTCAGGAGAGAATATTGTTCCTCTTTTAGCCGCTTTGACTTCGCATTTCATTAAATTATGGAAGGTACACGATGGTGTTCGTCAGCGGAAAAATGAGACCGAACTCGCTCAGATTGCTGGAGTTCATCCCTTCTTTTTGAAATCATATCTTGCTCAGTGTAAAAAGTTTTCTGCATTGGAGATTGAAAATGTATTTATCATCCTTGCAGAAGCGGATCTCGCGGCGAAATCATCGTCAGAACCGCGAATGATTTTAACGCGCATGATCAGCGGAATTATTCACCCCGAGCAGCAACCGGAAGTATATTCACACGCATGAAATTAATTCTTCGGCCATCCTCAGAGGAATGGCTTCTTTTTGGCTGTATTTTTATTGCAATTTCGCTTTTTATCCTTACCGCTGAAATTATTAGAAAATATTTCCGTGGCTCACCGGAAATAACGCGTAAAGTTGTTCATATTGCGACCGGTATCCTTATATTTTTTGCGCCGCAACTTTTCACGTCAGGTATCCCTGCACTGTTGCTGGCGATGAGTTTTATCATTATCAATTATGCGGCAATTCGTTTTGGAGTATTGCGTGGCATCCATGGTACACATCGTGTATCGTACGGGACAGTGTATTATCCTGTCGCATTTCTGTTGCTTGTTCTGCTGTTTTGGGACTCCTACCCGGTTATTCTCTCGATTTCAATTTTGATTCTTGCGTTGGGAGATGCTGCTGCTGCAATTGTCGGTGAAAATCTGAGCCATCCTCATTTGTATTATCTGACAAGTGATAAGAAATCAATTGAAGGTTCAGTCGCAATGTTGATAACAACATCGGTGGTGGTATTTATGTCACTTCGTTATTTCGACATTCGTCAATCTGTCAATGAAGTATTCATGATAAGCGTTGCAACAGCAATTTTTGTTGCCGCGTGGGAGGCTATATCATCAAAGGGATTTGATAATCTCACTGTCCCATTGAGTGCCGCCTTTATGCTGCATTATTTAATCGTGCCGATGCAGCATCATCTTCCATATCAATTGTATGGTGGATTGTTTTTGGGAATAGCGGTTGCCAGCATTTCGTTATATTTTCAATTTCTCACCAAATCCGGTTCTGTTGCCGTCATGATTCTTGCAACAATTATTTTTGGAATCGGCGGATGGAATTGGACAATTCCAATTTTGACATTTTTTATTTCATCCAGTTTACTTTCACGATACGGCAAAAATAAAAAAGTGAAGTACAATTTGATGTTTGAAAAATCCGACAAGAGAGATGAAGGTCAAGTTGCGGCAAATGGCGGTGTGGCGGGATTGCTTATACTGTTATGGTACATCTATCCGGAAAACATCCAGATTTACTTCATGTATGCCGCATCAATCGCATCAGCAACGGCGGATACGTGGGCAACAGAAATAGGAACATTATTGGCAACTCAACCCCGATCAATAGTAACATTAAAAAAAGTCGAACCCGGAACAAGTGGAGGAATTTCTTTTTGGGGAACGATAGGGGGAATTGCCGGAGCAGTGCTTATTTCTGCTTCTGCGTTGATGGTGAATGGTGAACGTGCCACAAGTTCTATCTTTATAAAAATTGTTTTGGCCGGTGTCGCAGGTTCCTTTGTCGACAGTATTATCGGGGCAACGCTACAATCGCAATACCAAACTGAAAATGGAAAAATAACTGAGAAGGCAATGTATGAAGGAGTGCCAACAAGACTCATTCGTGGCTTTCGACTTATCAATAATGATGTTATAAATTGGATTTGTGTCTTTTCTGGCGCTGCTGTGATGATGCTATTGTTATCAATGTAACGACAGAAGGTTTTTGCTTTAACGCGCAAAGATTGGTACCTTTATAAATATGAATGAAATAAAACTGAAAACGATAACGATAGGAAATGACCATCCGCTTGTTTTGATAGCCGGACCATGTGTTGTTGAAAATCGGGATATGATCTTTTTTACTGCTGAAAAAGTTGTCAATCTCTGCCAGCAATATCATACTCCGCTGATTTTTAAATCATCATATAAAAAAGCAAATCGAACAAGCGCATCAGGTTTTGTTACCATTGGTATTGATGAAGCGTTGAAAATTCTCGGCGGTGTAAAAAAAGAATTCGACGTGCCGATTCTTACGGATATTCATACTGCGGAGGAAGCTTCTGTGGCTGCCGAGGTTGCCGATGTGCTTCAAATCCCAGCTTTTCTTTGTCGCCAAACAGATTTGCTGGTTGCTGCATCAAAAACGAAGAGAATCGTGAATATTAAAAAAGGGCAATTCCTTGCACCAGACGATATGCAGCATCCCATTGAAAAGGTTGTTGCTGCAGGAAATTCCAACGTAATGGTAACCGAGAGGGGAACAACATTCGGTTATCACAATCTTGTTGTCGATATGCGCGGCTTAGTGATTATGAAAAAATTTGGTTTTCCTGTAGTGTTGGATGCAACACACTCTGTACAATTACCAAGCGGCGAAAACGGTAAAAGCGGCGGTCAACCGGAATTTATTTTCCCATTAGCGCGTGCCGGAGCGGCAGTCGGAATTGATGCATTATTTGTGGAAACACATCCTGAGCCGGCAAAAGCGCTTAGCGATGCGGCAAGCCAGCTTCCACTTTCACAGTTAGGATCGTTGCTTGAACAAGTTACTGCAATTGACAAAGTAACAAAGGAAATTAGAAAATAACATGACACACCAATCTTCCGATATTTCTACAGGGAAAAAAGTTATTCAGATTGAAACAGAATCAGTCGCTGCGCTCGAATCGAGAATTGATGGATCATTTCAACAGGCAATCGATATTCTTTTTGCATGCAAGGGAAGAGTGGTTGTTACCGGAATGGGAAAATCCGGTTTAATCGCAAGAAAGATTGTTGCGACGATGAATTCGACAGGGACACCGTCAATTTTTCTTCATCCGTCTGATGCCGTGCACGGTGATCTTGGCATGGTGCGAAATGATGATGCCGTAATCTGCATTTCAAAAAGCGGAGACACACAAGAGCTTCGACAATTACTTCCGATGTTTAAGCGGATCGGCGTAAAAATTGTTTCCATGGTCGGCAATGTCAATTCCAATCTCGCGCGTCAATCGGATGTTGTGCTCGACATTTCTGTAAAAGAAGAAGCATGCCCGCATGATCTCGCCCCGACTGCCTCGACAACAGCGACATTGGCAATGGGCGATGCTATTGCGGTAACCCTTCTTGAGAAAAAGCAATTCACAGCAGACGATTTTGCGATGTTTCATCCTGGTGGAAATTTGGGCAAACGTCTTCTCTTAAAGATCGAAGAGCTTGCTGTTTCCGGTAATCAAATTCCAAAAATAAAAAGCACGGCAAGCCTGAAAGATGCAATTTTGGAAATTACTACCAAGCGGCTCGGTGCAACGTGTGTGATGGACGAACGGGATGAACTTGTTGGTATTATTACTGATGGTGATTTACGAAGGCTGCTGCAGAAAACTACGGATGTTACAGGTTTAACCGCTGAGGCGGTTATGTCAAAAAACCCCAAATTTGTAAAAAAAGGGATGCTGGCAACTTTGGTTTTGCAAGAAATGGAAAAATTTAATATTACCCAGATCATCATCCTTGATGACAATAAAAAACTTTTCGGTTTGGTGCACTTGCACGATTTAGTAAAAGCGGGAATTGGTGGTGAAGCATCCGCGTGAAGAAGAATCTTATCATTCTAACTGCAGTAATTATTATTTTGGGATGTGAAGAAAAGGTAAAACCTTCCGTCTTGAGCGGGGTTTCGGGCAATCAACTCCCGGCTCAGGAAAGCTGGAATTCTACCATTACGTTTACCGATTCAGGAGTTGTGAAAGCGATAGTTCGTGCGAAGCATATTTATTCCTTTGACGACTCTAAAGTAACGTTTCTGGAAAATGATGTGAAAGTAGATTTTTACGATGACGAGGGGAAACATACCACCGTTCTTACGGCTGACAAAGGAAAAGTTGATGAAATGACCAATAACCTTGAAGCTATCGGAAATGTTATCGTTAAGTCTGACAGCGGGACAATTGTTCGAACAGAAAAAATGTTTTGGGACAACAATCGTCAATTAATCCATTCTCCAGAATTTGTTCGCATTACATCGCCTAAAGAAGATTTGCAGGGAACAGGCTTTGAATCCGACCATAATCTGCGCAACTATAAAATATTTAAAGTTACCGGAACTGCTGAATCGAAATAACGTATGACGATAAAATTTTTTTTATCAATAATGTTATTGATCGGAGTCGTCAGTGATTTACGTGCCCAAAGTGATAAAACAATTGTTCTTCAGAATGCCGATATTTTTTCAGGCAAACGATTAGAGAGCGGAGAAGATGTCCGTGAGCTGCAAGGGAATGTCAGGTTCAAACAAGGGAATGTTCGCGTGTGGTGTGATAAAGCACTGCAGTTTCTGAACCGAAATGAAATTGAATTGACCGGTAACGTAAAAGTTGTCCGTGATACTGTTACGTTGACGTCAAAAAAAGGGAAATACTTCGGCAATGGTCGTCGCGCTGATTGTGAAGGAAATGTAAAGTTAAAAACACCGAATGTGACGTTGCATGCCGATTACGGAACGTATTACCTTGATGAGAAAAAAGCATTCTTTCAGAAAAATGTTCGCGTTGTCGATTCATCGACAACAATCTTCAGTGAACAGTTGACATATTTTGAAACGGAAAGAAAATCGATTGCGATGCTGCATGTAAAAATCTTCAACGCTGAAGATAACATTACGATGTTTGGAGATTACCTTGAACATTTCGATTCAACCAAGTACAGTAAAATGATGGAACATCCGCGGCTTATGCAGATTGATACATCCGACAAGGGCGAAATCGATACGCTTGCCGTGAAAAGCATGGTGATGGAATCATTTGACGATTCGACGAAAAAACTCATTGCAACCGATAGTGTTGTTATAGTCCGAAGCGGATTAGCAGCTCGATGCGGGCTTGTAAAATATTTTATCCAGCGTGAACAGATAGAATTATTCTCATTGCCGATTGTATGGTATGATGAAAATCAGGTTACCGGGGATACAATTATGTTGAGCCTTAAAAAGAATAAGATCGATTCCGCTATTGTGCGGAGTAAAGCATTTGTCCTTTCCCAAAGTGACAGTGCGTTTGCACATCGCTACAATCAGCTGACGGGAAGAAGAATTACAATGAAGTTCACCGACAATAAATTGCAGGAAACATACGTTGAACGAAACGCGATTAGTTTATACTTTCTCTTCGATGAAAAAAAACCGAATGGAGTAAATAAAACAAGCGGAGATTTCATCCGGATGAAATTTAATGATGGAAAACCGCATACAATTCATATCGCCAAGGGAATTGAAGGGACGTTTTATCCGGAAAATATGGTTGAAAGAGACGAGTCGCAATATAATCTTGACGGATTTCGGATTCATGAAAATCGTCCAACACTGAAAACTGTATTTTCGAATAATTGATCATGGAAGAAAAAACCGAGATTCAGCAAGATAAAAAAACATTGCGTGCCGAAAGTCTTATAAAGAAATACAAGAAGCGCACCGTTGTCAATTCTGTATCCTTGTCGGTTCAGCAAGGAGAAATTGTGGGATTGCTTGGGCCAAACGGAGCAGGAAAATCAACATCATTTTACATGATCGTCGGTATGATCTCACCAAATGGTGGGAAAGTATATTTAGATAATCTTGAAATTACTAGACTACCGATGTATAAACGCGCTCGGGCTGGAGTCGGGTATTTGACACAGGAAGCATCGGTGTTCCGAACCATGACTGTAAGAGATAATATTATGTCTGTTCTTCAAATGACCACTTTGCCGACAAAAGAACAGCGTGAACGATGC
This sequence comes from Ignavibacteriales bacterium, assembly GCA_037443785.1. Lineage (GTDB taxonomy): Bacteria > Bacteroidota > Ignavibacteria > UBA10030 > UBA8401 > JAQUOA01. The sequence continues at coordinate 10,656 of JBBINR010000044.1, read as the reverse complement.
GATATCTTATTGGAAGAATTTGGGCTAACAAGGCTTTCAAAGAGCAAAGGGTATATGCTTTCCGGTGGTGAACGACGAAGAACAGAAATTGCACGTTCGCTGGCGACTGATCCGAAATTTATCTTATTGGATGAACCGTTCGCTGGAATCGATCCGATTGCAGTTGAAGATATTATGGATATTGTCAAGAAATTGAAATACAAAGGGATCGGTGTTTTGATTACCGATCATAATGTTCACGAGACATTGTCAATTACCGATCGTTCCTATTTGCTCTTTGAAGGAAAGATTTTGAAAGCAGGAACAGCGGAAGAATTGGCAAACGATCCTGAAGCGAGAAAATTATATCTCGGAGAAAGTTTTAAATTAGATAGATACGAGTAATTCATCATTAAACGGAGAATCACATGGTCGTCGTTGTAGAACATAATGCAACAGAAAAAGAGATTGAAGGGATAATTAAGGTGTTGAATGATTTTGGATTTGATGTTCATCGATCCACGGGTGTAAATCAAACGGTGCTGGGCGCCATCGGAGTGAAGCCTGATTTTGATATTCGGCAGATTGAATTGCTTCCGGGGGTTGCCCATGCATACCGAATCACAGAACCGTACAAGCTTGCCAGCCGCTCTTTCAAAGATGAAAAGACGGTGATCGATGTTGGCGGAGTAAAGATTGGTGGAAATGAAATTGTTGTGATGGCAGGTCCATGTTCCGTCGAGAATGAAGCACAGATATTTGAAGCGGCGAAACAAGTATCAAAAAGCGGCGCAAAATTTCTACGAGGCGGTGCATTTAAACCGCGGACATCGCCCTACGCATTTCAGGGACTTGGTGAAGAAGGATTAAAACTTATGCGCAGAGCTGCTGATGAGTACGGATTAAAAGTGATTACCGAAGCGATGGATATCAGCCAGATTGAATTGATGGAAAAATATACTGACGTGATTCAAGTAGGGGCTCGGAACATGCAAAACTATAATTTCCTGCGTGAGCTTGGTAAAGCGAAGAAGCCGGTCATGTTGAAACGTGGTCTTTCCGCAACGTTTGAAGAATGGCTGATGTCCGCCGAATATATTTTATCTGGCGGAAATAAAAATGTCATGCTGTGCGAAAGAGGAATTAGAACGTTTGAAACTTGGACGCGTAATACGATGGATATTAGCGCAATACCTGTTATTCATTCCAAAAGCCATTTGCCGGTTGTTGCTGATCCTTCGCATGGAATTGGAATTCGCGATAAAGTCATTCCGATGGCACGCGCTGCAGTCGCTGCCGGTGCTGACGCGGTTATTGTCGAAGTTCATCATGATCCTGATCATGCAAAATCTGACGGCGCACAAACATTGTTTCCGAGCCAGTTTGAAGAAATGATGAAACAGCTTCGCGTGATTGCAGAAGCGATTGGAAGAAGAATTTCCTAATCTTTTCACCAACCTTGTCAGCGGTTACATTACCGTGACAAGGTTTTTTGTGTAGCAAGAATGAATATAACGATCATCGGTCTTGGAGTTATTGGTGGTTCGCTTGGACTTGCCATCAAGCAAATTAATTCTCACGCTGTTATTACGGGTGTTGGGAGCCAAGCACGCATTGATGCGGCGTTGCGGCATGAAGCAATTGATTTTGGTTCAACATCAGTTGCTGCGGCCGTTCGTGATGCTGATATTATTTTTATTTGTACGCCTGTCTATACCATTCTTTCTCTGCTTCCGGAGATTGCCAAAAATATCCAGCCCCGCACTATTATTACTGATGTGGGAAGTACAAAAGTTGACATTACCAATGCAGCGCGGAAAATTTTTCACACAAAAGGAATTTTTGTTGGCGGACATCCGATGGCTGGTTCTGAAGGGAAGGGAATTGAGTTTGCTGATGCGTTGATGTTTCAAAATGCGACGTATGTATTATGTGTTGAGAGAAAAGATAAAAGGAAAATTACGCCACTTACAGCGTTGCTGCATGCAATCGGAGCGCGCGTGCTGTTTCTTTCTGCAAAAGATCACGACGAAGTTGCCGCGACGATTAGTCATTTGCCACAATTAATTGCAGTGGCAATGATGATGATGGTAGGGAAGAAAAACAAAAAGAGTCCTGCATTTTTACAACTTGCGGCAGGAGGATTTCGTGATATCACACGTATTGCATCAAGTCCGTATGAAATGTGGAAAGATATTCTTGCTACCAATGCTAACGGTATCAGAAAAATTCTCAGAGAATATTCTCAGCTCCTTACTTTATTCAGCAACGATCTTCGAACATTTAAAACTCAATCGAATTTTTTACAACGTTTTGAGAATGCAAAGAGTCTCCGCGATGCAATTCCAAAAAATTCAAAAGGATTTCTGCATCCTCTTCATGATATTGTCATTTCTGTTGATGACAAGCCTGGAATACTTTCTGCGATAACGACCGCTCTTTTTAAGGCAAAGATTAATATCAAGGATATAGAACTATTGAAAATACGGGATGGACGCGGAGGAACGTTTAGATTATCATTCGATAATGGACCGACTGCAAAGAAAGCGTCGTTGGTGCTGCAATCAAAAAAAATTCATGTGCTAAAGTAATCTTTAAAATTACTTTTGTGCAGGGGTTGAGCTGCCTGTAGAAGAATCAGTTTTTTTTGAATCGGTTTTTGTTTCAGCAGGTTTTTCCGTTTTTGTTTGAGCAGATTTATTGCTTGCGTTCCCGCCTTTATAGTCCGTAAGATAAAATCCTGAACCTTTAAATATCATTCCGCTTCCGCCGCCAATCAAACGTTTTAAGCCATTTTTACCACATGAAGGGCATTGAACCAGCGCTGGATCATTCATTGATTGAAATTCTTCAAACTCGTGATTGCATAATTCACATCGATAATCGTACGTAGGCATAACAACAATTAAAATTTAGTAAAAAGAAAAAGCCACAGATTTTACTGAAACACATGGTAGTGAAATCTGCGGCTCACTAGGCTATTTCAATTTTGCAAGTGCATCTTTTATTCGCGATACTGCTTTTTCAAGGTCTTGCATCGAGCAGGCATACGAAAGACGAATATTATTCTTTGCTCCGAACCCGCTCCCTGGGACAGTAACAACCTGTCCTTCTTTAATCAGATATTGTGCAAGATCATCGCAATTTTTAATTTTCGTCCCATTAAAACTTTTCCCAAAAAATGAGCCAACATTCGGGAAAAGATAAAACGCCCCTTTCGGAAATGATGAGGTCACCCCTGGAATTGAAGTCATGGCGTTATAAATATAATCGCGGCGCTTTTGAAACTCTGCGGTCATCTTTTTCACTTCATCATCGCTTCCCGCAAAGGCGGCATAAGCTGCTTTTTGTGCAATGGAATTCGGTGCACTGGTTACCTGGCTTTGCACTTTATCGGTTGCGTCAACAATCTCCTTTGCAGCGGCAAGAAATCCGATTCTCCAGCCCGTCATAGAATACGCCTTGGAAACTCCATTCACGGTAATGATTTGATTTTTGATCTCTTTAATTGAAGCGAGACTAAAATGCTTCATTCCATCGTAAATAACTTTTTCATAGATCTCGTCGGCAATGACAAAAATTCCTGTTTTCTTCACCACTTCGGCGAGTGATTCTAATTCTTCCTGGGAATATACCGAACCCGTCGGATTGGAAGGGGAGCAAAGAATCAATGCTTTTGTTTTTTTTGTAATTGTTTTTTTAAATTGTACGGCAGTAATTTTGAAATCGGTTTTCTCTGTCGTTTTGAGAATGACAGGAATTGCATCAACCAATTTCACCATTTCAGGATAACTGACCCAATATGGTGCGGGGATGATCACTTCATCTCCTTTGTTGCAAATTGCTTGAAGTGCATTGAAGATGGAATGCTTTGCGCCGTTTGAGACGAGAATTTGAGACGGATCAACTTCCACATTGTTATCTCGTTTCAATTTTTCAGCGATTGTCTTACGCAGTTCAGGTATTCCCGCATTGACAGTATATTTTGTAAAATTTTCTTCAATTGCTTTTACCGCTGCTTGCTTTATATGCTGTGGAGTCGGAAAATCCGGCTCGCCTGCCGTTAAACTAACAACATCAATACCTTCTGCTTTCATTTTTTTTGCCAGAGCGGTTAATGCCAACGTCTGCGACGCTTCTGCCTGGGCAACTTTTTTTGATAATGATTTCACGATCTAATTCTTCCTTTCATAAAAATATTCCCATTGCAAAGACAGTGCATAGCACTGAGCGATCGAATGGTGTGACAATAAATTTGTACGGCTTTTATTTTGTCGTAAATTTTTCTTTTAATTTCTTTTGAACAGCGACCGGAACCAAATCCCTGACGCTGCCATCAAGCCGCGCGACTTCGCGGATGATGCTCGAATTGAGGTAAGTATATTTTTCGTGAGGCATCAAAAATACGGTTGTGATTTTTGGATCTTGCTTGCGGTTCATCAGTGCCATCTGGAATTCATATTCAAAATCCGACACTGCGCGCAATCCACGAATGAGCACGGAAGCTTTTTTCTTTCGGGCAAACGTCACGAGCAATCCGCTGAACGAATCGACAGAAACGTTTTTTATTTTTTTTTCTTTTATAGCAGAACGAATGAGGTCGACTCGTTCTTCGGTTGAAAACATCGGTGTTTTCGATGAATTCACAGCGACCGTAACGATGACGGTATCAAATAATAGAGACGCACGTTGAATAATATCCAGATGTCCATTGGTGATCGGGTCGAATGTCCCGGGATAAATAGCAATCTTCATTATTCTATCTTTCTATGTTGAAAGAATGAAACTGAGGTGCGTCCGTATTCTTTCTGAACGACAATTTCCCAAAGCGAGCTTTGATGAAATTCATACTTCGTCGGATGTTCAATAACAAGATATCCGTTCGGCACGATGATATCCTGCGTAAATATTTTTGTGGGCAAATCCGCCAGAGATTCGAGAGCATACGGAGGATCCGCAAAAACGATTGCAAACTTCGATATCGCGCTTTGCAAAAACTTATCAACATCGCCAAATACAATCTGTCCGTTTCCGTTCGCGCCGATCGATTCTAAATTCATTTTTAAGAATCGAAGCGCACTGCGGCTGTTCTCAACAAAAATTACTCTCTTTGCTCCCCGGCTCAACGCCTCAATACCAACACTGCCGCTGCCAGCATAAAGATCAAGTACTGCCGCATCCGACCAAGTAACCCGCGATTGAAGGACGTTGAAAATTGCTCCTTTAACTTTATCGGTTGCCGGTCGAACGGAATTATCGCTGACGGTTTTCAAAATCCGATTCTTATATTTCCCTGCAATCACTCTCATTCTTCTTCACGAACGGCAAGACCAACGGCTGCAGTATATTCCTGTTTCTTATTTTTAATTTCTTCGACGTTTTTCAGCGTTGCGGGCAAAGCTACTTTTCGGAACGGATCGGAGATCTCAACTTGATATGGCGTAAATTGTTTCAACTTGTTTGCAATTTCCTGATTTATTATTCTCCCGTGCAAATAAATAATGTCAGCTTGTTGGTCTCGCGCATAGGCATCGACAATCGATAAATCCTTTCCATCCCAAAGCATTGTACGAATGTCTGAATTTTTCCCTCCTACCAACAAACTTGCATCAAGTGTTTCTTCATCCATTCCGATGACGACGGTACGTTTTCCCGTCAATGTCGGAAAATTGTATGTCAAACATGTCTCGGCACAAAAGTGATCGATATCCACAATATGAAGGGACCCATGAAGTTTTTCGCAAACGCCATTCAAGAAATTGATGAAAGATTTGCGAACAGAAATCATCATGGCACGGTCACTTGGCTTACCGTCATTTCCTACCAGCGCGTACGGTGAAATCACGTATTGATCCGGAGAAGCTTCTGGGAAGAAATTATTGAGTTCCCATTCAAGATGCGTATTGAATTCTTCATCCGAAAGAGACATCTCAACAGGGATAGATTGAACAACCGCCATTTTGCTGTTGAGTCCGAAAGAAAAGAAATGAGCGCCCGCTCCGATTTTCTTCATAAAATTTTGAATCTCTTTTACGAAAGTTCTTTCTCGTCCGGCGGCCCCCACTTCGCTGTGCACTTGTGGATCATCAAAATTAATTGCGGAGTCGAATGATCCGGCAGCTGTCAGCGTTTTCCCTTTCGGACTGTGGGCTATCTCAACGGCGGTAACATGAGAACGTTCAATTATGAATGCGAGGTATCGTTCAGTGCCTTTCATTGAGCCTCAATAAATGGTTTCAATTTTTCGAATTTTTTCTCTCCAACCCCTTTGACCTTCTTCATTTCAGCGATGCTTTTAAAAGAACCTTTTTCTTCGCGGTAGAGCAAAATTCTATCCGCCATTGCTTCCCCGATTCCTGGTAATTCCATTAATTCGTTTTTACTGGCCGTGTTAATATTGATTTTCTTTGACCCGATCGACCGTAGACGCGACGGAAGAGAATCATTTAGTAATTCTTTCGACCGTTCTGTAAACATGGAATCGCTTTGTCGATAATCAAACGGCGGCGTTCCATCGGTCGTAACGTATGCTTTATAAATCTTAATTGCAACGCCCGCAAGAAAAACGATTGACAAAAAAAGAAGAATTTTTTGTTCATTTTTTGTGAAGGAAAAATATTCCTGCAGACGCCGTAAGAATTTCATTGCGATCCCGATTGTTACGAGAACACATTTTTCATTTTATCAAAGAAACTTTTCTTCTTTTCCTCTTCCGTAGGGTTAATATGTTCGCCCGAGGATAATTCTTTTAACAATTCTTTTTCACGAGAGTTTATTTTTGACGGAACCCAGATTTGGATTCGGATCAGTTGATCACCCCGGCCGTAATTGTTCAGCCGCGGAATTCCTTTTTCTTTCAAGCGAAGCATTTTCCCAGGCATTGTGCCAGGTTCAATTTTTATTTTCGCTTTCCCGGAAAGCGTCGGGACTTCCAGATCGCACCCAAGCACTGCTTCCGGATAACTGATCATGGCATTAAAAATAACATCATCGCCATTACGCACAAAGTGTTCGTGCTTTTCTTCAATAAATTCTACAATCACGTCGCCGGCATATCCGCCTCGTCGTCCGGCATTTCCTTGTCCTTGTAAGGTCATGTATTGACCTTCGGAAACCCCTGCAGGCACATTGATTTTGAGTGTTGTTTCGCCTTGTTCGCGTCCTTCGCCTTGACATGTCTGGCATTTTTCACGAATAATCTGCCCGGTGCCACCGCAATATGTACATGGTGCGATGTTTACAAATTGCCCAAACATCGATCGGGAAACTTGTCGTATCTCGCCGGTGCCGTTACAATGAGGGCATGAAGATTTTGACGATCCCGCACGAGCGCCGCTTCCGCTGCACGTCGAGCACGTTTTCCATTTTTTAATTTTAATTTTCTTCTCAACACCCTCGGCAATTTCTTCCAAACTTAATTTCAAACGGATACGAAGATCCGAGCCCGGTTCGCCGCTTGCACGAGGTCTGCGTGTTTGTCCTCCTCCGAACATATCGTCAAAGATCGATCCGCTCCCGCCAAAAATATCACCAAACTGCGAAAAAATATCATTGAAATTTTGATAGCTGTGGTAATCAGCTCCGCCTCGCATTCCTTGATGGCCAAATTGATCATAGCGCTGGCGTTTTTGATGATCCGACAACACTTCGTATGCTTCTGTCGCTTCTTTAAATTTTTCTTCCGCTTCTTTATTATTCGGATTTCGATCCGGGTGATGCTGAAGGGCAAGTTTTCGATACGCTTTCTTTATTTCATCCGTTGAGGCACCGCGTTGAACGCCAAGTACTTCGTAATAGTCTCTTTTATTCGCCATTAATTTTTTACTTCCTCCTGTACGACCAATGTTGAAACAATCACTTTCGCATGACGAATGACCTTATCAAAAAGCATATACCCCTTTTCAACTTCTTCGATAATTGTGTGCGGGGGAACGTCGGTTCGCGGAATCTGCATCAGTGCATCGTGATAGGCCACATTAAATTCTTTGCCGATCGTTTCCATTGATCTCAATCCTTGTGATTCAAGCAGTTTTAAAAATTTATTCGAGATCATTTCGACACCCTTATAAAAAGGATCGGAGTCGATTTTCTCACTGCTGCTTTTTAACGATCGCGAAAGATCATCGAGAACAGGAAGGAGTTGAGTGATTATATTTTCGCTTGCGTATTTTGCAAGACTGATGGTTTCTGTTTCAGTTCTACGTTTGTAATTCTCAAATTCAGCTGCTTTTCGGAGAAGTTGATCTTTTAACAGTGCAGTCTGCTTTTCCAATTCCATAGTTTTTTCATTGAGAATTTCTATTTCAGATTTTTCAACAGCGTGTTCTTGAGCTGCAGAGTTTTCTTTGTTTTGTTCTTGAGACGGCTGTACGTTTGTGATATTGTTTTCTTCCATAATTCCTTATTTGGTGTCGTGTGTCGGTTGAAGCATTGAGGAGATTGTATCAGCTACAAAATCGACCAACGGAATCATTTTTGAATAATTCATCCTTTTGGGGCCGAGAATGCCGATGGTGCCGGTAAGATCTCCGGTCGAATATTTTGCCGAAATAAGACTGAGATCTTTCAAATCTTGAATGCTATTCTCTTCTCCAATGGTCACTTTGGTTTTGTCGCTGGTTCCTTCATTTTTTTCCAAAACATGAATGATGATATCCTGATTTTCCATCAATTCAATAATGCTTCTGAAATTTTTTGTGTCTTCAAATTCAGGTTGGGAGAGGATATTCTTTGTTCCTCCGATATGAATTTTTTCTGCTCGATTTTCGTTGAAAAGTTTATCGACGGAATCGATAAAAAGTCTGATCAATCCGGAATCTTCGTTTTGATATTCACGAATTCGATCCTGAAATGTTTCTCGTATTTCCTTTAATGTCAGTCCGCTTAATTTTTCATTCAATAATTGCGATACTTCTTCGAGTTTATTTTTTTGTATTTCCGTGCTGATTTCCATCATGATCGTCTTTACAATACCAGTTCGGACGGAGATAATAACTAACAGCCGAGTACTTGACACTTGAATTAGTTCCAATTTTTCAAAAACACCGATTGTCATACTTGGTGACGAAACAACGCTTAATTGATTTGAAATGGTGCCTAATATTTTGGACGCGATTTTCAGCAACTCGTCTGTTTCGATAGTTCTTTTCAGCTGGTTCGTAATTACGTTTTGATCCGATTTGGTTAATCGTTCAATATCCATCAATTCGTTTACATAAAAGCGATATCCTTTATCGGTCGGAATTCTTCCGGCAGACGTATGCGGGTGACCGATATATCCTAAAAATTCGAGATCAGACATCACGTTGCGAACCGTCGCCGGACTCAAGCCAATGTCTCGCCGCTTCGCAATATATCGAGATCCGACTGGTACTGCAGTTTGTATAAAGCTGTACACGATATTCTGCAGTATCGTTCTTTCTCTTTCGTTAAGTTCATTCATGCACGTTTCGTCGAGAAGATTTAAAAAATTGCTTTTTTCTTTAAAAATACGAATACTTCGACCGTATGTCAAGAAACTGTGTGTGGGAAGAAATAGGTGAAGATTGCGTTGAAATAATTATTTACAGCGGAAATATTTTTTGCTACACGGCTATTTTCTCTTTTTCTTTCATCTTCAAGAGGTTTTTTTCAAGTTCCTGCCGTATATCAATAATATTTTGATCGGTAACATAACTTGTGTAGACAACATTTGAAAGATCTACCAATGAGCGGACAACTGCTTCGATAACGGACGCTTGCCCTTTAAGATCGGTAATAAGTTGAACAACTCCTTGCGCGGTATCTGCATCGAGGTTTTTCTTTACATTTTTCTCATACGATGACGAGCGCAGCATGATAACAGCAAGAGCATTATTTACATGATGAGCAATCGTTCGTACGGTCGTTTGAAACATCTGCACGGCTGCTTGGTGTTTTTCTTCTTCAATGCGCTTTATTTCCTGCTGTTTCATCTCTTGACGATATAAATACCGTTCGTAGACACCATTGAGAACAACCGGCAAGTGGTTTAATTCAAGCCGCTCTTTTCGGATATAATCGTAAGCGCCTAATTTCATCGCGTTCACAGCAACTTCTTCAGTTCCGGCAGCAGTCAACATTACAACGGGCGTCTGGATTTTCTGTTCGTTCATCCATTCAAGAATTTGAAGTCCGTTCATCTCATCAATGTGATAATCAAGTAATGCAACGTCAAATGTTTCCGCTTTGAGGATTGACAAGGCCTGTTCGCCCGAAACCGCAGTTTTTACGATGAAATTACCGGTTGATTCAAGATCTAAGCTTAATAGTTTTGAAAATGCAAGCTCATCGTCAACAACAAGGATATTTAAAGGTTTATTCATCGATTTTCTTTTTATTTAAATTACTCTCAATAGACTTCTATGTCAAGAATTATTTAAATATTATAAATTGTCATGGGTTACAGTCAATTTAAAAAAATAAATCCGGAATAATTTCCGGATTTATTGCTGCCCTATAGGGATTCGAACCCCAATAAACAGATCCAGAGTCTGCTGTCTTGCCATTAGACGATAGGGCAAAAAATCTCTATCAAAATAATCTATTATGACAAAAAAAGCTACTGCTGATTCACTGTTGATAAAATTCTTTTTAGGAATGGTGCGTTGGTGCTGCTCACGCGGATTTTAATTCGTATGCCGTCTTCATCGTACGATT
>JBBINR010000043.1:0-27339 GCA_037443785.1 Ignavibacteriales bacterium | reverse complement strand
ATGGAGAATCATATGCTGAATTGATGAGAGAGAAGGAACATCGAATAATCGAACGGAAGGTTTCATAATTGATCCTGCTGTGGTAAAATTGAATGCCACAAAAAGTACAATAATTTTAATGAGTGCTCAATGAAAATAAATGCGAAATAAGAGCGGTTTATCTGTTCAAATTCTTTCGGGGTGGCAAAGATTATTTAATTCTAATCATTTTCCGCTTTTATCTTTCCGGCAAGCATATTACTTTACAGTACATATTATTGTGGAGGAACTATGTACAGAGGGTCAAAAAAAATTACCGCAGTTTTGCTCTTGGGATTGATTATTGGTTGTGATAAAAAAGAAAGCCCAACCAACACTGCCGGAATTCCGGATGAAACGAACGGCCGGATTACGATTGTGAATGACGAAGGGAAATTGAATGAACGGGTAAATCTGATAGGTGATACGATTCCGGTGATGAATAGCGGCAGTTTACAAAAAACGACATCGCCGACTGCCGTGAAGTTGGTCTTGGAAGCGGAGATCAATCCGCCGACGGTGAACGGCCAAAAATTACAAGCAACCTCTGTTTCTTTAAACGGAAGTTTTGCCTATATCAGCTACAATTTGCGGGGAGATACGTATGCCGGAGCGGTTGATATTGTTCAGATTAAAGGGGAAAAGAATTCAACCATTCGTTCCGAAGTATCATTCAACGATACCAAAGTAAGCGCAGTGTATTTTGATCAAACAACATCAAATGTGTATCTGGCGGAAGCAAGCGGAAATCCTGCGCTCGCATCGCCCGCGCTTGTTGAAAAAATACGAACGAATAATAATAAATTAAGTCTCAGCAATACCGTAAAAACAGTACTTTCAAGTTATGTAACAACCTCTGTTTTTGTAAAAGACAATAAAGTGTATGCAACGACGGGAAACACCGGCGGCCTGTATATGCTTACGAAAGACAGTTTAAAAGAGATTTCTCCCATGATTCCAATTTCCGATGCACGGTGGGTTGATGTTGACGCAAATTATATATCCGTGGTTCAAGGGGGCGGAAAATTATCGGTGTTCAATGCCGGGACGGGGGCCTTCATCAATACCTACAATTTTACCGGAACGTCAATTCCGGAATCGAAGTCGACCGTCCAGATTATCGGCGGTAAAGCTCTCATTGCAGCAGGTAATGGAGGAGTTGTGCTAATGAATTTGGCAACCGGTAAATTGCTCGGTTCAATTCCAAGAACTATTGTTGCAGGGTTAGATTCTTCCGTAACGGTGACGAATGCCGTTGCGGCATCCGGTCAATATGTGTATTTGTCCAATGGTGAAGCAGGCGTGTATCAAGCAAAAACCGCCGGAGGTCAGGATCTTAGTTCCTTAACGGGTGACACGAACATCTCAATGTCCATTCAAGGTAAATTACAATTTAAATCACTTCAATCGGTCAATCATGTGGCATTTGACGGTGAAACATTGGTCATCGCCTCCGGATTGGGTGGAGTAAAAATTGTTAAAGTGAAATAAAATTAAAACAGATTTGGGGAAAGAAATATTTTTTCGTTCCAAATATTCGTAAAATTTATTACATTGAATTGTCGTAAATTTCGGGAAGTAGCTCAGCCCGGCTAGAGCGCTTGCTTTGGGAGCAAGAAGTCGCAGGTTCGAATCCTGTCTTCCCGACAAACAAATCCTTCGCAAAAAGAGCGAGGGATTTTTTGTATAGCACCGATTGTTTTTTTTTATTCTCATGGCTCACTGCTCACTGAAAAAATGATTTACGCCGTTGTTTATATCGCCGCAACGCTCGCCGCAAATTATACGGCAACCTGGTTCCTGCATTTTCCGATATTCGGACAGGTATCAATTGCCACATTTATTTTCGGCATTACATTTACCATGCGGGACAGGGTTCATCACAAACTTGGCAGGAAGAATGTTTACGTGATGATTGCCGTTGCGGCATTTTTGAATCTTGCTATTACCATTATTGGTGCTGTGGGATGGAGAATAATTGCAGCATCATTCATCGCCATTATTCTTGCTGAAACTGCCGATACAGAGATTTACCAGAGGCATTTATCCGAAACATGGGCAATGCGGGTATTGAAAAGCAATGCGGTGAGTATTCCGCTCGACAGTCTGTTATTCAACACCATTGCTTTTTATGGAATGATGACCAATATGGAAGTTGTATCAATTATTTTCGGAGAAATTGTCTTAAAGAGTTTTGTGAGCGCTTTAACTGCACTTCGTCCGCTGAAATTTTTGCACGATCACTCGACTTCACAATAACTGCACAAATTTGACCAGAGCGCTTTGAGCTATTTTCCGCTGAAAAGGCTCAAAAGCGTTTTGCGCGATTTCATATCGTTTTCTTGATTCTCGGAGATTATTTCTCTATTATTTTTTCGATGAAAAAGAGGACGACAACTTCCCGCAAACGCGATCACGTCTTGCTGACGGTGAACAAAAACGTCACTTTCCGTGAAAAAAAAACGGGATTTGAAAAGTGGGAATTTGTTCATAATGCTCTGCCGGAAATTAACTTGTCGGAGATCGATCTTTCGACGACATTTTTGAAAAAACGGCTTGCCGTTCCGCTGATGATTTCTTGTATGACTGGCGGGTATAAAGAAGCTGAAGCAATAAACCGGAAATTGGCAGAAGTATGTGAAGATCTTCATCTTGCAATGGGAGTTGGAAGTCAACGGCAGGCAATGGAAGATACGGAGTTTCATTCTTCATTTTCTGTTGCACGAAAATATGCGCCGTCAATTCCTATGGTCGGCAATATTGGCGCTCCGGAAGTAGCAAAGGTGAAGGATATTTCTCCAATCAAAAAATTAATTGATTTGATTGAAGCAGATGCGCTGGCAGTTCATTTGAATCCGCTGCAGGAATTTCTACAGCCCGAAGGGAATACAAATTTTCGAGGAGTACTGAAAGGAATCGAAAAATTGGTGAAGGAGCTACCCGTTCCTGTTATTGTAAAAGAAATCGGCGCAGGAATTTCAGCTGAAGTGGCTTTGCGATTAATTGGCATTGGCGTAAAATATATTGATGTTGCCGGAGCCGGAGGAACAAGCTGGGCTGGTGTTGAAATTTTACGTCGAAACAAAACAGAACAAGGAAATTGGAATCCGTTTTGGGATTGGGGAATCCCTACTGCAGATGCGTTGCGCGATGTTGCTTTATTAAAAGAACAATTTTCCTCGCTGACGGTAATTTCATCCGGCGGAATTGCTGGCGGAATGGATTGTGCAAAGTCGATTGCGCTTGGAGCTGACATTGTTGCTTCAGCGCGTCCAATGCTCACCGCATTAATGAACGGTCGAGGACTCGACTCGTCGAGTGGAAAAAAAGAATTGCATGCGATGATTGAGCAATGGAGCATAGAGTTCAAAGGTGCAATGTTTTTAATCGGTGCGCCGACAATTAAAATGTTGCAATCAACGAACAGAATCAAACGTATTGAAACATGAAATCATTCGATAAAAAATATCAAAAATACCGGACAATTATTGACCGCAAATTAACTTCAAGCGTCCGTAAAAACGAACCGGTCTCGCTGTACGAGCCGATGAAATATGTCCTTTCTGCCAGCGGGAAAAGAATTCGTCCGCTGCTAATCCTTCTTTCGTGCGAAGCGGTCGGTGGAACAATGAATGAAGCCGTGAATGCCGCTGTCGCTATCGAAGTACTTCACAATTTTACTCTTGTTCATGATGATATCATGGATCACGCCGCATCGCGGCGCGGACGCGCAACCGTTCACGTCCGTTGGGATGAAAATATTGCCCTGCTTGTCGGCGACGAATTGGTAGCGCTGGCATACCGCGAATTACTGCGGACACGATCCAAAGCAATTGCCCGAGTTGTCGATGTCTTTACGGAAGGAGTTGTGGAAGTGTGCGAAGGCCAGGCATACGATAAAGAATTTGAAACGCTACGTGAAGTTTCATTGAATGATTATATGCTGATGATCTCAAAAAAAACCGGAAAATTATTTTCCGTTTCCGCTGAAATCGGCGCCCTCATCGGAGGCGGTACGGAACGTGAGATTGCCGCATTAAGAAGTTACGCAACCTATATTGGACGCGCATTTCAAATTCAAGACGATCTTCTGGATATTGTTGCCGATGAAAAGGAATTTGGCAAAGCAATCGGCGGGGATATTATTGAAGGAAAAAAGACATTCCTGCTTATTCAAGCCTTTGAACGCACAACGGGAAAAGATCAACGGATCATTCAATCCATTATCGATAAAAAAGGAACATCGAAGAAAAATATTCCAACCGTGAAAGAAATTTACGAGCGGTACGGAATAATTGCACTTGCAAAACAATCAATAGATAAAGATATTCAACGGGCAAACCTTCAATTACGAAAACTTCGCGATAGTACTGCACGCGAAATGCTTCTTTGGTTTTCCGATATGGTGCTGAACAGGCAATTTTAACAATGATTGAACAAGAAGTAACGATAAAAAATAGAGCAGGGTTGCACACACGGCCCGCCGCGGCATTAGTAAAACTGGCCGCGAAATTTCAATCAGAATTTGTTATTATTAAGGATGACGGATTCGAGATTAACGGCAAAAGCATTATCGGCGTAATGACATTGGCAGCAGAACAAGGATCGACATTGATTTTGAGATTCGACGGCGCCGATGAACAGGAAGCGTCGAAAGAAATTATCGGTTTATTTAACCGCGGATTTGACGAAGTATAAATGGAAAAGAAAACAGAAATAGTATTACACGGCATTGCGGCCTCTCCCGGTATCGTTATGGGAAAAGCGTACATCTATAGCAAGCATATTCCTCGCATCGAAGAAAAGCCAATTTTGGCATCTGATGTTGAACAAGAATTAACTCGGTTACAGCATGCCGTAGAGCGCTCCGAAAATGAATTGCAGAAGATCCTGCAGATGACGGAACAAAAAATCGGCAGCGGCAAAGCGAAAATCTTTGAAGCCCAAATCATGATTCTGTCTGATGCATTCCTTTTCGCATCGATTAAAAAGAAAATTCAAAAAGATCTCAAAAATGCCGAGTGGGCGGTAAATCAGGAAATTTCAAAATATCAGCAGATGATGTTGAAATCACCTGACGAATACATGCGTGAGCGTGCCCATGATGTTGAAGACGTCAAAAACCGTATCATCAGAAATGTTCAGCAGGAAAAACTCATTTCACGGTTTCAGGAAAAATCCATCGTCGTTTCTGAAATTCTAACGCCGGCGGATACTGTGCTCTTTAGCCGCAATGATGTGCTTGCGTATGCGACGGATATGGGAGGAACGACATCGCATGCTGCTCTGCTGTCGCGTTCATTGCAAATTCCATCGGTGGTTGGATTAAAAGACGCGACTAAAAAAATTCAATCAGGCGATATGGTCATTGTCGACGGTTATGCAGGGAACATCTATATTCATCCGACCCGCGAGACAGCCAAATGGTGTAACTTGAGAAAAAGAGAGCACCGTGAACTTGATGCTAAACTTGGAGAGATTCGTCAGCTCGAAGCGGCCACGTTGGACGGAATGACTGTTGAGCTTTCCAGCAATATCGAATTTTCGGAAGAATTTGATTTTCACAAAAAACAAGGAACGCATGGTATAGGCTTATACAGGACCGAGGGATTATTCCTTCGTTCTGAAAATTATCCATCCGAAGAAGAACAATTTGTTGAATACAAAACCATCGTTCAAAAAGCAAAGCCGCACAAAGTTGTCATGCGGACACTTGACATCGGCGGTGACAAAGTCGTAGCGTTTAATCATGATGAAGATAATCCATTTCTCGGCTGGCGCGGCATCCGCATTTTGCTAGATAAGCCGGAAATTTTTATTACGCAGCTTCGTGCAATGCTTCGCGCAAGTGCATTCGGCAATGTATGGATTATGCTTCCGATGATTTCCGGTATAAAAGAAATCCGCAAAGCAAAAGAATTCGTCGAGCAGGCAAAAACAGAACTCCGAAAAGAAAATATTCCGTTTGATGAAAACGTAAAACTCGGTGTGATGATCGAAGTACCATCGGCAGCGGTGATTGCCGGCGATATTGCCGAAGAAATTGACTTCATGTCGATTGGAACGAACGATCTTATCCAATATCTTATTGCTGTTGACCGCGGCAACGAGATTGTTTCACCGTTATATCAGGAATTTCACCCCGCTGTTATCAAAACAATTCACCACATCATTAAAGAAGGACATCGGCTCAACAAACCTGTCGGCATGTGCGGAGAAATGGCAGGCGATCCTGTCGCAACGCCGCTGCTGCTGGGACTTGGGTTGAACGAGTTCAGCGTTACACCGATCGTGCTTCCGGAAATCAAAAAAATTATCCGCTCAGTGACCTTCACAGAAGTGCAGGAGATTGCAAACCAGGTATTGCAAATGAAAACGGAAGATGATATCAGAGATTTTCTCAAGGTTAATTTGCATTCGATGGTGCCGGAGTTGTTAGTGGAGTAAATGCATTTTTGTTTCAACGTATTGTCATCTCATAATCAAACCACACATGTAGAAATCAGTTAACTATGAAAGACCTTATGCAACAGCACGATCCCAAAGGGATGAGAAATCTTATTCTCAATTTTCCAATGCAAGCACAGGAAGCAGTTTCCATCGGCGAGTCGTCAACAATAAAAATCAATACGAAAAAAGTTCAGCACATTGTCGTCAGCGGACTTGGCGGTTCGGCCATCGGCGGCGATCTCATCCGCGCATATTTTGCCGGTAAGTGCGATGTGCCGGTGATTGTAAATCGTCATTACTATTTTCCTGAGTATGTCGGGAAAAATTCTTTAGTGATTATTTCCAGCTATTCCGGTAATACGGAAGAAACAACCGCATCGTACAAAGATGCGGTTAAGCGAAAAGCAAAAATCTTCTGCATTACCTCCGGCGGAGAAGTGGAGCGGATGGCAAAAAAATATAAACACCCGTATATCAAAATTCCCGGGGGACTGCCTCCCCGCGCGGCGTTGGGCTACTCATTCTTTACCATGTTAATTGCGTTGAGCAAACTCGGTTTTATCAAGGATCAGAAGAAAGAGATCAAAGAAACACTTGGAGTATTGAATGAACTTTCCGCTCGATATAGTAATCACGATGCATCGGATAATCGTGCATTGACTCTTGCTAAAACACTGCGCGGAAAACTTCCGCTTATTTATTCCGCGGCAGATAAATTTGATACGGTGAATACACGCTGGCGCGGACAGATCACTGAGAATGCAAAGACACTTGCGTTCGGCCATGTCTTCCCTGAATTAAATCACAACGAAATTGTCGGATGGGAAGTGTTGAAAGATACCATGAAGAATATTCATGTCGTTATCCTGCGCGACAAAGAAGATTACAAGCGCATTCAATTGCGCATGGATGTCACGAAAGGAATTATCGGTGACCTTGCCGATGGAATCACGGAAGTGTATTCTGAAGGAAAATCACTTTTGGCACGTACGTTTTCATTATTGTACCTCGCAGATTGGGTCAGCTTTTATCTTGCAATACTGAACGGTGTCGACCCCTCTCCGGTAAAGAAAATTGATTATTTGAAAGAAGAGTTGGGCAAGGTGAAGTAAATTATTTTTGCTGCAAGCGTGGAAAGAATTTATAAGTTGGCACGGAACTATTCCGTGCCTTTTTGTTTTACGATTGTAGACAATTCTCAATTTCCGGACTTTGCTTTTTTATTCCGACATAGTATATTGCACATATGATTCGCAGGGTAATGATATTGCTCTTTGTGTCGCTTCCTTTGTATGCTCAATTTTACTACTTCGGGCATAACAAAGTCCAATACACTGATTTCGATTGGCAAATTCTCCGCACCGAACATTTTGATGTTTATTACTATCCGGAAATGAAAGACCTTGCGCAGCAAGGAGCCTTTTTTGCGGAAGAAAGTTATAAAATACTCCAAAGTAAATTTAACCATTCCTTGAACCGCCGCGTTCCGCTGATTTTTTACTCGTCGCATCTTCATTTTGAACAGACCAATACGACCGGCGGATTTATTCCGGAAGGTGTCGGAGGCTTTTTTGAATTTTTAAAGGGAAGAGTGGTAATCCCCGCCGACGGTTCTCTTCCGCGTTTTCGTCACGTTATCAGGCACGAGCTTGTTCATGTTTTCATGCACAGCAAAATCGATAGAGTATTGACTGATCACCGTTTGCCGCAAGATCGAATGCCTCCGCTCTGGTTTACGGAAGGACTTGCCGAAGCATGGTCGACCGAATCAGATGATCAATCGGAAATGCTGATTCGGGACGCCGTATTGAATAACTACGTTGTTCCGCTTCAAGGAATGGAGTCGATCTATGGAACATTTCTGATGTATAAAGAAGGACAATATATTCTTCACTACATCGAGGAAAAATACGGTGAAGACAGACTGATGATGTTAATGGAAAATTTTTGGCGAAATTCTTCCTTTAGTGAAGTGATGAAAGCCACTATCGGAAAAAATTATAAAGAGTTTGATGATGAGTGGACGTATGCATTCAAAAAGAAATATTATCCGGTGCTTTCCGGGAGCGATTATACAAGCCATGCATCAGCATCAATTGTGAAGAAAGGGTTCAATTCCAAACCGGTATTTTATAGGAATGGAAACATCCGCGAAGTATATTTCATCGGAAACTATACCGGCTATACTTCCATTTATAAAATAAATCTCGACGGAAAGACAGAAGACGATCTTGAGCCGCAATTAATTGTTGAGGGAGAAAAGAACGATGAATTTGAAGCATTCCATGTCTTCCAATCCAAGTTAGATATTTCAAAAGACGGTATGCTTGCGTTTGTAACCAAAAAAGGCGAATCGGATGCTCTCCACCTATTTGATGTAAAAGAAAACACATTGGTGCGGACTCTGCAATTCAATTCTCTTGTCGTCATTGCTTCGCCAAATTGGTCAGAGGACGGAAAGACAATAGTATTTGCCGGTACCGATAAAGCAGGGAAAATGGACATTTATGAATATGATATCCCGCGGGAAGTTCTCACTCGCCTGACATATGATGCGTACGATGATCGTGATCCGGTATGGATGCCGGGCGAAGCAGGGATTATTTTCAGTTCCGACCGAACGCCGTACGGAAGCGATCAAATCTATAATCTATTTAAATTCGATCTTGCAACGCACGCCATTTCACCGGTAACGATTGGGAGAGAAAACTATTATTCACCGTCATTCTCGCCTGACGGTAAACATCTCACGTTCACATCGAATGAAGACGGCGCTCAAAATATCTGGACGATTGCTACAGCCGATATCAATGCCGGCGGTTTGGGATATCCCATGAAAAAAATTTCCCGGTTCACGAACGCTGCATTCGATCCGCAATGGACAGATACAAGCGAGATTATATTTTCCGGATTTGAAAATTACAGTTTCAAGATCTACAAACTCTCCGATGTATTTCACACCATCGATACAACGACAGTTGAGCATCGATTCACTTTTCCTGCTGATCTTGCGACGTGGTCTCCGAAATCTGTTGCGGGAGATACATCCGTCCATTTTGTCCCGTATGAAAGTGATTATTCATTAGATATTGCTCAAAGTCAAGTTTCGACCGATCCCGTATTTGGAACATCAGGCGGTGCGGCAATGGCAATCAGCGATTTGCTCGGGAATGATCAATATTATTTTTTGCTCTACAATAATGCACAGTCATCAGGAGAATTTTTAGAAAGTTTCAATCTCGCTGTAACGCGCGTTTCCCTCGGGCAGCGAATGAACTATGCAACCGGAATTTTTCATTTTTCCGGCCGACGGTACGATCTTACCGATCCGGATCTTTTTTATTACGAACGTTCATTCGGCGGATATTTTGTCTTGAGTTATCCTCTTTCAAAGTTTCAGAGGGTCGAAGCGGGGACAAGTTTAAGCAATTCGGATAAAGATTTGTTATACGGACTTCCATCCCGAAAAGCGTTGGTTCTGTCAAACTCGCTGTCGTTCATCCATGATAATTCATTATGGCTTCAAACAGGACCAATAGACGGTTCACGGTTTTTATTCACGGCGGCGTACACATCGGATGTGCAGTACGGCAACGTGGGATATTATACTTTGATCGGTGATTACAGGATTTATAATCGCCTTGCAACAAGGACCGCGTTGGCATCTCGATTTACGGTAATGCTGAATGAAGGAAAAGAAGCGCGAAGATTTTTTATGGGGGGAAGTTGGGACCTTCGAGGCTGGCCTCGCTGGTCAATCCGGGGGAAAAAATTGTGGATTATGAGTCATGAACTTCGGATTCCGTTTATCGATCAGTTTGCCATTCGCTTTCCGTTTGGCGGAATAGGGTTTGGTTCATTCCGAGGTGCACTATTTTTTGATTCAGGTTCAGCATGGGATAATACCTATCATTCAACCATCGGAAGCATCGGCGGCGGTCTGCGTTGGTCATTGTTCAATGCATTGGTTTTACGTTATGATGTAGGAAAACGAATCTTTAACGATTTTAATAAAGTTCAAGACGGATTATTTTATCAATTCTTTTTTGGTTGGGATTTTTAATTTTTTTGACGATGAAGAAATATTTTTCTTTCAAAAATATTGGGATTGTAATTTCTCTTTTAATCGCGGGGTGTGCCGGAGTAAAATTTAAAACAGAACTCACGCGGTTTCCAACCGACGTTATTATGCTTGGGAAGATACCTGCACGAAATTTTTTCGATTCATCGTATTTTACGTTTCCTCTTAAACAATTGTGGGAATATGATGCTTCTTCGGGATTCGGAACCGGTACGCCGATTATTGCAGGGACAACAATGTTTTTTGGAACCCTGCGCGGAGAGTATCACGCTGTCAACGTTGAATCCGGAAAACGCATTGGGTATTTCAAAACATTTTCTCCCGTACAGGCATCATCTGCCGTGCTCCATAATTTTATCATTTATGGAACAGAAGGCGGCAGTGAAAATCTTTTTGCCTATCGGGTTGATGAAGGGGAAGAAATGTGGTCGAAAGACGTTGGGGGAGTGTCTGCTTCGCCGTTGGTGATGCACGAGAAATTAATTGTCGGCGGTTTAAATGATACGGTATATTGTTTCGATCAATATGGGAATGAACATTGGAAGTTTGATGCCCACGCTGAAATTCGTTCATCACCCTGCGGAGACGAAGAGAAAATATTTTGTGCTTCAACAAATGGCCTGGTCTATGCACTCAGCGTCTCGGATGGTTCATTGCTGTGGAAATTTAAAACCGGCAGTGCGGTCTATGCCGGCCTTACATTATATGATTCAACGCTTATTGTCGCGTCGCGCGATTCGTCCGTATACCTGCTTAATGCTCGATCTGGAGAACTCAAACGAAAAATCAGTGTCGGGAACAAAGTTATGGCAACGCCATCCTGTGCTGATGGTGTTCTCTATATTCCGGATCTTGCAGGCTCGGTTTCCGCTTTTCGTCTAGAAAACGGAGAACAACGTTGGAAATTTTCTGCAAAAGGTGTCATTAATACAACCCCTGTGATTACTCCTAAAGCAGTCCTTGTCGTTTCATCAGATAAATTTTTATACGCGCTGTCCCCAAATGATGGAACAATATTATGGAAACTCGAATTTCCCGCCCGCATAAAAACGACTCCGCTTATTTGGAAAGGGAAAATCATTATCATGTCGGAAGATAAATACGTTTACTGTTTCCAATAAAATTTAAAGTTCCCCATAGACCCTATCATCTTGACTTTCATCACAACAGACTCTATATTTAGCGAGTCGAAATCTCCCTTTCTATCATAATTTCTGCGAAAATGCGATGAATGAAGACATTGATGCACTTCGGAACGTTCCGATCTTTGGCGAATTAAGCGAAAAAGAGCTGGAACGGATTACTGCTCTTGGCGTGAGAAAAAAGTACAAAAAAGGAAGTATCATTCTTCTTGAAGAAGAAACCGGTGCAGCATTGTTTGTGATCATCTCAGGAAAAGTAAAGATTGTGCGAATGGACGATGATGGAAGAGAAGTGATTCTTTCCATTTTGGGGGAGAGTGATTTTTTTGGAGAAATGGCAATTCTCGACGGATCCACGCGATCGGCGAGCGTTGTTGCAACGTCGAAATCGGAATTATTTATGATTCACCGCGGCGATTTTTTGAAATCGCTTAGCGATTATCCGTCGGTAGCTATTGCATTGCTCCGTGAACTTACCAATCGATTACGTAAAGCTGATGCACAGATTAAAAGTCTTTCTTTAAAAGATGCCGCCGGAAGGGTTGCAACAGTTATTCTGCAGTTAGCGGATGATGTTGGTGTATTTCGAAAAGGGAAAGTGGAAATCGATGAACTTCCGTTGCAACAAGATCTTGCCAACATGGCTGGTACTTCCCGTGAAACAATTTCCCGCATGATCCATAAGTTTATCAAAAAGGGTCATCTTCAAATGCAAGGAAGCAAACTCATCATTAACGACTACGAAGGATTCAAAACTCTTCACACATAATACTGTGTTGGGATGGGAATAGTATGAGCCTGAAAGCAGACCTTCATATGCATACAGTGTGTTCTGACGGGATTTATTCTCCATATGAATTGGTAAAGAAGTGCAAGCAAAAAGGTCTTTCCGTTATCGCTATTACCGATCATGACAGTGTTGCCGCATTTCCTGATGCGATTGAGTACGGAAAAGAATTCGGTGTTGAAGTTATTGCTGGCGTAGAACTCAGCGCAATGGTGGAAGACAAAGATGTTCACATTCTCGGTTATTTTTTGGATTACACAAATACGCGATTGTTGGAGTATCTTGAGTTTTTTCGGGCAGAGCGTGTGAAACGCGCCGAACGAATTGTTGCTAAGCTCAATAGTATCAATGTCCCGTTAACGATCGAATCCGTAATGCAGAAAGCCGGCACAGGCTCAGTCGGTCGTCCGCATATCGCTTCCGCATTGATGGACAAAGGGCACACACAGTCGTATCAAGAAGCGTTTGAAAAATTTATCGGCAATGGCGGTCCTGCCTATGAAAAAAAATTCAATCTTTCTCCAGAAGAAGCAATAAAATTAATTTCTTCGTCTGGAGGATTGTCTTTTTTAGCACATCCCGGCAGATACACCAGTGATGAAGTTTTGAATACGTTAATCAAAAGCGGTCTCGATGGAATTGAAGTTATTCATCCATCGCATACGCCGACGCATACAAATCATTATCGAGGAGTGGTGGGAGAATATTTTCTTCTTGAGAGCGGCGGATCGGATTTTCACGGCGGGCGGAAAAATGATGATGATGTACTCGGATATTATTATATTGATGAAAAAAGAGTGCTGATGATGAAGAACAGGCTCTTTTCAAAGTAATTATTTTTGGTGCAGAAAAAAGTCAGTATCAGGAAAGATATGCCACAAGTTTTTGAAGGCGGCGTAAATGCTGCTGGACTTAAAATTGCAATTATTGTCAGTCAGTTCAATCAATCGGTGACACAAAAATTGCTCGAGGGGGCTTTGCAATGTTTGCGCAAAAACGGTGCAAACATAGACCATAATGTTGATGTGTATTATTGCCCGGGCGCGTACGAACTTCCACAAGTTGCATCCTACATCACCACGAAAAAAAAATATCACGCTGTTGTTTGTCTCGGTGCAGTCATTCGCGGAGAAACGCCGCATTTTGATTATATTTGTCAGGAATGTGCCCGCGGTATCGGCCAGGTGTCGCATGAACGCGGAATCCCGATTTTGTTCGGAGTGCTGACCACCAATACATTTGAACAGGCGATGGAACGTGCCGGGGGCAGGGTCGGAAATAAAGGATATGATGCGACACTGGGGGCAATTACGATGGCAAATTTGTATTCACAAGTTGTTTCTTAATCGAAAGGGAATAACGGAAGATTCTTTTCTACGGCATTTAAAAATTGAAAGGAGTTTTCTGTATGTTCGGTGTTGCTGAAATGTCTTTACGTCGGATTATTATTTGTTGCTCCGTATTTCTGAGTATTTTTCTGAGAGCGAATGCAAGTGTAGGACAATGGAAAAATTATACGGATATGAAAAGTATCCGTTCTCTTGCCACAGATGGAAAAGTTGTTTGGGCAGGTACTTCAGGCGGAATTTTTCGGTTTGATCCTTCAGATTCTTCCTTCCAAAAATATACTAATTCCGAAGGACTCACTTCTAACAGTGTTACCGCAATTTTTGTCGACTCACAAGGCAAAGTATGGGTCGGACTTGAGTCTGGGATCATTGATGTTTATGATCCAGCTCGTCAGCGGTGGATCTCTATCACCGATATCACCAAGTTCTCGTCAACATCCAAAGTTATCAATGGATTTTATCAAGCTGGAGATAAGTTATATATTCACACTGCATTCGGAGTGAGTATATTTTCAGTTTCTAAATTTGAATTTTCAGACACCTACACGAATTTTGCTTCGATTTCGCAGCCGGTAGTGAATGCGGTGAGAGTTTTTCAGGATAAAATTTTTCTGGCAACAGATCACGGCATTCTTGCTTCAAAAACCGGTGCCCTAAATTTATCATCTCCCGGCTCGTGGGAGATCTCATCAAGTAACGCCTCGGTGAATTCGCTTGAGACCTTTAATGGAGATTTATATGGAGGATCGGTTTCAGGATTCATGAAGTTCCAAAATTCTTCGTGGAATGTTATTGCCGGGATCGGAGGCGTGACGAAAATTATTGCACTTAAGGATTCAGTGCTATTGTTGACGGAATCCAATCAGTTAAAATCTTTTTCCGTCACGGGCACAATTACCGGTATTGGCTCTCCTTTTTCCGGCACAGTCGTAAGCGGTGCCGTAACGGATAAAAAAGAAATTTTTTTAGGATTTGACGTGGATGGTGTAGGAGCTCTTAACGGGACGACCCAACAATGGGAAAAAACTTATCCGAACGGACCGTACTCAAATTTCTTTTATCGAATCGTTGTGGATAACGATAATGTTTTATGGGCTGCTTCGGGAGGAATTGGTGCTGGCGTTGGAAATGGTTTTTATAGTTTCAATGGGTCGATCTGGAGAAACTATAATCGTTCAAATACTCCACTGCTTCTATCGAATAGTTGTTTTACAGTCGATATCGGTCCGAATAATTCGAAATGGTTTGGTACATGGGGAGAAGGTTTAGTGGTTGTCAATTCAAAAGGTGATGTCGTTCGCCAATTTGATTATGATTATCCCGGATTTATAGGAGTCGTTCGCAGTGGCACTAATATTCCTTCATATACAGTTCCTTGTAAAATTGCCGTCGGCGATTCGAACGGAGTTTGGGTTGCGGTGTTTGCTTCAGTTGATGATAAAAAAGTTCTCTGGAAAATGAAATCAGATTCTACGTGGATTTCTTTCCCTGGTTCACCCTACGGCATCCCATCATTTATGTTTGATGTTATCATTGATGACAATAATACAAAGTGGTTCACGAATGCTATTGTTGGAAGGGCTCCTGGAAGCGTATCAGTAGTTTTCTTCAATGAGAATAATAAGATTCGTAATACCATCAACGGGTGGGGAGTGCTTAGTGAGAGCGATGGATTGACGAATAAATATATTTACGCTATCGTGAAAGATAAATCCGGCGATCTGTGGTTAGGAACAGCAAACGGAATTTCTATCATTACCAATTCCTTAAGTCCTGCTGACCATATAAGCCGAGTGTTTCAACCTTCAGTTCGTGATCAACAGGTTAACTGTATTGCGATTGATGCTTTAAATAATAAGTGGGTTGGAACCACTCAAGGTATTTTTGTCCTTTCCCCCGATGGTTCACAATTGCTCAATCAATACACTATGCAAAATACCGATGGTAAGTTAATTGATGATAATATCTATTCAATTGCTTACGATCAACGAAAAGGTGTGATGTACTTCGCCACAGAAAAAGGACTGTCCAGTCTGGAAATTGCTGCAATTTCTTCAAGTTCTTCACTCTCAAATGTTGACCTTTCACCAAATCCAGTTTATCTTGAACAACACGCGAGTGTTGAAATCCGAGGACTCGTTGATGACTGCGTGATTAAAGTGTTGACAGTAACCGGAAAAGTAATTAAGCAGTTTGCTGCACAAGGAGCCGGAAGAGCATTTTGGGATTGCAGAGATGATAACGGAAACAATGTCGGGTCGGGAATATATATCGTCGTTGCACTAGATCAAAAAGGCTCGCAAGTCGGCGCAGCAAAAGTTGCGGTGATCAGAAAATAATGTTAGAAATTTACGTGCAGAGTGCACATCGTTAAATATATATATTCATTAAACAATAGGAGGGTGTAGAATTGGAAACTTCTACAGCATTATCAGTGGAGAAAAAAGAAGAAGTGTTTAGCAGACGCGTTCGTGCAGGGAAACGTACATATTTCTTCGACGTAAAAGCGACAAAATCTGAAAAGGATTTCTATATAACGATTACGGAGAGTAAGAAGATCGGCGAAAATGAATTTAAGAAACACAAGATTTTCTTATACAAGGAAGACTTTGAAAAATTTGCCGATGCGTTGGCAGAAGCAGTAGATTTTGTCCACGATGAACTTCAACGACACGGAATTTCAGCAACGGCTCCGGTTCATGAAGAAGTTCCCGTTGAAGAAGTGTAAAACCTTTTACGACTTTTTTATCTAACGCACTCTTTATAAGAGTGCGTTGTTATTTTAAATATAGGCAACAATAAATTCAGCAAGTGTTGGAAGAGTTATTATAACCGCACACGCAACCGCGTAAATGCGATTCTTTTTATTGCTGCCTTCGAAAAAAGATCTTCCCGCAATCACCGCCGAACCCATCAGGCAAAAGAATGGAAGCATCGGATAATTGAATCGTGCCGATCCGAAATAGAGAACGTGAATAGCAATCCATGCTGCCAACAGCATGTGGAAAGGGAACACCGAAGCATAGTGCTTTAGCGTTATGATAAAACCCATTGTTCCTATAGTGATAATTATGAGATACGGAATATTTAGACCGATAGCATGCTGCCAAGGCATCATTCGTAAGTTTTCTTTGTATGAAAGGCTCGGCAATGAATCGTTGGAAATCAAAAAACTCAAATAATTTTGGGATGAAAATAAATATGCCGTTTTGAGAAAACCTAATTCCACCCATTTTACGAAATGCCGATGGATAAAATTCACACCCAGCCTGTACCCTTCTGAATTTCTTTTGGCTTCGTTGTCGATTGAAGAGAGTGGATCAATCGATGGTATTTTGTAACTTCCATTGGCTTCTGAATTATTCCCAATCCAGAAATTTATCCCTCCGTTCGTCGTAATAAGATATTCATCAAAAATGATTTTATTCCGAATTATCCATGGTGCAATGATCAGCAGTATTCCAAGAGTGACGAACATTCCGGTTTTGATGCGGGAATAATCTTTTCTCTTCATTATTGCATAAAGAGCCAAAATAATTAAAACCAAAATGGTCTGAGGTTTAAGTAATATTAATGCCCCGGAAATTATACCTATTCCTACCGCAGGGAAAATTTTGTTAGACTTATCGTGGATGGTTGAAACAACGAAAATCAACAAAAGGAATACATAGAGGGTTTCGCTTAATAATTGAGACGGCATGATGATGCTTGAAGGAAATAAGCTCCAAACAATCATTGCGGTTAATCCGGCACGTTCAGAAAAAATCTTCTTCCCAATAATAAAAAGTAGAAGTCCGCTGATGCTTTCGATAACTGCTTGCATGATTTCGATAAAATAGACCGAGTTATGTAATGTAAAGAGTACTGAAAGAAAATACGGGTATGCGGGAGGGCGATAAGCTGTGGGGAGTCCATTTTCAACGGAAAACCCATTGCCATGCACAATATTCATTGCCAAATTGTAGTAATCTAATTCATCGGATGTTAGATGGATTCCTTGATAAAAGATAAAGAGGATTCGGAGAACAACGGCAGCGGTAAAGATTACGAAGGCGAACGAATGTTTTTTAATCATTTTCCGTTATGCATACTTTTTACTTGTCAATCGTAGAATCTTGACTCTCTCATCCAATATAAGTATATTATTGCGGTCTTTTTCGTAAAAATTGACATTTTTCACAAGCTTTTGCCCTCCGATCGGGGGATTGAAACGATGCAAATTAATATTTCAAACCTTTCAGAGGGTACTTTCTCGTACAATTTCGTTGAAGACGCAAAAAATCTCAAATTAGATGAGATTTTTCAAGGTCCGGTTTCCACATTCGTCACCCTTGAAAAAAGCCTGAATCAGATATTACTCACCGTGCAGGCTTCTGTCAAGGGCATTTTTGTCTGTGACCGCTGTGCGAGTGATTTTGACGAGAATATTGAAACGACCTTTACCACAGTATATTCGTGGGAAAATGACGAGGCGATGGAAGATGATGATGATTTTCACCTGTTGGCACACGATCAAAATATCATCGATGTTTCTGAAAGTGTGAAAGAATATTTGATGATCGCTGTTCCATTAAAGCACTTATGCGGAAGAGACAATTGCGAAATTCCGATACGCAATGAAGACGACGATCATGCTATTGATCCGCGGTGGGAAAAATTGAAAGAATTGAAAAGAAAAGCGAATAATTGATTTATTTATTTTATTAAAGGGAAGCGACAATGCCAAATCCGAAACGACGACATTCCAAAACACGCGGACGAAAACGCCGCACGCATTATAAAGCGGAAGCACCGACCGTTGCAATTGATCCGGTTTCCGGTGAAGCTCATTTAAGCCATCGCGCTGTGTGGACTTCTGACGGAAAACTGATGTACAAAGGACGAGTGATTTTGGAAAAGAAACAAGCGTAAGTATTTAGTACACGTTGAGCCATCCCGATCTTTGTTGGGGTGGCTTTTTTGTGCCAAACAAATACGTTACCTTAACACTAGTTAAACAATCACTGCACTGAATTGAATCAATCCAATCAACAACTTCGAATAGCGTTAGACGCCATGGGCGGCGATTTCGCTCCTGCGTATGAAGTTCAAGGGGCTATCGAATGCCTTCGACAAACGAATAATCGTTTTCACGTCATCATTGTCGGCGACGAAGCGAAGATCAATACAGAACTTGCAAAGCATGAAACATCGGGATTGAACTTTTCGATTGTTCACGCGCCAGACGTGATTGATATGCATGACTCACCCGTTGTGTCCATCAAAACAAAACCGAATTCTTCGCTCGTTAAAGGAATTACGATGCATAAAGAAGGTCAAGCCGATGCATTTGTATCGCCTGGAAATACCGGCGCGGTGACTGCCGCATCGACATTGATTCTTGGAAGAATTCCCGGGGTGAGCCGGCCGACAATTGCGGCAATCTTTCCCAGTGAAAATGGCCCAACATTAATCGTGGATGCGGGTGCTGTCTCGGATTGCAAACCGCATTTCCTATTTGAGTTTGGAGTGATGGGAAGTATTTATGCTGAATACATCTTCAAGAAAAAAAATCCCAAAATTGGATTATTGAATATCGGCGAAGAAGAATCGAAAGGAAATGAACTTGCAAAAGAAGCGTTCAAATTGATTTCTGAACGAAAAGGCAAGATGAATTTTGTCGGGAATATTGAAGGGCGCGATATTCTTAAAGGCGAGGTGGATGTAGTAATGTGCGACGGGTTTGTCGGCAACGTGTTGTTGAAATTTGCCGAGAGTGTTCCGGGATATTTGAAGTTTCAGTTTAAAAAATTTGCAGGACAAAGCATCATCAACAAACTGATGATCGGAGTTCTTCGCGGCTCATTAAAAGAGATTTTCCGCGATATGGACTATACGGAGTTCGGCGGAATTCCGCTTCTTGGCGTCAATGGCGTTACCATTATCGGGCACGGCAGTTCGCCGCCAAAAGCGATCAAGAACATGCTTTTACGAGCGGAAGAAGTCGTGGACCAAAAAATTAATCAGCACATACAAGAGAGATTGTCTGCCGGTGCGGCAGGCGGGAAAGTTTAAGAATGAGTAAAATTCGAGCAGCCATTACAGCAGTCGGACATTATGTTCCTGAAAAAATATTAACGAACGCCGATCTTGAAAAGTTAGTTGAAACCAACGACGAATGGATTCGTACGCGAACCGGTATTCGGGAGCGCCGCATTTTGGAAAACGGCGCAACATCCGATCTCGCCGTTCCCGCGGTTAAAAATCTTTTATTAAACCGAGGAATCGGTGCGGATGAAATTGATGTCATTATCTTCGCAACCGTTACGCCGGACATGTTTTTTCCGGCAACCGCATGCGTGCTTCAAGAAAAAATTGGCGCGAAAAAAGCATGGGGATTCGATGTCTCTGCGGCATGTTCAGGTTTTGTCTATGCCATTACGCTTGGCTCGCAATTGATTGAGACCGGTGCATATAAAAAAGTCGTAGTTGTCGGTGCTGATAAGATGAGTTCGATCATCGACTATACTGATCGCAACACATGTATTCTATTTGGTGATGCAGGTGCCGCAGTCCTTCTTGAACCGAGCAGCGATCCGAATTTCGGCGTCATTGATCATCGATTGTATTCCGATGGAACTGGTGGAGAGTCTCTGTATATGAAAGGCGGCGGAAGTTTGAATCCGCCATCTGTTAAGACAATCGAAGACAAACTTCACTATATCTATCAAGACGGTAAAGCAGTGTTTAAAGTGGCGGTTGTAGGAATGGCCGACGTTTCTGAAGAGATCATGAAGCGGAACAATCTGACCGGTGATCAAATTGATTGGCTCGTTCCACATCAGGCAAACCTGCGCATCATCGATGCAACGGCAAACCGGATGGGACTGGATAAATCGAAAGTGATGATCAACATTGAGAAATACGGAAACACTACTGCCGCGACGATTCCCTTGTGCTTATCCGAATGGTGGCATGCGGGAAAAGTGAAGAAGGGGCAAAATCTCGTTTTCGCAAGTTTTGGTGCGGGTTACACATGGGGTGCTGTGTACGTAAAGTGGGCATACTAAGATAATGAAAACAGCGTACGTATTTCCGGGACAAGGCTCGCAATATGTCGGAATGGGAAAAGATCTCTGCGGCCAATTTCCCGAAGTAAAAAAATATTTCGATCAAGCGGATTCTGTTTTAGGATTTTCCCTTTCAAAAATTTGCTTTGAAGGACCGGAAGAAGAATTAAAACAGACGAAGAATACGCAGCCCGCAATATTTCTTCACAGCGTAGCATTATGGAATTTGTTGAAACTGTCCGATGCGTCCATGGCAGCAGGACATTCTCTTGGTGAATACTCTGCCCTTGTTGCTGCAGAAGCGATTTCATTTTCCGATGCAATCAAACTTGTCCGTCTGCGCGGAGAGCTGATGCAAAAAGCAGGTGAAGAAAACCCCGGAACGATGGCGGCGATCGTCGGACTGGATTCGAAGGTTGTTTCTGAAGTATGTGCAAGCGCAAGCGAGTCGGGAATTGTTCAGCCCGCAAATTTTAATTCCCCGGGGCAAATTGTTATTTCCGGAAGCGTTACAGGCGTAAGAAAAGCGGTTGAAATTGCAAAAGAACGGGGAGCAAAACTTGCGAAAGAATTGGTAGTCAGTGGGGCGTTTCATTCACCGTTGATGCAGAGCGCAAAAGATACCTTGAAGAATGCCCTTGATGCCACGCAAATTCGCGATGCAAAAATTCCTGTCTACGCCAATGTTACTGCACAGCCGACAACGCAAGCAAATGAAATTAGAAAATTATTATTTGAACAAGTAACAAGTCCTGTGCGATGGGAAGAAACAGTCGTGAACATGTCTTCCAATGGCGCGGCGAAATTTATTGAAATTGGCCCCGGAAAAGTACTGCAGGGTTTAGTGAAACGAACAGTTGCTAATGCCGAAATTTCAGGTTTTGACAAGGCGGCTGACGTAAAATTATGAGCACTGAACGTTATATCGGAAAATATAAAATCGATCCGGTCCTTTTTGAAAAAGGATTTGCGCGTGGCTGCGGTCCTCACAAATGTGAAACGACCTGCTGTTCATCCGGCGTATTTCTTGATCCGGCGGAACGCGATTCCATCCTTCGCCATAAAGAAGAAATAAAACCGTTCATGGATGAAACGCAATCGAAAGATGAGGCGGTGTGGTTTGATAACAAACAGGAAGTTGATCATGATTTTCCTTCGGGAATTGCCGTGGGCACCGAAGTTATTAACGGCAAGTGCTCTTTTCTTCGCAGTGACGGGCGATGCAGCATTCAATTATTGAGCGCCGAGAAATACAGCGATCCGTGGAAAATAAAACCGTTCTATTGTATTGCGTTTCCTATCGTTGTAATAGATGGCGTGTTGACATTCGATGATTATCAGCAGGACAACGCTTCGTGTTGTTCAATTGTCAGTGAAACATCGACGTTGCTCGTCGAATCATGTAAAGCAGAATTGGAATTTGTGCTTGGCTCAGGAGGGTACGCACAATTGGTTGAAATGGAAAAAAGTTATAGTCAACAAAAGGAAATTATGAAATGACGAATTATAGTCTCAATGGTAAAGTCGCACTTGTTACCGGCGGTTCCCGCGGAATCGGACGCTCGATCGTTCTTCATCTTGCCAATTCCGGTGCGGACGTAGCCTTCACCTATCGAAGTAAAGTTGATGAAGCGAATGCGCTGGTTGCCGAACTTCAAAAACTTGGCCGGAAGGCAGCGGCATTTCAATCTAACGCTGCCGATACAAAACAATCAGACGAGGTCGTTCAATCCGTTGTAAAAGAATTTGGAAAGATCGATATTCTTGTGAACAATGCCGGTATCACCAAAGACGGTTTGCTGATGCGAATGAGCGAACAGGATTGGGATGATGTCATTCAAACAAATTTAAAATCTGTTTTTAATTTCACTAAAGCGGTCAGCCGGCCGATGATGAGTCAGCAATCGGGAAAAATCGTCAATATTGCATCGGTTGTTGGTGTTGTTGGGAATGCCGGACAGTCGAATTATGTCGCATCCAAAGCCGGAGTTATCGGTTTTACGAAATCGATTGCAAAAGAGCTGGCTTCTCGCAATATTCAGGTAAACGCAATCGCTCCCGGGTTCATCGAAACGGATATGACAGAAAAGTTGAATGAGAAGCAAAAAGAAGGTATCTTGAGCATCATTCCTCAGAAACGTATCGCAAAACCTGAGGAAATTGCCGCGGTTGTGTGTTTTTTGGCATCAACAGACTCAAATTATATCACCGGTCAGACGATGAATGTTGACGGTGGTATGGCAATGTAACACGAAGGTTTAATAATACTGAAAACAAAATAAAGCAATCCAATCAACTTTAATAGGAGAAACATTATGTCAGATGTAGCAGCCAAAGTAAAAGAAATCATCGTCAACAAACTTGGCGTTGATGCAGCACAGGTTACCGAAACCGCTTCGTTCACCAACGATCTTGGAGCAGATTCACTCGATACGGTAGAACTTGTGATGGAATTTGAAAAGGCATTTGGAATGAGCATTCCCGATGAAGATGCTGAAAAAATCGGCACCGTTGGCGATGCGGTAAAGTACATTACCTCCAAAAAATAAGTTTACGAACTAAAACCACATCGTTATTGCACTTCACACTATTTCTGTGACGATGTGGTTTTTTATTTATAGAAATCACACGTTATATCAAAGTCATTGCGAGCTGTTTTTTTAGCGAAGCAATTCCCAAAAAAAAAGATTGCCGCGTCGTTCATCCTGACAAAGTCAGGAACTCACTCCTCGCAATGACAATTGATTCTAAATATTATTTCAGGAATTAGTTATGGCTTACAATGGAAAACCACGCCGCGTTGTTGTAACCGGAATGGGTGCTGTTACGCCGATCGGACTGACTGTCCAGGATTTTTGGGCTAATGCACTTGCCGGAAAAAGCGGCGTTGCCAACATCACTCATTTTGATACGACCAATTACGAAACAAAATTTGCCGGCGAATTAAAAGGCTTCGATCCGCATAATTACATGGACCGCAAACTGGCCCAACGCGTTGACCCGTTCACGCAATATGCTCTGGCTGCAGCGGAACAGGCGATCAACGATGCGGCGATCGATTTTGAAAAGACAAATAAAGAGAAAGTCGGTGTTGTATTCGGTTCCGGCATCGGCGGATTCAATACATTCCAGAAGCAGGTTGGGAATATGATCGAGATGAAAGGCCCCGATCGTATCAGCCCTTTCTTCATTCCGATGATGATTCCTGATATTGCGGCGGGACGAATTTCCATAAAGTACGGATTGAAAGGCCCGAACTACGCGACGGTTTCTGCCTGTGCTACAGCGTCACACGCCATCGGCGATTCACTGATGCTTATTCAACGCGGACTTGTGGATGTGATGGTTTGCGGCGGATCGGAAGCAGGAATTTGCGAGATGGGTATCGGCGGATTCAACGCGCTGAAAGCACTCTCAAAAAGAAACGACGCGCCGGAAAAAGCGAGCCGTCCGTTTGAAAAAGACCGCGACGGATTTGTCATGGGTGAAGGGGGCGGTATTTTGATCCTTGAAGAACTTGAACACGCGAGAGCACGCGGTGCGAAAATTTATGCAGAACTTGCAGGATTGGGATTCACGGGAGACGCGCATCATATCACCGAGCCGGCGCCGAACGGCGAGGGAGCTCAGCGTTCGATGAAAATGGCATTGAACGATGCCGGTTTGAAACCGACAGAGATTGATTATGTGAATGCTCATGGAACATCGACGTACTACAATGATAAGTATGAAACGGCGGCGATCAAAGCGGTGTTCGGCGATCATGCCCAGAAACTTGCCGTCAATTCTACCAAGTCGATGATCGGACATTTGCTTGGTGCAGCGGGTGTTGTTGGTGCAATTGCAGCGATTATGTCAGTTGTTACCGATGAAGTGCATCCGACGATTAATTACGATACGCCCGATCCTGAATGCGATCTGTATTATGTGCCGAATAAAGCAATCAAGAAAACCGTGAATGCGGCGATCAGCAACGCGTTCGGCTTCGGCGGTCATAATGCAACATTGGCATTCAAAAAATTCACCGCGTAAAACGAATAACAGCGATTGATAAAGGGACGGATGAACAATCTGTCCCTTTATCATTTTAAAAGTTCCTCTGTGAGGAAAAGCTCCTGTCATTCCCGCGGTGGTAGGCGGGAATCCATTAATGTGTTTATGCAATTGAAGGTCATGATTCTTTCAGCTGGATGCCCGACAGAAACATTCGGGCATGACACGAAAAAAGTGGTTTGTCATCTCCGCATGCTTTCGGCGGAGATTCATTAAGAGCATTTACCGCAAGGGCGCTAAGACACGAATGAAGGAATATTGAGAGGGTCATGACAAACTTCTTCATCTTCAAATAAAAATCTTTTCTGTCCGTCTATATACTCGTCACATAAAATCGTATTTTGACTCACTATTATAAAAGGAAGAGCTATGGAACAGCGTGCACTCGGGAAAAGCGGACTGAATATTTCTGCCATAGGGCTTGGCTGTATGGGTATGTCGGAATTCTATTCGGGGAGAGACGACAACGAATCGATCGCGACAATACACCGCGCCATTGATCTCGGCATCAATTTCTTTGATACGGCGGATATGTACGGCATCGGAAAGAATGAAGAACTTGTGGGAAAAGCATTGAAAGCCCATCGAAAAGATATTGTCATTGCAACAAAGTTCGGCAACATGCGCGGAAAAGATGGTAGTTTTCTTGGTGTGAACGGCCGGCCGGACTATGTCCGCTCTGCGTGTGAAGGAAGTTTGAAGCGCCTCGGCGTTGATGTGATCGATCTCTATTACCAGCACCGCGTCGATCCGAGTGTGCCGATTGAAGAGACGGTTGGAGCGATGAGCGAATTGGTGCGTGAAGGGAAAGTGCGCTTTCTCGGACTTTCGGAAGCGGCGTCTCAAACACTTCGCCGCGCACATACCGTGCACCCCATTTCCGCATTGCAAACGGAATACTCTCTCTGGACCCGGGACGTTGAAGCGGAAATTCTTCCGACGTGCCGCGTGCTTGGAATTACATTCGTTGCCTACAGTCCGCTTGGGCGAGGATTCTTGACCTGAAAATTTTCTTCCACTGAAAACATTCCTCAGGATGATTTTAGAAATACGCATCCGCGGTTTCAAGGAGAGAACCTGGAGAAGAATTTTGGACTTGTGAAACGGATCGAAGAAATTGCCGCAAAGAAAAAATGTACTCCCGCACAAGCAGCGTTAGCATGGATTGTTGCGCAGGGAAAAGAGATCGTTCCCATTCCCGGAACGAAAAGGAGAAAATATCTTGAAGAAAATATCGCAGCACTCTCCATTCGTTTCACGCCGGATGAACTGAAGCAAATCGGTGATGCTGTTCCTGCCGATGCTGTTGCGGGAGCGCGATACCCCGAGCGCGGCATGAGCGGGGTGAACAGATAATTTTTTTGGTTGTCACTGTATTGATTGATATAAACGAAGATGAGGAGCATTGTTATTGTATAAACTTATTTTGATTGATGCCGACGATACTCTTTTTGATTTTGAAAAAGCTGAAAGGGTTGCTTTTGAACGTTCATTCATGGAGATGACGCATGATCTGGATGTGAATATGATGATGGAAAAGTATAAGATCATCAACAAGCTGCTCTGGAATGATGTTGAAAAGGGATTATTAACCAGCAAGCAGGTTCGCGTCGAGCGGTTCAGGCGATTATTTCATGACCATGACGTGCAATTTTCCGCCGATGATTTCAGTGAGCTCTTTATCAAACATTTGAGCGACGGGGCGTTTTTACTGGATGGGGCGGAAGCGTTGTGCGAATATTTGCATGCCAAATATACCGTGATGATCGTGACGAACGGGATCAAAGAAGTGCAGACGTCGAGATTGAAACGATCGGCCATCAAAGAATATATTTCCGATATGACGATTTCCGAAGAAGCCGGCGTGAGCAAGCCGGATCCGCGCATCTTTGAATATGCATTGAAGAAATTGAATCATGGCGATAAGCAGAGCGTGCTGATGATCGGGGATTCGTTATCGTCCGACATTCAGGGGGGAGTGAATTTTGGAATTGACACCTGTTGGTTCAATCCGAAAAATGCCGATAATACATCGGCAGTACAGCCGACGTACCATATCCAGAACATCAAAGAACTTTTTGATATTTTGTAAAATGAGCGTCGAAGGAGATGAAGGAGTATTGCAAGGACGGATGAACACCCGTCCTTCTTTATTTTAAAAGCCCCCCTCTGTGGAGAAGCGACACGGAGAGAGGAAAGAAGCACGACAATGAATCTCTGTCATTCCCGCAGATTGTAAGCGGGGATCTATGAAAAATTTGTTGCTGGATGCCCGACAAAAGCGTTCGGGCATGACAAGAAATAAAGAGATTTGTCATTCCCGCGGTTGTTGGCGGGAATCCATTAATGTATTTTTGTAATTGAAGGTGTCGATTCTTTCTGCTGGGTTCCCGACGGAGGGCGTTCGGTA